>DATCSW010000012.1:0-91448 GCA_036568265.1 Thiobacillus sp.
ATGCGGGGAAATAGGGCTCAAAAGGTCGAAAACGAGCTCAAAGAGAGCAGAAATCCAATTCTGCGAGCGAACTGAATGAAAAATCGAACTTTTAGAGCAACGTGCCACGCATCGGCGTGGGGTATTTCAGCAGCCTGTTAATCGACTTCGTCTATCCACGCCATCTGGATGGCTTCGAGGATTTTTTCGCCAGAGTGTTCGGGCACATCATCAAACTCCGGCAATTCGGTCACCCAGCGATGCAGGTCGGTGAAGCGGATCGTGCGCGGGTCGATTTCGGGGTGTGCTTCGGAGAGCTCGATCGCGATGTCGAGGGAGTCAGTCCACTTCATATCAATGTCCTTCACTGACCATGTTAATGGTGTATCTGGGAATTTCGATGACCAGGTCGGTATCGGCAACACGTGCCTGACACGATAATCGCGATTGTGGCTCCAGGCCCCAGGCCTTGTCGAGCAAATCGTCTTCTTCTTCGGTGGATTCTGCAAGGGTATTGAAACCTTCGCGTACTACCACGTGGCATGTCGTGCATGCGCACGATTTTTCGCACGCATGCTCGATCTCAACGCCATTCGCCAACAGCGTGTCGCAAATGGTGTCGCCGGTTTTGGCTTCGATGACGGTGCCTTCGGGGCACAGTTCAATATGGGGTAATACAATCAATTGGGGCATGGTCAGTATCAGCGCGGTTAAGCCGCTTGGAATTGTTGACTTGGAAGGGCGGCGAATACGCCGTCCCAGAATTGTAACCGTGCATTGACGGCTGTTTCAGCCGCCGTTTCAGCTTCGCGCCATTTTGCCGGATCATCACCACACAGCGAAGCCAGCAAACGCAAAGACAAAGGCGCATGAAAATCCTCGTCCAGATGGACGTGGCGATTGAGGTAGTAGTGAAAGCTGGGGGCTTGCGATTCGGTCACTGTCATACGTGACAAAAACGCACGGAACATGGATGGAATCACATGTTCGCGGCCCAGCGCCAGCGCGGCAGCCACGGTGTGCGGTTTGCCACTGGCCAGAAAATCAAAAGTGGTACGGGTAAAGCGTGCGGATGGTGCAGGCGCCAGACCTGCATCCAATGCGTGATCTATCCCCTGCCCCGCCACCCCCTCGACAAAGCGCGCGGGCGTGTCAGCGTCGGCGCCGATTTCTCGCATCGCACCCAGGTACAGCAGAAAATGGCTGGTATGACCTTCACGGCCCGGCAAGGCAACGTCGGACTCTTCTTCCAGCACCAGTTCGTTGATGAAACGCTGTATCGAGGCATCGCCGCCGGGGGTCCACGGCCAACGTGCGGGGGCGATTTCATGCTGCAGGTATTTGATCAGTGACATGAAATCCCACACCGAATACACATGGTGCTGCATGAATACGCGCAGGTCGTCCACGGTGGCGATCGCGGCATAGATTGGGTGAGACTCGAGCCGCACCCGCAGGGATTCAATGAATGCGTCGTTCAGCATGACGTTACTCAACCGAAGGTCTCCAGTTTCTGTCCAGCCATGGCGCGGCGCACATTCTGGTCCATGCGGCGCTGGGCAAATTCAGTGCTGGCAGCGTTCAAGGCTTCGATGCCACGCTTGATGGCCTGATGGTCGGTTTGGCTCAGCAAGGCTTCGAGCGCCGCCATACTGTCGTTGATTGCAACGGTTTCCACCTCGCTCAACAAGGCACTGTCGGCTTCCATTGCCGCGCGAGTAGCTGCGATCAGGCCTTGTGCATCGACCACCTGTTCGTTGAGCGCACGCGCATACATGTCGTCTTTGGCGTAGGTGAACGCGTCTTTCAGCATGCGCGTGATTTCATCGTCGCCCAGGCCGTAGGACGGCTTGACCTGTACGCTGGCCTCAACGCCCGAACTTTGCTCACGCGCCGCCACCGATAGCAGGCCATCGGCATCCACCTGGAAAGTGACACGGATGCGCGCGGCGCCGGCCACCATTGGCGGAATCCCGCGCAACTCAAAGCGTGCCAGCGAGCGGCAATCAGTCGCCAGTTCGCGCTCGCCTTGCAGCACATGCACGCTCATCGCGGTCTGGCCATCTTTAAACGTGGTGAATTCCTGCGCCCGCGCAGTGGGGATGGTGGTGTTGCGCGGGATGACCTTCTCGGTCAGGCCGCCCATGGTTTCCAGCCCCAGCGACAACGGAATCACGTCGAGCAACAACCAGTCGTCCCCCGCGCGGTTGCCGGCCAGCACATCGGCTTGCGTCGCCGCACCTATCGCCACTACCTTGTCAGGATTGAGGTTGGTGAGCGGGGTTTGCTTGAAGAATTCGGCCACGGCATGACGCACGTTCGGCATGCGGGTCGAGCCGCCCACCATCACGACACCCTTGATATCGTCCACACTTAAACCCGCATCGCGCAGCGCCTTGCGGGTAGGTGCCAGGGTCTTGTTGACCAGGCCTGCAGTCATGGCATTGAAATCGGTTTGAGTCAGCGTGGCATCCATCATTTCGCCCGTCGACAATACGGCTGTGACACGCACATCGGTGCGTTCGGTCAGCGCTTCCTTGGCCTCACGCGCCTTGGTCAGCAGCAATCGCATGTCACACGCAGTCAGTGGCGCAAAGCGGCCCTGCTCGATCATCCAGCAGAAAATACGCTGATCAAAGTCGTCGCCGCCCAAAGCTGAATCACCGTTGGTGGCCAATACTTCGAACACACCCTTGGAGAGCTTGAGGATCGAAATATCAAAGGTACCGCCACCGAGGTCATACACGACGTAGACGCCTTCAGATGCATTATCGAGGCCATAAGCAATCGCTGCCGCGGTCGGCTCGTTCAGTAATCGAAGCACATTGAGGCCGGCAAGTTGTGCGGCGTCCTTGGTGGCCTGGCGCTGGGCATCGTCGAAATACGCCGGCACGGTAATGACCGCGCCGACCAGTTCGCCACCCAATGCGGCTTCGGCACGCTGGCGCAATGCCTTGAGAATTTCAGCTGAAATTTCGACCGGACTCTTCACGCCTGCCGCCGTTTTGATCTGCACCATGCCTGGCGCATCGACAAAGCGATACGGCAAGCTGGCGCTGTCGTCGATGTCGGACAGACCACGACCCATGAAGCGTTTGACAGACATGATCGTGTTGTGCGGATCATTATTTTGCGCAGCCTGGGCCTTGTAGCCCACTTCGACATCGCAATTGGCCTGATAACGCACCACCGATGGAAACAGCGAGTGACCCGCCTCATCGTCCAGCACCACCGCAATTCCGGAACGCACCGTGGCTACCAGCGAATTGGTCGTGCCCAGATCAATACCCACCGCCAGCCGATGCTGGTGCGGTGCGGTTGACATGCCGGGTTCGGCAATTTGCAGTAAAGCCATAGTCTCTAGTTTTCCAGTTCTTCGTACACATCACCCACTTCGGCGATGAGTTTGTACATGAATCGTAGCTGGCGCACGGCTTCGGACGCCGCCGTATAATCCTGCACCGTGTCAATTTGCTCGGCGAGTTGCGCTTCGATCCGGCGATGTGTTGCACGCAGGTCGTTGCTCAAGCTATCCAGCGCAGCCATGCTTTTAGCGGTCCGCGCTTCCTGGATGGCCTCACGCCACTCCATCTGCTGCATCAGAAAAGCCGGCGCCATCTTGGTATTGTTGGCATCCAGCGCATCAATGCCTTGCAAGCTCAGCAGATAGACACCGCGATTGACGGGATGCTTCAGTGTTTGATACGCCTCATTCGCCTGGGTAGCCCATTGCATCGCTACGCGCTGCTCAGCTTCAGGCTTGGCAACAAAACGGTCAGGGTGAACGGCGCTTTGCAGTTCGCGGTAAGCCGCGTCGAGTTTGTCCCGATCCAGCGCATAGGATGGCGGCAGGCTAAACAGTTCGAAGTGGTTCTGCGTGAAATCCATTGTCAGGAGTCGGGGATCAGGATTCAGGGGGTTTTGTGCTGCGCATTAATTCAATCGTATGCGGTCAAAGACCACACAAAAACCCTGATCCCTGAATCCTGACTTCTGCTATCAAACGTTAAACGACTCGCCGCAGCCGCACTCGTTCTTGACGTTAGGGTTGTTGAACCTGAAGCCTTCGTTCAAGCCTTCGCGAGCGTAGTCCAATTCGGTGCCGTCGATATAAACCAGGCTTTTCGGGTCGACAAATACTGCGACACCGTGGCTGCTGAACACCTCGTCACCCTCGGGCACTGCATCGGCAAATTCAAGCTTGTAGGCCATGCCGGAACAGCCGGTGGTGCGCACGCCGAGACGAATGCCCACGCCACTACCGCGCTTAGCGAGGTAGCTGGTGACGTGTTGCGCTGCGCGTTCGGAGAGTGTCACCGCCATGGCTTACTCCAGTCCCTTTTTCTGTTTGTAATCGCTGACCGCAGCCTTGATGGCGTCTTCAGCCAGAATCGAGCAATGGATTTTCACCGGCGGCAACGCCAGCTCTTCTGCAATCGCCGTGTTCTTGATTTCCATGGCCTGATCAAGCGTCTTGCCCTTGACCCATTCGGTTACCAACGAGCTGGATGCAATTGCCGAGCCACAGCCGTAGGTTTTGAACTTGGCATCTTCGATGCGGCCGTCCGCGCCCACCTTGATCTGCAGCTTCATCACGTCGCCGCAAGCGGGCGCGCCAACCATGCCGGTGCCTACGCCGTCGTCATCCTTGGTGAACGAACCCACGTTGCGGGGATTTTCATAATGGTCGAGTACTTTTTCGCTGTAAGACATAGTGTTCTCCTTTACTTCCGGTTCAGTGTGCAGCCCACTGCACAGTATTCAGATCGATGCCATCCTTGAACATTTCCCACAGCGGGGAAAGCTCACGCAACTTGTCGATCTTCTCGTGCAACAGTTTGATGGCATAGTCGACTTCTTCTTCGGTTGTGAAGCGACCAATCGAGAAGCGGATCGAGCTGTGTGCCAGTTCGTCGCTACGGCCCAGTGCGCGCAGCACATAGGACGGCTCCAGGCTGGCTGACGTACAGGCGGACCCTGACGACACAGCCAAGTCCTTGATCGCCATGATCAACGATTCACCTTCGACAAAGTTGAAACTGACGTTGAGGTTGTGCGGTACGCGCTGCTCAAAGTCACCGTTCAAATGCAACTCTTCGATATCTTTCAGGCCTTCGTAAAGACGATCACGCAGCATGCGGATTCGCTCGTTTTCGGCGGCCATTTCTTCCTTGGCGAGACGGAAGGCTTCGCCCATGCCGACAATCTGGTGTGTGGCCAGCGTGCCTGAACGCATACCACGCTCGTGACCGCCACCATGCATTTGCGCTTCGAGGCGCACCCGCGGTTTGCGACGAACATACAGCGCACCGATGCCCTTGGGGCCATAGGTTTTGTGCGCTGAAAATGACATCAGATCGACGGGCAGGCTCTTCAGGTCAATCGGCATCTTGCCGGTGGCCTGCGCGGCATCCACGTGAAAAATCACGCCTTTTTCGCGGCAAATTTTACCAATGGCTGCAATATCCTGAATCACACCAATTTCGTTATTAACCGCCATCACTGACACCAGCACGGTATCGGGACGAATCGCGGCACGCAGGACTTCGGGGTCCAGCAGGCCACTTTCCTTCACGTCGAGGTAAGTCGCTTCAAAACCCTGACGCTCCATCTCCCGCACGGTATCGAGGACAGCTTTATGCTCGGTCTTCACCGTGATGATGTGCTTGCCCTTGGTGCCCGAATAAAAGTGCCCAGCGCCTTTGATTGCGAGGTTGTTCGATTCGGTTGCGCCCGAGGTAAACACGATCTCCTTGGGATCGGCTCCGACCAGTGCGGCCACGTCTGCGCGCGCCGCTTCAACCGCCTTGTCAGCTGTCCAGCCAAAGGGGTGCGAACGTGAAGCAGGATTACCGTATTCTTCCACCAGGTAAGGAATCATTTTGGCGGCCACACGTGGGTCAACCGGTGTAGTAGCGGAATAATCGAAATACAGTGTCTTCATTGTTTTACCTTCATTCATTTTTCAAGCTGCCAGCGTTATCTTTGATGTGCGGCGATCTTGCATCACTTTTTGTTTGCATTCGTCCTGCCGGGCCACCAGCGTCGCCAGCGAGACATTTTCCAGATAGTCATAGATATGGGCATTCAGGCCCATCCACAAGTCATGGGTCAGGCAGCGGTGCTCGTCGTGGCAGTTTTCCTTGCCTCCACACTGGGTGGCATCGATCGGCTCATCGACTGCGCGGATGATGTCTGCTACATTGACTTCGTCGAGTGGCCGGGCCAGGTAGTAGCCACCGCCGGGTCCACGTACACTCTCGACCAGCTCATGCCGGCGTAACCGGCTAAACAGCTGTTCCAGGTAAGACAGCGATATGTCCTGGCGCTCGCTGATACCAGCCAGCGTCACCGGACTTTTGCCGCCGCGCAGGGCCAGATCCAGCATGGCCGTGACTGCAAAGCGCCCTTTGGTGGTTAGTCTCATGACGTATTCTCCTGTAGTTCGCCCGAACTCTAAAATTCCCGAGCAATTTAGTCAACTATTACTTACCTGAGCAATTTAGTCAACTATTTTGTTCAAATAGTTCGGATCAAAATCATCTGGTTTACCCTGTTCGACAGGCATTTCCACCCCCATTTTTTGCAGCTGCGTCAGAATCAATTCGAGCCGGTGATCGATGTGGGCAGAATGGTCGACCAAACCATGAATCGCCTTGACCACAGGGTCGTTCATGTCGGCCGAAATGGCGTAAGCCGAAAACCCGAGCTTTTCCGCCTGCTGATTGCGCTGCTTCTCTGCTGCGCTGTCAATGATGCGCGCAGGAATACCCACTGCTGTTGCATCATCGGGTACGTCTTTCACCACTACCGCATTGGAACCGACTCGGGCATTGGCGCCAATCGTAATCGGGCCAAGAATTTTGGCCCCCGCGCCAACCACCACGCCACGCATCAGCGTGGGATGGCGCTTGCCTTTACTCCACGTTGTGCCTCCGAGCGTGACCCCGTGATAAAGCGTGCAGTCATCCCCTATTTCGGCGGTTTCGCCCACCACAACACCCATGCCGTGATCGATGAACACGCGACGTCCGATGGTGGCACCGGGGTGGATTTCGATTCCGGTGAGCCAGCGGCTGATATGCGAAACAAAACGCGCCAGCCATTTCAACTCCCACCGCCACAGCTTGTGGGACAGACGGTGAATCACCATGGCATGAAAGCCCGGATACGTGGTGATGACCTCGAATGTCGAGCGCGCCGCGGGATCGCGGTCGAACACAACGGCAATGTCTTCCTTCAGTTGGCTGAGCAGGTTCATGCGTCGAGAATGCTATTTCCGAGTAAATTAGTCAACTATTACGGCATTCAGTTCCGCGACCTGGATACCGAGCGCTTGGCGGTTTGAGCCGCCGTCAAAATCCCGCGCAGAATATTCACTTCCTCTTGCGCCAAACGGGTGCGTGAAAACAGCCAACGCAGCTTGAGCATCAGCTTGCCGGGCGATCCCTGATTTAAAAACTCCAGCTCTGTAAGCGTGGTTTCGAGGTGGCCGTAAAACCGCTCAAGGTCATCCAGCTTGACGGCATCGATTTCAGGCTGCGGCCATGACGGGTGTTGCAGCCAGTTCTGACGGATTTCATAGCTGAGCACCTGTACCGCCGCCGCCAGATTCAACGAACTGTATTCCGGATTGGCGGCAATCGTCACCAAGCCCTGGCACAAGCTCAGCTCTTCATTCGACAAGCCGCTGGTCTCATTGCCGAACACCAGCGCCACCGGTCGGGATTGGGCTTCGGTCAGCAAGCGGACGGCCGACTCAGGCGGCGTCAGCACTTCGGTCACGATATCGCGTCGACGTGCGGACACACCCAAGGCCAAAGTGGTGTCCTTCAGCGCGTCTTCCAGCGTAGAGCACACATGCGCCTGCGCGAGCAGTTCACCGGCACTCGCCGCCATCGCATCGGCCTGGCTATTCGGAAAAAGATACGGCTCAACGAGATACAACTGGGACAGGCCCATCGTCTTCATCGCCCGCGCCGCCGCGCCGATATTGCCCGGGTGGCTGGTGCGCGCGAGCACAATTCGAATATTGGAAAGAAGTTTCGGGTCTGGTTGCGTCATACATCAAGTAAAATGGTGGATCGTTCTTTGAATCTATAGCCAGACATCATGCATCCCATGCTCAATACGGCGGTGAAAGCCGCTCGCAAAGCCGGGGCGATCATCAATCGCGCCTCCCTCGACCTCGACCAGCTCACCGTACGCAGCAAACAGGATCGCGATTATGTCACCGAGGTGGATCAAATGGCCGAGCGCGCCATTATCGAAACCCTGCTCGACGCCTACCCGAACCACGGAATTTTAGCAGAGGAGTCTGGCACGACCGGCGCTAAAAACGGGGAAGACTATCAATGGATCATTGACCCGCTCGATGGCACCACCAACTTCCTGCACGGCTTGCAGCAGTATTCCGTTTCCATCGCACTCAAGCACAAGGGGCAAATTACCCAGGCCGTGGTGTTTGACCCCGCATGCAACGAACTTTTTACCGCCAGCCGCGGACGCGGCGCCATGCTCAACGACCGCCGCATTCGTGCCAGCAAACGCAGCAAACTGGCTGAGTGTCTGATCGGCACCGGTTTCCCCTACACCGACTTCAGCTTCTCCGAAGCCTATATCAACATGTTCCGCGACATGATGCGTGCCACCTCGGGCCTGCGTCGTCCTGGCTCAGCCGCGCTCGACCTCGCCTACGTGGCCTGCGGACGTTACGACGGCTTCTGGGAAATGCACCTGAAGCCCTGGGATCTCGCCGCCGGCAGTCTGATTGCACAGGAATCGGGCGCACTGGTTGGTAATTTCATGGGCGACGAAGGCTTTCTGGATTCCGGCAACATCGTCGCCGCCACCCCCAAGATCTTTGCCCAAATGCTGCAAGTTCTCGCGCCACACCTGCCCCCCGAACTGAAAGTTTAAACACCCCGCCAGCCCGCCCATGTCCATTGCCAAGGCGCCTGCCACTGCCCACACGCCGATGATGCAGCAGTACCTCGGCATCAAGGCGCAGCATCCCGACATGCTGCTGTTCTACCGCATGGGCGACTTTTACGAGCTGTTTTTCGACGACGCCGAGAAAGCATCGCGGTTGCTCAATATCACGCTCACCACCCGCGGTGCGTCGGCTGGCGAACCGATCAAGATGGCCGGGGTGCCGTATCACAGCGCCGAGCAGTATCTGGCACGACTGCTGAAGCTGGGCGAATCGGTAGCCATCGCCGAACAGGTGGGCGACCCCGCCACCAGCAAAGGCCCGGTTGATCGTCAGGTGATGCGCATCATCACGCCGGGCACGCTGACCGACTCAGGCCTGCTGGATGAAACCCGCGACACCCTGATTCTGGCGATTGCCCCCAGCCCCGAATCCATTGGCGTAGCCTGGCTCAACCTGGCCGCAGGCCGATTCCAGGTCAGTGAAGTCGAGTTGGCCGCCCTGCCCGCGCTATTGGCACGGGTACGCCCGGCGGAAATCCTGGCGCCAGATGATTTCAAACTGGTCGGTGCAACGTGCGCGGTGCGCCGTTTGGCCCCGTGGCAGTTCGACGCGAGCGGCGCGCAAACCCGGCTGGCGCAGCAATTCGGCAGCCGTGATCTGGCTGGCTTCGGCGTGGCCACGCTGCCTCAGGCCATTGCTGCCGCTGGCGCGCTGCTCGATTACATCCAGACCACGCAACGCACGGCGCTGCCGCACATTCAGTCCATCCAGGCCGAGCGCGACAGCGATTTCGTGCAGCTCGACGCCGCCACCCGGCGCAATCTGGAACTCACCGAAACCCTGCGTGGCGAAGCCGCGCCGACCTTGCTGTCGGTACTCGACACCACCGCCACCGGTATGGGCACGCGGCTGTTGCGCCACTGGCTGCACCACCCGCTACGCGATCGCGTGGTGCTCACCCGGCGACGCGACGCCATCGGCGTGTTGGCCGACGCACCTGATATCACGCGCGCCCTCTCCCAACTGCTCAAGTGCTGCGCCGACGTGGAACGCATCAGCGGACGCATCGCACTCAAAAATGCGCGTCCACGCGACCTCTCCGGCCTGCGCGACACCCTGGCGCAACTGCCCGCGCTGGCCGCTGCGCTGCCTGATGATCACGCCCGCTGGTCCGCGCTGGGGGCATCGCTTGCCGCCCGCCCGGATCTGCATGAACTGCTGGCACGCGCCATCCAGCCCGAGCCCGCCAGCGTGCTGCGCGAAGGCGGCGTGATTGCTGATGGCTATGACGCCGATCTCGACGAACTGCGTGCGCTGACCCGCGACGCCGGCGCCTTCCTGCTGGCACTGGAAACGCGCGAACGCGAACGCTCAGGCATCACCACGCTGAAAGTGGAATACAACAAGGTGCATGGCTTTTATATTGAAGTCAGCCGGGCACAATCGGAAAAAGTCCCCGACGATTACCGCCGCCGCCAGACGCTCAAGAATGCCGAGCGATACATCACACCTGAACTGAAAGCCTTCGAAGACAAAGCGCTGTCGGCGCAGGATCGGGCATTGGCATGCGAGAAAGCGCTGTTCGACGCGCTGCTGGAAACGCTGACGCCGCATGTGCCGGCATTGCTGTTGCTGGCGGAGGCTCTGGCCGAGACCGACGTGCTCGCTAGCCAGGCCGAGCGCACGCGCACACTCAAACTCAATGCGCCCGACTACAGCGACGAACCCGGCATCGTGATCCGCGGCGGCCGCCATCCAGTGGTCGAAGCGCAGGTCGCGCATTTCATTGCCAACGACGTCACACTCAACCGCAGCCGCCAGATGCTGCTGATTACCGGCCCCAACATGGGCGGCAAATCGACCTACATGCGGCAGGTCGCCCTGATCACGCTGATGGCCTGCTGCGGCTTGTGGGTACCCGCCCGCACGGCGAAAATCGGCGAAATCGATCAGATATTTACCCGCATCGGTGCGTCGGATGATCTGGCGGGAGGCCGCTCGACCTTCATGGTCGAGATGACCGAAACCGCCCACATCCTGCATAACGCCAGCGCCAATAGCCTGGTTTTGCTGGATGAAATCGGCCGCGGTACCTCGACGTTCGACGGCCTCGCGCTGGCCTGGGCGGTGGCACGGCATCTGGTCAGCGCCACGCGCGCGTTCACCCTGTTCGCAACCCACTATTTCGAGCTGACCCAGCTCGCCAACGAATACAAACAGCTCGCCAACGTCCATCTCGACGCCAAGGAGCACGGCGCAGACCTGGTCTTTTTGCATGCAGTGGAAGAAGGCCCGGCCTCACAGAGCTACGGTATCCAGGTGGCGCGGCTGGCGGGTGTGCCCAGTCCGGTTATCTTGGCCGCGCGCCGCCATTTGCGCGAGCTGGAGAATGCGCAACTGCATCCCGGCCCGCAAGGTGACCTGTTCGTCGCTCACATGCCCAAGGATGTTCCGCCGCCGCATCCTGCGCTAGATCAACTGCGTGAACTCGATCCCGACACGCTCACGCCGAAAGCAGCGCTCGACATGCTCTACGCGCTAAAAGCGCTAACCGACTCAGCACCATGAAATGCTTACGGTTGGACAGCGCTGAGCTCGAGCTCGACTTCAATGCCGCACTGAAGTTAGCCACCGCCATCGCGCAGCAACAACTGGCTGACGACACCATGTTATTGAGCTGGTATGACCGTGAACGCGATCTGGAATCACCGGCAGGCGTGAGCGAATGTCACGTGGGCTGTGCGACCAAAGGATCATGGGATTACGCGCTGAATCGGGGCGCGCGCCTAGTGGTGGAGTTTGACTCTGGACGATTTTTCTTCTGTTTTCTTTAGCTCGCCCTGGCGCAGCCGCCTGAGTGACATGGCGATCAAGCCGCCACGACCATGACTTGCTGGCCCAGACACTGCACCGTTTGATTGGCCCGGATCTTGGCCGTTTTGCGGCTTTCGGGCAGACCATCCACCGTCACCTCGCCATTGGCAATCATGAGCTTGCCCTGGCCACCACTGCCAGAAATACCCGTAAGTTTGAGCAGGTCGCAGAGCGCGACGTATTCGCCGCGCAGTTTGAATTCCATAGTATCCATTCTTGTTCCACTCATTTAAATCCATGTCATTGTAGTGCGCCAGACCAAGCTATATCCCGGCAAACCATTCATATCCACGGTCTTCCCAATAACCGCCCTTACCGCCGGCGATACCGTCAAAACTGTCTACCAGCCTGATCTCCATCACATATTTAGCCATTTTGTAGCCCAGCTGGCGTTCAACCCGCAGCCGGATCGGCGCGCCATTCTTGATCGGCAGATCGGCATCATTCAGTGCGTAAGCCAACAGGGTTTGTGGATGGTTGGCCTCGTCCAGATCAATGCTCTCGTAGTAATACGCTGTACCCCGCGCATCCATCGGATCAAAGCAATCGAACACCACATAGCGAGCGCCAGCCAGCGGCTGCGCCCGCTGCAATAATTGGCTAAGCTGCACGCCTTGCCATTTTCCAATCGCGCTCCAGCCTTCGACGCAATCATGGCGCGTAATCTGACTGCGGCTGGGCAGCGCTTTCAGTTCGGCGAGGGAATACACAGCAGGATGCTCAACCAGCCCACCGATCTTGAGCTGGTAGTCCTTGAAGCCATCGGCTGCAAGCGCCTGATAGACAGGATTATTCGGGTTGGAGGTGCCATTGCTGCGAAAGACGGGCGAGATATCCGCAGGGCTGAATTCCTGGGCCATGGCGTTGCGCGGCACAATCAGCTTTTGCGCGGCCTGCGTCAATTTTTCAGCGCTCGACAGCACGTTGGAAAACCATTCAGTTTGTGACAACCGGTCGCACCCGGCCAACAGCAGGCCACCACTGGCCGCCAACATACGGCCCAAAAACCGCCGACGGCCGGAATTATCGTTTGGCATGATCTGACTCCTCTGCGGGTACCCGATAGCGCCCGGTAATCATGGAACGCAGGTTATTCCATAAACCGAAAACCATCACTTCGAATACATGGATGAAAACAAAGGCGACCAAGGCCCAGGCCGCGATGAAATGCACCGTGCGTGCAGACTGGCGACCACCAAAAATATCGATCCAGCCAGGCAGCAATGCATTTAGCCCAGGTGACATCGCCAGACCTGCAACGATCACGAGCGGGAACAAGCCGAATATCACGCCGAGATAGGCCAGTTTCTGCAGGATGTTGTAGCGCTTGGCCTCTTCCCCGCGCGGGTGCCGAAAGCGCACATGATCCCTGATCGATTGCCCAAGGCTGCGCCAATCTCGTCGGGATGGGCTTAGGTCGCGCGTCAGGTGGCGGCTGGCCAGCGCGTACAGCAGATACGCCACCCCATTGATGACCAGTATCCAGGCAAAGAAAAAGTGCCAGCGCCGGGCCATCGCCAGCCACTGCGCACCGGGTACGGTTATCCACGTGGGAAAAGCCCGCACACTCGGATTCCCGCTGGCGTCAGCCGACACCCCTAACACGCCGGTGGTTTCAAATGGGTGGCCCCCTATCCGGGTAACGCCAACAAGCTGGCCTTGTGCATCCCGGTACGCGTCTATTTGCAACAAAGGGGCTTGTCCGTTATACGAAGACTTGCCCCAGTTCAGGGCGGGATAGGCGTTGAATATCTGAAGTCCGCTCAGCAGCAGCAAGCTGAATGCCAACACATTCATCCAGTGCATCACCCGTATCGTCAGGGTGTGGCGCTGGTAAAGTGAATGGGGGGTAGACGCGATCGAATGGGGCTGGGACATCCTGGCTCCTCTGCCAATCGAACGTTGCTAAGCGCAATCTACGCCTGCCGCCCAACAACGACAATCCGGCATTGTCAAAACCAAGCGCAGGAAAAGGGTTGAAGCCCCAGGCACCGCGGCGACTTAATCCTGATGTTGAACCGGGCGGGCTACGGAACGGAAACAGTCCGCCCTGAATTAAGACACTGCAGTACAGGGGAGCGCCCTTATTCCGGAATCACCCGTGAATGATGGGCGCAGATCGTCTGCATGCTGTCCTGGTTCGCGTCGGTAAATCCACTCCGTGGATAGGCGCAAAACAGGCAAAGCCCTACTCTTGTGCAGAAGTCATTCCATAGGGATTCAAGCTGGATCGTCGCGGCGTGATCGCCCTGTTCCCACAGGATGGCAACCATCTCGCCAAACGCACGAACCCGCCGGCCATTACCGCACACACGGGAAAAAAGATCCATCACACAGGCATTGAATTTTTCGCTGTCCACGCGACCGTCAACCATAAATTGATTCATGGTGGCTACAGCGTCTACTGCGATATAGCGATTGTCGAGTTTCGCTTGCTCGAGGTCGTATCCGCGCCGGGTCAGCTTGCGGTCAAGTGCGCGGCGATGCATTTCAGTCGCGATCACAATCACGCTTTCGCCAGCACGCAGTCCGCCACTGGCAAACCCTTCCAACGCATCCAGGAAGGACTGCGAGTCGGCATAAAGCTGTACGGAGTGGTCATCATGGGCGACCTCCTCCCAGCATATCTCGGTTGGGGACCGGCTTGGATAGATATCAACAGAGCGCATATCTCTATTTTCGCCATCACCTGACCGTGGACGACAACGGGCAGGCGTGGCTCACTCAACGTTTATTAACGGTTTACTATAGGCCTGTTTGGTAAGCGCATCAATACAGGCCAGGCCTAGCCTCCACGACGCCTCCACAGATATTTGTACACAAACCCGGGGTACGCGAACACGACGAACAACGACGCGTTGACGGCATAAAATTCCCAGTTTTGCGGATGAATATCACCGAGCTTGTTTTCCATCAGCAACGCAATTCCACCTACGACGAAAAACATTGTCGTCAGCTCCAGCAGCCGCCAGGCGATATTCTTGCTACCGGATTGAGGTTTGATGACAAAAAAAATGCGTTCAACAAGAAAAGGCAGGTTGGCGGCGATGAAGGCCAGAATCAGCAGGAGGGAGGTGGAAAAGTTCACGCGGTCAATCCGAAAGACAATCAATGCAGGAGCAGACTGGCTCCGGCGTTCTTAGGTTCAAAAAACTCAAGCTTAAAAAGACGCGCTGATGGCGTGCATACACACTGCCATCAGCGGCTGTGGCAGGACACCGATCGCCAGGACAGCCAAGCCGTTGGCCGACATGATGACACGGATGTCGAAGCTCGGGGTAATCGGGGTCGTGTCATGTGGGGTATCAAAATACATCAGCTTGACTATGCGCAGGTAGTAAAAAGCACCGACCAGCGAGAACATCACGGCTGCAACCGCCAGCCACACATAACCAATTTCAACGACCGCCTGCAGTACCGCAAGCTTGGCGTAGAAACCCACCGTTGGCGGCACCCCGGCCATCGAGAACATCAGCAGCAACATCAAAAAAGCCAGCCACGGACTACGACGGTTAAGGCCCTTGAAATCTTCCAGCTGGTCGGATTCAAATCCGGCACGAGACAACAACAGAATCATGCCAAAACTGCCCAGGCTCATCAGTGCGTACACCAGCACATAGAACATTGCGCTGCCATAGCCGTTTTGCGAACCCGCAAGTATGCCGAGCAGCATAAAACCCATGTGCGAAATCGTTGAATACGCGAGCATGCGTTTCAGATTGGTTTGTGCAATGGCGGCAATATTGCCGACGGCCATCGACAGCACAGCCAGGATCACCAGCATGTCGCGCCATTCTGCCACTTGCGATTCGAGACCCTGTCCTAAAATGCGCACGACAAAGGCAAACGCGGCAATTTTAGGTGCGGTGCCAATGAATAGCGTCATGGCGGTAGGCGCACCGTGGTAAACATCCGGCACCCACATATGGAACGGCACAGCACCCAGCTTGAAAGCCAGTCCCGCGACGATAAACACCACCCCAAACACCAGTGGAATACGCAGGTCCGTACCGTCCTGCAGGGCAATCGCCATGTCGCCCAAGGCCAGCGAACCGGTGACGCCGTACACCATCGACATGCCGTACAACAACATGCCTGAGGCCAATGCACCCAGCACGAAAAACTTCATCGCCGCTTCGGTGGCCACGCTGGAATCGCGCTGTAGCGCCACCATGGCATACAGTGACAACGAGAGCAGTTCAAGACCGAGATAAAGCGTGAGGAAATGGCTCGCCGACACCATCACCATCATGCCCAGTAACGCAAACAACGCCAGTACGAAGAACTCGCCCTTGTAGAGTCCGCGCTCGGTCAGGTAGTCGCGCGAATAGACCAGCACCACGGCAACAGTCAGGTAGAGGAACAGCTTCAACACATCCGACAGGGGATCGTCGATAAAAAGTCCGCCAAGTGTCAGGAGCGGCATGCTCGACAGGTCGCGCACGGTCAGAAAGGCTGCGCCGGCCAGGGTGAGTAATGACAGCGAATAAGCCAGATAGCGTTTGCTGTCGTCAACTGCAGCATCGATGAGCAGAATCAGCGAAACCATGACCAGCACGAATATTTCGGGCAAGGCCGGGACGAATTGGGCAAGTTGCATGGGTAAAGTGCTCATGGGCGATCGCTCACGGTAATTTGCTTTGGGCGACGTGCGTCAATAGGTCGATCACGGACACATGCATGATGTCAGTGAACGGCTTGGGGTACAGACCCATGGCCAGTACACACACAGCCAGTACGCCGAGCAGCAGGATCTCGCGGGCATTGACGTCGCTCATGTCCTCAACCTTAGGGTTGGTGACCGCGCCGAATACCACCCGTTTGTACATCCACAGGGTATAGGCCGCGCCAGTGATCAGCGAGGTGGCGGCGATGAGGGCATACCAGAAGTTCACCTGAGTGGCCGCCATGATGACCATGAACTCGCCAACAAAACCGCTGGTTGCAGGCAGCCCGGCGTTGGCCATGGCAAACAGCATGAAGAAGGCGGCAAATACCGGCATCCTGCTGGCCAGTCCGCCGTAATCCTTGATCTGTCGGGAATGCAGGCGGTCGTACATCACACCAATACACAGAAACAACGCGGCTGAAACAAAACCGTGCGAAATCATCTGTACCAGTCCGCCTTCTACACCTAATGGATTGAACATGAAGAAGCCGAGGGTGACGAAACCCATGTGCGCGACCGACGAATACGCAATGAGCTTTTTCATGTCGGACTGCACCAGCGCGACCAGGCCGATGTAGACAACGGCGATCAGCGACAGTGTGATAACCAGCCAGGCGAATTCATGGCTCGCATCCGGCAGGATCGGCAAAACAAAGCGCAGAAAACCGTAAGCGCCAACCTTCAGCGTAATCGCCGCCAGCACCACTGATCCGCCAGTTGGGGCTTCAACGTGGGCGTCGGGCAGCCAGGTGTGGACCGGCCACATCGGCACCTTGACTCCGAATGCGAGCAGGAAAGCGAAGAACATGAACGTCTGCGCCGTCATCCCGAGCGTGGTGCTGTGCCAGGTCTGAATATCGAAACTACCGCCGGACTGGAAATACAGATAGATCATCGACACCAGCATCAGGAACGAACCAAGCAGGGTATAGAGGAAGAATTTGAACGCTGCATAGACGCGGTTCGGCCCGCCCCACACGCCGATAATCAGATACAACGGGATCAGCATGGCCTCGAAAAAGACGTAGAACAGGATGCCGTCGAGCGACGCGAACACGCCGTTGATGAGGCCCGACATGATGAGGAAGGCCGCCATGTATTGCGCGATCTTGTCCTGTATCACTTGCCAGCCGGCAATCACCACCAACACGGTGATGAAGCTGTTCAACAGGATCAACGGCATGGAAATGCCATCAACACCCAGGTGGTAATGGATGTTGAAGGCCGGAATCCACGCCGCTTGCTCCACGAACTGCATGGTCGAGGTCGACGTATCAAAGCCTGTAACGAGTGGAACTGCCACAACCAGCCCAAGCAGGGCTCCAGCCAGCGCCACCCAGCGGGCCAACGCCGCGTTGCGGTCGGAACCGGTGGCGAGCACAGCTACCCCGGCCAGTATCGGGACCCAGATGACGAGAGAGAGAATCGACTGTCCGAACATGGCGTAGGTTTAGTTGAGCCGCGCGAACCAGGTCACCAGGGCAAACACCCCGATCAACATGGCAAACGCGTAGTGGTAGATGTAACCGGACTGGAAAGCACGTACCAGTCGGGACAGGCGTTCGATCAGATGCGCCGAACCGTTGATGATGAAGCCGTCGATCACCGCCTGATCGCCGCGTCGCCACAAGCTGCCGCCCAACAGGCGCGCTCCCTTGGCAAATACCGCGCTGTACAACTCGTCAAACCAGTATTTGTTGACCAGCATGCTGTGGATGAAGCTGAAGCGTTTTTGAATGGCCGCGGGGATATCCGGACGCATGAGATAAAAGTATGCCGACAAACCCACGCCCGCTGCGGCCAGCCAGAACGGCAAGGTCACCACAGCATGCAGGCCCATCGCAACCGCACCCTGAAAATGCTGATTGAGTTCGTGCATGACCGGATGGCGATCTGCAACGTAGATCGCGTTGCCGAAGAAATCACCAAACAGCATCGGCTCGATGGTCATGTAGCCGATGGCTAATGATGGCAAGGCCAGGGCAAGTAATGGTCCCGTCACCACCCACGGTGTCTCGTGGGGCTTCTCGTCATGATGCCCATGATCGTCATGGCCATGTGCATGCGGCGCATTCTGGAAGCGCTCCTTGCCGTGGAAGACCAGGAAATACATGCGGAACGAATAGAAGGCCGTGACGAACACCCCTATCAGCACCGCCCAATAGGCGACTTCAGCCACAGGCAGGTGCGACAGCTTGACTGCTTCAATGATGGTTTCCTTGGAATAGAAGCCTGACAGGAAAGGCGTGCCGATCAATGCCAGTGAGCCGATCAGCGACGTAATCCAGGTGATCGGCATGTATTTCTTCAGGCCGCCCATGTAGCGGATGTCCTGATTGTGGTGCATCGCGATGATCACCGAGCCTGCCGCCAGGAACAGTAACGCCTTGAAAAAAGCGTGCGTCATCAAATGGAAAACCGCAACTGAGTATGCCGAGGCACCGAGCGCGACGGTCATGTAACCCAGTTGAGACAAGGTGGAATACGCGACCACGCGCTTGATGTCGTTCTGTACGATGCCGAGAAAACCCATGAAAAGCGCAGTAATCGCGCCGATCACCATGATGAAACTCAAGGCCACGTCAGAGAGTTCATACAACGGCGACATCCGGGCCACCATGAAGATACCGGCTGTCACCATCGTGGCTGCGTGGATCAGCGCGGAAATTGGCGTCGGACCTTCCATCGAATCGGGCAACCAGACGTGCAGCGGGAATTGCGCCGATTTACCCATCGCGCCGATAAACAGCAGAATGCCAATCACCGTCATCAGCATCCATTGCGTATCTGGAAACAGGGTGATGGTTTCACGCGCAAGCGACGGTGCTTTGGCGAACACGGTGGCGTAATCGAGCGAGCCAAAGTGGGCCAGCACCAGGCCGATACCCAGAATGAAGCCAAAGTCACCCACCCGGTTGACCAGAAAGGCCTTGAGGTTGGCGTAGATCGCCGTTTCCTTGGTGTACCAAAAGCCGATCAGCAGATACGACACCAGGCCTACCGCTTCCCAGCCAAAGAACAGTTGCAGGAAATTGTTGCTCATCACCAACATCAGCATCGCGAAGGTGAACAGCGAGATATAACTGAAGAAGCGCTGGTAACCGGGATCATCCCGCATGTAGCCGATGGTGTAGATATGCACCATCAGCGAAACGAAGGTGACGACCAGCATCATCATGGTCGTCAATGAATCGATCAGGAAGCCGATTTCGAGGCGCAAATCGCCCAGCACCATCCAGGTGTAAATCGATCCGTTGTAGGTATGACCCGCCAGTACATCCTGGAAAATCAGCACCGAGGCGATAAACGAGATGGCTACGCCAGTGATGGTAACGACATGAGAACCGGTGCGGCCGATCAACCTGCCAAACAGGCCGGCAGCGATCGCACCGAAGAGTGGCGCCAGCGGCACGATGAGATAAAGCGTCTGCATGTCCATCCGCATCAGCCTTTCAGTTGGTCGAGGTCATCGACATTGATCGTATGCAGGCTGCGGAAGAGCACCACCAGAATCGCCAGACCGATGGCAGATTCTGCCGCCGCGACGGTGAGGATGAAGAAGACGAAAATCTGGCCGTGGATATCACCGAGATAATGCGAGAACGCGATGAAGTTCATGTTCACCGCCAATAGC
This sequence comes from Thiobacillus sp., assembly GCA_036568265.1. Classification (GTDB taxonomy): domain Bacteria; phylum Pseudomonadota; class Gammaproteobacteria; order Burkholderiales; family Thiobacillaceae; genus Thiobacillus. The sequence goes on from DATCSW010000012.1 coordinate 20,092, forward strand.
ATCAACTCGATGGACATCAACAGAATGATCACATTCTTGCGGTTGAGGAAGATGCCCAGCACGCTGATGGCGAACAGGATGCCACCCAAGACCAGGTAATGCGATAAGGAAATCATGCGCCCGTCTCCCCTGCTTCCGGCTTAGCCTGTTTTTTCACGGTCTGCATTTTCACGATGCGCAAACGGTCGTTGCGCTTGACCCTAACCTGATCGGCCGGATCGATATACTTGCTGTCCTTGCGGCGACGCAGCGTCAGCGCAATCGCAGCCACAATCGCCACCAACAGAATCACTGCAGCGAGCTCAAATGCATAGACGTAATCGGTATAAATCAGCCGCCCGAGTTCCTTGGTGTTGCTGTAATCCGCAGGATGCGGCGCCGGCGTAGCCATCACTGCCAGCCCAAAATGACGGCTGCCCAGAATCAATGCCATCTCGATCATCAACAACACCGAGACGAAACCTGCCAGGGGTAAATAATCCCAGAACCCTTCGCGCAACCTGGCCAGGTTGATGTCTAGCATCATCACCACAAACAGAAACAACACCATCACCGCACCAACGTAAACCAGTACCAACGTGATGGCGAGGAATTCCGCCTCCAGTAGTATCCACAGCCCGGCCGCCGTGAAAAACGCCAATACCAGAAACAATGCAGCATGCACCGGGTTACGTGCGGTGATGACGCGTAGCCCGGCAAACACCAGGATGGCGGCGAAGAAATAGAAGATCGCAGTCATGTAAGTCATGTCGATTTTTTAACGGTACTTGGCGTCGGCTGCGCGGTCTTTTGCAATTTGTTCTTCATGCTGGTCGCCGATGGCAAGCAGCATGGACTTGGTGTAATAGAGGTCACCACGTTTCTCACCGTGGTATTCCAGGATACGGGTCTCAACGATCGAATCGACCGGGCAGGATTCTTCGCAAAATCCGCAGAAAATGCACTTGGTCAGATCGATGTCATAGCGCGTGGTACGCCGTGTACCATCGTCGCGCTTTTCAGATTCGATGTGGATGGCGAGCGCCGGGCACACGGCTTCGCACAGCTTGCAGGCGATGCAGCGCTCCTCACCGTTCGGGTAACGGCGCAGCGCATGCAGACCACGGAAGCGTGGTGATTGCGGTGTTTTTTCTTCGGGGAACTGAATCGTGATTTTGCGGGCAAACAAATGCCGTCCCGTGAGCATCATGCCGCGCAGGAGTTCAATCAGAAGCAGGCTGCCGAAAAAGTGTGTGATTCGTTTCATCGCGCGCTCAATGGAAGAGATAACCATACGGCGTCTGCATCATGCCGCCAACCACGACGATCCAGACGATGGTGATGGGAATGAACACTTTCCAGCCGAGGCGCATGATCTGGTCATAGCGATAGCGCGGGAAAGTGGCGCGAAACCACAGAAACAGAAACAGCACGAACATGACTTTCAGTGCCCACCATATGAATCCGTCTGGCAGGAAGGAGACCGGCGACAGCCATCCGCCGAGGAACATCAGCGTGGTCAACGCTGCGATCAGGATCATGTTGGCGTATTCAGCGAGGAAGAACACAGCGAACGCCATGCCGGAATATTCGACGTGGAAACCGGCGACGATTTCAGACTCGCCTTCGGATACGTCAAACGGTGCGCGGTTGGTTTCCGCCACGCCGGAAATCAGATACACAACAAACAATGGAAACAACGGCCAGATGTACCACTGATGCGCGCCTCCCGATTGACCCTGCACAATGTCGATGAGATTCAGCGACTGCGAGGCCATCAACACACCGACAAGCGCAAATCCCATCGCGATTTCATACGACACAATCTGCGCCGCTGAACGCATTGCGCCGAGGAACGCGTATTTGGAGTTGGATGCCCAGCCAGCGATGATGACGCCATACACGCCCATTGAGGTCATCGCCAACACATACAGCAAGCCCGCATTGATATTGGCCAGCACCAGCGTATCGGTGAAAGGGATCACTGCCCACGCGGCCAGGGCCGGCGCAATGGCCAGAATCGGGCCAAGTATGAACAGGCTGCGATTAGCGCCAGAAGGAATGATGATTTCCTTCATCATCAATTTCATGCCGTCGGCAATGGGCTGCAGCAGGCCCATATAACCCACGCGATTGGGGCCGATACGCACCTGCATCCAGCCAATGATTTTTCTTTCTGCGTAGGTCAGGTAGGCCACGCTCAGCATCAGCGGCACGACCAAAGCCATGATCTTGATCAACGTCCAGGCGACCGTTTGAATCGTTGCCCAATCCAGTTCAAAGCCTCCCATTAGACTGGCTCCGCAGTAATGGCACCAAACATCGGGCCCAGGCTGGCGGTCAGCGGATGACCGCTGGGAATACGCACACAGTTTTCGGGCAGCAAGTCATCGCGCTGAACCTTCAAGGTCAGCGCACTTGCGGATTGCCGCACGGAGACGCGGCCGTTTTCCTGTAGCCCCAGCTTGGCGATCAGATGACTGTGCATGCGCGCGACCGGTAGCGCAGCATCCTGTGTCATCTGCAATGCGGGCGAGCGGCGCACCACGGCGTCGGTTTGATAGATCGGGACTTCCGCCACCCGTTCCAGTCCTGTCATGACGGGCGCGGGCGTCACGGACACGGCTCGGACCTCATTATTCAGAAACGCCTGTACCGACCCGATTGGCGTTTCACCCAATGCGTCGCGCAGCACATCCTTCGAGTCGTTGTGATCGAAGCCGGCCAGTCCGAGCAGGTTGCCCAGCACACGCAGCACCTTCCACGCAGGACGCGTTTCACCCAGTGGTTTGACCACTGCATTAAAACTTTGCACCCGCCCTTCAGTATTCACAAAGGTGCCCGAGGTTTCAGTCCAGGGGGCAACCGGCAGCAAGACATCAGCGTAATCGAGCGATTTTCCTTTGTAGGGCGACATCACCACAACAAACTCAGCGGCATTGATGCTGCTCAGCGCACTGACCGGGTCATGGGTGTCGAGCTCAGCTTCAACACCCAGCATGAGATAAGCACGCAGGGGGTTGGCCAGCATCTGTTGGGCATTCAAGCCCTTGATGGCCGTTTGACCCAGCGGACCACAGCCCGGAATTGCGCCCACTGCCACTGCGCCCACACTGTTGGCGGCTTCACCCAGCACACCAAAGCTGGCACCCGAAAGCCGCGCCACTTCCTGCGCCAGCGCGTGAATCTGCGAATAGGTCGGATGGTGTTGCGCCATGTTGCCGAGGAACACGGCACGCGTTTCGCCACCAGCGAGGCTTTCGGCCATCTTGCACGCCGATTCGTCGGCCACACCATGCACTGCAATATCCGGTACCGGAAGCTTCTTCAGGTCGGCCAGCGCACGACATACACCCGCCAGAGTCGTGGCAAGCTGTGACGGTGCCACGATGCGTTTGGCATGTACTTTGCCAAGAAACTCATCTTCTGCTGCATTGATCAAATTCAGTTCGCCATACCAGCGCACCGATTCACGAATGCGGTGCGCCATCAACGGATGGTCTTTTCGCAGGTTGGAGCCCACCACCAGTATGCGGTCGAGACGCGACATATAGGTCACTGGCATGCCTAGCCAGAAACCGCCATGCGCCTTGTCGTCCAGCGAGAAGTCAGATTGACGCAGGCGGTGATCGACGTTACCGCTGCCCATGCCGCGCATCAGTTTTTGCAGTAGAAACAACTCTTCCGCCGGCCGGTAGGGCGTCGACAAGGCACCGATCTGATCGGCCGGCATTGATTTCAGTTTGCCGGCTACATATTCGAGCGCTTCCTGCCAAGTGACTTCAACCCATTGACCACCCTGCTTCACCATGGGCTGAGTCAGGCGTTCAGACGTGTTTAGTCCCTGGTAGGAGAAACGATCACGGTCGGACAGCCAGCATTCGTTGACGTCTTCATTTTCATGCGGCAATACGCGCATCACCTTGTTGTCCTTGACGTGGACTTCAAGGTTCGAACCCAGGCTATCGTGCGGGCTGATCGAGCGGCGACGCGACAATTCCCAGGTGCGAGCGCTATAGCGGAAAGGTTTACTGGTCAGCGCACCGACCGGGCACAGATCAATGATATTGCCTGACAATTCGGACGACACCTGACTGGCCAAAAACGGCATGACCTCAGTGTGCTCGCCGCGCCCTGCCATGCCGAGTTCCATTACGCCGGCGATTTCCTGCCCAAACCGGACACACCGACTGCAATGAATGCAACGCGTCATATCAGTCGAGATCAGCGGGCCGAGGTTTTTTTCAATCACGACACGCTTGACTTCCTGATAGCGCGATGAAGAGCCACCATAGCCTACCGCCAGATCCTGCAACGTGCACTCGCCACCCTGGTCGCAGATCGGGCAATCGAGCGGATGGTTGATCAGCAGAAACTCCATCACGCTTTTTTGTGCGTTGATCGCGTATTCGGAACGGGTGAACACCTTCATGCCGTCGGTCACCGGCGTAGCGCAGGCTGGTAACGGCTTGGGTGCCTTTTCCACCTGCACCAGACACATGCGGCAGTTGGCGGCAATAGAGAGTTTCTTGTGATAACAGAAATGCGGGATCGTGATGCCGACCTTGTTGGCCGCATCCATGATGGTCTCGCCGCTTTCAACCTGCAGCGCGCGCCCGTCGATTTCAATATTGAGTGTTGCCATACCTAGTGCCCTGTCCCGTCCATACAGCGCTTGTGTTCGATGTGATGCTCGAACTCATGGCCATAATGTTTGAGAAAGCTTTGGACCGGCATTGCTGCCGCGTCGCCCAGAGCGCAAATCGTGTGGCCACCAATGCGACTCGCCACGCTATTGAGCAGATCAATATCGTCCGGACGCCCCTGGCCATGTTCGATGCGATGGATCACCCGATACATCCAGCCGGTACCCTCCCGGCAGGGGGTGCACTGGCCGCACGATTCTTCGAAATAGAAATAGGACAAGCGCTCCAATGCGCGGACCATGCATACGGTTTCGTCCATCACGATGACCGCGCCCGAACCCAGCATGGAGCCGGCCTTGGCGATGGAATCAAAATCCATGGTGCAGTCCATCATGATTTCACCCGTCAAAACCGGCGCAGAAGATCCACCCGGGATGACTGCTTTCAGTTTGTGACCATTCCGTATGCCCCCTGCCATTTCAAGCAATTCGGAAAACGGCGTACCCAGCGGCACTTCGTAGTTGCCCGGCTTGTTGACGTGGCCCGACACTGAAAACATTTTCGGGCCGCCGTTGTTGGGCTTGCCCAGTTCAAGAAACGCCTGGCCGCCGTGTTGCATGATCCATGGCACGCTCGCCAGCGTTTCGGTATTGTTGATGGTGGTCGGCTTGCCATACAAACCGAAGCTTGCAGGAAACGGCGGCTTGAACCGGGGCTGGCCTTTTTTGCCTTCCAGCGATTCCAGCAGCGCGGTTTCCTCACCGCAAATATAGGCACCGTAACCCAGGTGCGCATGCAACTGGAAACAGAAATCGGTCCCGAACAGGTTGTCTCCGAGAAAACCTGCCTCGCGCGCTTCGCTCAACGCACGTTCAAAAATATCGTAGCAGTCGAAGATCTCGCCGTGGATGTAGTTGTATCCCACACGCGCGCCCAACACATAGCCGGCTATGGCCATGCCTTCGATCAGCTGATGCGGGTTGTAGCGCAGGATATCGCGATCCTTGAACGTGCCCGGCTCGCCTTCATCGCTATTGCAGACGATGTATTTGTCGCCCGGAAACGCACGTGGCATGAAGCTCCATTTGAGGCCGGTGGGAAACCCTGCTCCGCCGCGTCCGCGCAGCGCACTGGTCTTGAGCTCGGCAATGATGGCGTCACCCGGCATCTGCTCGGTAATCACCCGACGCAAGGCTTGATAGCCGCCATGGGCCACATAGGTCGCCAGCGATGCCGGATTGTCGAGGGCCTGCGTCCAGCTGCAAACCTGGTGATTGGGCGTGAGCAAACTCATTTCAGCTTGTCCAAAAGTTCGTCCACCTTCTCAGTCGTGAGATGCGTCAGCATGGTGTGGTTGTTATGCAGGCACATCGGCGCATCGCCGCACGCCCCCATACATTCGCCTTCCTTCAGGGTAAAACGGCCATCCTCGGTGGTTTCGCCAAAGTCGACACCCAACTTGTTCTTCAGGTGTTCGCCCAACTCCCCTGCACCCATCAGCACGCAGGGCAAATTGGTGCACAGCGTAATTTTGTGACGGCCGACAGGCTGCGTGTCGTACATGTTGTAGAACGTGGCGACTTCATAGGCTGCGATCGGCGGCATCTCAAGATATTCCGCCACATACTCGATCATCTCGGGCTTCAGCCAGCCCCGCTCGGACTGCGCGATGCGCAACGCACCCATTACCGCAGACTGTTTTTGGTCTTCGGGATACTTGGCCACTTCCACATCGATCAACGCGAGGGATTGAGGGCTCAGCAACGGGCTGTCTTTTAGATCAGGCGTAGCCATCAGCGGTCGATCTCCCCAAAAACAATATCCTGCGTGCCAATAATGGCCACGACGTCTGCGATCATGTGGCCACGCGACATTTCGTCGAGCGCGGCCAGGTGCGGGTAACCCGGTGCACGAATCTTCAGGCGATAGGGTTTGTTGGCGCCATCCGACACCAGGTAAATACCAAACTCGCCCTTGGGATGTTCCACCGAGGCATAGGCCTCACCTGCAGGCACATGCATGCCTTCGGTAAAGAGCTTGAAGTGATGGATCAGCTCTTCCATGTTCTGTTTCATGTCGAGCCGTGACGGCGGCGCAACCTTGTGGTTTTCAACGATGACCGGACCGGGATTTTTGCGCAGCCAATCGACACATTGTTTGACGATATGATTCGACTGGCGGAATTCTTCGATGCGCACCAGATAGCGATCATAGCAATCGCCGTTGGTACCAACCGGAATATCAAAATCCATGCGGTCGTAGACTGCGTAAGGCTGCTTCTTGCGCAAATCCCATTCGACGCCGGAGCCACGCAGCATCGGACCCGTAAACCCCAATGCCAGCGCGCGTTCGGGCGACACCACGCCTATGCCCACGGTACGCTGCTTCCAGATACGGTTATCGGTCAACAGGGTTTCGTAATCGTCGACGTAGGCTGGAAAACGATTCGTGAAGTCCTCGATAAAATCGAGCAGCGAACCCTGACGGTTCGCATTCATCGACTTCAGCGTCTTTTCGTTGCGGGTATGCTGCGCCTGGTACTGCGGCATCGTATCGGGCAAATCACGGTACACGCCACCCGGACGGTAGTACGCCGCATGCAGGCGCGCGCCGGATACGGCTTCGTAGCAGTCCATCAAGTCTTCGCGTTCACGGAAAGCGTACAGGAACACGGTCATCGCACCGACGTCGAGCGCATGCGCACCCAGCCATAGCAGATGGTTCAGAATGCGGGTGATTTCATCGAACATCACACGGATGTACTGCGCGCGTTCGGGTATCTGGATCTGCAATAGCTTTTCAATCGCCATCACGTAAGCATGCTCATTGACCATCATCGACACATAGTCGAGACGGTCCATGTAAGGCACCGACTGGATGTAGGTCTTGTGCTCAGCCAGTTTTTCGGTCGCCCGGTGCAACAGGCCAATGTGCGGATCGGCTCGCTGGATCACTTCACCGTCGAGTTCCAACACCAACCGTAGCACGCCGTGCGCGGCTGGATGCTGGGGGCCGAAGTTCATCGTGTAATTCCGGATTTCAGACATTTGAACACTCCGGAATAACAACCATTAATCTTGCGTAGTTACGGATTTCAGACATCTAGAGCCCTTCCCCGTAGCTTTCATCGCGCACAATGCGGGGGACGACCTCACGCGGCTCGATCGATACCGGCTGATAAATCACGCGCTGCTGGGTCGGGTCGTAACGCATTTCGACGTGACCCGACAAAGGGAAATCCTTGCGGAACGGATGACCGATGAAGCCATAGTCAGTCAGAATACGACGCAAATCAGGATGACCTTCAAACACAATGCCATAGAGATCAAATGCCTCGCGTTCGAACCAGTTGGCTGCTGGCCAGATATCAACCATAGAAGCCACCATCGGCAACTCGTCATCCGGGCAAAATACCCGCACTCTCACCCGTTCATTTTTTGAAATCGACAGCAAATGTACGACCACGGCAAAACGTGCACCTTCGCCGCCTTGATTAAAACCAGCGCCATCGCCGTAAGTCGAATAATCCATGCCGCACAGATCAATCAACTGCTCAAAGCGACAATCCGGATGGTCGCGCAGCGCGGTCATGGCAGTCGCGTAGGCTTGCGGTTTGATGACCAGGGTCAACTCGTCCAGGCGCTCGGTTGCCTGGATGAGCGCATCACCCAGAACGTTATGCAGGCATGCAGAAAGAGACGCGTGTGTCGCAGTCATGGGCAGCAATCAGCGGGCAATGGTGTTGGTACGGCGGATCTTGTTCTGTAACTGGATAATGCCGAACAGCAGTGCTTCTGCTGTGGGCGGACAACCCGGAACATAGATATCCACCGGCACAATGCGGTCGCAACCGCGCACCACCGAGTAGGAATAATGGTAATAGCCGCCGCCGTTGGCACACGACCCCATGGAAATCACCCAGCGTGGCTCGGCCATCTGGTCGTACACCTTGCGCAGCGCAGGCGCCATCTTGTTGCACAGCGTACCGGCCACGATCATCACATCAGACTGCCGCGGGCTCGGGCGAAACACAATCCCGAAACGGTCCAGGTCATAGCGAGAGGCACCAGCCTGCATCATTTCCACCGCACAACAGGCCAGACCAAAAGTCATCGGCCACATTGAACCGGTGCGCATGTAATTAATGAGCTGATCGGCCTTGGTAGTGACAAAGCCCTGTTCGAGAACGCCTTCAATACTCACAAGCCGGCCTCCTCAAAAAAGTTTACTCCCATTCCAGCGCCCCTTTCATCCATTCATAGATGAAACCGACCACCAGAATGCCGAGAAAAACCATCATCGCAACAAAGCCTGCCATTCCAATCTCTTCCAGCACGATGGCCCAAGGGAAAAGGAAGGCAATCTCCAGATCGAACAAAATAAACAGGATGGCGATCAGGTAATAGCGCACGTCAAACTTCATGCGCGCGTCTTCAAATGCCTCGAAGCCGCATTCGTACGGAGAGAGCTTTTCGCTATCAGGGCGATTGGGGGCCAGCAGGCTGCCCGCAATGATCGGGCCGATCCCGAAAGCGAGACCCACCACGATGAACAATAGAATTGGGAGGTAGTTCTCCAGCACTGGGTTCCTCCGTCCAAGCCTTAGCTTAGGCTATTGAATAATTATGAACTGAGTGTATTAGTGCAGAGCACTGGCTGTCAAGCCGAAACTTCGTATTTTATCCTTGATAATCATAAGCTTATTAGATAGCGAAAGCTGATGAATGAATCAGGAAATTTGATGGTGCCGACGGCGAGACTCGAACTCGCACAACCTAAGTCACTACCCCCTCAAGATAGCGTGTCTACCAATTCCACCACGTCGGCCAAAGCGTTTGAACACCTGGAATAGCAGGAGTAACCACCCTCCGCCACCCATTGTTTTGATGTATTACTTTTACTGCGGGATATCGCTTGCTTTAGAGCCGGTGCCCTGACCCGGAACCTGCTGCTGAGGGGCAACAGGTTGCGTCGTAGTCGTCGTTACAGGCACGGATGCCCGATCCAGTACACTTTTCGATTTGTGCTCCTGCAGGCCAAAATAGGCCAGCGTCAAACTCGTCAAAAAAAACAGTGTCGCCAGAACAGCGGTGCTACGGCTCAAGAAATTAGCCGAGCCAGTCGAACCAAACAGGCTTCCCGACGAGCCACCACCAAACGCGGCGCCCATGTCAGCCCCTTTTCCGTGTTGCAGCAAAACCAGCGCAATCACCGAAATGGCAACAATAATATGTACAACCCAAACCAGTGATTCCATAATTTTGACTCGTACTCGGTTTGATTCTTACTTGGCAGCTGCCCGGCAAATAGCCGCAAACTCTTCAGCAACCAATGACGCCCCACCAATCAGGCCACCATCGATATCCGACTGAACCATTAATTCTGACGCATTCGCTGCTTTTACGCTACCCCCATATTGGATCACCAACTGATCCGCTACAGACGCATCCAGCGTCGCAATTTTGCTGCGGATAAATGCGTGCACAGCTTGTGCCTGCTCGGGTGAAGCGGTTTTCCCAGTGCCAATTGCCCACACAGGTTCGTATGCAATAACCGCGTTCGCCAAGGAAGCCACGCCTGCGGCGTTGATTACGGCGTCAATCTGACGCGCAACCACTGCTTCTGTGACGCCTGACTCACGCTCAACCAACGATTCACCCACGCACAGAATGGGTTTCAAACCGGCAGCCTGGGCAGCCATGTATTTACTCGCGACCAGCGCGTCGGACTCGCCGTACAGACTGCGCCGCTCAGAGTGCCCGACGAGTACGTAAGTACAGCCAAAATCGACCAGCATGGCAGCCGATACTTCACCGGTAAATGCGCCCGCGGCTTGCTCCGACAGATTTTGTGCACCCCAGGCAATCGAGGATCCGGCAAGTTCAGCCTGCGCTTGAGCCAGATAGGGAAATGGCACACACACCACAGCGTCAATGCCAGCCAAAGCGGGTTTGAGTGCGGCCAGCAAGGCGGAATTTTCTGCCTTGCTGCCGTGCATTTTCCAGTTACCGGCTACGAGTTTTTTGCGCATGGGAATCCGCCAAACAAAAGAGCGCGATGGTAAGCGCAACGCACCGATCGGTCAACCGCCCCACGCGATTCCCACATGTGGAGTCAGCCGAAACGGCCCGTAATATAGTCTTCCGTTTGCTTCTTACCCGGGCGCATGAAGATGGTGCCGGTTTCGTTGAACTCGATGAGTTCCCCCAGATACATGAACGCGGTGTAGTCGGATATCCGCGCCGCCTGCTGCATGTTGTGGGTCACGATGGCGATGGTGTATTCGCTTTTAAGCTCGTTGATGAGCTCTTCGATTTTGGCAGTGGAAATGGGATCCAGTGCGGAGGTCGGTTCGTCAAGCAGCACTATCTCGGGTTTAACCGCAACCGCACGCGCAATGCACAGGCGCTGCTGCTGGCCGCCAGACAGTGACAGGCCATTTTGCTGCAGCTTATCCTTAACCTCGCTCCACAACGCGGCTTTTTTCAGCGCCCACTCGACCCGGTCATCCATTGCACTTTTCGACATGCGTTCGTATAAGCGCACGCCGAACGCAATATTCTCGTAAATCGTCATCGGGAACGGCGTAGGCTTTTGAAACACCATGCCGATCTTGGCACGAACCAGATTTACATCCTGCGTCTTGTCGAGCAGGTTTTTGCCGTGAAACAGGATATTACCTTCGGCGCGCTGTCCCGGATACAAGTCATACATCCGGTTAAACGTACGCAGCAAAGTGGATTTGCCGCAACCAGAGGGGCCAATAAAGGCGGTGACTTTCTTCTGCGCAACGTCAAAAGTCACATCATTGAGACCTTTGAAATCGCCATAGAAGAAATTCAGGTTGCGGACCTGCAAGGCAGCGTTTTCGCCGGTGGGTGTGGCTAGATCAGACATCGTAAAGCTCCGGGAAAATTAACGTTGATGTTTGTTGCGGAATGCGACGCGCACGCCAATATTGACCGCCAGCACCAGGAAAGCGATCAACAGCGCCCCACCCCAGGCCAGATTGACCCAGTTGTCATAGGGACTCAACGCGAACTGGTAAATCACCACCGGCAAATTGCCCATGGGTTCGGCCATGTTGGTGCTATAGAACTGGTTGTTCAGGGCAGTAAAGAGCAAGGGAGCCGTTTCACCGGTAATCCGGGCCATTGCCAGTAACACGCCTGTCGCGACACCTGATTTCACCGCCCGCAATGTCACCTTGAGCGAAACCTGCCAGCGGGGCGCGCCTACCGCAAAGGCCGCTTCACGCAAACTGGTCGGCACCAGTTTCAACATGTTCTCAGTGGTACGCACGACGACCGGGATGGCAATCAGCGAAAGCGCGAGTGACCCGGCCCAGCCTGAAAACCCACCTGTGGTCACCACAAACAATGCATACACGAACAAGCCGATCACGATAGACGGCGCTGACAACATGATGTCGGTCATGAACCGGGTAAAAGAAGCGAATTTCGATACGCGACCATATTCGGCCAGATAAATACCGGCCAGAATACCGACCGGGGTCGAGATCAGCATCGAAAAGAACAGGATCAAACCGCTGCCCACAATGGCATTGCGTAAGCCACCGCCCTCAGAGCCAGGAGCGGGTGTGTCCTGTGTAAACAAGTCCCAGCTTAAAGCCGCAAAGCCTTTGGAGAACAGCGTAAACAATATCCACATGAGCGCGATGAGCCCCAGGCTCATCGCAATCATGGACAGAGAAATACCAATACGGTTTCGCCAGATCCGGCGGTTATACAAAGTCATAGGACGCCTTACAAGCCTTCGGAGCCCATGCTGCGGCTAATGAGCCAGCGCGAAATCGCCAGCACAACAAAAGTGATCACGAACAACACCAGGCCCAATTCAAACAGGGATGCAATATGCAACCCAGGATCGGCTTCACCAAACTCGTTTGCCAGCGTGGAGGCAATCGACGTGCCCGGTGCAAACAAGCTGCCGTTGATGCGATTGGCATTACCAATCACAAAAGTGACCGCCATCGTTTCGCCCAGCGCACGTCCCAGCCCCAGCATGATGCCGCCGATGACACCCACTCGCGTATAAGGCAACACGACATTGCGCATGACTTCCCAGGTGGTACAGCCCATGCCGTAGGCCGATTCTTTCAAAACGAGCGGCACTGTTTCAAACACGTCGCGCATGACAGAAGCAATAAAGGGAATGACCATCATCGACAGCACGATGCTGGCTGTGAGAATACCGACCCCGATAGGCGGGCCCGAAAACCAGCCGCCAATCACCGGCACATCACCCAACAGCGCTTGCATGGGCGGTTGGACATATTCGGCAAACAGTGGCGCAAACACGAACAAGCCCCAAATGCCGTAAACAATCGAAGGAATACCCGCCAACAATTCAATGGCCGTCCCCAAGGGGCGGCGCAGCCATTGCGGGCATGTTTCTGTCAGAAACATGGCAATACCGAAACTGATCGGCACCGCAATCAGCAATGCCAGCACCGAGGTCACCACCGTGCCGTAAATGGCGGCTAACGCGCCATATTCATCGTCAGGCACGCTCCAGATGTTGGTCCAGAGAAAAGAAGGCCCAAACCCTTTGATACTGGGCCAGGCTTCAATGGTAAGTGACACCAGAATACCCACCAGTGCAGCCAGAACGACAAGCGCAAAAAGCTGGGTGGTGTGATGAAAAAGCTTGTCTTGCAGCCAGAACTTGCGGACTTGCAGTTCGTCTCCGGCGGATGCGCTGGGCTCGCTCAAAATGGTATGCCTATCGGTTTGGTTTTATATCGACGAAAGCAGCCGCCAAGTTTGACAGCTGCTTTCGTCGAGCGCCGGAGGCAGCTGCGCCCCCGGCTAACAATCCAGATCAGTTTAGCGCAGCCGATCTATTTGATGTTCTTCATTTCCGCTTCAACCATTTTCACCACGCTGGCAGGTAGCGCAACAAAGCCCAATTCTTCAGCCAGTTTCTGGCCATTGTTTAGAGACCACGTGAAGAAACTCACCACTTCTTTTTGCTTGGCCGCGTCCGAGCCCTTTTCATAGGCCAGCATGTAAGTGGCCGAGGTAATGGGCCAAGCATTCTTGTGCGCCTGGTCCAGCAGATCGGGCGCCATGCCCTTGATCTTGAAGTTGGCACCAGCGGCGGCGTCAGCAACCGCATCCTGGTTCGGCACAATGTAATTGCCGGCCCGGTTCTTCAGTGCAACGAAGTTCATGTTGTTCTTCATCGCATCGGCGATATCTACATAACCAATCGCGCCCTTGATTTTCTGCACGTTGGCCGCAACCCCCGGGTTGCCCTTGCCACCGACTGAATTGGAAGGCCAGTTAACCGTTTTGCCTGCGCCGACTTCACGCATAAAGACCAGCGACTGCTTGGCCAGATAGTTGGTGAATACATGCGTGGTACCCGATCCATCCGAGCGGTTTGCCACGGTAATGGCCAGATTCGGCAGTACCAAGCCGGGATTCAACCTCGCTATGGCAGGGTCATTCCATTTGGTGATTGCGCCGCGAAAGATGTTGGCCGCTGTATTGCCATCCAGTTTCAGTTTGCCCGACGTAAAGCCCGGAACGTTCATCACGATGGTGACGCCCCCCATTACCGTCGGCACTTGCACCAGACGGGTCGCGTCCAGCTCCGCTTCTTCCAGCGGCGCATCGGTGCCGCCGAAGTCAACTGTCTTGGCCTTGATCTGCTTGATACCCCCGGAGGAGCCTATGCCCTGGTAGTTCACTTTGTTGCCCGTAGCAGCCTGATACGCCTCGGCCCATTTGGTGTAAATGGCATAGGGGAACGTGGCGCCGGCGCCGGTAATATCAGCAGCCAAGACGCCGCCCGAAAAGATCAGGCCCAATGCGGTGACAGTGGTGTGTTGAATCAGCCTGTTGAATGTATGCATATGGATCTCCGGTAGTAATGAACGTGGCCACGGGGGCGACATCGAGATACTACCGGGCGAATATTACAGTGATATTTCAGGCCAGGAAATCATGCGGCGGCGGCTGCAGCTCTTACGGAAGCGGCAATTTTTTCAGCAGCTTTCTGTACAAGCGCGGCGTCCCGCCCCTCCACCATGACCCGAATCAGCGGCTCCGTACCGGACGCACGCAGCACAACACGCCCGGTTCCGTTCAATGCAGATTCAGCCTCTGCCGCCGAAGCAGTAATCGCTGGCGACGCATCCAGCTTGAAGCCTTTGACGACAGGCACATTGATCATGACCTGAGGATAGGTTTCCAGATCAGCAGTAAACGAGTCGAGCGTTTCGCCGGTTTCACGCAACGCGCGCAGCACTTGCAACGCCGACACAATGCCATCGCCGGTCGTGTGCTTGTCCAGGCACAGGATATGGCCCGAAGTTTCGCCACCCAAGGTCCAGCCGTTGGCGTGCAGCCGCTCCATGACGTAACGATCCCCGACTTTGGCACGCTCAAATGGAATATCAATTCGTCCCAGGGCGTGTTCTGTTCCCAGATTCGTCATCAGGGTACCCACCACGCCACCCTTCATGTAACCCGACTGGATGCGATGACGCGCAATGACGTAGACCAGTTCGTCACCGTCATAAATACGGCCCTGAGCATCGGACATCATCAATCGATCGCCATCACCATCCAGCGCAATCCCCAGGTCGGCCCGATGCTCGCGAACCGCATCAGAAAGCGCTTTTGTGTGGGTTGCCCCGCATTGGTCATTGATATTGAAGCCGTTTGGCGTGTTGCCTATCGCAATCACCTCGGCCCCCAGTTCATGCAGCACCGGCGGGGCAACGTGATAGGCCGCGCCATGCGCACAGTCCACTACGATCCGCATCCCGCGTAGGTCAAGGTGATTGGGGAAAGTACTCTTGCAGAATTCAATATAGCGCGCGGCTGCGTCTTCGATCCGTCGCGCACGGCCCAACTGTCGCGCCTGAACGGTGGCAATCGGGTGATCCATCTGCGCTTCAATGGCTTCTTCCACACTGTCCGGCAGCTTTTGGCCATTGGACGAAAAAAACTTGATGCCGTTGTCTTCAAACGGATTGTGCGAAGCCGAGAGCACCACACCCGCCTGCAGGCGCAGTGCCCGGGTCAGATAAGCCACTGCCGGGGTGGGCATGGGGCCGGTCATTAACACATTGACGCCCGCCGCCGTAAAACCGGCTTCCATTGCGGCTTCCAGCATATAACCGGAAATGCGTGTGTCTTTGCCTATCAATACGGTGGGATGCTGGTTAGCCGGCAAACTACCACGGTCAGCTACCAACACCTGACCAGCCGCATAGCCTAAATGCATCACAAACTCAGGCGTAATAGGCGACTCGCCTACCTTGCCACGCACGCCATCGGTGCCAAAATACTTACGTCCCATTTTGTTGTTCCTCCACTGCATTCCAGACTGCCAGTGCGTCACTCATCGCTGCGACGTCATGCACCCTAAGCAATTTTGCACCACGAGCCGCGGCGACCAGATGCGCCGCTACACTGGCAAATTCACGTGATTCGACATCTCGCCCAGTCAGCGTACCTAACAGGGCTTTTCGCGACAGTCCTGCCATCACCGGCACCCCATATTGAGCCAATTTATTCAAACGTTTGAGTAAAGCCAGATTGTGGTCCAAGGTTTTACCAAATCCAAACCCGGGGTCAATGACCAATCGAGTCTTTGCGATTCCCGCCGCCACACAGGCATTCACCCGCGCAAGCAAAAATGTTTCAACATCCTCAACCACATCAACATAACACGGGGCCTGCTGCATGCTTTGCGGCTCGCCCTGCATATGCATCAGACAAATGGCGGCGCCTGAGGCCGCGGCAATCTCCAGCGCACCAGGCGCGCGCAAGGCCATGACATCATTAATCATGACCGCGCCGACCTGGATCGCAGCATGCATGACCTCGGGCTTGCGGGTATCGACCGAGACCACACACCCCTGGCGTGCCAACGCTTCGATTACGGGTAACACGCGGCGGCTTTCCTCCTCCACCGACACAGCCGCAGCGCCGGGACGAGTCGACTCACCGCCCACGTCAATAATCGCGGCCCCTTCCGTTCGCAGCCTGAGGCCGTGCTCAACAGCCTGTGCCACTCCAGCCAAACGCCCACCATCCGAAAAGGAATCCGGCGTGGTGTTGACGATGCCCATGATAAGTGGCCTGGCTAAAGAAAGACGATGTGATCCAGCGTGTAGTTCAGACATAAAAATAGAGGGGCAAGCCCCTCTATTGTAGTGATGATCGCAGCCCGCGTCAGACTTCTTGTGCAGGATGAGTCGTAGGCGCAGTGGCATTGGGCGTATCGTCACTGCTGGGTGGCGGCGAAGCTTGCACAACAACAGGCTTAGGCGGCTTAGGCGGCTTACCCGCCATGATGTCGGCAATCTGCTCGGCATCGATGGTTTCCCATTCCAGCAAAGCCGCTGTCATGGCTTCCACAATGTCACGCTTTTCGGTCAGGATTTTCTTGGCCACAGCATACTGCGCATCCAGAATGCGGCGAATTTCAGCGTCCACTTTCTGCATGGTGGCCTCGCTCATATTCTTGTGCGTGGTCACCGAGCGCCCGAGGAACACCTCGCCCTCGTTCTCGCCATAGACCATCGGGCCCAACGCATCGGACATGCCATAACGCGTCACCATATCGCGAGCGATACTGGTGGCACGCTCAAAGTCATTGGATGCACCCGTCGAAATACTGCCCACAAAGATCTCTTCCGCCACGCGCCCGCCAAACAGCATGCTGATCTGGTCCAGCATCTGGTCCTTGTAGAGGCTGAAACGGTCAACTTCTGGCAGTGACATGGTGACGCCCAGCGCACGACCGCGCGGGATCACCGTGACCTTGTGGACCGGGTCGCAACCTTCCAGTGACATGCCAATCACGGCATGCCCGGACTCGTGGTAAGCCGTTTTCTTCTTGTCCTCAGGTGTAATCACCATGGACTTGCGCTCAGCCCCCATAAAGATCTTGTCTTTGGCTTGCTCAAAATCGTCCATGTCCACCAGGCGCTTGTTGCCACGCGCAGCAAACAATGCGGCTTCGTTGACCAGATTGGCCAAGTCGGCACCTGACATACCGGGCGTGCCTCTCGCCAGAATATCTGCACGGACATCAGGCGCCATCGGGATTTTGCGCATGTGTACCAGCAGTATCTGTTCACGGCCTCGAATATCGGGCAGACCGACCACCACCTGGCGGTCGAAACGACCAGGGCGCAACAAGGCCGGGTCCAGCACATCCGGACGGTTGGTTGCGGCGACCACAATCACACCGGCATTGGCCTCGAAACCATCCATTTCAACCAGCAGCTGGTTCAAGGTTTGCTCACGTTCATCGTTACCCCCACCCAGGCCAGCGCCACGCTGGCGTCCCACCGCATCGATTTCGTCGATGAAGATGATGCAAGGCGAGCTTTTCTTGGCCTGCTCGAACATGTCGCGTACACGCGCGGCGCCTACACCGACAAACATCTCGACAAAGTCAGAACCCGAAATGCTGAAGAATGGCACTTTGGCCTCGCCCGCAATAGAACGGGCCAGCAAGGTTTTACCCGTTCCGGGTGGACCCACCAGCAGCACCCCACGGGGAATGCGACCACCCAGCTTTTGAAACCGCGAGGGATCCCTCAGGAATTCGACCATTTCGACGACGTCTTCCTTGGCTTCGTCGCATCCTGCGACATCGGCGAAAGTGACCGGGTTGGTGTTTTCGTCAAGCAAACGCGCCTTGCTTTTGCCGAACGAGAATGCACCACCCTTGCCGCCGCCCTGCATCTGGCGCATGAAGAAGATCCACACTCCAATCAGCAACAACATGGGGAACCATGAAATAAACAGGCTCATCAGGAACGAAGGCTGCTCTTCCGGCTTGGCTTCAACTGAAACGCCGTATTTGAGCAGGTCAGACACCATCCATATATCGCCGGGCGTATAGCTGGTGAACCGCGTGCCATCACTGTGCTCGCCCTTGATGACATTACCTTCAATCACCACCTTCTTGACCTGCTGCTGACGTACCTCCTCGATGAATTGCGAGTAAGGTACCTGCGTCTGGGCCGCGCGCTGCGCGCCAAACTGGTTGAATACCGTCATCAGCACGACGGCGATAATCAGCCAGATAGCGATGTTCTTGGACAAATTGTTCACAACTTACTCCTTGGTGCCGAATCGGCACATTTAATCAGCGCAGCACGTTTAGACTCATTCTAAGCCCGATACGGCCGGGTTGTCACTGCGAGCTTCATCTCCGGGCTTATGAGTTGAAGCGAGGCCACGGCCCAGCAAATACACTTCAGTACTACGATCCCGCGAGGCATCAGGTTTACGGATCAACACCTGCTCAAACGCCTGCCTCATCTGTGCACGGAAATCTTCAAAACCAACTCCCTGAAAAGCTTTGACGAGAAAAGCGCCATCTGGTTTCAACCAATTCACTGCAAATTCGAGCGCGAGCTCACATAACTCGTAATGTCGTGCTTGATCACGCAGAATAACCCCACTGATATTGGGTGCCATATCGCTTAATACAAGGTCAACCTGGCTGGATTGCAACTTTTCCTCCAACCAGGCCCACGCAACCGGTTCGGCGAAATCGCCTTCCAGACTCTCGACGCCCGGCAGCGAGGCCAGCGGTAGCAGATCAATAGCCAACACCCGGCCCTGCCGGCCGACCTTTTGCGCGGCCACCTGACACCAGCTGCCAGGCGCGGCCCCCAGATCGACTACAGTCAAACCAGGGCGCAGCAAACGGTCACGCTTATCGATTTCCAGCAATTTGTAGGCCGCACGCGACCGATAGCCATCCGTCTGCGCCTTTTTGACATGCGGATCGTTCACGTGCTCGTGCATCCAGGCGCCACCTGATTTGGTTCGCTTCGCTTTCTGCACCATCTCTATCGGCTACAATCCGCCCTCAATTTAAGGAATTGGTATGAAATCACTTACGGCCGCACAACAGCAATATCTCAAAGGCCTGGCTCACCCGCGTCAACCGGTCGTCATGATAGGAAACAATGGCCTCAGTGCCGCTGTCATCAAGGAAATCGAGCTGGCGCTCCACGCACATGAATTGATCAAGATCAAGGCGGCCAGTAATGAGCTGGAAACCCGCCGGACCTGGATGGCCGAGATTTGTGCCGCAACGCGTTCAACACCCGTTCAGCAAATCGGCAAGATGCTGGTCATTTATCGGACAGCTAATCCACCCCAGATCGTCTTGCCGGTTTGATCGGCTGCACACACGAGTTCTGGCGTGCTCAACGCGCCAAACCCGCACGCCAGACAAGAAACAGGCCCAATGCACTTTGAATCAGGTACACGATGCTTGAGATGCCATGCCAGCGCTGAAAGCGATCCGCAAACACGCTCTGCATCACGGCTTGCGGCATGGCCTGATCCTTTAAGCCTTGCATGATGGGCTGAATGCCAAAATGGCCCGCCAGGGTGAACGCCAGCATCAAGACAATCACCCAGAAAAACAGTGTTTTCAGGGCATTTGCGCCGTCGCGCGCGACTCGATAAATCAGTAAATAAGTCGCTGTGGCCATGCCAACCCAGGCAATCACGCCAAACAGTTTTCCGGCCAGCATGCCAGCCAGTTGCTTGTCGCCCAGGCTGGTAAACAGCACCGGTGCAGCAATATAGCCAATCGCCCACATGCCGCCGATCCACAGCACCAGCGAGGTGCCGGCCAGTCCATCCCAAAAGCGGCGCATGCTTATTTGTACAACACGTCCAGCACTTCGTACTGACGCACGCCACCCGGCGCTTGTACTTCTGCACTGTCTCCGGCGTGTTTCCCGATCAACGCACGTGCAATCGGCGAAGAGACAGAAATTTTGCCTTGTTTGATATCCGCTTCATCGTCACCGACGATCTGGTAGGTGACGGTATCACCTGAATTGGCATCCTCAAGCTCCACGGTGGCACCGAAGACAATTCGACCATCTGCATCCACCGCGGTGGGGTCAATGATTTGAGCGTTGGACAGCTTGCCTTCCAGATCGGCGATGCGACCTTCAACAAAGCCCTGTTTTTCTTTGGCTGCATCGTACTCGGCATTTTCTGACAGATCACCATGCGAGCGTGCCTCGGCAATCGCCAGAATCACAGACGGACGCTCAACGCTTTTCAGGTGCTGCAATTCATTGCGCAATTTTTCAGCGCCCACCACGGTAAGGGGGTATTTGTTCACTAGCGTACCTCTTCAAATCTGTGCTGTTTTGACTCAGTGCGTTCAACTCAATGCAGGCGTTGATGTAACGCCTGCAGCGAATACACTTCCAGTTCGGTGCCATGCTGCATACCCATACAGGCGGCTTCAGCGCCTGCCAAAGTCGTGAAATACACGACTCGACGGGCCAATGCCTCTGCGCGAATGGTGTAGGAATCTTTCACCGCTTTTTTATCTTCGACCACATTGACAATGAAATCGATCTCGCCGTTCTTGATCATGTCAACAATATGCGGCCGGCCTTCCTTGACCTTGTTCACCACGGCTACCGGTATCCCCGCCGTTTCAATGGCTTGTGCCGTGCCACGGGTCGCAACCAGATTAAAGCCCAGGTCGCGCAGGCGTTGCGCCACCTCAATCACGGCCACGCGATCGCTCGAACGCACGCTCACAAACGCCCGTCCACCCGGCTTCGGCAATTCCGAGCTTGATGCCAGTTGCGACTTGAGGAAGGCTTCGCCAAAGTTGTTACCTACACCCATGACTTCGCCGGTCGATTTCATTTCGGGGCCGAGGATGGTGTCGACACCGGGAAATTTACGGAACGGGAACACCGCTTCCTTGACCGAGAAATAAGGCGGGATGATTTCTTTTTCGAAGCCCTGCGATTTGAGCGAAATGCCGGCCATCGCTCGCGCAGCAATTTTGGCGAGCGGCGCGCCAATGGCCTTGGACACATAGGGCACCGTGCGCGATGCACGCGGGTTCACTTCGAGTACGTACACGGTCTCGCCCTGAATCGCGAACTGCACGTTCATCAGGCCCACTACTTTGAGGGCTTTGGCCATGGCCACAGTCTGGCGGCGCAGTTCGTCCTGCAAGTCATTCGACAAGCTATATGGCGGCAGGGAGCACGCTGAATCGCCCGAATGCACACCAGCCTGCTCGATATGTTGCATGATGCCGCCTATCACCACCTGCTCGCCGTCGGACAAGGCATCGACGTCCACTTCGATGGCGTCATTCAGGAAACGGTCCAGCAACACGGGTGAATCGTTCGACACTTTCACTGCTTCAGTCATGTAACGGCGAAGATCAGACTCCTCACGCACTATTTCCATAGCACGCCCGCCCAGCACATAGCTGGGACGCACCACCAGCGGATAACCAATTTCCTCGGCCATGCGAATGGCGCTTTCGGGATCGCGTGCAGTGCGGTTGGGCGGTTGCTTCAGGCCCAGATCCTGCAACATTTTCTGAAAGCGTTCGCGGTCTTCGGCGGCGTCGATCATATCGGGGCTGGTGCCGACAATCGGCACGCCGTGCTTTTCAAGGTCACGTGCCAGTTTCAAGGGCGTCTGCCCGCCGTATTGCACGATCACGCCAACAGGCTTTTCGATGCGAACGATTTCGAGCACATCTTCCAGCGTCAACGGCTCAAAATACAAGCGATCCGACGTGTCGTAGTCGGTCGACACGGTCTCGGGATTGCAATTGACCATGATGGTCTCAAACCCGTTTTCCCGCAACGCCAATGCCGCATGTACACAGCAATAGTCGAACTCGATGCCCTGGCCAATGCGGTTCGGACCGCCACCCAGCACCATGATTTTTTTCGCGCTGGTGGGTTGAGCCTCGCATTCTTCCTCATAGGTCGAATACATATAGGCAGTTTGCGTGGAAAACTCCGCTGCGCAGGTGTCCACCCGCTTGTAGACAGGATGGAGATCGAGTTCCTGACGACGCGCACGAACAGCATGCTGATCGGTGTTCAGCAGGCTGGCCAGGCGCCGATCAGCAAAGCCGGCACGCTTCAGCAAGCGCAATTCATCGCGATCAATTTCGGCCAGCGAGCGGCCTGCAAGCGAGGTTTCCATTTCAATCAAGACCTGAATCTGATCGAGAAACCACGGATCAATTTTCGATACGGTATGGATTTCGGCCAGGCTCATCCCCACTCGGAATGCATCGCCCACGTACCAGATACGTTCGGGACCCGGGGACATCAACTCGGACTCAATCTCGTCACGGTCGTCGGATTTGGGATCGAAGCCATCTACCCCGACTTCCAGGCCACGCAATGCTTTTTGCAGCGATTCCTGGAAGGTACGGCCGATCGCCATCACTTCACCCACCGATTTCATTTGCGTGGTCAGGCGATCATCAGCCTGCGGGAATTTCTCGAATGCAAAACGCGGAATTTTGGTGACCACATAGTCGATCGACGGTTCGAATGAAGCCGGGGTCGCGCCGCCGGTAATGTCGTTCTGCAACTCATCGAGGGTGTAGCCAATCGCCAACTTGGCTGCGATCTTGGCGATGGGAAAGCCGGTGGCCTTGGATGCCAGCGCCGATGAACGCGACACGCGGGGGTTCATTTCGATCACCACCATGCGTCCGTCGTCCGGGTTGATGGCGAATTGCACGTTGGAACCGCCGGTGTCTACGCCAATTTCGCGCAGTACAGCCAGGCTTGCATTGCGCAGGATCTGATATTCCTTGTCGGTCAGCGTCTGCGCTGGCGCGACCGTGATCGAGTCGCCGGTATGCACGCCCATCGGGTCGAAATTTTCGATCGAGCAGATGATGATGCAGTTGTCCTTGCGGTCCCGCACCACTTCCATTTCGTATTCTTTCCAGCCGAGCAGCGATTCTTCGATCAGCAACTCATTGGTCGGCGAAGCTTCCAGGCCGCGCTCGCAAATGGCGATGAATTCGTCACGGTTATACGCAATGCCACCGCCCGAACCGCCCATGGTGAACGAAGGCCGGATGATGGACGGGAAACCCAGCGCAGCCTGCACCTGCAGCGCCTCTTCCATGCTGTGTGCGATGGACGAGCGTGCGGAACCCAGACCCAGCTTGGTCATCGCGGCCTTGAATTTTTCGCGGTCTTCGGCCTTGTCGATGGCCTCTTTGGAGGCACCTATCATTTCGACATTGTATTTTTCCAGTACACCATGCCTGGCCAGATCGAGCGCGCAGTTCAGCGCGGTTTGCCCGCCCATGGTTGGCAGCAGCGCATCGGGCCGCTCCTTCTCAATGATCTTCTCGACCACTTGCCAGGTAATCGGCTCGATATAAGTGACATCGGCCATATCCGGATCGGTCATGATCGTCGCCGGGTTGCTGTTGACGAGGATGACCTTGTAGCCTTCCTCGCGCAGCGCCTTGCAGGCTTGTGCGCCAGAATAATCGAACTCGCACGCCTGCCCGATGACAATCGGGCCAGCGCCAATGATGAGAACACTTTTTAGATCAGTACGCCTTGGCATAATTAGTGTGGGGCCGCGGCGTGATCGGCCATCAGCTGAATAAATCGGTCAAACAAATAACTCACGTCGTGAGGGCCAGGGCCGGCTTCCGGGTGCCCCTGGAAACTGAATGCAGGCGCATCGGTGCGTGCGATTCCCTGTAGCGAACCATCGAACAGGGATACGTGCGTGCTGCGCAGCGTGGCCGGCAAACTCGCCGGATCCACTGCAAATCCGTGATTCTGGCTGGTGATCGCCACGCGACCGCTATCGAGGTCCTTGACCGGATGGTTGGCGCCATGGTGACCAAACTTCATCTTGACCGTCTTGGCGCCCGATGCAAGTGCGAGTAGCTGATGGCCGAGACAAATGCCAAAAATGGGCACGCCGGCCGCCACCATTTCGGAAATGGCCTGAATCGCGTAATCACACGGCTCCGGATCACCTGGTCCGCTGGACAAAAAGATGCCGTTGGGTTTCAGCGCCAGCGCATCGGCGGAAGTGGCTGTGGCAGGCAACACGGTCAGGCGACAGCCACGTTCGGCCAGCATGCGCAGGATGTTGCGCTTGACGCCATAATCGAAGGCCACCACATGAAATCGTGGCTCGCTGGACTGGCCATAGCCACGCCCGAGCTTCCATACCGTTTCGCTCCAATCGTAGGCGGCCGGGGCGGTCACCACCTTGGCCAGGTCCATGCCCGCCAAGCCTGGGAACGCTCGCGCCGCTTCGAGGGCTTGGGCCTCATCGACTGAGCCGCCCATAATGCAACCGCTCTGCGCACCCGTTTCACGTAGAACCCGCGTCAAACGGCGGGTATCAATATCGGCGATCGCCACAATGTTCTGGCTTTTCAGGTAATCGGTCAGCGATAGGTTTGACCGGAAATTCGAATGCAAGCGAGGCACATCACGCACCACCAGACCTGCAGCATGTATGCGCTCCGACTCGACGTCTTCCGGGTTAATGCCGGTGTTGCCGATATGCGGGTAGGTCAGCGTCACGATCTGGCGCGAATAGGAGGGATCAGTCAGGATTTCCTGATAGCCGGTCATCGCGGTATTGAATACCACTTCACCGGTTGTGGTGCCATCGGCGCCGATGGACAGGCCGTGAAACACCGAACCGTCAGCTAAAACAAGGATGGCGGGCTGGGCACGTGACAAGGAAGACTCCGCAGAACAATAAGCGTGTTGCAGGTGACAAAATTCAGGCGGGCCGCTTGCGCGAACCCGCCTGAACTTGAATGGTGCAATTGTAGCCGATCCGTCTCCCCGCTTCAATGCTTGCGGAGAGGTTTCCTGCCCGCTTCAGGGATGCAAATGATCCAGTCCGCCGTCCATATCAATCTCGGTGAGTTCGATAAAACCACCGATGCAGGCCCCTTCGAGCATAATTTGTGGCACGGTGCGTGCGCTGTTGGTTACAACAACAAACTCCTTCATGGCCTCGGGGTCCAGGTCGATACGTACTTCATCGTAAGCAATCCCGCGCTTATCGAGAAAAGCCTTCGTTTTGACGCATATGGGGCAAGTGCCGGTACTGTAAACCTTGACGGCATTCATGATGGCTTCCTGTGATTCACGATACAAACAAAGTGGGTTATTTCAGGTTCAATACATCGCGCATGTTGTACAGACCAGGCGCACGTCCCTGAAGCCATTTGGCAGCGCGTAACGCCCCCTGTGCAAACGTCGCCCGGCTACTGGCCTTGTGCGTCAACTCAATACGCTCACCCACGCCGGCAAACAGCAGCGTGTGGTCGCCCACAATATCGCCGCCACGCACTGTCGCAAAACCGATGGTTTTGGGGTCACGCTCGCCTGTCACGCCTTCGCGGCCATAGACTGCGCATTGAGCCAGATCGCGATGGGTAGCATGTGCTACGGCCTGACCCAAGCCAAGTGCCGTACCAGAAGGCGCGTCGACTTTGTGGCGATGATGCGCCTCGATGATTTCGATATCGTAGCCCTCTTCCAGCACCTGGGCTGCAAGTTCGGCTAACTTCATCAGCAGATTCACCCCCACGCTCATGTTGGGTGCAAACACGATGGGGATTTGTTGGGCGGCGGCGGCAATGCGGGCCTGGCCGGCATCGTCAAAGCCCGTTGTGCCTATCACCAGGGGCACGCCCGCCTGACTACACGAATCGAGATAGGTAAAAGTGGCTTCGGGCCGGGTAAAGTCAATCAAGGCTTGTGCGCCTAGCAAGGCCGACGCGACCTGATCGGTCACCTTCACACCAGTTGCCGTCCCCCACGCTATACCGGCGTCCTGACCCACGAGCGGGCTACCCGCACGATCAATGGCAGCATGCAATGTGCAATCGGCATCGCCCTCCACCGCCTCATACAGCGCCCGCCCCATGCGGCCCGACACGCCCGCAAGCGCAATCTGCACGGTCATCGTTTGGCCCCACGCAAAATCGAGAGCACGCGTTCCTCAGCGATCAACCACTGGCCATCCCGCTCCTGCATCCGCAACTGCTTGACCACCGCATCCCGATAACTGTCGGACCGGTAAAACTGGTTGAAGGTCACGTTTGCAACGCCATCCTCCAGGTAGTCAACGGATGGCGAGTCAATTCTGACCTCGATATTTTTGGCCACACCCAGTAGCGTCCGGCGGCTTTTCTCCCATGCAGCCCGGCTTGCACCGCCTTGAGGGACAAAACTCGCATCGTAAGCGGCCAAATAAGCCTCATCATCCCGGCGCGCCCACGCATTCACCCAGGCATTCAGCGCTGAAAGCACAGCTTCATCATTTTTCGTCATCTCCTGGCTAGCAGGCGTGACTTGGCCGGGCTCGGGGAAAGTCGGGATCACATCCGGTTTAATCTGATCCACATTGGTTTCAGCCTGCAGGCTCAACTCTGCCGGGGTGCGTGGATCGCGATAAGCCGGTACATTTTTGGGACTGGGCAGGGGCGGCACAATACTGGTCGCCTCCCCGATCTGGCGAGCAGACTCAGGCATTTCTGCAGATGCGGCTTTATTCACTGACGGCTGAACCACAGCTTTAGGTGTGGCCTCAGCCCGTTCAGCCTGAGCAACGGGTTGCGGCATCGGTTGATGAGCCGCTTGCGGAACAGCCGCGCGTGTGGCCGGGAGCGCCTCGGCTTTGGGCGCCTGCGTGAGTGGCTCGGCTTGGGATGTCTGGGATAACGGCTCAGCTTTGGGTGTCTGGGCAGCGGGCAAAGGCCGCGCCTCGGCCGTTGACGTATTCACCGCATTTTCCACTTTGGCTTCAGACTGGGCGGATACGGGTGAGGCAACAGCCACAGGCGTCGACGCGGGGACTTCGGGAACGGGTAGGTCCCCTTCCATCCGAACCAGTGTTTCTCCATCAAAAAACAGGGTGATCCGTTTTTGCTCAGCCAGCTTGCCTGACTTATAGTTGACGTACACATAGTCCCAACGGTCAGTTCTGAAGGGGTCTACGACAAGCGGGGTGCCAAGCAGGAAACGGACTTGTGAACGATTCAAGCCGGTCTTGAGGCGCGAAACGTTTTCCTGGTCGAGCGCATTGCCTTGCTGGACATCAATGCGGTGAGGACCGAGATTGACGCTGGAACACCCGGCAACCAGGCTTAAAAGCAAAGCAGAAATCAGGAAACGACGCATAGCCAAATAACCGGGAAAGTCGGGCGGTTGAAAAAAAACGTATCATAACGTATTCGCGTTCTCAATCTGGAGGCCCCATTGAGCAATCCATCCGATCTCAAAAGCATTGGTCTCAAGGCCACTCTGCCACGACTGAAAATTCTCGACCTGTTCAAACAGCACAATAAGCGTCACATGACAGCCGAAGAAGTGTATCGAATGCTGTCGGACGAAGACCTGGATATTGGCCTGGCCACGGTATACCGTGTGCTCACCCAGTTTGAACAGGCCGGACTGTTGATCCGCCACCATTTCGACCGTGACAAGGCGGTGTTCGAACTAGACGAAGGCGACCACCACGACCATCTGGTCTGCCTGCAATGCGGCAAGGTCGAAGAGTTTCTGGACATTGAAATCGAAAAGCGTCAGCACCGCATCGCCAAGGAACGCGGCTTTTCCATCAATGACCACTCACTGCAGATTTACGCGGATTGCATCAAGGAAAACTGCCCTAACCGCAAACCCAACGATACGCGTCACCGCGCATAAGGCCTGATAACCGCGCACAGGCCCGCCACGCCTTCGATCAGACGGGGGGTGGGCCGATGCAGCAAATCCGCATCAATTTGAACAAACGAGTCACTTTTAACCGCTGGCAGGCTGGTAAACGGCTGCCACAGCCGACGCATGTCCGGCGCATCCGTACCCCCCACGATTAACGCCGGGGCCCGCTGCAATACCGCTTCACGCGAGACCACGGGTGAGAGTCCACGCAAATCCGAGAACACATTACGTGCCCCGCACAACGCCAGTGCATCGCTGATCCAGTGCGTGCCGCCTACCGTCATCAACGGGCGATCCCAGACCTGATAAAAAACCTTGATTGGGGCCTGTTGCCGGGCTGTATGTTTCAGTTCGGCAAGTTCGGCGGAGAATAGTCGGGCGCCTGCTTCCCCCGCCTCCGCATGCCCGCTTGCTCGCCCAATCAAACGCAGCAAACGTGCTACATCGTCCAGCCGGGTCGCTTGCGTCTGTAATACAGGGATGCCCAGTTTGTTCAAACCATGAATATCGGCTGCGCGATTGCCGCCCACCCAGGCGACGATCAGATCCGGCTTCAACGCCAGAATCCGTTCGAAGTTGATACGGCTGAAATCCCCGACACGCGGCAGTTTTTGCGCGGCTTTCGGGTAATCGCTTGCGCTATCCACACCAACGACCTGCGGTCCCGCACCGACGGCAAATAGTAATTCGGTCAGATGGGGGGTCAGTGAAATGATGCGCTGAGGCAAATGAGGCAGCGTGAGCGTGTGCCCGGCATCGTCAGTGAGCCGAATAGCTGCTGTTCCTGTGTCCGCTTGCAGCGGTAAAGCCAGCAACAGGCACAGCCAAAATACAATGCGGCCGCTCACCGGTCGGCCAGACTACCGCCGTGAAAAATCAGACTGGCGCGTTTTCCATTAAAGCGCAGTCGCGTGAATGAAGCGGTTGCCACTTCAACGCGATACGCGTGTTCCAACGGAACATGCAAGGCCCAGGCAAATGCCATGCGGATCACCCCCGCATGTCCCACCAACAGGATGTGCTGGCCTGCATGCTGGGTGACCATGTCGTCCAGGCCTGCAGCTACCCGTGAAAAAAAATCAGTGAGTGGCTCGGCACCTGCGGGGCGCGCATGAATCGGATCGGATTTGAAGCGATCAAGCGCACCAGGCGTGGATTGTTCAATCTCTCCAGCTGTCTTGCCTTCCCATACCCCAAAGCCGACTTCCTTGAGCCGGTCATCGAACGATAGAGGCAGTCCATGCCGGTGAGCGAGGATCTCGGCGAATGCACGGCACCGCATCAGGGGCGAGGAAACGATCTGCGTCCACGGCCGGGCATCGCCTACGGCAGCGTGCATCTGTTGCCACCCTTTTTCCGAAAGGGGGTCATCAACCTGACCGCGATATTTGCGCCCGCCTACGGGTTCGCCATGGCGTATCAGGTCCAGCGTCGTGGTCACTCCACCATCACCAGGTTGTCACGATGGATCAATTCGGGTTCATCCATGTAGCCCAGTTCAGCTTCAATCGCCGTGCTGGGCACACCCAGAATGCGGCGGGCTTCACTTGAACTGTAGTTGATCAGGCCACGTGCAATTTCATGGCCGGCATCGTCGACAATTGCCACCACGTCGCCACGCAGAAAATTGCCTGTAATGCCTTTAGCACCCACCGGCAACAAGCTCT
The DNA here is from genome assembly GCA_036568265.1 of Thiobacillus sp. GTDB lineage: Bacteria > Pseudomonadota > Gammaproteobacteria > Burkholderiales > Thiobacillaceae > Thiobacillus. The sequence goes on from DATCSW010000012.1 coordinate 49,941, forward strand.
TGCCTTCTTCTCGCAGCGCACGCACCGCGCCATCGTCGATAACCACACCGCCGCGCAATTGCAAATGATCGGCCAACCATTGACGCCGCGCTGCCAGCGTTTCCTGACGCGATATCAGTTGCGTCCCGATTGATTCGCCTTCTGCCAGGCGCAGTAAAACATTTTCCTCACGCCCGCTGCAGATCACGGTGTGCGCACCACTTCGGGCGGCACGTTTGGCAGCGAGGATTTTCGTCTGCATGCCGCCTGTACCCACGCTGCTGCCCGCGCCGCCCGCCATGACTTCCAGGTCCGGATCTCCCGCATGCGCGTTCATTACCAGCGTGGCGCTGGACTCTTTGCGCGGGTCCCCGGTATAGAGACCCGGTTGGTCGGTCAGAATAATCAGACAATCGGCTTCAACCAGATTGGTCACCAGTGCCGCCAGCGTGTCGTTATCGCCCAAACGAATTTCATCCGTGGCAATGGCGTCGTTTTCATTGATAATCGGTACGGCACGAAGCTCCAGCAGTGTGCGGAGGGAGGAGCGCGCATTGAGGTAGCGCGTCCGGTCGATCATGTCTTCATGGGTGAGCAGAACTTGCGCAGCATTCAATCCACGTGCACGAAATATGGATTCGTACGCCTGCACCATACCCATCTGCCCCACCGCAGCGGCGGCTTGCAGCCTTCTGAGTGATTTGGGGCGCTTCGTCCAGCCCAGGCGACAAATACCTTCGGCAATCGCACCACTGGAAACCAGTACGACCTCGCGGCCCTGCTCGGTCAACGCGACAATCTGCTCAGCCCAACGTGATAACGCGGCGTGGTCGAGCCCTTTGCCGCCGCCCGTTACCAGACTGGAGCCCACTTTAACCACGATGCGGTGTGCATGCTTGACGACTGACACACTCATCGCACAGCCCGTTTCAGATTACGTACCGCTTCCTGGCCATCCTTGACACGTATGCCGTCCGGACAAAAATGATCTTCGTAGAGCGCCTTTCCGTATGACAGCAAGGAACGAAGCTTGATGCCTTCCCAACTCGCATTCCGTGCTTTTGACCAAGTGCCATCTGGATGGCCATAGGCATACAGACGCCGTTCCCCCGACTCGCAGCGCAGCCCTTCAAACGACACATTTTTTGCACCGCCGGCGGCCTCGATCACAACGGTGTATCGAATAACCAGATCGTCACCCACGCTAATTGAATGGGCGTCTATAAAGTGCTTGTTGCGAGTCGCCGAAGAAACACTGAACGGAATCAGGTTTTCATCCTTGGGATAAGCCGGCAACTTCGTGGCGGTTTCAACCCAGGGCTTATCCTGATCAAACTCATATTCAAACTGGCCCCACTCTGCATGAGCGGCAAGAGGCAGGCAAAGAAGAAGTAGTGCAGGCAAAATTTTCATGCCGGGTATTTTATGGGTTCAACGGCTTGATGTCTGCAGTAAAACACAATCATCCAGAACCTTACCCATCGTGTAAGACGATCTATAAGCAAAATATCAGGCATCCTCAACAACCGTCACAAACCTGATTGTCATCCCACGCATTGCACTTGCGCCAGTCACACACCCAAGCCTTCCATCGGCACATTCTGCGCTGTTCAAGCCAACGCGAGCCCGTAACTTTCCAGGGTTTACCCAGCCTTATGACCTGTGTTCCCAAGCTCAATAAACAATTGCATACGCCACCCTATCCACCCCCACGGCCACCCCGCCCAACACCGACTGCGTTAAATTGTCTGTATACACAACCGCCATATGCTGTCCCGTACTGCGTCCTGGTCTCAGTCCAAGTTGCTTGCGGCTTGCCTGCTTCAGAAGTATCCATAGTCCAATAAAGGTATAGTTACTGCCAAATAAGCCGTAAGCCTATGTAATGTAATCACTAGCCGATCAGCCCCTGAACGTATCCAGGTCACGGAACTTTCATCTATCGTGGAACCCGCATCTCAAGCTGCCACCCCATTGCGCAGAAGCCTGTTCTTGCGCTTTGCCCTGCTCGTCACCGGCGCGCTGGCCCTGTTTGCGCTGGGTTATATGCAATTCGGCCTGCGTCCTGTGGTGGACCGGATCGCCGACAGCCACTTCAGCGCCGCCGCCGAAAAAGTGGGGGCATCACTCGACCGGCTGTTCGACCCTGTGGAAATCTGGGTTGGTGTGGCGCGTCAATGGGCCATGTCCATGCCGCCTGACGAGAACAAACCGGATGAATTCAATCGGATTTTTCAACCCCTTCTCAAGCAATCGCCGCACTTCACCTCGGTTGTGGCAGGCACGAGCGACGGCCGGGGCTGGCTGCTGCTTGAAAAGCCCGATGGCACCTGGATGAACCGGTTCACCAACATTGCGAAACGCGGCCATGAACAGCGGTTCATCGACTGGGACGCCAACGGTAACAAGACCGTGCGCAACGAAATCAAGGACTACGATCCGCGCACGCGTCCCTGGTATCAGGGCGCCGCCACCATCCCGGCCGATGGAACCGTTTTCTGGACGGACCCTTACATTTTCTTCACCACTGGCGAGCCGGGAATTTCCGCTTCTACGAGCGTCAATATGCCGGATGGAGAAATGCTGGCCTTGGGCATCGATATCAAATTGCTCGATATTTCACGCGCTTCATCCAGTGTCACCGTGGGGGAAAGCGGGTATGCGACGGTCATGACGCCAGACGGATTACTGTTGGGACTACCGCGTTCCACCAAGAAACTGGATAGCAACCGCATACAAGCCATGGCCTTAAAACCGGCCGCCATTTTGGGCAACCCGGTGATCACTGAAGGGCTTGCCTTGTGGCAGCGTGAAGGCAGACCTAATGGGAGCGTACTGCGCTACACGGCGGATGGGGTGACCTGGTTGGCCTCGTTCAGGGATTTTCGTCGTGGCAAGCAGGTTTTCTGGGTTTCCGTGTTTGCGCCCGAAACGGACTTCATCCCTCCCTGGCAACCCATGGCCCAGGGATTGCTGGCCATTTTTGCTGCCGTTCTGGCCTTGTCCTTTCTGCTGGCTTTACGGTACACCCGGTGCTTCAGCGTGCCACTGGAGTCGCTGGCCACCGCCAGTGCTCGAATTGCAAAGCTGGATTTCCAGGATGGCTCCATCATTCAAAGCAACATCGCAGAAATTCGGCAACTTGCGAGCGCCCAGGAAAAAATGCGGAGCATGCTCAGCACGTATCAACGCACCGTCGACGAGCAAGCCGCCAGCCTGAAGCACCAGATCGTTGCCTTGCAAAATGCCGAATCACGTCTGGAGCACTTGAGCCAGCATGACCCGCTGACCAGCCTGCCGAATCGGCTGTTGCTCAACGATCGCCTGGCAAAAGCCGTACAACGGGCCGAACGACATGGCCGCCAGCTGGCTGTGCTGTTTCTCGATCTGGACCGCTTCAAGGCAGTCAATGATTCCCAGGGCCATCCGGTCGGCGATCAACTGCTCCGCATTGTGGCCAAACGGCTTGCAACCATGTTGCGCAAAACCGATACCCTGGCACGCCTGGGTGGTGATGAGTTCGTCCTGCTTGCAGAAGATATCCAGAGTAAAGACGATGTCGCCAATCTGGCGAACAAACTGCTGAACACCCTGATCACGCCATTTGAGCTTGAGGGTCGCGCCTTTCATTTGACCGGCAGCGTGGGGATCAGTCTGTATCCGACTGACGGTACTGATCCTGTCGCCCTGATTCGCAATGCCGATTCGGCGATGTACCAGGCCAAATCACAAGGTCGAAACAGCTTCCATTTCTACTCGGAAGATATGACATCGAGAGCCATTGCCCGCCATCATCTGGAAGAAGCATTGCATTTGGCCATCAAACGAAACGAGTTCGAATTGCATTACCAGCCTCAGGTGAATCTACAGAACAGGCAGCTCGTTGGTGTGGAAGCGCTAGTGCGCTGGCAACCCCCAGGTCAAGGACTGGTGCCGCCGGACCAGTTCATTCCCCTGGCCGAGGAAGCCGGCCTGATAGGCAAAATCGGAGAATGGGTACTGGAAGAAAGCTGCCGCCAATGGGCCGAATGGAACAGGCAAGGCATGATCGTGCCCAGAATGGCAATCAACCTGTCCGTCAAGCAATTACAGGGAAACACCTTGTCTGCACTGGTCAAGCGCGTGCTCGATCAAAGCGGAATGCCCGCCGGGATACTCGAATTGGAAATGACTGAATCATTTTTGTTGGAGTCGTCTGAAACCCTGAACATGTTGACAGACATCGCCCGCACCGGCGTCAGTTTTGCACTGGACGATTTCGGAACCGGCTATTCATCCCTCGGCTATCTCAAGAAGCTCCCACTTGCCCGGCTCAAGATTGATCGCGGCTTTACCTGGGATATCGGCAAAAACACGGACGGCGAGGCAGTGGTTCGCGCCATTATCGGGTTGGCGGGTGCGCTGGGCCGCGAAGTCATTGCAGAAGGCGTGGAAACCCGAGAACAGGCCGATTTCATGCTGGCGCACGGATGTCGCCAGGCACAGGGTTATTACTATTCCAAGCCGCTCACGGCGGCAGATTTTATTGATTGGTGGGGCCGGCAAAATACAGCGTCCGCCCAAACGGATCAGACTTAGACAGTCCCGACCACGGCGGTCTTTACTATCTTCTGTCAATAGCCAGATGCCGCGATCACCCATCCTGATACATGGAATCTCGCTTGAACGCATAGTTCGGCTGGCTGCCGTCGATACCCTTCCCCCCCAGCACCTGCCACAATTCCATCCAGCCATGGTCGAAAGCATGGGCTGACCCTGCCATGTAAATACGCCAGATGCGGTATTTCTGTTCGCCAATGAGCTGACGCGCTTCATCGGCGTGTTGTTCCAGTCGGGTGACCCAGTGCCACAGGGTCTTGCCATAATGCGGACGCAAATTTTCGGCATCCAGGCATTCGAGCCCGCTGGCTGCCAACGCGCGCAGCACGTCGGATGCGTGCACCAGCTCCCCTCCCGGAAAGACATAGTCTTCAATAAACTCTGCGATGCCGCCGCCCAAGCCGATGGATTCAGGCTCGGCCGTGGTAATGCCGTGATTCAGCACCAGACCACCCGGTTTCAATAAAGTGGAAATCCTCTCGAAATACGCGGGCAGATTGGCTTGGCCCACATGCTCAAACATGCCCACGCTGGCAATCTTGTCAAACGCCTCGACTTCATGCAGATCGCGATAATCCATGGTGCGCACCTCGACCCGGTCCGCCAGGCCCAGCGCTTCGATCTGATCATTCGCATAGGCGTGCTGATCGTCCGACAGCGTAATGCCAACTGCCTGCACCCCATAATGCTGCGCCGCATACAAAATAAGCCCGCCCCACCCGCAGCCAATATCGAGCAGCCGTTCCCCCGGCTGCAAATTGAGTTTGCGGCAGATGTGATCGAGCTTGGCGATCTGCGCTGCGTCGAGGCTCAGATCCGGGGTCTTGAAATAGGCACAAGAGTAGACCCGTTTCGCGTCCAGCCACAGGGCATAAAAATCGTTGGATACATCGTAGTGATATTGAATGTTCTGGCGGTCGCGGCTCCGGGTATGCCGCCACCATTTCCAGCCTTCCGAGCCGGTTTTGGGCGTCAGGCCACCTGCATTGCACAGACGGTCACCCAGCGCCAGGATGTCACGAGCATTACCCTCAAGATCCAGTGCACCCTCGACATAAGCACGTGCCAGTGTGCCCAGCTTAGGCCACGCCAGTGCCTTGAGGCTGGCCCGCTGATTCAGTCGAATACGAACGGCATCAGGTGTTTCACGGCCTATTTTCTGACCATTCCACAATTCAACTGCCAGAGGCAGGCCGGATGCTTCCAGTCGCCGGCGCACCTGGTGAATCAACAATTGATTCAGCATCACCCCATCCTCCCGTTTAAATGGCGCGGAGAGCTTGCCCGCCTGGCTGAACCCTAGCCCAAATCAACCACCATTGCTACACGGATATTGTCCGGAGGCGTCATGGACTCAACCGTATACGCTTCGTGATCGATCCCCAGCCGGATCGGGCTACCGCTCTTCGCGGCGGCAATCGACGTCGCGTCGAGTTCAAACCGCAAAAAATGCACTGCTGAGGTCTTCTCTTCGTTTGAGCGAGGCAAATCTTCGTCAGCAATGGCATAAGCCTTCGGCTGATCGGCCACCTGTACCCACACCCGGTCTTCAATCCCTTTGAGTTTTTCCAGCGCCACCTTGCGTTCGTCAGCGTCGGGGTACTGGATCATCATCGTCGCTTTCCAGTTGGTACCATCCGGTACCAACGGGTTATAGGCGTCGAGTTCGTCCTGAATCCCGGCATCTTCATATGTGCGTTCGGCACGCAGCATTTCCTGAATCTGGTAACGCATGGTTTTTTCGTCTTCGAAAATCAGCGTGACGTGATCGCCCAATTCGACCATACGGTCTTTCTTGTGCGCCATGATTTCAGCGCGCCACTGGTCACGCACCTTGGCATACGCTTCCAGGCTCATCAAGCTGTCACGGGTAATATGTGGCATATTCATCTCCTAGTCATCCTTTCTAAAGATTCAATCCAGATCGTAGGCAATGCGCAGTAGCGTAAGCGGATGCTGCTTCTGCGCCGTGGTTTCACCCATGCCCTGCAGAATGTGGCGCGCCGCAATCGCGCAATCCGAGCTCACGTAATCAGGCTTGGGATCAGCCATCTGACGGAACACGGGCTTGCCGATTTTCATCGACTTGTCGAAGAATTCGCTCTTCACACCCCAGGTGCCATCATGGCCTGAGCAACGCTCGACCAACGTCACCTTTGCACCCGCCAATACCAGTGCATCGCGCGTCTTGTTGCCGATGTTCTGCACCCGCTGGTGACACGGCACGTGATACGCCACCTTGCCCAGCGGCGCGGTGAATTCGGTTTTCAGCAGGCCATCGACGTTGCGCGCCATCAGGTATTCAAACGGGTCCCACATCGCTTCTTTTACCGCCTGCACATCGGCGTTGTCCGGGAACATCAACGGCAACTCCTGCTTGTACATCAGCGTGCACGAAGGCACCGCCGTCAGGATCGCATAGCCTGCTTTGGCAAGTTTGGCCAGATGTGGAATGTTGACTTCCATCAACTTTTCCACCGCTGCCAGATCACCCAGTTCCATCTTGGGCATGCCGCAGCAGGCTTCCTTTTCCACCATCACCGCCGGAATTTCGTTGTGGGCCAGCAATTTCAGCAGATCGTGGCCGATGCCCGGCTCGTTGTAATTCACGTAGCAGGTGGCGTAGATCGCAACCTTGCCCGGCGTGCGCTGACCGTCTTTCGCTTCAAATCCGCCCTGGGGTTGGGCGGTGGAGCGAAAAGTGGCGCTGTCGTATTCCGGCAGTTCACGATCGGCATGGATATGCAGCACGCTGTCGACAATCTTGCGGATCGGCTTGCTCTTCAGGCTGGCGTTCACCGCCTGCACCACCACGGGAATCGATGCGAGTTTGCCCATCGCATCGGTTGAAGACAGCAGTTTGTCGCGGAACGTCGTCCCGCCCTTCTTGAATTTGACAGCCTTGGCACGCAACATCACATGCGGGAAATCGATATTCCACGGATGCGGCGGCACATAAGGACATTTGGTCATGTAACAGAGGTCACACAGATAACACTCGTCGACCACCTTGATGTAATCAGCTTTGGCGACGCCATCCACTTCCATCGTCGAGGACTCGTCCACCAAATCGAACAATGTCGGAAATGCGGTACACAGCGACACGCAACGACGACAGCCATGACAGGCGTCAAATACGCGCTCCATCTCTTGATGGAGTTTTTCTTCGTCATAAAAATCTGGATTCTTCCAATCCAGCGGGTGACGGGTCGGGGCTTCAAGATTGCCTTCGCCTATGCTCATGCGAACTCCAATTTAGATTTGGTTTTAGATTTGGTATAAATGTGATTTTAGTGTCAAGAAAAACGGGCCGAAATCGACCCGTTTTTCATTCAAGCTGATTTACGCGTCAAGCGAGTCCAGCGTCTTCTGGAACTTGTTGGCGTGCGAACGCTCGGCCTTGGCCAGCGTCTCAAACCAGTCTGCAATTTCGTCGAAACCCTCACTACGTGCATCCTTGGCCATGCCAGGATACATATCGGTGTACTCGTGGGTTTCGCCAGCCACTGCGGTCTTCAGATTGTCAGCAGTGGGGCCAAACGGCATGCCGGTCGCGGGGTCGCCGCTCTTTTCCAGGTATTCCAGGTGACCGTGCGCGTGGCCGGTTTCACCTTCTGCTGTCGAGCGAAACACAGCGGCCACATCGTTATAGCCTTCCACGTCAGCTTTTGCTGCGAAGTAGAGGTAACGGCGGTTCGCCTGCGATTCACCGGCAAAAGCATCTTTCAGATGCGTTTCGGTTTTTGATCCTTTGAGTTCCATAACTGATCTCCTTGGTTGACATAGATATGCTTTACAGCACAGAGTTTTCATCGCCCTCGCGTCTAGCCAATACGCTTTGGCAGACAGGACAGCGGCTGAAATCCGGTTTTTAGACTAAGTCTAACAACTGTACGAAGGTTAAACCCGCGCCGAGGGTCTGTCAACCATCTCGCGCCTCATGCCAATAAAATCAATGGCTTATGATTTTCATGGCATGCTCCAAAGCATGGCTCGTGACGCAGTTAATGGTATTGGCACGAAACTAGCTGCATGTTCAGGTATCCGAATCAAGGAGCCGAGCCATGATCATGACCCACCCCGCCCTGCACACCGATATTGTTGAATCCGAGCTGAAAGAGATGCTGCAAACGATTATCGACGCTCGATGCGGATTGTCAGCAATTCATCAATTACTTGATGGTGCCCTGACGATGGCCGATCTGCGTGCCAGGTTTGGCGAATGGCAGAATACGCACCTCCCGTCCAAGCCTGGACAGTAACTCAGTCTGAGCCCATGCATTTACCTTTATTAGCCTTCTATTGCCTAGCGTCAAGTAAGACCTGGCCGGCTATGATTTATGGGCATCCAAAATAAACAGGTTGCCGCCCCATGTCCGCTGCTTTGCGCCATTCGGTTCAATGACTTCTCCGGCTTATCCTGATTGTCGTGTCCGCATCCTGCTCCTGCCGCATGCTGCGATGGAGATCGTCACATCCCGATCACAAGGCCGCCAACGCTCGCTTCGAATACGCTAGGGATGCCCTGCCCTCAAGTCCGGGGCTCAAAAATGCAGTGTTCTACCAGATTACGCGGCCTTCTCTGTAGCGAGACCATACGACCGAGTTCGACTGCGGCCAGGGGACTTACCGCGTCATCGCGCGCAATCGCTGCCATCGCACCATCCATCTTGCCATGCACTATCGCACTCTCGACGGACACAAGTTACCCGACGGCTTTTACCCTTCGAGCCGGGCGAAACGCGCGACCTCAATATCGATATCCACGAACTTTTCATTGCCTGCTATGCGTCTGGTGTCCGGCCGATCGGCGGAAATGGCGAATCGACCTGCCATAACGTCACCAGCAAAGGGTTCAAGCACGACGCAGGCGGCGTTTTCAACGGCCCAAACAAACGAAGCGAACAGTTTTTTCACGTCCCACTGCCTCAAGGCAATGTGGTCAGCACAGTGGCGTTCAACTGTCGGTGTTGACCCCTTACGTGCGAAATTGTGTCGCACGGTTCCCTTAATTTTGCATCTAGCACCGTACGCCTTGACCTGCTGCTACTCCTTTCGGTGTGCATGAACAGGTAAACTCTCGGTTTGATGGAGGATTGCCATGAGCTTTGATAAAACCAAAACCGACGCCGAATGGCGCGCTGAACTAAGCCCCGAGCAATACCGCATTCTGCGCGAGCACGGCACCGAACGGGCGTTTACCGGGGAATACTGGGACAACCACGAAGCGGGTGAATATCACTGCGCAGCATGCGGCGAGCCCTTGTTCACCTCCGACACCAAGTTTGATTCCGGCACCGGTTGGCCCAGCTTTTATCAGGCACTGAACGCGGACGCGGTGGCGGAAAAACGCGACGGGACCCTCGGCATGGAGCGTGTGGAGGCCTTGTGCCACCGCTGCGGCTCACATCTGGGTCATGTGTTTCCCGATGGCCCCGCTCCCACCGGCCTGCGTTTTTGCATCAACTCAGCTTCGCTGAACTTCAAAAAAGCCACGTCCAAGAAAGACCGGGACTGAGTTTTGCATATTTTTGACGCGCAGATTACTGCGATAACGCCGGCTACGCCCAGCATTCACACGTTGCGAATTGCGATCCCTGATGCGCGGTTCCGGTTTTTGCCCGGCCAATGGGTAGATCTGAGCGTGGATATCGACGGCGTGGCGCACACTTCGGGCTATTCGATCACCACGTCGCCGGTACACGCTGGCGAGATCGAGTTGGCGATCAAAGGCAGTGTGCGGCATCCGTTGTCGCGCTGGGTGCATGAGCGCGCCCGGGTAGGTGACCGTGTCAAGGTGACGCAAGGCCAGGGGCCATTTGTATACTTGCCGGAGATGAGCGACAACGTAGTGCTGATCGGCGGTGGGGTCGGCGTGACGCCGCTACTTTCGATTTTTCGTCATATGCGCGATGCGGGCCTGCCCACGCAAACGCATCTGGTTTATAGCGTGTCAGACAGCTGCGAAATCCTGTTTCGGGATGAGATTGACGCCGCTGTGCAGGCACACGGCAATCTGCATGCAAGCATTACGGTAACCCAGCCAGACGATAAATGGCACGGCCTTACGGGCCGCATCGACCCGGTGAAACTGCACGCGCTCGATGTGCCAGACGATACGCTCTACTATCTGTGCGGCCCCAAAGGTATGGTCGAGGACATGAGCACACTATTGCATGACCTGGGTGTGCCGATGAATCGCATCATTTTTGAAAAGTGGTGGTAGGTAGGCCTTTCTTACCCTCGCCAAGCTTCGACGGCTCAGCTACGCTGATCAATCAGTGCATTGACCAGACCTGTACACAATATTATCCGGAGATCTCACATGCGTATCGCTGCCCTGCTTTTCACCGCCTGTTTTGCGCTAACGGCCCATGCCGGCCCCAAAGATACGGTCAAGCCCCACGCGGCCAAGCTGGTAGCACCTGATACCTGGGTGATCACCGGACCGCTGGGCGAACCTTCGGTTCAAAACCAGGGCTTCATGAACAACCCGGGCTGGGTCATCGCTGGAGACCAGGTGGTGGTAGTCGACCCCGGCTCCAGTGTGCAGGCTGGCCGCATGGTGGTCAACGCAATCAAGAAAACCACCAAACTGCCTGTCACCGCTGTTTACAACACGCATATTCATGGTGATCACTGGCTGGGAAACCAGGCCATTCTGGACGCCTGGCCCAACGCCGTGCTGATTGCGCACCCCGACATGATCGCCAAGGCCAAGGCCAGCGAAGCGGAAATGTGGGTGCGGCTGATGGGGCAAATGACTCGCGGCTATACCGAAGGCACGCGTGCAGTGATTCCAACGGTGGCGTCATTTGACGGCATGACTTCGAAGATCGGTACACGCTGGTTCAAGGTACATTTATCCAATGATGCCCACAGCAAGACCGACATCATGATCGAAGTCGACAACGGGGTACTGTTCACAGGTGATAACGTGCTGAATGGGCGCATAGGCCGCATCGACGACGGCACGTTCAAGGGCAATATGCGGGCGATTGAGCTTGGCATCGCGATGCAGCCCAAAGTGGTGGTTCCGGGCCACGGGAAAACCGGCGGCCTGTCGGTTCTGCAAGCCCAGCTCGATTACCTGAAGACTTTGTATGACGCAGTAAAAGTGGAGTACAACGCGGGAAAAAGCGACTTCGAGATGAAGCCGGCAGTGGCGAAAAAGCTGGCTGCCTACAAGAAGTGGAACGGTTTTGATGATGCACTTGGGCGTCACATCAGCCTGGCCATTCTGGAAATTGAGCAGGAATAAATCTGACCCGGTTGAAGCCTGGGTATAAATCAAGCGAACGCAGCCAGCGCTGCGTTCAATCCGGTCTAGAAGAAACACTCAATCGATGCGCCGCGACACGCCGGCAATATGTCCGGGTCGTCCCTCGCCGTCCAGGCTGACCCATTCAACGCGTTCGCCCAGCATACGGATCACACCAGGGAGCCGGTTATTGCCGGTATCTGAAAACTCAAAACGATAGTCACGCTGAAAAACCAGCTGCCCGCTGCTGTTACGCGAAAAGCGGGTTCGGCTCAATGCCACACTTTCATCCAGAAACTGCAAGCCCGCCTCGGCGCAGGTGCGACGACCCACGGCGATAGCCTGTTCGCGGACCTGCATGCCCGCATACCAATACCAGGCCAGTGCGCCAAGCGCCACCAGCAGGATGATTTCCCAACTCACGGTTACTCAGCCGAGTCTGACTTGACGGGTGTGCGAAACAGGGCTGCAACCTGTTTCTTGGGCGTACGCCGGACGGGTTCGTCGGGTGCACTGGCCAGCAGAGCACCATCACACGGCACGTAAGGCGCATCGAACAAGTCGTCGCGTTGCGGCGCAGGCTTCGCGCGCGGCGGACCGGATTCTGTTGGCTGAGAATCGGTCGCACGAGTATCAGTCATGCGAGGTGAGGTTTGCGAACGGTCGCCAGTGCGATCCGGACGGCGCGGTTCACGCGACTGGAAAGCCGGCACATCCGCGACACCCGGCTCAAAGCCCGGAACAATGACAGCGTCAATGCTGCGATCGAGCAGCTTTTCAATGTCTTTGAGATAACGCGTTTCTGACTCGCTCACCAATGAAATGGCTTCACCCTTGGCGCCGGCACGACCGGTGCGACCAATGCGATGCACATAATCTTCAGGGTTATGCGGCAAATCGTAGTTGATGACGAAAGGCAGCGCTTCGATATCAATACCACGCGCAGCCACATCGGTGGCCACCAGCACACGAACTGTTCCCGCCTTGAAGGCATCCAGGGCCTTCATGCGCTCTTGCTGGGATTTGTCTCCGTGTATCGCATCGGCATGAATGCCGATCTTGTTCAGTTCATTGGCGAGTCGGTTGCAACCAAGCTTGGTGCCGGTAAACACCAGTACCTGACTGAGGTCACGGCTTTTAACCAGATGCACCAGCAATTGCCGCTTGCGCTCGTGATGAACCGGATGCACCACTTGAGTCACAGTAATGGCCGTTTCGTTGCGCGCCACTTCGATGAAGGTCGCGTTGTTCAGTATGCTGTCGGCCAACTTACGGATTTCTTCCGGGAAGGTGGCCGAGAACATCATGTTCACCCGCTGCGCAGGCAGCAGTTCGACGATGCGCTTGAGGTCGGGCATGAAACCCATGTCCAGCATGCGGTCAGCTTCATCGAGTACCAGAGTGTTAACCTGATTCAACATCAGTGTCTTGTTCTGCACATGATCGAGCAGGCGGCCGGGCGTAGCCACCAGGATTTCGACACCGGCCTTGAGGATGGGAATCTGCGTATTGATGTTGACGCCACCGAACACCACCAGCGAACGCAGTGGCACGTACTGGGTGTAGGCTTTTACGCTCTCTTCCACCTGAATCGCAAGTTCGCGCGTGGGGGTCAGAATCAGTGCACGAATCGGATGCTTGGCCGGCGAGGTCCCGCTGTTGGCAAACGGCAGCAAACGCTGGATCAGCGGTAACGCGAACGCAGCGGTTTTGCCGGTGCCGGTTTGCGCGGCGCCCAGAATATCCCCCCCCTGAAGTGCCAGCGGAATCACCTGTTCCTGAATCGGTGTCGGTGTTGCGTAACCCATTTCATCGAGGGCACGCAAGATATCGGGCGCAAGCCCGAGTTCAGCAAAAGTCGTCAAAGCGATATCCAATAAACATGGTCCAGTTAATCCTGATTCAGTTCAATCCGACCCGTTAAATCCTGATCCAATCAAACCCTGTCGTCTGACAGGCCACACGGACGTCCTCATCCGCGCAATTGAGAACCGGTGCCAGGGCGCGTTGCGCCAGGGCGACGGTGTTGTTCTTGCGTGAAACATGCGCGGCCATCACACATTGCAACTTATCGTGCATCAAGTTTGCCAGCAGCGCAGCCGACTGGGCATTTTCCAGATGGCCAAAACGGCCGCCCACACGACGTTTAAGACTGACCGGGTAAGGCCCGTTTTCCAGCATCGCTGCATCATGGTTGCATTCCAACACCATGGCATCCACACCTACCAACATGGTTTCGATATGCGGCGTGGTGCAGCCCACGTCCGTCAATACGCCCAAGCGACGGTTACCATCGCCGAACACATACTGCACCGGCTCGCGTGCATCATGCGGTACCGGGAAAGGCTGAATCTCCAGATCATCGATCGCAAACGGCGCATGGCTGTCGATCACCTGTACTGTCACGCCATTGAGATCCTGCGCCATCACCAGCGTACCGGCGGTGAGCCAGACCGGCAGCTTGTGCCGGCGCGCCAGCCGCCCGACTCCGCCTATATGGTCACCATGTTCATGGGTCACGACAATGCCTGCCAGATCGGAAACCTGCAACCCCAACCGCGCCAGCCGCGTCACGCTATCCGCCAGACCAAAACCGCAGTCCATCAGCACCCGTGTCGCCCCGGCTTCGACCACCAGGCCGTTACCTTCACTGCCGCTGCCGAGGCTGGCGAATCGCATCAATTGCCTGCCTGTATCACTTCAATTCTTTGTGCAACAAATTGAGAATGCGTGTTTGTGTATTGGGGTCAGCAGGTTTACCGTCTATCCCGCTGACATTCACGCGACTTTTCTCACCGGCATCCGTGACCACAATCTGCAACTGGGGCGATGTCTGCTCTTTTTTGCTACGCCAGAAAGCCAGCTTGGCAAACAAACCGGTGTCCGCTTTGCTGTTGTTGTCGATTTCGGGATCGATATACCGAACAAAATACACGCCTTTTGAGCGGTCGCGGTCTTCTACGGCAAAGCCCACGCGGTCCAGTGCCAAACCCACTCGACGCCATGCACGGTCAAACCCTTCGTCCATTTCCAAAACTGGCGCACCGGAGCTCTGGGTAATGCGTGCCTGTTCAGGTGTTTGCTGCTTGGCCAACAGTGTTTCAGCACGATTCTGCTCAACCCCGAAGCGCAGCATCAAACGACGCAGCATTTCAGCCTCCAGTTCCGGATCGCTTGGGCGAGGCTGCCATACAGTCCGGTCTTTACTGGCAGAGTCAAACACTTCGATCATGCCGCGATGGCTTAAATAGATTTCGGTGCCATCCTTGTTCGACTCAATACGGGTGCGGAACTTGTCGCGCTCGGCGGTCGAGTACAGGCCGTCAATGACCTTGCCGAGAGTGCGGCGAATGATGTCTTGCGGAATCTTTGCGCGGTTCTCCGCCCAGTCGGTTTCGATCACGCCGGTTGCAGGCGACTCCACATTAATGATGAAGCCGGTTTCCTGCCAAAAGTCCTTGATGACCGGCCACACCTGCTCAGGCGTGGCATTCACCACCAGCCAGCGTTGGCTCCCGGCGCGCTCGATGCGCGCTTTTTCCTGCGTCGGCAACAATGTCGTCGCGCCTGCAGGGGTGGCCTTACGCTCCTGGCTGTAGGTTGACAAGGTTGCACTGCCGCTGCCCTGTGTATCCGGAATCGCATAACGGTTGTCACCGGTGGGGGCCGTGAGGTCGGGTGGAACTTCCAGCGTAGGCAGCTTGCCTGCCGATTTGTAGTCGATTTTCTTGGTTTCGATAATGCCGCAGCTCGATAGGGCTATAGACAACAGCAAGAACAGAGGCAATAAACGCATTAGAGTGGTCCTGGTTCTATGTTCTTAAATCAAATTGGCATGACGCATGGCATCACGCAGAATGTCGTGCTGCCCGGCCGACAACGGGGTAAGCGGTAGCCGCAAGCCCGGCGGAATCAATCCCAATTCGGCGCATGCCCACTTGACCGGGATCGGATTGGCTTCCACAAACAGCTTGCTGTGCAGAGGTAACAGCACATTATTGAGTTCACGCGCACGCGCCAGGTTCCCTGCGCGCGCAGCCACACACATTTCATGCATCAGCTTCGGGGCGACGTTGGCGGTCACCGAAATCACACCATGTCCGCCCAGCAACATGAACGGCATGGCAGACGCGTCATCGCCACTGACTATCGCAAAGTTTGCCGGAGCACGCCGGATCAGATCACCTGCGCGCTCCATACTGCCTGTGGCCTCTTTCACACCCACCACGCCAGGAACCGCTGCCAGGCGCAATATGGTGTCATTTGATATATCAGCCACGGTTCGGCCTGGAACGTTGTACAGGATCAAAGGCAGATCAACCGATTCGGCTATTTTCTTATAGTGCTGGTACAACCCTTCTTGGGTCGGCTTGTTGTAGTAAGGCACCACCGACAGGCCTGCATGCGCGCCGGCGGCTTTCGCACACTCGGTCAACTCGATGGCCTCGGTCGTGGAATTGGCGCCCGTTCCTGCAATTACCGGGACTCGTCCTGCCGCCTGCTCAACCGTAGTCCGGATCAACAGGCAATGTTCACCAAAGCTGACGGTAGGAGACTCGCCGGTGGTACCGACAACCACAATCCCGTCCGTGCCTTCGGCGATATGCCAATCGACCAGGCGACGCAATGCGTCGATATCCAGTGATTCATCCGCCGACATGGGGGTGACGATGGCAACCAGGCTACCGCTGATCGTTTTCATTTCTGCCATATTGTGTTTTCGCCGCTTAGAAATCGGGGGCACGCCCTTAAGGCGATAAATCGTACCATTCTAATCCATCTCGCCAAGCGAACCTACCGGATCGGGCCACTCTTTATTGTGCTGCAGGGTGACTCACAGTTTCGAGCCCACTCACCAGCCTGTCGGCGCCCCCTGTCCAGTTAACGGATGACCGCCTTCAGGGGCCGGCGTCAATTGAGGTTTAAAGTCCCATACAGGAAAGTCGTTATTATGGAATAGTAAAAAACCAGCCGCACCTATGCTGTACTGGGATATTGAGTCCCGCGTTATCACGGTCAATGCTAAATATGACGAAAACCATTCTTCTGTTCTTGACGCTGATCACCGCAACGATGGTCTCCTGGGTCGCTGCCAGCGAAACACCCACGCTGAAATTTGGTATTCCGCCTCAGCAATCTCCGACCGAGCTGACCAAGCGATGGACTCCCATCCTGCAATATTTGAGCAAGCAATCCGGACTGATTCTGGAGCTAAAGACCGCGAAAGACATTCCGACCTTTCATCAGCAAATTATGGAAGGCCACTTTGACATCGTCTTTGTCAATCCAAACACGTATGTTGCGGCGAACAAAGTCATTGGGTACCAGGCCTTTGCCAAAGAGAAAAACGGAAAAAGTCAGAGTTTCATAGTCGTACGCAAGGATGGGGGAATTCATCATCTGTCGCAACTCAATGGCCAAACCATGGCCTTCCCCTCTCATACTGCGTTTATGGCGACAATCTTGCCACTCAAACAACTGGAAGATAACAAGGTGCCGGTCAAGATCCAGTACGTTGTTTCCATCGACTCGGTTTACCGATCCGTTGCCAAAGGATTGTTTGTGGCAGGGGGCGGCGAATCCCGTACATTCGGGGCACTGGATCCGGCCATTCGTGATCAACTCACCCTGCTCTGGCAATCTGATGAGCTACCCGCTTTTCCTTTTTTTGCACATCCGCGCGTCAAGCCGGAAATACTGGAAAAGCTGCAAAAGGCCATGCTCGAAATAGGACAGACCTCACAAGGAAGCGAGTTACTCAAAGCAGTCAATATCAAGGCGCTGGATCAAGCCAGTGACGCTGAATACGATGCGATACGCAAGCTGAACCTACCGCTGGAAGTCAAATAACATGTCATTTCGCTGGAAGATTATTCTCGGTGTTGCGGCAATTCAGGCTGTTTTGCTGGTTCTACTGATATGGAGCGGGCTGAATGTCCTGACACAATCCAATGAAGAGGCGTTGCTAAAACGTGCGCACTCCACCACCAGATTATTTGCGGCGACGACTCAAGCTGCAGTCCTGGCCACCGATGTGGCCGCCGTCGAAAGCTTTGTTGAAGAAGTGCTAGCCACACCCGATATAGTCTATGCACGCGTTACATCCAGGCATGGCGTGCTGGCAGAAGGGGGGGCCAAGCCGGCCCTCGTGCGCGCTTTCATCGCCGACACCACGCTGGCCTCCACCCGTAGTGACGGGATATTTGATGCGTCTGCCGACATCACTGTATCGGGCGAAACCTATGGTCGCGTCGAAGTCGGATTTTCGACCACGGCGATCCAGAAACTGATTGCCGACACGCGAGATGAGTCCCTGAGCCTGGCCCTGCTTAACATGCTATTGGTTGGACTGTTCTCCGTGGCATTGGGGTTTTATCTGACCCGTGGGTTAAACGCCCTGCAACGCGGTACACAGAAAATTGCCGAGGGGGATCTCGGCTACCAAATCCAATCATATGGAAAAGACGAACTGGGTCAGGCTGCCCAGGCGTTTAATGACATGTCGCTGAAACTCCGACAGCTCGACGGGGAGCACGCTGCCAAGACCATCGAAGTGCAACGGCTCAATCAGGCGCTGGAACAGCGCGTTATCGACCGGACCATGGAACTGCAGGGCGTCAACGAAAAGCTCGAATACCAGGCCATGCATGACACGCTGACAGGCCTGTCCAACCGGGCCTTGTTTCATGATCGGCTAGGCAACGTACTGGCAAGTTCGAAACGTTCAAAAGAATTGTTTGCGATTGTGGGTATCGACCTCGACCTGTTCAAGGAAATCAATGACACGCTGGGGCACCATGCAGGCGATCTGGTGCTGCAGCATGTCGCCCATGCCTGCAATCAGTGTTTACGGGATTCCGACACGGTTGCACGCATGGGAGGAGACGAATTCGCCATCCTGCTCCCCAATGTCACGGACATGGAACGGGCTGTAGCGGTTGCGGAGCGTGTGTTGGCGGCCATCGGCGAGCCCCTTGATCTTGACGGCCACATCATCGAAATCACTGCCAGCCTGGGGGTGGCCATGTATCCACAGCACGGCGCAGATGCATTGGCCTTACTCGCTCACAGTGACGCTGCCATGTACGAAGCCAAGCGTCAGAGGAAAGGTGTGTTGGTCTACCAGGTGGAAATGGGCGAAGGAAAATCTGAAGCTGCGGCGCTCAAGGGCGAGCTGCGGCGTGCGATCAACGAAGGGGAGCTTGAACTGCATTACCAGCCCAAGATCGATTTCAGCAGCCAGATTGTCAGCGGCGTCGAGGCTCTGGTCCGCTGGAATCATCCTCGGCTAGGCCTGCTCTACCCCGATAGATTCATTGAGCTTGCTGAAACATCTGGGCTGATCAAACCCTTGACCCATGAAGTCTTGCGCCAAACCATGAAGCAAATTCACGAATGGAAACTGGAGGGCCATGCCTACCCGGTAGCCGTTAACATTTCAGCCATCAATTTACAGGACAAGGATTTCCCGGATCTGGTGGCTTCCTTGATCGCCGAGTACGACGTGCCGGCACACATGCTCGAACTTGAGGTGACCGAAACTGCCATCATGAACGAGCCGATCATGGCGATCGAGAATATACGCACTCTGTCCAATAATGGCATCCAGATGTCGATCGACGACTTTGGAACGGGCTACTCGTCCATGGCCTACATCCAGAAATTACTGGTAGCCAAAATCAAAATCGACAAATCCTTTGTCATGGATATGGGAACAGACGAAAAAGACGAAGTCATCGTGCGTTCCACCATCGATCTCGCCCACAACCTGGGCCTCATGGCTGTAGCCGAGGGGGTGGAAAACCAGGCTGCCTGGGAGAAGCTACGCGAGTTGGGATGTGACTCCGCCCAAGGCTATTTCATGAGCAAACCTCTGCCCGCTCATCAGTTTACGGAATGGGTCAAGCATTCGCCCTGGGGTGGCAAACAGAATCACCCGGTTGACTGACGCAGGCGGACGCATCCCGCACCTGCAGAACCGGATTTCATCGCGCCAATCAAACTAGCGGACAAGCCCCCCCAGCCACACGGCCAATTGCGCGATCCCCTGGCCTATTCCCATTGCGATCAACGGCACGGACACGATCCAGATGAGGATCAACCCCAAGGCCCCGACGCCCAGTCCGACCGAAAGCATATCCAGGCCCGGAGTGGTACGCGCGACAATGCCAAATGCCAACTGGACCAACAACACCAGCGCCAGCAAGGGCAAAGCCAACTGCATCCCCGTAACGAATAATCCGCTTGCAGCTTCGATCAGCTGACCCAGTTCGCCCGCTGCTGGCAAGTTTGCCAGCGGCATGACAACAAAACTGTCACGCAGGGCATCGACAACCAGCAAATGCCCATTGGCAGCCAAAAATGCCATCGCTGCCAGCCATCCTGCCAGAGCGCGCCAGGCCTGATCGGCAGTGAGCGCCTGTTCTTCCGTCAACGTTAACAGCCCTCCCGTAGCGGTGTGGCCGGTCCACACCCAAGCCGCGGTCACTGCTGCGAACACCAGCCATACGCATAAAGCCAGCGAGGCGCCCCACACCATTTCCAGGCTGAGCGCCAGAAGCCCTGGCAAAGTAAAAGGGTCTATCGCGGTAGACGCCAAACCCGGAGTCAGCACCGCGGCCAAAACTGCGGCCATGAACAGACGCAGTGATACCGGTAAGCGCCCCACCAAAGGATCAAATAATGTCCAGCCCGCCAGGCGGGCAAAAGCGAACATCCAGATAGCCAGGTGCGATTCGCTTAATGGCATGCAGCATCACTCCAGCAAACCGGGAAAGTCGGTCAACAGGGTTCGGGCAAATTCAACCAGTTGCCCCCCCATCCAACTCCCCAGAATCGCCAGCACGATCAGCATGACGATGAGCTTGGGCACAAAGGACAGGGTAGGTTCGTGTATCTGTGTGGCGGCCTGAAACAAGCTGATGGCAAAGGCAGTCAGCAATCCCGCCAGCAACACAGGTGCCGCCAGCATCAAGACCAACCAGAGCGTATCGCGTGCGAGCCCTTCCACTAAAAGCTTCCGATCAACGAGCCCACCAACAGGTGCCAACCATCCACCGTCACAAATAGCAGCAACTTCAGTGGCAGGGAGACCAGTTGCGGCGGCAACATGATCATGCCCAGCGCAGTCAATACCGCGGTTACCACCAGATCAATCACCAAAAACGGCAGCACGACCATGAATCCAATTTGAAAGGCAGTCTTGAGTTCGCTGGTCAGAAAAGCCGGTGCCAGCGCAGCCAGCGGCACACTATCGACCTGCTTCGGGTCTATGGCTGTATCCCCTTCTGTAAACAGACTGAGGTCTTCGGCACGGGTTTGTCTCAGCATGAAATCTTTAAGCGGTGAGGCGGCCTTTTCAGCCGCTTCGTTGAAGCTCAGCGACCCTGAAAGATAGGGCTGGTAGGCCTCGGTATTAATGGTTTTGAGCGCGGGCGACATCACAAAAATGGTCAGCAGGATGGCCAGCCCCATTAACACCAGATTCGGCGGCGCAGTATGACTCCCCAACCCCTGGCGCAGCAGAAACAACACCACGGCGATACGCGTAAATGCGGTAAATGCCAGAAGCAGCGCGGGTAGAAATGGGAATAAGAGCAACCAGGGCAGGCTGGCGCCGGGTACGCCGATCACTTGACCACCGGCACCTGGCGTCACACTCAATAATGGCACGCTACTTTCTGCGCCCCATGCAGAAGCCGCCAACAGGAACAGTCCACACCCTAACAACCGATTCATCATGGACGGTCTGCTTTAAAAACTTCAGATGACAAGGTGCCGGAGTCGGCGGGTTTGGGCTGGGTATGCAGCAGGCGAACATTGCCACCCCCCACGCCCAGCATTAACCAGGTGCCATCCATCTCGACCACCACAACGCGCTCACGTGCGCCTACCGAAGTGGTCCCCACGACCTTGACGACGCCCTGCGATCCGATCCCCGGCAAATAACGACGCGCCAACCAGGCCACGGCAACAAATCCACCCAGAATCAGTGTCAGGCTCAACAGTACGGTCAACATGCTGCCTGCGGTGTCGGTTGCCGCCATGGCCCATGAAGGAAAACCCAGCAAGACCGCGGTCATGATCCATCGTTTAGTCATCATGTTTATTTGCCCATCCATTAAGCATGTCCCAAAACGCCTTCTACCCATCGCTTCATGTCTGCCGAATCGGATGGTAATTGCAATTTGAGTTGGGTCTGTATCTGGCCTGCTTCCAGTTGCCACGTCCAGATGGCCGGCTTGATGCAAGCATCTCCGTCTGCCCAGGTCTCCGCCAACACTTCATCCAATGTACTGAGCAGAGTACGTGGGATAAAAGATGCCATCCCAATCACCTGCCTGCCTCCCAGACGGTGAGTCAACCACAGCGTCGCCAGTGTCAAGCCAGGCTGCCATACGGGAACGGCCTGCGTTTGAATGTCCTCCGCAGACATCGTCGTGCCCCGATGCACATTCACCTGTACGGGTACGCGCAAACGCGCGGACAACACCGCGGCAAGCCGTGTGCCCAACCGAGCCTGAAGCGGGTGATCAGCAACGGCAGACGCGGTGGCCAAAAATGCTTTTTCCTCGGGCGTCAGTTCCAGTAATTGCATTAACGATTACGCTGCCTGTCCGCCCCGCGGCTGTGCATCAATTCCACCAATTCATCGTGCTGGCGTTGCTCAAGGCGTTTACCCTGTATGGCGACTTGCTCCAGGTGTCGTTGTTCGAGCAGGCGCAGGGCCTTGACCCGCTTCTCAACCTGTATCCATTCAGCCAGCCGAACCTGCCAGTCACGGTATGCTTCATCAATCACGGTCTGCGCAGACTGTCGATCAGCCGCTTGAGCGCACTGCAGACGATTCCTTTCCTGTAACTGCTCGGCCGACACGCCGCCACGCAACTCACCCGCCAGTTGGGCGATATGTGCATCGCGCAACGCCAGCAACCGAACCTGGCGTCCCCGGGCACGCAGCCAGACGCCATGCGCGAGTTTGACTGCACGGGCCTGCGTCTCGATCTGGCGTTCAGCCAGTTGCAGCACGCGAGCCAGGGTAAATGGTTTCAACTGAACACCTCATCCAACCCCTCGCTGGCAGCTTGCAATGTCGTGCGTTCACGCATGCCTTGCATCAGATAGCCCTGCATTTTGGGATACAGCTTCACGCCTTCGTCGAGTACCAGATCTGCACCGGGGACATAAGCGCCCACCGCAAGCAGATCGCGGCTACGCATATAGCGCGAATACAGGTATTTGAAACGTCGCGTTCGTTCCAGGTCTTCTTCGCTCAGCAAATCAGGCTGGACGCGACTGATTGAGGCTTCCACATCAATCGCCGGGTAATGGCCCGCATCCGCCAGATCTCGGCTCAGCACGATGTGACCATCCAGAATCGCACGGGCGGCATCGGCAATCGGATCCTGTTGGTCGTCGCCTTCCATCAGCACCGTAAAAAAAGCGGTAATGGATCCGCTACCCGCACGGCCATTGCCCGCACGTTCGGCCAGCTGCGGCAATTTGGCAAACACCGACGGCGGATATCCTTTGGTCGCAGGCGGCTCGCCGATTGCCAAAGCCACTTCACGCTGTGCCATTGCGTAGCGCGTGAGCGAATCCATGATCAGCAAGACATGCTTGCCCTGATCGCGGAAATATTCAGCGATCGACATCGCATAGGCTGCGCCGTTCAGACGCATCAACGGTGGATGATCGGACGGCGCAGCGACCACGACTGCGCGTGCCATCCCTTCGGTGCCGAGGATGGTATCGATGAACTCCTTGACCTCGCGACCGCGTTCGCCGATCAGGCCCACCACCACCACATCGGCTTCGGTAAAGCGCGCCATCATGCCAAGCAGCACGCTTTTGCCTACGCCGCTGCCAGCAAACAAACCCAGCCGCTGTCCGCGCCCAACGGTCAACAAACCATTGATGGCTCGTACCCCAACGTCCAGCGTTTGTCTGATCGGCGCGCGCTCAAGCGGATTGATCGGGCGACTGTACAAGGGGACTCGACGTTCCAGTGACAAGGACCCCATGCCATCGAGCGGCCGGCCCGCACCATCGAGTACACGTCCCAGCAAGCGGTCACCCACCGGGACCTGACGCACCCGATCCTGCGCCCGTCTGCGCGGCACGTAGCGCATGCCCAAACGAGGGGGTTGTGCCGCCATGGGATTGTCCGGAATCACGCGTGCACCGGGCATCACGCCGTAGATATCGGTTGCCGGCATGATGAATAATCGGTCGCCTGAAAATCCAGCCACCTCCGCTTCGATGCTCTGTCCACCTGGCACCTGAATATGGCACTGACTCCCGACCGGCAAGCGCAGGCCCACCGCCTCCATCACCAGGCCCGATACACGAGTCAGCCGGCCACTAGTCGCGATAGGCGTTGCCCAACTCACCGCACGACGGCAGTCAGCGAGGTATTCGCGTAGACGGACAATACGGTCCATTAATCGATCCAGCTCTGATTCGAGCCCAACACATGGACAACTTGCCGCCAGCGCGCCGCCAGCGTTGCATCAAGATCGCCCTGCGGCGTTTCAATCAGGCAGCCACCCCGCACGATGCGAGTGTCTTCCACAATGCGTAACCGGTTCTTGTCCAGTACCTGATCCAGATGCGGCCGTACCAGCGCAGCATCTTCCGGGTGCAGTAACAGTCGTGCTTCCCGGCTACTTTCAGCCATCTGTTTGAGGGCCATATTCACCACATCCAGAATACGTTCAGGGTGAACTTCCAGTTCAGCCGACACCACCTGTCGCGACACATCCAGTGCCAAGTCAAGCACCATGTCGGCGAGTCGAAAATCCAGGTTATCGAGGGTGGAAGCAAAACTCTCTGCCAATTGCTTCATGCGCTTGCAGGCCTGCTCGCCTTCTTCACGCCCGGCTGCCTGCCCCGCTGCATACCCTTCTGCGCGCGCGGCTTCACGCAAGCGGTCGCATTCAGCCTCGAGGTCTGCAGGCGTAGAATCCTGCCCACCATTGGATGCTGCAAGCTCGACCACTTCCCAGTGCTCAAACGCAGTCGTGTCGTCCTGCGTGCTCATGCCACCTCCTCTTCCGAGAACGAAATCGCCCCTTCAGCCACCAAATGTCGCAAAGTCGCTCCCGCTGCATCCTGCGCGGCCTGAATGTCAGTGACAGGCAAGGCGCCCAGCGTATCCAGATCAACGCGCATGCGCTGGGCGGCGGTGGGGCTCATCACGGCAGACAGCGCATCCAGTACCTGGCCGTCACTGCCTTTAAGTGCGTGCAGCAACGTCTTGGCGCCTATGTTACGCAAAAATGTCTTGCGCCCCGCCTCTGACAACCGCAACAGGTCTTCGAACGTCAGATTACGCACCCTCAAACGAGCCGCCAGCCCCGCATCATTCTGGTCCAGCTGATTCAATACAGCTGCCGCACTGCCTTCATTCATCTGCCCCAACAGGTTGATCACGGCAGCCTCGCCTTGCGAGGGCTCGGTGATTTCGAGGCTGGCCAGCCAGTCATCCAGTTCTTCCATCATGTCGGGGTGAGGGGCCTCGCTTTGCGCCAGGCTCTGCAAAGTGTCCGCACGCGTCACCGCGGGCAGCACATCCAGTACCGCCGCCGCGACATCGCGTGGCAATTGTGCAATCACCACTGCAATCAATTGCGGCGGCTGGGTCTCCAGCAAACCCGCAATTTCCACAGGTTCGCGCCAAGCCAGCTTTTCCAGCGTCTGCGCACCCGACGATCCTAAACGCTGCATCATGGTTTGAGCCCGCTCAGGCGTCAGGGCCAACTTGAGCGTCTCGTCCAGGAAGCGGCGCGTATCCGCGGCAAATCCGGTTTGCTCGACTGACTCATCTGCGTAATCGCGCAAAATGGCACGCACCCGTTCGCGAGGCAGCACCTCAAGTTCGCGCATGGCGCTACCCAAACGACTCACTTCGAGCGGGCTCAAATAACGGAATACCGCGGCTGTTGCCTCTTCACCCAGGGCGAGCAACAGAATGGCGGATTTTTCGATGCCGGCCTGACTCATGCCCGCATCCAAAGCTTGATTACATCGGCTGCCACACGCGGGTCTGCTAGCACCTGGCTACGGGTTCCCTCCAGTTCGGCATCAAAGTCTTCCATGACGAAACCGGGCGCCTCTGTTCCTCGTACCCGGTGGCGCCACATGACGAACAGCACCCAAACCACCAGACCGCCGCCGATCCACCCTAACCATGCAGCCTCAAACTGCGGTGCAGCCTCTTTCTGCGGCTGTATTTGCGGAATCGATATAGGCTTGGAGGGCTTAAGCGCGGGCTGAACCTGCTGAGATGAACTGGATGGCAACTCGGGCTGAGCACTCGCCGCGACCGCCTGTTCCGTTTGTTGCCCGGTTACCGGTATGGCATAGACCTTCACACTGTCCCCGCGTGCAGCTTGATACCCCAATGCCTGACGCGCCATCTGCCCGGCTTTCCAGCGCTCGTTGGCGCTGGCATCAAACCCCAGAATCACCACCGCATGGATACGCTGAATGCTGCCCTCGGGAACGCGTGTCGTCCGAATGGTTTTTTCCGATGGACGGGCTTGTCCCGCCACCACCACATTGCGAATGTGTTCGACTGTTTCCCGAGACTCGCTCTCTTCCAGCGTAGCTGTCACCTGCACGCTCACGCGGTCATTGCCCAACCAGGGTGTTAATACGGCCAATACACGGCTCGTCAAATCCCGCTCCAATTCCAGGCGTTGTGCCTGTCCCGTTTCGGGAACCGGTTCTCCCAACAGGACGCCACTGGGATCCAACACCTGCACGTCGTCACGCTTCATCCGGGGCACCGCGGCGGCTACCAATGTCTGGATGGTCGTGACCTGATCCAATGACAATTGTTTGTCCGCATGCAGACGCACCAGTACGGCCGCTGTTGCAGAAGGTGCGTCTCTCAAAAAAGGCGACACCTTGGGCAACGCAAGATGCACGCGCGCCAGCTCAACCGCCGACAGTTTCTGAATGGAGCGCGCCAGATCAATTTCAAGCGCGCGTTGCGAGCGCTGTTGTTCCTGCAAGGACGACGCGCCAAAACTGGGCGCACGCTCAGCTTCGTCCTGTCGGTCCTCTTCCGATCTGGGCAAGCTGCGGGCGGCCAATCGGTAACGCGCTGCATGCAATTGGTCTGCCGGGACCTCGATCGTGCCGTCAGCTGCGGTCAGGCGATAGGGAATATCCAGCTGATCCAGTGCGGCAATGACTTCTCCACCCGAACGATCGGATAGTTGGGTATACAGCACACGATAAACCGGAGGATTGAACTTCAGATAAGCCGCTGCCAGGGCCAGCAAAGGCAGCAACAACAGCAGGGCAAGCATCAAACGGCGCAGCGGGGTCGCGTCTGCGATCACATCACGCAGACTGCTCAGCCAACCCGGCATGCTACGCACCTCGATTGCATAGCCGGGCTCGGCACACTTCCATTAACCATGTTGGGCGGGATAGTCACATTCTGATTATAACCAGTCAGGCACGGCCACAGCGCGTAAAACCGCCTGCATTTCACCCATACGTCCACGATTCTGAAACCACCAGATCCCGGCTTTTTTCACCGTCAGGTCGCCGGTTTGTCCGGAAAGCAGAAACATGGCAACCTGCCCCAAAGTCGGCTGATGTCCAACAATCATGACCGGATGCGACGAATTCGGCCAGCCCGCTACAGACAATACGTCCTCGACTCGGGCGCCTGGCGCAAGCGCCGGGACGATTTCATAATTTCGACCCAGCGCCTGGGCAGTCTGTACCGCACGTATCGCAGGACTGACCAATATACGGATATCCGGCGGCAAGCGCAGCGTCACCCAGTCGGCCACGCGTGCAGCCTGTTTGCGCCCCTTGTCGGTGAGCTCGCGATCCAGGTCCGGGCGGGTTTCTTCAGCATCGGCATGACGCCATAAAATCAATTCCATTTCCTATCCTTCGGTGATGCAGTGACCAAATTGCCTGCCCGACTATCATGACTCATCTTGACGTATTGAATATGACCGCCCGGCAATTCAGCCGGGCCGACCATACATTCAGGCTCGTTTGCCTGAATTCAGGGCACGCTCAAGGTAAACCGGGTATATACCCCAGGTTCACTTTCGACCGTGACGGTCCCACCGTGTTTCTCAGCCACTGTCCGTACAAAATACAGACCCAGACCCGTGCCACTGACGTGTCCGGCTGCCCCGCGACTAAAACGCTGAAAAAGCCGCGCCAGGTTTTGGGCTTCAATACCCGGCCCGTGATCGGTCACGCTCACGCCCGCAAACCCACGCTGCTGCACAAAACTGATTTCAACACTGGATTGCTCCGGTGCGTAGTGCACTGCATTCAAAACCAAATTCAGCACCGCGCGATGCAATAAGCCGAATTCACCCTGCACCCAGACGGGATCATCGGGCAAATCGCGCATCAGTTTGACGTGTTTGAGTCGGGCAGCCGTATAGGCATCATCGATGGCTTGATGCAGTAGCGCAATGAAATCGAGCTCTTCAAAACGCGTGGCGTCCAGCATCTCGGCACGTGAAGTCCGTAAAAACTCTTCTGCCAGCGTCAGCCCACGCGTCAACGGGCCGCTCAACCGGGCTCTTGCCTGCTCCGGCAGAGAATCGAGTTGCATCATGGCTGATGCAAGCGGCGCCCGAATATCGTGCGAGATAAACGCCAGGGTTTCGCGCTGTTCGTCCTGAAAATGTCGCAATCGATGGGCTGCAGCCTGAACCTGACGAATCCGCATTTCAAAGGGATCTCGTGACTGCAATCGAGGCTGTACGCTGGTTTCAGGCCCCAGTTCCTGGCGCAGCCGTTTTAATTCGTGATCCAGAAAACGTCCTGCGCTTTCCAGGCGCCGCCAGCTCCACACCGGATACGCCAGCACAATTGCCAGCAGCGCGCTCGCCACAGGCACCCACACATTCAGCACGGCAGGCAGGCTGATCGCCGCCCCTGCCACAACAACAAACCACAACACGCTGAACAACAATCCACCCAGGGGGTTCAGACGCGGCAGCCACAGCAGCGGCATGAGCGCCAGCACCGTCGCGGCGATGAGTGAGCTCATCAACCCCGCCTGTTCAATCAGACTGTTACTACGCATCGACTCCAATGCATTGGCATGCACTTCCACCCCAGGCATGGGTTGCCTCAATCCAGACACAGGCGTCGGCAACAAATCGCCCATGCCCGCGGCCGTAGCGCCCACCAGTACGATCTTGTCGCGAAAGGTGCCAGGACTGAAATCGCCGGTCAGCACCTGCGCATAAGACAGGGTCTGGATATGACCCGGCGGCCCGAGAAAGCTGATCCGTCGGGCATTCTGACGGACCAGCGCAAATGGCATGGCATCCGAGACAACGGGAGACACCCGACTGTAAGCCGCAGGCAACTGCCCGGCTATCGCCAGCACCGCTTGCGTGAAATGCGGCCACGCAGGGGTGCCAACGCCCTCCCATAGATAGATGCTGCGCGCGATGCCATCTTCATCCAGTTCAACATGCACTCGACCCAACGCGGCGGCTTGCTCCAACAGCTGGGGCAACGGCAAGGTTTCCAACAGCTGACCGTTCACGCGACTGCTTTCCAACAGCACCGGCAGTACGACGTTGCCAGCGCGTCGTATCGATTCGGCCAATTCCGCATCAGCGGGCTGGTCCGCCGTATCGGGTTCAGCAATGATCAAATCCAGGCCGATTACGCGCGCGCCATCCATTTTCAAACGGTCAATGAGTGATGCATGCAAACGGCGGGACCACGGCCAGCGACCCAGCTTGGACAAGCTGTCTTCATCGATGCCAACAATGATGAGGTCTGCCGGCGGGGGGCGTGAATGCAGGCGCTGACCCAGATCAAACAATAAATTGTCGACCCGGTTCAATACACCGCTATAACTGGTCAGCCAGACAACGAGCAACAGGATCAGCGCGGTTGAAAGCCGATCATTGCGTAATACATTCAGGAAAGGCAGATCACGGCGCACAAGAAGCTTACAAAGCGAGCAAGGGCAACAGCAGTAACAGGAGTTCCCAACGGAAACGTGTAGGTGGGGCTTCGATCATCCGCGTGGCATACGGTCCAGCCGTCCCATCCGCCTCAACCAGACGCGCTGCCAGAAAAAGATGCTGCGGTTCAACCGGCGATGCCAGTACGGTACCGTCCGGGCTCATCCCTTGACCTACCACTTGTTTGCGCTCGACATCTCGCGACAGCACCCATTCGTATTGCATGCCGACAGGCGGCGATGGCAAGGCCAGCGTCAAGCTGTCCTTGGCAAAAACGGGCGCCGCTCGATTCAGATCAGGCGCACCTGGCAGTGGATCATAGGTAAAGCGCTGCGAAGGTGAATACGGGCCCTGACCCGACTCATCGACACTCGCCACTCGCCAGAAGTAACCACCAGGCTTCAAATCGTTTGCCGGTTTCAGACGAATCGTGTCGATTTTTTCGGACAGCAGCGTATCGGCAAACGCCGCATCACGTGCTACCTGGACTTGGTATGCGCTAGCCCCCACCACCCCGCTCCACTGCATCTCGGGCCGAGCGGTACGCACGCGCGAACCGGGCGCATTCAGTAACGGGGCAAAAGGCCGCGCATCGAGTTCAAAGGCATGAACCGCATCTCGCCCCTGTAAACCTTGATCGTCAGCCGCGCGCACACGCAGCAGGTAGCGGCCATCCGGCAAATCGGCAAAACTCAATTGTGGCTTGGCGCTGGTTTCTTCGAGCAAAAGCTTTTCAAACTGGACGTCTTCTGCGATCTGTCCCAACCAGGACACGGCTCCGGCCTGGGTCGGCAGGGTAAAGCGCATCGGCAAGGTATCCAGTCGAATCGGCAATTGGGTCACATCAGGCGCAGGCAACAGTGCTACCGGCGGACGGGGCGGTTTGCCCGCTTCGGCCAGCGTGCCCTGGCCCCCGGGTACGGCAACCTGCTCACCGGACGCCTCCAGCGCGACTTCCCCTTCCAGCGTTTCTTCGCGCGTAATGGCGGCATCGGCCGACACCCTAAAACGAGTCCCGCGCACAGCAGCCACTGCGGACGGCGTAATCACTTGCAATCGACTGCCCTGCGCACGATCCGGATTGGCACCGATTTCCACGCGCCCTTTCTGCAATCGCAGACGGGTATCAACCATGCCACCGCCTGCATAAACACTGACCGAATCAAGTGAAAGCTGGGCAGCCGGTTGCAGCATCATGACCGACCCATCGGCAAACCGCAGGGTCACACTGCTATTGGCGGCTGTCGTCAACACGGTTCCGCTGGTGAGCTGTTCGCCGACTTGCGCGGCACGCTCTTCGGTCGAGTTCGGTAAATTGAGCCGCACCTGACCGTTCACCGCCATCACCGTCGCTGGCGCGGGCTCCTGCCGCATCCAGGCCAGGGGAATGTGTAATGTACTACCGGGAATCAGGCGGCGCGGATGCGTAATTCGGTTATGTTTTTGCAGCTGCGGCCAGGTGCTCGGATCAGCCAGGTAACGGATCGACAGACCAATCAGGGTGTCACCTGGCCGCAGGGTATAGCGCCATTCCGGCGCATTGGCATCCAGTGTCACGGGGTTGGCCCAAGCCGGCAGAACGGCAAGCGCTGCTACCAGCGGCAGCAGGACAAACGGCCAGCGTCGGGCGATCATTCCACGTGCTCCAGCCGGTAACCCTGCCGATACACCGAGGTCAGCTTCCAGCCGTTCTCCGGCACCAGTTTCAGTTTGCTGCGCAAGTGGCTGACATGCACATCCACTGTCCGGGTGTCGATGTCAGGGCTGGAACCCCAGACCACCTGAATCAAGTGCCCACGCGGCAACAACATGCCGACCCGGCCAAAGAAATACAGCGCGAGCTCGGTTTCCTTTTCAGTCAATTTGACCGCCTCGCCATTGACTTCGAATTTTCGATTGCCGAAATCGACCTGAAGCGAACCAAAATCCTGTATGGGTTCTGGACGCAATTGGGCAGAACATCGGCGTGCCACAGCGTGAATTCGCGCAATCAAAACCCCACGCGAAGGCGGTTTAACCATGTAATCGTCAGCACCTGCCTGGATGACTTGCACTACATCCTCTTCGGCATCGCGCCCGGTCAGGAAGATCACCGGCGGCAAGGTGCCTTTCAGCTTCAGGCTGGCCATGACATCCGGGCCGGTCATGTCGGGCAGCATCCAGTCGAACAGACACAAGTCAAACCGCGCATCGGTCAAGGCACGCACACATTCACGCCCCGAGCGAAACCAGGTCACGCTGTGCCCAACCTGTTCCAGCCATTCGATAATGTTGGCGGCGAAGGCTGCGTCATCTTCGAGGAACGCTATTTTCATGGAATTGGATTGTGACGCGGATGTGTCTGTAGTCATTGAATAGCCAATTGTGCGTTGAAAATCAAAGGTAAGCTAAGCACAATCTACCAGCAAGCCGGCATTTTTATAAAGCTTTTCAGTTTCTGATCAATTTCTCTTTTGGATATGCCCGTCTGCTTCGCAGCCAGCCAGCCCAGCACAAATGGACGCATTTTTCCCATATCAACCGTCGATTCCGATATCAATCTGATGGCCACAGACGCATCATTCATCTGCCCCAAACCCGCCTGTAATGACTGAATGGCCGTTTGATAACGCGCTTGCTCACGATTACCCAACAAAGTACTAAATAAATCAGACGCATAGCGCTGATATTTGATTTCAATTCGAAGTGCGTGGCGATTTACCGGATCGGCTGGCACCCGCTTATACGCGCCGCGCACCAGTTGCCGATGTCCCTTCTTGAGCATACGACGCGCCCAGGCATCCAAAGCCATCTGCTGCAGGCCATGTTGTTTATCGCCGTCCTTCGCTACGGGCTTGCGTCCTTCATGGGCGCTTGAGCGCCAGGCTTGTCGCATCAACCATCGCTGCAGCGCCAGTATCCAGGCGCCCGGACGCGCCCTGCCCAGGTTTTCCCGCATGATGGCCCGCGCCTCGGACCGATGCGCTTCCAGCCCACCCTGCCCGAACAACCAGGTTTGGGTATCATCAAAATGGGGCGCGATCGCAGGCAATGTCTCGTCACACAACACATCCCAGTCACGCGCGGGTCCCAATGCTTTGTCTATCTCGCGCAGGCTTTCCTGTAGCGCTATCGGCAAAACACATACCTTGCGATACAGGCGCAGCAGCACCTTCAGGCGCCGCAAGGCCACCCGTGTCTGATGCACATACTCGGGATCTTCAACGCCTAATACGCCGGGCAAATTGGCCTGAAATTGCGTCAGGCAGGCTTGCATCATTGCGCCAAAACCTGCCTCAACCGTCATGTCGTCGGTGAGTTCTGCCCGCTTGAACTTGACGGGCATGGCGGACAATCCACGCGCCAGCCCGGCACCGCGTTCGGCCTTGCTCACATCCAGCGGCAGGCAATCCAGTTTCATGGCCCAGTCATGCGCCAAAGCAAACAGGGCTTCCGGCTTGCCCGCCTTGAGTTCCAGCTCAATCTCGCAAATGGACTGGCTGCGCTTGCCCGCACGGCTATTTGCGAGGGTCCGCACCTCGCCCACATCCAGTGCGACTTCTATTTTGGACCCACCGATCCCGGAGACCAGCCAGGCGGTACGCGTAAAGTGAGTTTCAAAAACCGGAACCAGATGGCCACGCAAGGACTCAGGCACCCGCGCCAACGCAACTGCCGGGAAACGCCCCCAATCCGGGGTGTCGCCCGATACCGCCATTTCATACTCTGCGCGTTTGGATAATCCGCCCTGGCGCTCGCCCTCGGTTTTAAGGGTCTGTAGCCAGCGTCTACCGATTTTTCGCACCCGCAAGGCCACGCCTTGCTGGCCCAGGTCAAAGTCGGGCGTATCAAAGTAGCGTGTGAGCAGTTTGTTCTGAACCGGCTCGCCACGACGACGAGCCATCAGCTTGAGAAAAGCCTCAGCCTGCTGGGGTGGCAAGGCCAATTTCAATTCAATTTCAACTGCTTGCGATGTATTCATGTCATATGTTTTATATAACGGTGGTATCAGGTTTTCAACAGGCGCTTATCATTAAGGCACACTATCGGCACTCAACCATGAATCTACCCAGTCCAGAAACCCTGATTAATCGCGAACTCGGCATCCTCGAGTTTCAGCGTCGTGTGCTCGCCCAGGCGGACGATGTCTCCGTGCCGATACTTGAACGACTCAAATTTCTGTGCATCTTTGCCAGCAACCTGGACGAGTTCTTTGAGGTGCGCGTCGCCGGCCTGAAAGAGCAACTGCTCGCCAAATCCACCCGGCGTTCCCCTGACGGTCTCACCCCGCGCCAGCAATACCGCGCGGTATCGAAGCTGGCGCACGCACTGGTTGCCAGACAATATCAACTGTTCAACAACGACATCATTCCCGAACTTGAAACCCACGGCATTCATTTTCTACGTCGCACGCACTGGAGCGACGAGCAGGCTCACTGGATACGCGACTATTTTTTCCGTGAACTGATGCCGGTACTGACGCCGGTGGGTCTCGACCCCTCGCACCCTTTTCCACGCGTATTGAACAAAAGCCTCAACTTTGCGGTAGAGCTTTCGGGCCGCGACGCATTCGGGCGCAATTCAGGCGCAGCGGTGGTGCAGGCGCCACGATCACTGCCACGCGTCATCCGCATGCCGAAATCCATTGCCGGCTGCGATTACGGATTCGTGTTTCTGTCGTCGATCCTGCACGCTCATGTGGGCGAGCTATTCACTGGCATGACGGTAAAAGGCTGCTACCAGTTTCGCGTCACCCGCAATTCCGACCTGTTTGTGGACGACGAAGAAACCAAAAATCTGCGCCAGGCCCTGCAGGGTGAACTGCCCCAGCGCCACTACGGTGCCGCTGTGCGGCTGGAAGTCGCCGACAACTGCTCGCCCTCAATGGCCGCTTTTTTGCTGGCGCAATTTGAACTGGATCCCGAAGACCTCTACCAGGAACGCGGTCCGGTGAATCTGGTACGGCTGATGCAGGTGCCCGACTGGGTCGACCGGCCCGAACTGAAATTTCCTCCGTTCATTCCCGCCCTGCCCGCGCGGCTGGCCCAGCAGGACGACATCTTTGCGCACATCCGCAAGAACGACATTCTGCTGCACCATCCATTCGAATCGTTCCAGCCGGTGATCGACTTCATCGAGCAGGCCGCTGCCGATCCCAATGTGCTCGCCATGCGTCAGACGGTATATCGCACCGGCACCGATTCCAAACTGATGATGGCGCTGATTCGTGCAGCACAATCAGGCAAGGAAGTCACCGTCATCGTCGAACTGCTGGCGCGCTTTGACGAAGAAGCCAATATCAACTGGGCCGCCAAGCTGGAAGAGGTCGGCGCGCATGTGATGTATGGTGTGGTTGGCCATAAAACCCACGCCAAGCTCGCACTGGTGATCCGTCGCGAAGACGGCGAGCTGCGCCGTTACGCCCACCTCGGCACCGGCAACTATCATGCCCGCACCGCGCGGCTGTATACCGACTTTGGCCTGCTCACCGCCGACGAAGCCATCACCGCCGACGTCAACAGCCTGTTCACCCAGATCACCGGGCTCGGCAAGGCCGGCAAACTCAAACGGCTCTGGCAATCGCCCTTTACCTTGCATAGCGAAGTCATCGCCGCCATCAACCACGAAGCCGAGTTGGCCGCTGCCGGCAAGCCGGCCGCCATCATCGCCAAAATGAATGCGCTGCTTGAGCCACAAGTCATCGCAGCGCTGTATGCGGCCTCACAGGCTGGCGTCAAAATTGACCTCATCATTCGCGGCGTGTGTGCCTTGCGCCCTGGCATTCCCGGACTATCTGACAAGATCAAGGTGCGCTCGGTGGTAGGACGTCTGCTGGAACACACACGCATTTTCTATTTCAAAAATGGCGGCGACGAGCGGGTATATCTGTCTTCGGCCGACTGGATGGATCGCAACTTCTTCCGTCGCATTGAAACCGGCTTTCCCGTTCTCAACCCCAAACTGAAGAAACGTGTCATCACCGAAGGCTTGAAACCTTATTTGCGCGACAACATTCAAGCTTGGGAAATGCAGCCCGATGGCAGCTATCGCCGCCGCAAACCGCGTCGAGCCAAGGTATATAGTGCACAAACCGTTCTATTGAACCTACTGACAAATTAACCCTCCCCTATTCAGACTTTGAATGTTTATGAATACACTAAGGGTCAGAATCAATATAAATATGAGGCTAAGAGTATGCGAACCACACCTTATTTGTCCACGATGATAGGCGTCATCCTCCTGTCTGCCAGCGCCTTTTCCGCCCATGCGGCCGATGGCCAGTTTTATGATCCGAGCAATGCCGCCAGCCCGACTGGCTACACCATAGGGTACGAACTCTTTCGCACCATAGGCTGCCCGGGTCGCGGCCTGCTCGACACCCCCTGCCCGGTTTCAAAACCACCGGTGTCAATACCACCCATTTCAAAACCGGCAGCGAGCCCGGCCCCTCAAGTGGCCGCCAGCCCCACCCCCAACATGGTGGACAGTGATGGCGATGGCGTAGAAGACGCCAGGGACAAGTGCCCCAACAC
Source organism: Thiobacillus sp. (assembly GCA_036568265.1). Taxonomy (GTDB): domain Bacteria; phylum Pseudomonadota; class Gammaproteobacteria; order Burkholderiales; family Thiobacillaceae; genus Thiobacillus. The sequence continues at coordinate 86,276 of DATCSW010000012.1, forward strand.
CCCCCAAGGCTGGAAGGTCAATGCCGAAGGCTGCCCACTGGATACTGACGGTGACGGCGTCCCCGACAACATCGACCGCTGCCCAACCGTGTTCGCCCAGACCGCGGATGGTTGCCCGGAAGCTGCTGTCATGCCGACACCTGCTGCCACCGCGCCGTTAGCACCCACCCCCCCAATCGCCACGACGGTACCCGCGCTCCCAGCGGTTTTGCCCGAAGCTAATTACACCGTCAGTTCGGCCACCGACCCAATCGAGATTCCGAGAAGACTCATACTCGAAGGCGTGCATTTTGACTTTGATCGCGCCACGCTTCGCCACGAAGACCTCGCCATCATCGACAAAAATGTGCTCGTCCTGAAAGACTGGGGCAATATCAAAATCGAAATTTCCGGCCATACAGACAGTGTCGGCAGCGATCGCTACAACATGGGCCTCTCGTTACGCCGCGCCCATGCAGTTCGCGATTACCTCATCAGCAAAGGCATCCCCGCCAGCCATCTGATTGCCACAGGCTTTGGAGAGTCTGACCCGGTGGAAAGTAACGACACCGATGCAGGTCGCGCCAAGAATCGCCGCGTAGAATTGAATCAAATCAGCCAATAAGCTCGAACGTCACACGCGACCCACGGGGACTTTGGTCCCCGTTTTTTTTTGTGCTCCACGGGGCAACTGTTGCATCGACGACCTTTTCTGGCCGCGGCCCCAGGCACGCGCAGCGTTGCGGCCCGACCTTTGCAGCCGATCTGTGTGCGCTTCGTGTCCCATCCGGCCGTAGCCGACCCGCGACCCATACCCCTGATCCGCAGACGGGGGTTTGTCCTACAAACGATTCGTACGTCGCCTATATGGCCGGCATGTATTGATCACTACATTGTGATTCAAGCATGCAGGGCCTTCGCATCGGCGCGGGCACGGTCAGCGAGCAACGCGTCAAGCTGGCGTCCACAGGCAACTGGCGCATCACATACATGAGTTGCAGATTTTCCCGGTTAAACATTCACAAAGGATGGACCTCCAATCATGCAAACCAAGCCTTTAGTTTTCAGCATCCTCGGTGCAGCACTGCTGTCTGCAGGGGCACTCTCAGCCCACGCAGCCGATGGGCGTTTTTACGACCCCAGAAATGCAGCCAGTCCCACCGACAAAACCATTGGATATGAACTGTTTCGCACCATAGGCTGTCCCGGCCGCGGCCTGCTCGACACCCCGTGCCCTGTACCCAAAGACCCGGACAGCGATGGCGATGGCGTGGTTGACAGCAAGGATCAATGCCCCAACACGCCCAGGGGCCGCAAGGTTGATGCCCATGGCTGTGAATTTGATCGCGATGGCGACGGCGTTGTCGATGGTGATGATGGCTGCCCCGATGTCGCTGCCAGCACGCCGAACGGTTGCCCGGCACCTGCGGTGATCGCGCCGGTCACACCCCCCGCCCCCCAGACGCCCGTTGCGCCTGTCTCGCAAGCCCAGCCGACCCAGCCATCAAGCAATGCGCTGTATGGCTCGGGTACCTCGACCGACCCGGTCCAGGTACCGCGCCGACTGGTGCTGGAGGGGGTCAACTTCGATTTCGACAAGGCAAACTTGCGCCAGGAAGACCGCGACATCATCGACAAGAATGCTGCCGAACTCAAGGAGTGGGGCAACATCAAAGTCGAAGTGTCGGGTCATACCGATCGTGTCGGCAGCGATCGCTATAACATGGGCTTGTCGTTGCGCCGGGCAGAAACCGTTCGCAGCTATCTGATCAGCAAAGGCATTTCGGGTGATCGCCTGATCGCCAAAGGGTATGGCGAATCGCAGCCACTCGCTACCAACGACACCGACGAAGGGCGTTTCCAGAACCGTCGGGTCGAATTGAACCAGATCAAGGAATAAAGGTCTCCCCGCAGCAAGTGTGCGTATTGGGGGCTTCGGCCCCCGTTTTTTTGTCCACGCATTTAACTGACAGATGAATCGCGGTGGAGGGCCCCGCCGTCCTCCGCCCTGCTGTCCTCCACGCTGCTGTCCTCCACGCTTCAGTGCTTGCCTCACAGTGCTCGAAATCGACCGTATCACCGTCCACACCCACGCCGACAAGTTTTCCTGGCGTGCCAGCATGACTTGAAATCTGCCCACCCCGCCCCCATCTCTCGCACGACGTTTAGTTTGTTTTATCGGGAGATTGAGGCATGACCACCAGCACCAAAGAAACCCTGGGCTTCCAGACCGAAGTCAAACAGCTGCTGCAGCTGATGATCCACTCCTTGTATTCCAACAAGGACATATTCCTGCGCGAACTGATTTCCAACGCCGCCGACGCCGCCGACAAGCTGCGCTTTGAAGGCCTGTCCGACGCTGCGCTGTACGAAAACGACAGCGAGCTCAAAATCCGCATCGCGTTCGACCGCGACGCCCGCACGCTGACCATCACCGACAACGGCATCGGCATGAACCGGCAGGAAGTCATCGAGCATATCGGCACCATCGCCAAATCTGGCACCCGCGAATTTTTCAGTAAGCTTTCAGGCGACCAACAGAAAGACGCCGCGCTGATTGGCCAGTTCGGCGTGGGTTTCTACTCCGCCTTCATCGTCGCCGACCGCGTGACGCTCACCACCCGCCGCGCCGGCCTCACGTCCGAGCATGGCGTGCGCTGGGAATCCGAAGGCGCCGGCGACTACACACTGGAAACCGTCGACAAGCCCGAACGCGGCACCGAAATCGTGCTGCATCTGCGCGACGACGCCGACGAGTTCCTCTCTGACTACAAGATCAAGTCGATCATCCGTACCTATTCCGACCACATCACCCTGCCCATCGTGATGAAGAAAACGGAATGGAAAGACGGCGTGGAAACGCCTACCGACGAAGACGAAACCGTCAACCGCGCCTCGGCGTTGTGGGCACGTCCCAAAAAAGACATCAGCGAGGACGAATACAACGAGTTCTACAAGCACGTCGCCCACGACCATGAGCCGCCGCTGGCCTGGTCGCACAACCGCGTCGAGGGCAAGCAGGAATACATCTCGTTGCTGTATGTCCCTTCACACGCGCCGTTCGATCTTTACGACCGCGAGAAGCGCCACGGCATCAAGCTCTACGTGCGCCGCGTCTTCATCATGGACGACGCCGAGCAGCTCATGCCGCAATACCTGCGCTTTGTGCGCGGGGTGATCGACTCGGCCGACCTGCCGCTCAACGTCTCGCGCGAGATTTTGCAATCGAGCCGCGACATCGACGCCATCAAAGCCGGTTCGGTGAAAAAAGTGCTGGGCCTCTTGGAAGACCTGGCCGAGAACCAGCCCGAGAAATACGTTGCGTTCTGGAAAGAATTCGGCAAGGTGCTGAAAGAAGGCCCGGGCGAAGATTTTGGCAATAAAGACCGCATCGCCGGGCTATTGAGATTCGCCTCCACCCACGCCGACACCGACGCGCAGATCGTCTCGCTCAAGGACTACGTCGGCCGCATGAAAGAAGGCCAGAAGGAAATCTACTACATCACCGCCGACAGCTTTGCCGCCGCCCAGCACAGCCCGCACCTCGAAATCTTCCGCAAAAAAGGCATCGAAGTCCTGCTGCTGTCCGACCGCGTAGACGAATGGCTGTCCGGCAACCTCAACGAGTTCGACGGCAAGCCGATGAAATCCATCGCCAAAGGCGGCCTGGACCTCGGCGACCTGGAAGACGAAGCCGAGAAAACCGCGCAGAAAGAAGCCGAAGCGTCGATGAAGCCGCTGGTCGAACGTATCCAGACCGCGCTCGGCGAGCGCGTCAAGGCAGTGCGTGTCACCCACCGCCTCACCGACTCACCCGCTTGTCTGGTCACCGGCGAAGCCGACATGAGCGCCAACCTCGAACGCCTGCTCAAGGCCGCCGGCCAGGCCGCACCCAGCGTCAAGCCCACGCTGGAAATCAACCCGTCGCATGCCTTGGTCACGCGTCTCGACAGCGAATCCGACGAAGACCGCTTCGCCGACTGGGCCAACCTGCTGTTCGAGCAGGCGCTGCTGGCCGAAGGTGGGCAACTGGATGATCCGGCGAGCTTTGTGCGGCGGTTGAATGGGTTGCTGGCGATGTTGCCGGGCTGAACACCAAAAATCTGCGGTATTAAGCAGTAACCAAGCGCGACTGAGCAATCAGTCGCGCTTTTTTATGCCAACTATCAATAACGGGCTTGCAATATGGTATCCGATTGGATACATTGACGTATGAACACCTTTCTGCGCTCGGAAGAATACGATGCCTGGCTTTTGGCCCTGAAAGACAAAATCGGACGCGCCCGGATCATCCACCGCATCCGCTCCGCCGAACACGGCAACTTTGGCGACTGCGAACCGGTTGGTGAAGGCGTATCTGAAATGCGCATTCATTTCGGGCCGGGCTACCGGGTCTATTACACCCGACGCGGCGAGGTGATTTATCTGCTCCTGCTGGGCGGCGACAAGTCCACGCAGAAGCGGGATATCAAACGCGCCATTGAAATGGCAAAAACGCTGGACAAGGAGTAAACCATGACTAAATTTTCCACCTTCGACGCCGCCGACTACCTCGACAACGAAGAAACCATCGCCGAATACATCACCGCCGCATTGGATGATCCCAATCCTGACGTCTTCCTCACTGCCGTGCGCGACGTGGCCCGCGCCCGCGGCATGGCGCAACTCGCCAAGGATGCCGGACTGGGGCGCGAAAGCCTGTACAAAGCGCTGACGCCCGGTGCCAAGCCACGTTACGACACCATGCTCAAACTGCTGCATGCGCTGGGCGTCAAGCTATCGGCTACGCCGGTTCACCAATGATGGGAATAAATGGTGTCTGACTCCATTTTCGTTGCCTACCATTTCCACTAGGGTTCTCAATGGGTATAGAAATTAAGCTGGACGGCACAAAAGAAATTTCCAACGCTCTTGTGGAAATATTCTCTCCGGTAACTGAGTTGCTCGGAACTCTAGGGGATAGAGTCCGAATTTATAGGCAACTCACCCTGATGCGTTCACTCAAACGCGCGCAAGAAATTGCAAATAGGGATCAGCTGACTATGGCAGAGCCCCCGACGTCACCCCACTTTCAGTAGCACTCGGCTTTAGAGTCCGTGGTTAATATAACTGCTTTGGTAGCCAGTTGTCTGGCATAGGCTGAGGGCGTCATGCCTCCCAGCGATTTCTTCGGTCTTTCCTCGTTGTATTCCCG
>DATCSW010000013.1:0-13520 GCA_036568265.1 Thiobacillus sp.
CCTTGATGGGAAGGCCTGCTTCTGCCTCACGCAGAAAGCCAATGATCTGCTCTTCGGTGAAACGCTTCTTCATGTCCAATCTCCTTGATAATGGGATTGGACTCCAAAGCTACGTGCTACTCAAATACGGGGAGACGTCGGATCTAATCGAGCGTCAGGCTCAGATACGTCTTGAATCGCAAAATGGATTAAAAAATAACGCTTCTGGCACCTTGACCTTAGGCGCGATCCAGGCGCCTTAAGAACCCTTCACGCGAACCCGCATTGATCCAGCCCGTGGCGATGGTCTTGCTGAACTCGTTATTCACCCGGCCACGATGGATGTGAGAGGGCGAGGCGGGAAAGATCAGCAGCTTGCCCCGCTCCGCCGCTTCGTGATGCTGTTGCCAGTGGAATTCCGTGCCGGCTTCGTCCACTGAATTGCAGTAGAGGATCCAGGCCAGCACGCGGTGCACCGGCTCGGTGGCTTCGTCGCTCATCGTCCAGTCGCAGTGCCACTGACGGAAACCCTCGCCGGGCGCGTAACGCTGCAGGTTAAACACCGGCATCACAAACAGCTCCTGGTCCGGGCACACCTGTCGGAACAGCGGTCGCTCCTGCAGGTAGCGTTCGAGGCCTGCCGAGACACCGCGCACGATCAGCTCTGCAAGCGCGAATGCCTCGGGATCTGAACGGCTGAACGCCACGAGACTGATGTCGGTCGATACCTTGGCAGGCTCCGCGTCACTGCCGCCAGCACCGAACGCGATGCCCGGTCGCTGCAGGTCCTGTCGCCGCCCAAAGAAATCCATGACGCCATCAGCAACCGCCTCGAAGCCGGCATTGTGGTAGCGACCAATCAGCTGCATGCCTGGGGCTCCTTATAGGGAATAGCGATCGCGGCATCCTTTTGTTGCTGGGGACGCCGCGAACGGTCCAAGGCTGTCGCGGCCCATAGCGACGCAGTCAAGGAGGATAATTTGATTTTGGCCAGCTGTTGGACCGGCGCTGACAGAAGCGCCAAAAGCGCCACTACGCTTTGTTTCATGCCGTATTGAATACTGTTGATGAACATCACAATAGAATAACAAAAGAGGGTAACAATAGGAGACAGACGCCATTTCTACGTGACGGCCTGCAACCCCTTAACAACTAAAGGGATCAGCATCGAAAACATAATCCGCCGAAAACAGGACCAGACACGATTGCCTCTTCGGATTGGCCTTGCCCGCCAATCTTCTGCACAATGCCGCTTTTGCATCACAGGAGTTCCCCATGGCTTCGGGACAAATCCACATCACCATCTTGAACCCCGGCGTCGAGATCACGCCGCTGCGGCTGCGTGGCTGGCTGCAGAAGGAAGCGGCGGTGATCAACAACCGCGCCAACCCGGGCGACGGGGCCATTCTACGGCTGTTTCTCACCAAGAAGCTGCGCTACGGTGTGCCCGGCAAGAAGCTCGACGCGATCCTGCAGGCGCTGACCGAAAAATATCCTGCCGTTCTGCGTATCGAGGTGCAGTTGATCGACGCGCCTCTGACCGCCGACGAGATGGAGGAACAGATCCGCGTCGCCAACGCCGATCTTCAGAAATTCATACAGCGTGCGGAGGAATACGCCAAACGCAAGCAGGCCGAGGTATTGGAGAACACGCCGCCCGCGCCGATCCAGTGGCATTCGCTCAAAAGCGCGCTCGATTGAGCGAATGGGAGCGCGATAGGCCAGGCCCATTCCGACTGCATATCAAAGCGGCCAGGGTCACATTTTTCTTGTAGAAAATCGTGCTAGACCCTGCCCCTTTTACCCTACCCGACACCTGGCAATGGACGCGCCTGCACTTTATCGCACCAAACGTTACACGCCGCGCCGAACCCGACACCCGTTGCCGCATCCAGCGTTGAACACGCGCTAAACTCAATTCAACAGGCATTGCTCACTCAACTGGGCAACGCGGCCGCCTCAAAGCGCGTCCGCTTCAACAAAGAATTCGACCTGCAATGCGAGCAGCCGTTGCGGGTAAAACGCGGGGACAAGATACCCAAGTTCGGTCGGCAAGCCTGCGGCAAATCCAGACACGTGTGAAAGACGGGTATACAACCGCACAACTGCATTGTTCAAGTTTAGGTAGCGCGTGCGGCCGGCGCTTCAAGGCACCCCTCGTCGCCCAGGTGCTCGTGTTCAGTCAGGTCCATCACCGCCTCGTTGCATTGATCCCATTGGGCGCGCTCAGCGTCGGATGCCTTGGGCGAGAAGAGACCAGTAACCGCATAGACAATGCCGATCACGGGCGCGGTCCAGCAGGCAAAGGCGAGCGGAATGTACAGCAGGTTCTCCAGGTTGCCATCCATAATGCCCAGACCCAGCGCGCTGATCACGAACGCGCCGCCGGCGTTCCAGGGAATCAGCGGGCTCATCAGCGTGCCGCCTTCTTCCACGGCGCGACTGAGATTGAGCGTGGAATAACCCATCCCGCGGTAAAGCGGCGAGTACATGCGTCCGGGCAGCGCGATCGAAATGTAAGGGTCGCCGGCAACCAGGTTGGTTGCGAACGAGGTGCCGATCGCCGAACTCTGCACCGCGCCGAACGACTTCACTCTCGACACGATGCTCAGGATGATGGCTTCAAGGCAGCCGGTACGCTCGAGCGCACCACCAAATCCCAATGCAATCAGCATCAGCGAAATGGTCCACATCATCGACTGGATGCCGCCAGCGTTGAGCAGTTTGTCGATGATGACGACCCCGGTCTCGATGTCGTAGCCCGACTGGGCGTAGGCAAAGACATCGTGCAGCCCGACACCCTGGTAAAAGATCGCCACCAATGCACCCGCCAGCACGCCCGAGAACAGCGCCGGCAGCGGCGCAATGCGGCTCACCGCCAGAATGATCACCAGCACCGCCGGCAACAGCGGAATCCAGCCGAGTTCGAAGTTGGCTGCCAGGCCATCGGTGATTGCGTTGACCGCGGCCAACGAGGTGTGCGCCGGTTCAATCACGTAGTAGCCGGCCAGCAAATAGGCCACCAGCGCGATCAGCATCGCCGGAATCGTGGTCGCCATCATGTTCTTGATGTGATCGAACACGTCGACGCCCGTGACCGCCGGCGCCAGGTTAGTGGTGTCCGACAGCGGCGAGATCTTGTCGCCGAAGAACGCGCCCGAGACCACCGCGCCAGCGGTCCAGTACACCGGAATGCCGAATCCGGCGCCGATCCCCATCAGCGCGAGGCCGACGGTGCCCACCGTCCCCCAGCTGGTGCCCAGTGACAACGAGACCACCGCGCACAGTCCCATCGCTGCGGCCAGAAAAATTGACGGATTCAAGAGCTCAAGCCCGTAGTAGATCAGCGTCGGCACGGTGCCCGAAGCAATCCACACACCGATGATCATGCCAACGATGATCAGCACCGACAGCGATGGCAGCGAGACATGGATTACATGGAACACGCCCTCACGGATGTCGAGCCATTTTTGGCCCCGCAGCACGCCCAGCAGCCCCGTGATCGCCAGCCCGAGGGCCAGCGGAATGTGCGGCGTGAAGTCGCCGTAATAGAACAGTTGCAACGCCAGCAACCCGAGCGTCAGCAGCACAGGAAGCAAGGCCAGCGGCAAGGAGGGAAGCGGTCGCGGGGTGGATTTTCCGGACATGATTTCGGTTTCGTTATTCGACAAAACGACCTTTCGATAAGCGTGAATTTTTGTGTTGGAGGTGAAGCAAATCCGGCTTCATGGTACACGGATGGCGCGGGCGAGACGTGAGCGGCGCCTGTTTGGAAGCTCAATCTGATCCGTGACATGACTGCTCACGGACAAGCTTTCAGGGAAAACATATGGGATCAATAAATGCTGTCTGAGCGAACCCCAGTTGTTTTTTCCCGAGCCCGAACGCCTGCCCAAGCTCGCCGGTCGGCCACGCCCGGCGCGCTTTGTACGACGCTGGAATGCGTTATTGACGATGCTGCCTGGCTAACGGCTAACGGCTAACGGCTAACGGCTAACATCGAACGTCAATGGATAGAGCTATAGCCAAGCGCGACCAAGCAATCAGTCGCGCTTTTTTGCACGTATCCGCACAATCTGTAGCAGACGCTAATTTGAGCCGGGCCATTTTCGTTGGCACACGCACGGCGTGCGCGACGCGTGCGCCGGTTCGGCAAAATGGTAACTAGAAGGCGTCCCTAACGCTCGGCGATCAGCGGCGGTTGACGCTGATCCGTCCGGGCCCGATCAATACCAGCGCGAGCGCGGTGAACAAAAACATGCCCTGCAGCTCCAGTGCCCAGCCGCCCTGTCCGCCGAGGCTGGTGAGTTGAGAGGCATGGGCAAGCGCGACGGCAACGAGCATGTTAGCGGCGATGAACGCGGCACCAAGGCGAGCATAGAAACCGACGATGAGCAGAAGCGGCCCGAGCACTTCGCCAATATATACGCCGTAGGCGAAGAATGCGGGCATGCCCATGCCGGTTACCATGCCCTCGATCGGAGTGATGCCGTGTCTGAGCTTGGCTATTCCGTGCAGCAGAATCAGGATGCCAAGGGTGAGGCGCAAAATCAGTTTGCCAACATCGTCCAGATTGCTTTTCATCGCTATACTCCGGGTTAAGGATAGGTTGTGAGAACCATCATTAAAGGCATTAAAAGCGCCAAAGTAAAACGGGCCAGGCCAGAAATGATTTTCCACAAGAAAATTATTCTGGACCCGACCCTTCTACACTACCTTGTGCCTCGCCACTGCGAGCCTGTACTTTACCGCACCGAACGATATACGCCACCCTTTGCCGGCTTGCTGAGCACCAGTTGCCAGAGTTGTCCCTGGCGGGAACGGAAAAACCCGGCACAGCACAGCAGGTAATATTTCCACATGCGATAAAAACGCTTGCCGTATTTTTTCTCCAGAAAAGGCCAGGCTGTTTCGAAGTTTTCCCACCAGGCCATCAGGGTCTGGTCGTAATCTGCGCCAAAATTGTGCCAGTCCTCAATGATGAAGCGGCGCTCCAGAGCTGTCGTCACCTCTTTGGCTGAGGGCAACTTGCCATTGGGAAAGATGTATTTATCGATCCATGCATCGGTCTTGGGTGCGGTGACGGCATTGCCAATGGTATGCAACAGGAACATACCGTCATCCTTGAGGGTGCGCTGAACCGTATCAAAATAGGTACCGTAGTTTTTCTGACCGACATGCTCGAACATGCCCACGGAAACGATCTTGTCGAATGTATCAGTGAGATCCCGGTAGTCCATCAGCTCAATTGACACCGGCAGGCCCGCACAACGCTCCCGAGCCAGTTTCTGCTGTTCTTTTGAGACGGTGATGCCGACCACTTCAACGCCGTAATGCTCGGCGGCATAACTGGCCAGCCCTCCCCAGCCGCAGCCGATTTCAAGCATGCGTTCGCCGGGCTTCAATTCCAGCTTGCGGCAGATCATGTCCAGTTTCTTCAGTTGCGCATCCCGCAGCCCTGCCGCGTCATGCCAATAAGCGCAGGAGTAACTCATGGTCGGATCGAGCATGGCTTCGAACACGTCGTTGCCGATGTCGTAATGCTGCTCGCCCACCTGGAAGGCGCGCTGACTGGATTGCAGATTGAACAGGCTATGGCGCAAGACTTCACCCAGCAAACGAAGCCGCGACCAGTTATCGATTTTTTCTTCGACATCGGTGCTCAGCAGACGATGGAACATCTGGTCCAGATGCTCACACTCCCACATCCCATCCATATAGGCCTCGCCAAATCCGAGCGATCCTTTTGCAAAAATGCGCTGATAAACCTGCTCATCAAATATTTGGATATCCCAGGGGGCGTCCCCATTGATCGTAATGCCTGCCTCAGCTGTGAGTTGGCGGATGAATTCAGGCGGATCCTGAAGCACCTGGGCATTCTCCGGACGATCAAGAGTCAGTGCATCTTCCATTTGCATCAATCGAGCCCTTTAACGAATCATAAAGAACCCGAATGTATCGGCCCAACACACATTTATCAAACGATGATTTATTGTATTTGATATCGATTTTATCGATATCAAATAAGCCGCATGGTTGCCACGATCAAGCGAAGACTCGTACCTGAGACTCGTTGCCGTACCCAATTCCAGCCCGACGGCTCCCCAATTTGAGTAGCACCCAGCTTTGGAGTCCAGTCCCATACTGAGGAGGTTGGACATGAAGCAGCGTTTTACCGAAGTGCAGATCATTGGCTTTCTGCGTGAGGTTCCGGTTGAACTACTTTTCCAGGGGCAACCCAGATCCTTAATTTATTCACCCCTGAAACCCGGATGAATTCAAGCTGACCACTTTTTCTTTGCTCTGTATCAGCGATCGTTTGTGAAATGATTTCGTGATCTGGATTGCTTCACCATCGGCAAATTGACGTAGTGCCATTACGGCCGAAACGGCCGTCGCGTGAAAAAAACCACCTGTCACCAAGGGGACGAAAATGCTATCCAGGATTGCCGTCCAACTCCTGGATGAAGTGCAAATTTTGCTCCGAAATTCTGTGCTATACCTCTAACAACAGTTAGAGGATTTGCGACATGCCAATTTATACAGTCAAGTTAAAAAGCAAACAGGAAATTGCCGCGGGTACGATGGCGTTTCATTTTGAAAAGCCGGAGGGATTTGCCTACAAGGCAGGTCAGTCTGCGGACTGTACCCTGATCAATCCCACTGAAAATGACGCAGAAGGCAACTCGCGAGCATTATCTCTGGCAAGCGCACCTTATGAGAACGACCTCATGTTCGCGACACGAATGCGTGACACTGCGTTCAAGCGGATTTTGAAAACGATGGAGCCTGGCACGGAAATCACGCTGGATGCGCCGTATGGCTCGTTTACGCTCCATAACAAAGCAAGCATTCCAGCCGTTTTTCTCACCGGCGGTATTGGCGTGACACCTGTGAGAAGCATTGTTCTCCAGGCAATACATGATCAGGTTCCGCACCAGATCTTTGTTTTTTATTCCAATAAAAGGCCGGAAGATGCGGCGTTTCTGGACGATCTGGCAAAGTCTCACCAGCCCAATCCAAACTATACGTTTGTCGGAACGATGACACAGATGGAAAAGTCCTGCCGCGAGTGGCAAGGAGAAACCGGCTTCATCAACAAACCCATGCTCCTGAAATATATCGATGATCTGACACGTCCTATCTACTACATCGACGGCCCGCCTGCGATGGTGAATGCGATGCGTGTAATGCTGAACGAAGCTGGAGTCGACGATGACAATATCCGCACTGAAGAATTTTCGGGTTACTGATGAAAGCTAGCGTTCGCCATGAAAATCAGGATCAAGCGGGTATATGAACAGCCGGACAAGCACGATGGTCGACGTATTCTCGTGGACAGGCTCTGGCCGCGAGGTCTGACAAAGGAAAAAGCAAGCGTTGACCTGTGGCTCAAGGACATTGCCCCCAGCACGGAGCTGCGTAAATGGTTTGGCCACGATCCAGAAAAATGGGAAGCGTTTCAGGAACGCTATCTGGTTGAACTCAAAAACAATCACGAGCCAGTCCAACTCTTGAAACAAGAACTCGACAAAGGCGTCGTGACACTTGTTTATGGCACAAAAGACGAAGAGCATAACGAAGCGGTTGTGATCCAGAAAAACAGCGCATTATTCCGTTAGCTGGATCGCGCGCGGCGTGGCAAATGGACGGCCAGGTTTATCTGTGAACCCATGCCCTGATTCATTCCTGACGTCTACCTTTTCTTTCACTACAGCAAGGAGATTTGATGGCCATCACCCACGCAGCATCGGGCGAATTGATCGATGTACGTCCACTGGGTGCGGACTTGCGTCAAACGAGTTCAAGCACGCTGGTCAGGGCAGCGCATCTTGAAGTCTTTCGGTTTGTTTTGATCGCGGGGAAAACCGCTCCCTACCACAAGGCATCCGGCGCAATCACGATTCAATGCCTGGAAGGAGAAGTGGAGCTTGAAGCCCACGGCCGAACACAGATACTCCGTCCAGGATATATGGTCTACCTCGCTGATGCAGAGCCGCATGCAGTCAAGGCGCTGGAAGATTCTGCCCTCCTGATCACTGTTTTGTTGCGACGCGCGTGACTCTGTTCCCGCCCGGCGCGGGCAGGATGGGGCGATAAAAGCATGATGCCTGTGTGACATCGAGCGGATTCACGGGAGTTTCTGGCCTGCCTGCATCCTCCACAAAACAGCTATCCGTGCAGCATATCTATTTGCAAATCAGTGATATTTCTCCATGCTGACTTGACCGGGCTCGCTTCGACGATGGCGCTTCATTCCGCGTTTTTCCAGGCTGGTCAAGGCATCCTTCAGCATGCTGGAATTGCCGCATAGCATCACGTGGGCAAGCTCCGGCGTCAGGGTCAAGCCGGTTTTCTGCTCCAATGCGCCGCTCTCGATGCAGACTGGAATCCGCTGACATAGATACGCGTCACTGGGGTCCCGGGTAATGAACGGAACGAACTGAAATTGGGCCGGATAGCGTTCCAGCAACGCATGGATGGTTTTCTGATAACTCAAGTCATTGCGTGTGCGAACGGAATGCCCCAGAACGATTTTTTCAAATCTTGACCAGGGTGCCGCGGTTTTCAATATGGAAATAAAGGGGCCTATGGCAGTACCTGATGCAAGCAACCAGAGGTGACGTGCTTCTGGAATTTCATCCAGCGTTAAAAATCCATTGGGCTTGGGTACGGCCCAAAAGGTGTCTCCAGGCTGGAGTTGCGCCAAGCGGGGAGAAAGCGGGCCTTCAGGTACGATATTGAAATGGATCTCATGCGGCGTTTCATCGGGCGCATTGACCATGGAATAGGGACGCCCGATACGTTCGCCGTCTATATCCATTCCTACCCGAATAAACTGGCCCGCTTTGAAAGGTGCCAGTGCAGCCTCAAAACGCAACGAGATGAGCGTATCGTTCCACCGGGTGTTCTCGACTACGGTTGCCTGTACCCATTCAGTCATGGTTTGTTCCTCAACGAGCAATATAGATTCAGTATGGCGTGTTCGCATGCTGTATAACCAGCTTGTCATCCAATAAAGTACATGAATAAATGAGGCTAGCTCATCCTGAGCCATTTGGCTTTTGCCGCGACCTTTACAAGCAAGGCAGCTGAATTAGCTAACCAGGAGCATCCAGTGTTTTGGGACAGATGGTCTACTCTGATCTGAAAATGCGCTGCTGTGTTCGCCAACGCACAGAACTTATTCACGCTTTTTCTTACTCTAGGGCAATCGTGCTGACAAATTAGCTTGTCTGTACATAAGATTTTTAAACCCCATCCAATATAAGGACTCACGATATGCGTACCACACCCCTGTTTTTCAGCATCCTGACTGCATCCCTTCTGGCTGCTGGTGCGGTAAGCGCACACGCCGCTGAAGGCGTGTTTTACGACCCCTCCAACGCCGCTAGCTCAACCGGAAAAACAATCGGTTATGAACTGAACAAAACAATCGGTTGCCCAGGTCAGCCACTGCAAGGCGCCCCTTGTAAAAGCGCCAAGCCAGTTGATAGCGACGGCGATGGCATTGTCGATAGCAAAGACAAGTGTCCTGGCACGCCAACTGGCCGCAAGGTCAATGCAGACGGATGCGAATTCGACAGCGACGGCGACGGCATTGTCGACGGCGCAGATGCCTGCCCGACGGTTTATGCCAAAACAGCAGATGGTTGCCCGCTTCCTGTGGCCAAGCCGGCCGAGGTCAAACCGGCAGCTGATTATTCAGCACAAGATACAGCCCCTGCGGCCATCCCGAGAAGGCTTGTTCTGGAAGGCGTGAATTTTGATTACAACAAATCCATATTGCGTCAGGAAGACCGCAACATCATCGACCAAAATGCTGCCGATCTGAAAGAATGGGGGAATATCAATGTGGAAATTTCAGGCCACACCGATAGCGTCGGTAGTGATCAATACAATGAGAGCTTGTCGCTCCGCCGCGCTGAATCCGTTCGTGCTTACCTGATTTCGAAAGGCATCTCGGCTGACCGTTTAACGGTAAAAGGCTACGGTGAATCCCAGCCGATTGCTGACAATGGCACGGATGAAGGCCGCTTCCAGAACCGCCGTGTTGAACTGAACCAGAAACAATAATCCTGGTTTTTGATTCAAATCACACAAACGGAGACTTCGGTCTCCGTTTTTTATTACATAGTTGCTTTGGCGTCCACGTCACTCCAACCGCTGTACAAACAAGGTAAGCCCAAATGGCCCGGGCACGATTTGTCTTTCAAAAAAAGAATCCGATGCGGGCCACGGCTTGCGCGACAAGCTCTCTCGCCAGGCCGATAGCGCGCATCTAAACCATCCGCACAATAATCCACGCTCACCCCTGTAAAATACCGCTCCATGAGTACACTTTTCTCCCTGATCGAATCCCCTTTTCACGCCAATTTCAATGGCTTGTATCGGGCACTGGGCATTGATGAGATGCGTTTCGATTCGGCACGAAATCTGCACCGGTCAATACAAAAACAGCCGCCGGATTTTTTTGTGGGCGAGTTCATTTATGGCTGGGGCAATAATTACGCAGGCGCTAACGTCTCCAATCTGGATGTCACGCTCCGGTCACTGCAATACCTGGCACCACATGCGAAGGTGATTGTATTCATGCAGCCGAATGAATCGCCGCATATCGGCAAGCTGCTGGAACTGTTTTCCATTCATGCCGTATTGACCTACCCGGTGGATGAACAAGCATTGCAGGCGGCATTAGAAGCCCCGGCGCAAATTGCTTAGCCGCCATGAGTATCATCCCATTTGAAACGTTAGCCTGCCCACTGGACGGCACCCCCTTGCAGCGTGAAAGGTCCACCTGGCGTTGCACATCCGGCCACAGTTTCGACATCGCCAGCCAGGGCTATACACATCTGTTGCCAGTGCAAAACAAACGCTCGCGCGATCCCGGCGACAGCAAGGAGATGGTCGCGGCGCGGCGACGCTTTCTTGCAGCAGGTTTTTACCAGCCGATTGCTGCAGCAGTGAGCCAGGCCGTACTGGCCAACGTACCGGCTGACGCAGCGATCAGCTGCCTCGATGCCGGGTGTGGCGAGGGCTATTACCTGGGCCAGTTGGCCGCTGCCGCGCGTGAAAAACAAACACTGGCGCTGTTAGGGCTGGATATTTCCAAGTGGGCAGTGCTCTCAGCCGCCAAGCAGGACAAACGGATGAACTGGGTGGTGGGTAGCAACGCCAACCTGCCGGTGCTGCCGGGCACGCTGGATCGCGTGCTGTGCATGTTTGGCTTCCCGGTGTATGCGGAATTTGCACGAGTGTTGAAGCCGGGCGGCCTGCTATTGCAGGTCGATGCCGGGCCCGATCATCTGCGCGAGCTGCGCGAAATCATTTACCCCAATCTAAAACCAGAACGCCCGGCCGATCTGCAAGTGCCACCGGGGTTTGTCCGCCTACCCGCGGAAACGATTCACTTTTCAATCAAGCTGACCCGCGCCGAGCAGATTGCTGACCTGCTGACGATGACACCGCATCTCTACCGCGCCAGTGCCGAGGGCCGCGCAGAAGCCGCTGCGCTGACCGCGCTGCCGCTGAGTGTGGACGTGCGGCTGACAAGGTTTGAACGTTCGCGTTAGCCCATGCCTGACACCGGCTTCCCACCCATTGCCGACACGCATACACGAGTGCTGATCCTCGGCAGCTTGCCCGGTCAGGTTTCGCTCCAGCGCCAGCAGTACTACGCCCACCCTCACAATGCCTTCTGGAAAATCATGAGCCAGCTTTTTGGCGCAGGCCCTGAGTTGCCCTACGCAAAACGCGCACAGCGTCTGGTACAGAACGGAATCGCACTTTGGGACGTGTGCGCGGCGGCGCAACGACCAGGCAGCCTCGATGCCGATATCGTGCACGCCAGTGTGGTGCCGAATGACTTCGCCGCGTTCATCCAAGCCTATCCAGATATTGGTTTGATCGGTTTCAACGGCGGCAAAGCGGCTGACCTCTATCGGCGGCTCGTGCTGCCTACTTTGCCAGAAAAGCTCCGTGCCATTCGCACGGAAACGCTACCTTCCACCAGCCCTGCCCATGCGACCATGACTTTTGAGGACAAGCTGGTGCGCTGGTCGGCTGTACTACCATCCCAAAAAAGTTAGACTAGTATTTTTCAGTGGCTGCACACATTGGTGCAGCCGCGAACCATTCAGAACGATTACACCATGAACACGACACAACCTACCCCACTCGATGCCAACCCCTTTGACGCCCGGGCCCGCCAATGGGATGACAACCCGGTTTTTCTGGAACGCGGGCTCAAGATCGCGGAGGCGGTTCGCAGGGCCGTGCCGCTGCGCCGCGACATGAGCGCACTCGACTATGGCTGCGGCACAGGGCTGCTGTCGTTTCCGCTCAAGGACGAACTCGGCACGATGCTGCTGGCTGACAGTTCAACTGGCATGCTCGAAGTGGTGACTGAAAAGATCGCCGCACAGGGCGTGACCAATATGACGGCGGTGAAGCTGGATCTGATGACCGACCCTGCCCCAACTCAAAAATTCGATCTGATCGTTACCGCGATGACGTTGCACCACGTGCCCGACACCGACCACATGCTGCGCGTCTTCCATGATCTGCTGAACCCCGGCGGTTATCTGTGCATTGCCGACCTCGACCAGGAAGATGGTTCCTTCCACGGCCCGGAGGTGGACGTGCACCATGGCTTTGATCAGACCGATCTCGGCCGGCGCACCGCACAGGCCGGGTTTACCAACGTACAGTTCCAGACGGTGTTCACGATCACCAAGGAACGCGAGACAGGGACGCAAAGCTATCCGGTATTTTTACTGGTCGCGCAACGCGCTCAGCGCACGTAACCCGGCCAGCTATCCAAACAACTCGCTATCTGAGCCCGCGCCCGCAGTAAGCGCAGTCCGTTATGAGACTCGCCAGGAACCTCGATCTGTTCATTTGGTTCCGTCTTCTTTCTGATCCTGAGCGGGCGTATCGTACTCAAGCGTCGGCACGGTGATGACCTTTTCTTCCGTCTTGACGTCTACGTCACCTGCGTCTACATCGTATTTGGGTACTTGACCGCCTTTCACGTCGACGTCTACATCAGGCAATTTGCCTTCTTGCGTTTTCTTGACATCACATGCAGACAGGCCCAGAACAAGTGCAGGTACCATGAGTAATCCAATAGTCAGTTTCATTGCCATCCCTCGCTTTCTCGATCATCAGTTATATACAAGCCATGCACGATTGCATGTGTCTTCCAACACACCAGCAGGCACCTAGACATTACTGTGGCCCCCCTGCTACGTACATGTCCGACCCTATGATTTTTACGTAGGACCAGTCTGATCAGACCCATATCGAAGGCCACGGAAGCGATTCCCCCAAACGGCCAAAAACTTCTATCCTGAGAAGCGCTTATGCATAAATTGAGCACAGTGCTTGAATGGAGCGCAATGAACCGCCCCGGGTTTCGTGGAGGCCATTTGGTTTAAGTGCAGGCCGTTGACTCGGCCTGTTCGGCGAGTTGCCTGTAGTAGTTTGCCTCAGCTTCGGCGGGCGGGATATAGCCGATGGGTTCGAGCAGCCTGACGTGG
>DATCSW010000014.1:0-156510 GCA_036568265.1 Thiobacillus sp.
GCAGGGTGAACAGGCTCTCGGTGAAGGTGTCGGGTCCGCGCATGAAGGGGGGCTCTGGCTGGGTCAATGAATCAGGATCAGTTTAACTTCTGAGGGGCTGCTGATGTGGTCCGGTTGGGAGGTATTTCAGCAGCCTGTTAATAGCGCGCCTTCATCGTCTCTAAATGTAACCATGCTTTTCCCTGTGCTGCTTTGTAACGATCCGGACCGTCACGACGGCAACATTATGGCTAATTTTTAAGGAGATGGGTTCCTGGCTCGTGAGCGGCGCGTATCGGAAGGTGTGTGCGGGCGCAATCCTAGTGTGTTTCGCACTGGGTAGGCAATGGTTTGAAATCCGATAAAGCCTTACGACACGCACGAGCAAATAATCCTTCGGCCTTGATATCGCGCAGTGCCGATGCAATCAGGGGCACTTTGTCCGCGTGCTTCTTATTCAGATAAATGTAAACACCGGTTTCTACCAGTGAGGGTTCGATGATGTGTATGTTCTGGATGCCCAGCTTGTGTGCCAGCGCAAGACCTTCCCAGCGACGATAAATGGCAACGTCTATGCGGCCTTTATCAAGCATCGTCAGGAGCTGTTCAGCATCGTTCGCTGTAGTAGTCTGGGTTCCAGGCGAGATGTTTTTTTCTACAATCTTGTAGCCCCGTATGTAGCCCACCGACAGCGGTTGCAGGCTCGCCCAGCTTGCATGTTTGAGCGTGGCGTTACGTGTAAAGGCCACAAAATGGTGATCAACCAGTTTCTCGGGGACGGGAATCAGGTTTGGGTAGGCTTTTTCGATACCCGCAACGCGGCTGACTTCGCCATCTTCAATGCCTGCATTCGCGTTAATCAAGGCTCGCTCGGCGGGCAATCGGGTCAGCTTGAGTTTGAGGCCGACACGCCGAAAGGCCTCGCCAGCAATGATGTCAACCAGGCCCGTTCCGGCTTCATTGGTGAAGGGTGCCGAGTTGGCATCGTTCAGTACTAATGTGGGTTCATTTGATGCCTGAGCCCATGGCGTCAGGCTAATGGACCCGATGAAGCACACCAGCGCCGTGATTTTAAGAAAGCCTGAAGGACGTGTAAGCACGTTGCTCATGATGCGCTGCATTTGCATAAGGGGGTCTTGTCGTTGTGATCGGAAACAGGGATGTCTGCTTAAACAGGCTGACTCAGGAGTTCCATGGACACGGAAATGTCGCTCGTAACAGAGAACTGGCGCCAGATGGCCTCTGATTGCCACTTTTTCAGCCAGTTCGGCAGATCATGCGCGGGCATGGGGCGGGCGATACCATAGCCCTGGGCGTGCGTGCAGCCCATTTGAATCAGACGGGATGCGTGTTCGAGTGTTTCTACGCCTTCTGCGATGGTGGCACGCCCAAATACCTGTGCCAGGCGCACCACGCTTTCCACAATGGCCAGATCTTCGGCATCGATCAGCATGTCGCGTACAAAACTCTGGTCAATCTTGAGGACGTCTACGGGCAGGCGCCTGAAATAAGCCAGAGAAGAATAGCCCGTACCAAAGTCGTCAAGTGCGAAATGCACGCCCATCTCCTTGCAACGGGTGATGACTTCAATGGCTCGACTCAAGTCGCTCATGGCGGCGGACTCAAGCACTTCCACCTCGAGTTGATCAGGAGAGATGGTTGGGTACCGGTTCAGCAGTTCGTCCAGTGTCTTTACAAAACTGGGGTGCAGCAAATGGTTGGCGCTGATGTTGACACTGGTCTTAAGCCTCAATCCAGCGTTTTGCCAGGATTCGACTTGCTTGAGAGCGGTCTCAATGACCCATTCGCCCAGCGTGATTTCCAGAGGGTGGCCGTTAAACAGATCGAGAAACGCCCCCGGATATAACAGCCCCTTTTCCGGATGCTGCCAGCGGATCAGGGCTTCGACGCCGACAAGATCGCCTGTCAGCAAATCGACCTTGGGCTGAAAATGAAATAAAAATTCATCCTGCGACAAGGCCTGAGCCAGACGTTGTAACTGATCGCGTTGTCCTTGTATTTCGCGGTCAATCTGCGGATCAAACACGTGGTAACAGTTTTTGCCATCCTGCTTGGCGGCATACATGGCCTGATCGGCGTGCCGCAGCAGGGTGTCGCCATTGGCCCCTTCCATGGGATACAACGCGACGCCTATGCTGGCGGATACATGAATGGGTTGGTCGCGGATCATGATGGGCATGCGGATGGTGGTCAGTATTCTATTGAGGCTGGCCTGGCTGGCCTGGATATCTTCCTGTCCGCCCATCAGCATGACAAATTCGTCGCCGCCCAGGCGAGCGAGCGTATCGTCGCCGCGCAGGGTGCTCTTCAGGCGCTGGCTGATTTCAACCAGCAACTGATCACCCAGGGCGTGGCCATATGCATCGTTAATTGGCTTGAAGCCATCCAGGTCCAGGCAGGCCACCGTAAGCCACTTTTCATCACGTTTGGCTCGGGCCATGGCTTGATCGAGGCGGTCGGCCAGCAAACGGCGATTAGGTAATCCGGTTAACGGATCGTGGTGGGCGATACGCTGCAGTTCAGCTTCATGCATTTTTTGCTGGCTGATGTCCGAAAAGACCGCAACGTAATGGCGAATCTGGCCCGCTTCGTCGTACACAGCCGAGATGGCTTCGCGTTGCGGATAGATCTCGCCGTTTTTGCGTCGATTCCAGATTTCACCCTGCCAGTTGCCTGCCTGCTGCAGGGTTTGCCGCATGCGGGCGTGCCAGATTACATCGTGTCGGTCTGAACTGAGCAATTTAGTGGTTTGCCCGATCGCCTCTTGTCTGGCGTATCCCGTGATGCGTGTAAAAGCGGGGTTGATGTTCAGGATGACAGAGTTTTCGTCCGTAATCATGATGCCTTCATGACTGTGCTCAAATACCGAGGCCGCGAGTTTGAGCTGGTCTTCGGCGAGTTTGCGTTGACCTATATCATTTTCCAGCGCCTGGAGTGTCGTCTTCAGATTGGATTGCATGCGGCTGAACCCGTCCAGCAGAAGATCGAATTCATCTCGTTCCGTGTTGGCAGGGCGAGCAAGCTGTAGACGTTCCTCCAGATTGTGGAATCCAAGCCGGGTTGCAAAGTGGGCAATGTGGCGCAAGTGGCGCGTGATGAGCCAGTGAAACAGCCACAACATGAAAATTGAAACGGCGAGCGTCTTGGCACTATTGGTAATCAGGATGACCCAGAACTTATCCAGCAGGCGATGATAGATTCCATCCAGATCGATCACGACATGGAATGTGCCTATGTTTTCAATGCGGTTCCGGTGCTGGAACGTGAGCGGGTAATCACGGCTGCGCACGTTTCCTGATTTCTGCTTGCCTGTCTCAGCCCATAAGGTAGCGCCTTCATATACGGCGGCATACTGTATGCCGGGTAATTGCTCCAAACCATCTAGCGCAATTTTCAATTCAGGCCGGTTCGTGGCCCACAATGCACTGGTCAAGGTGGGAACATGTGTGTGGGCCACCTGTTTGAAGGTCGTTTCAACTTGTCCAAGTTCGCGACGGTAATCTACATACAGCTGGATGGCAGTAGCGACCAATGCAACCACCGTCCCGAATATCATGGTTGCAAGGACCAGACGGCGTGCCAATGGCGAAATGCCCCAGCGCCTGTGATGCGATGGCGTATCGTGCTGAACGTCGGTCATGGGTGAAGATCGCATTGTGGCGTCAATGCGTGGGCGAAAACGTGGTTTTGCGCCCTACGCAGAATGGGGGATGGCGATGCAATCGCCGTACCATATTGAATGACTTTGTTACGCATGCGCCCCTGATAACTTTCCAAAAATTCAGTCACGATCATTCGTTGTCTGAGAGGATGCTATAAAAACATCACACCGGATGTCTGCCATATTCATCGAAACTTGTTCGAGAAAAGACACGGGATACACCAAATATCGGATAGTGAGCGCATTTCTTTAGCTGATGACGGGGATCGAGAGGGATCTATGGGCTTTTTAACCCCGATTTATCCGATTGACAGACATTTATGTGCACACAAGTGATATGTATTGCCTATTCACACGCTACAGAATGCGGACTCAGTACCGTATAAGAAGCGGGTTCTACGAAATTGTCATTGGATCTGCGCCCCGTGGTACTCGTATACATTGCAGCCCACACACGATTGAATAAGGTTAAGTGATGAGCACCGACTCCAAGCCCATATATGTCACGCAGCCCCATCTGCCGCCACTGGAAGAGTTCATTCCGTACCTGGAAAAAATTTGGGAAAGCAGGCAGCTCACCAACAATGGGCCTTTTCACCAACAACTGGAACAAGCACTGGGTGAATACCTGGGGATTGAGCATATTGCGCTGTTCACCAATGGCACGATTGCGCTGATTACAGCTTTGCAGGCATTACGTATCACGGGTGAAGTGATTACAACGCCTTATTCATTCGTTGCCACTTCTCATTCCTTGTTGTGGAATGGGATTAAACCGGTGTTTGTTGATATTGACCGAGATACCTTGAATCTGGACCCTGCCAGGGTTGAAGCCGCTATCACGCCACAGACTACGGCCATCCTGCCGGTACACTGCTATGGTCGTCCGTGTGATGTTGAGGCGATTCAGAGAATCGCTGACAACTACAACCTGAAGGTTATTTATGATGCGGCGCATGCGTTTGGCGTGCGCGATGCGGGCGGTAGTATCTTGCGACATGGAGATTTATCGGTGCTGAGTTTCCATGCGACCAAAGTGTTTAATACCTTTGAGGGCGGGGCGATTGTCTGCCCGGATGCCAAAACCAAAACCCGGATCGATCACCTCAAGAACTTCGGGCATGCAAGCGAGGTTTCAGTGGTTGCTCCGGGAATTAACGGAAAAATGAGCGAAATCAATGCCGCTTTCGGCTTGCTTCAATTGAAACATGTTGATAAAGCGCTTGCACGCCGTGAGGCAATCGACTCAGCCTATCGAGATCGACTCAAGGATGTAAAAGGGATTCAATGCATGCCGTTCGATCGTCAGCATGTGTGTAACTTCGCTTATTTTCCGATCCTGGTCGAGGCTGGCTATCCCATCAGCCGGGATGATTTGTACCTGAAACTCAAAAGCCACGATATTCATCCACGCCGTTATTTTTACCCTTTGATTTCAGAATTCTCGATGTATCGAGGTCTCCCATCGGCCCACCAGGACAATTTGCCTGTCGCCTCGTCGGCCGCGCAAAAAATACTCTGCCTGCCTATTTATCCGGATCTGGACCATGTTCAGATTGATTTTATTTCAAGCCTGATTACGGGTTGACATACGGACAGCCGCTTTTTTCCGCAGGAAGGTACTGGATTTCTATGGCAAATACCCTGCCCACCCAACAACAGATGAGCCGTAAAAAATTGATCATCTATGGCAATGGTCAGATGGCACGTATGTTCCTGCATTTTGCGAGACTGGAATATGAGGTTGCCGCATTGACCGTAGACCAGGCCGTGCTGGCTGATACGGTTATCCAGGGGGTGCCAGTCGTTCCGTTCGAGGATGTTGAGATGGCTTTCTCTCCGGCAAGCCATTGTCTGATCACGGCCGTTGGTTACCGGGAAATGAATGATTTACGCGCTCGTAAATATCAGGAAGGAAAGGCCAAAGGGTATACCTTTGCCACCTTTGTTCACGAGTCAGTTGTGTTGCACTCAGATGTTTCCATTGGCGAGAACAGTATCGTGCTTGACCATGTGGCGATTCATCCAGGTACACACATTGGCCGCAGCGTATTCGTGAGTAGCAATGCATCAATTGGACATGGTTGTCGTATTGATGACAATTGCTGGATCAATTCCGGGGTGTCAATCGGTGGTGAAACCCGAATTGGGGAAGCTTCGTTTTTAGGAATCAATGCAAGCATAAGCGACAATATTCAGATCGAGCGGCGATGTTTTGTTGGGGCGAATACGCTGGTGACCCGGAATACGGGGATCGATGAAGTGTATGTTTCGGCGAGCGGCGAGCGCTTTCCGTTATCGAGTCAGGCATTTCTTCAATTTATCGCACGTTCTACCCGTTAGAGCCTGGATGTTGGACGATATTCAAGCGGGCTCTCTCTATGCGCATTTTCGACAAGCCGCCGAACGCACACCCGGCAAATTGGCTTTGGTCATCGGCGACGTGGACTATACGTATTACGAGCTGCTCAAAACTGTAGATGCATTGGCCGACGGGTTGAGTGATTTGGGTGTTCATTCGGGCGAGCACCTGGGTGTGCTGCTGCCTAATTGCGCTGAATTTGTTCTGGTCCTGTTGGCTGGGGCGCGTCTAGGTGTGGTGATCGTGCCGCAGAGTATGGGACTCAGTGCTGAAGCGCTGGTTTCCACTTTCGCTGCCGCTCATGTCCAGCATTTGATTGTTTGGTCGGGGGTAACCGATGCGGTTAAGGGGAGGGGGTCTTTACGCGATGGTGTTTGCGTAGTGGTGGGCGGTTATCAGCCAGGCTGGGTTGAGTTTCAAACTGTGCTCGACAAAGGTCACGACCACCTCCGTCCTGTACCGAACATGCGGGACGATTTGCCATATCTCATGGTGCTTACGTCAGGATCCACAGGGCAACCGAAACCCATTTTGCTGAGTCAACGCACCAAATTACGGCGGGCGGCGGCCGCGGCCGATTTGTATGGGGTGACTGCTGCTGATGTCACGCTTGCAGCGACGCCGCTCTATCATTCTCTGGCGCAACGCTTGGTACTGCTGCCGCTTACGACCGGTGGTACCAGTGTCATCCTGGAACATTTCACGCCCGCCATTTGGATTGCCGCGGTACGTGCGCATGGCGTCACGTTTTCCATCGCGGTGTCATCGCAGTTGAAGCAGATTCTCGATGCCTTGACTGACGACAAGGTATCGTTGCCCAGCCTGCGCTGCCTGGTCTCGTCTTCGGCGTTGCTCGATGATGTAACCAAGGCCCGGCTGCTGGCGCATCTAGAGTGTGCGTTCCACGAGTGCTATGGTGCATCTGAAATCGCCATCGCCACCAATCTTTCTCCGCAGGTGGCGGCGCGAAAACTGGGGTCGGTGGGCCGGGCGATTGCTGATAACGATGTCATGATTCTGGGGGAAGACGACCAACCGGTGCCGCCCGATACGCCAGGCGAGATCGCGTGCCGCACGTCCATGCTGTTCAGCGGCTACTATGCGCAGCCCGCCACCACCGAAGCCGCGATGTGGGGCGACTATTTCCGCACGGGTGACCTGGGCCGGATGGATGACGAAGGTTTCCTGTATTTCCTGGGGCGAATCAAGGACATCATCATTTGCGGTGGGGTGAATATTTACCCAAAAGACATCGAGGATGTCGTCTCCAGCCATCCGGCAGTCAAGGAATGCGCTGCAATACCGTTACTGGATGAACAGCTTGGCGAAGTGGTGGGCATGGTCGTGGCTTTCCATGAGCCGACCGCAGCGCCTGAAATGCGCGACCTGCAACGGCTCTGCATGCAGCGACTGGGAGACTTTCAGCAGCCGCGTCGTTTTTTCGTCGTGCCGGCGCTTCCCCGAAATGCACTGGGTAAACTCGACAAACCCACATTACGACAGGCCTACTCGACAGACCTGCAAAAAGGATAAACATGGCGCACACGCCTCTTCCGCCTCTGCGACTCGGTTTTATTGGTGGCGCACTCAACTCGGCCGTTGGCTATACGCATTTCAATGCGAGCCGGATCGACGGCCATTTTCGTGTTGACACGGGTTGCTTCAGTCGCCGGCCGGACATCAATGCAGAAACCGCGCATACCTATGGCATCGCCGATGCGCGAACCCACGCCAGCTGGCCAGCGCTGCTTGAGAACGAACGCGACGCGCTCGATGCGCTCGTCGTGCTGACGCCGACCCCCGACCATCGGGAAATCGTGATCGCCGCCCTGGATGCAGGGTTTCCGGTGATCTGTGAAAAAGCGCTGGCGGTATCCAGCGACGAGTGCAGGCAAATCGGCGCAGCCGTTACCCACAACCGGGGATTTCTCGCAGTGACGTACAACTATTCCGGCTATCCGATGGTGCGTGAATTGCGCCGCATGATAGCCGATGGCAGCCTCGGGACGGTGCAGCAAATTCATCTCGAAATTCCGCAGGAAGGTTTCTTGCGGCAGGGCGCGGCTCCACAGGCCTGGCGCCTCAAGGACTATGCGGTCCCCACCGTATCGCTCGACCTCGGTGTGCACGCGCATCATCTGGTGCATTTCCTCACCGGAGGCAAGACCCCGCTGGAAGTGATGGGGGATCAAGGCACGTACGGTCATTTTAGTGAGATCGTCGACAACGTGTATTGCCTTGCACATTACGAAGAGAACATCCGGGTGCAATCCTGGTACGGCAAAACTGCGCTGGGTAATCGCAATGGCCTGCGTATTCGGGTCATGGGCAGCCTCGCGAGTGCCGAATGGTTCCAGATGCAGCCGGAGGATTTGCAACTCAACCAGGCCGACGGCCGCCGGGTCTTGATCGACCGCGGATCTGATGAGGCCGATGTCGCCCGGCAATTGCGCTACAACCGTTTCAAGGCCGGCCATCCGTCCGGGTTCATTGAAGCATTTGCCAATCTTTATGCCGACATCGCCGGGTGTTTGCGTGAGGTCAAGTCCGGCGGAGCGGCATCCAGTGCGTTTGTCTATGGTGCGCGCGAGTCGGAAGAGGGGTTGCGTTTTCTGGAGGCCATTTCGCGCTCGGCCCATACCCGTAAGTGGGAGGCGGTATGAGTGTGCCTGCAGGCCTCACGCCGGAAACCCAGTCCATTTGCGATTTTATCGTGCAGCTACTCGAGGAAAAAGGCGCAGTGCCCGCGCCAGAAGCCATGCTGGCCTATCCCTATCTGAAAAATGGACACATCGATTCGCTGGCGTTCATCAAATTCATTTTTCGGATCGAGGAGCGTTTCGATATCCAGTTTTCTGAAGCCGACATGCTGAGCGAACCGATCAACACTGTGGGTGGTCTCATTGCGTTGATAGCGGATAAACGCAACCAGACGGCGCCTGATTGACCGGACCATAAGATGAACCAGCCAGATCACAACGCCTCACTGCTTGCCGAGTTTCGGCAATACATGCTGCCAGTACTGAACTTTCGTGACATCGTGCTGGTGCGCGGGCAGGGGAGTTATGTCTGGGATGCCAATGGCACGCGATATCTGGACCTGAACAGCGGCCAGTTCTGCGCAGTGTTGGGCCATTCCGATCCTGGCGTGTCGAAAAAGATACTGGAAATCTCTCAGACGCTGCAAGACACCGACACCTCGACGCTAACCGGAACGGTCTTGCAGGCGGCAAAAAAGATCCACGATCGCGCACCGGACATGCAAGCCAGGACAATTTTCCTGTCGACTGGTGCCGAAGCGGTTGAGTGTTGCCTCAAGTACGCGAAGCACCTTAAGGAAAAGTCGGGTGTGATCTCGTTTGACAAGGCCTACCACGGCTTGACCCATGGTAGTGCGGCCTATTCGATGTCGCGCGACCGGATTCGTCCGACCGTCGAGCATTCGTATGTCGCCGCGACGCCGCGGGTGTTCGGCAACGGCGAGTCTGAAGAGAATCAGGGTGAGATCGACCGTTGCATCGAGGATTTTCGGCAGACCATCGAGCGCGAAAGAACCCATATCGCGGCCGCCATTTTTGAGCCTATCGTCTCGGGTGGCGGGTTCTACTTCCCGCCAGCCCGCTACTTCCAGGCAATCCGAAAAATCTGCGATGACAACGATATTTTTCTGGTTTTTGACGAATGTCAGACCGGATTCGGCCGCACCGGCAGCTGGTTCTATTATCAGCAGCTCGACTGTGTGCCGGATTTCATCGTCTGTGCCAAGGCCATGGGCATGGGCTACCCCGTCTCCTGCGTGATCGCCAACGGCCGGACCGTGCCGCACGAAAAGTTTGTCATGGAGTATTTCAGCTCGCACCAGAATGAATCCTTTGCGGGCGCGCTGGTCTCGCATCTGATCGACGAGATTGAAGCCCGCGATCTGTTAAATGCGAATCGCACCATCGGCGAGGCTTTGCTGACCAGGCTGGGCGCCATCGCAGCCGAGTTCCCGCTGATCGGCAATGTCCGGGGGAAGGGGCTCATGTGTGCGTTTGACCTCGCCGATTCGCCCCCACTCAACAGCAAGCAGGTTGGCGACCTGTTCTGCAGGCTTGCGCAACGCAATGGTTTACTGATGCAGCATTGCAATTTGGGTCGCACACTGCGGCTATTGCCCAACTACGCAGCCAGCGCTGAAGACTTCGATTTTTTCGAAACGCGATTGAAAGCGACGCTGACTCAATTTCCGGCCACGCTTGATGAAGCCGTCTCCTATCAAGACAGGCCCAACCCATCCGACTAGCGAGTAAACCCATGTTATTTTCAGACATCGACACGACGTACATCACGAATGTCATCAAGGGCCTGCAAGGAAAAAAACTGATCCTGTGGGGCGCCGGACGGAGGCTCAAGGGATTCGTCGAGGAATACTGCGGCGATGGGAAATTGTTGCCGCAGCCCTTTGGCGTGTGCGACAGCACGCGTGACATCGCCGAATCGACGCTGCATGGCATTCCAGTGCTGCCGTTTTCCAGTGTGCAAAACATGCTGCCCAAGGACACGGTGATCATCATTACGGCCGGCCTGCTCGACCTGCAGGCGAAGGTCGTCGCAAGCGAGCTGTATTATTTCCCGCTGTTTCACTGCCGTACCTTCGAGATCTACGACTATCTCCAGAAACATATGGCGCAGTGCGACGAAGCGATCCGTTTGCTGGATGATTCTGAGTCAAAAAAGACCTATCGCGCCTGCATCGAAAACATTCTGTGCGGGCGGCTCTGGGACCAGTCGACGTTCAGCCCCAGCCCGTATTTTGGCAACGACATCAACGACACGCTCGACGACTCCGGCCAGCTCGTGTTTGCGGGGGCTTTCAATGGCAAACATCTGGACCGCGCGATTGAAAACAACCCGGCCATGCGGATAAGCGCCTTTGAACCCAGCAAAACCTGGTCGGCCTATCTTCGCGAGAAATTCAAGGATGCGCCGCAAGTCAGTATCCACAACAAGATTCTCTGGAACGAGAGTGCCCTGTTGAGTTTTGACGACGACATGTCCAACTCAGGGCTGGATGCCCATGTCTGCGCGGCCGATGCCAGTAGCACCTATCAGCACGAAGGCGTAGCCATCGACGACTACATCGAAGGCAAGGTATCGATGATCGCGCTTGATGTCGAAGGCTCGGAGCAGAAAGTGATCAAGGGTGCCCATCGCACCATCGAACGCGATCGGCCAAAGTTGTGCATTTGCCTGTATCACAACCTGGACGACTACTTCCGGATTCCGGGCCTGATACGCGAGCAATATGGGTATCAGTTACACGTCAAGCATCACTCCACCCTCAGTGCGATCGAAACGGTGCTCTATGCAGTTTGAGCATGCTTGATTTCGCTTTTTCCATGCCGACCCGAATCATTTTCGGGTCGGGCGCGCAATCGTTGCTTGAACAGGAATTGAACGAGCAGCGGGCAACCAGCGTGTTGCTGGTTTACGGACGGGCGAGTGCACGGCAGAACGGCAGTTATCACGAAATCACGGCATTGCTTGAGGCGCGCGGGGTGCGCTACTTCGAGCACGCCGGTTGCAAGGAAAACCCCGATGATGCATTTGTGGGTGAGGGCGCGCGGCTTGCCCAGGCGCATGGAGTCGATCTGATTCTGGCGATAGGCGGCGGCTCGGTGATCGACGCCTCCAAGGCCATTGCACTCCTCGCGGGGAACCGGCATGACGACATATGGGCATACCAGCAGGATCGTCCGCGCTTCAATTTACCCGCGTTGCCGCTCGGGGTCGTGCTCACGACAACGGGTACAGGAACCGAGGTCAACGGCGGATTTGTGATCACCCGCGCCAGCAATAACGAAAAAGTCGCGTTCAGCAGCTTGTCGACGCGCCCGCGTTTTGCCTACTGCAATCCCGATTTCACGATCAGCCTGCCGCCGCATGTGCTGGCAGACAACTACACCGACATTCTGTCGCATTTGCTGGAGCAGTATTTCTCGATGGAGGAGACCATCGGCCTTGTCGACGCGATGATTCTTGAGGCGATTCACTATCTGGTCAGAAACATGGAAGGTTTGAAAAGCTGGAAGGATTCCTACAGCGTCCGCGCCAATACCATGTTTGCGTCGACGATCTCGTTGTCTTACCTGTTTTCTTGCGGCAAGAAAGTGCCGTGGATTCTGCATTACCTGGTGCATGCTCTGTCTGCCCATCGATCTGTGTCTCATGGTGCGGCGCTCAGGGTCATCATGCCGGGG
This sequence comes from Thiobacillus sp., assembly GCA_036568265.1. Taxonomy (GTDB): domain Bacteria; phylum Pseudomonadota; class Gammaproteobacteria; order Burkholderiales; family Thiobacillaceae; genus Thiobacillus. Next base: position 12,266 of record DATCSW010000014.1, read on the forward strand.
TGGCTGGTCTGGCTGTCTGACACGCCCGTGTACGCCGTGCGCGTGCAACACCTGGTCGACAAGCTCGATTTGCCCGCGGCCAGCCAGTTGGGCCGATACTTCGAGGATCACTTCGCCCTGATAGGCGGCAATGCACAACCCGAGCTCAGTTCTGGCGAAAAAGACGCAGTGATCGCGACACTGATGGCGGACACCCAATTCTTGACCCGGGCGAATCTGGGCGAGGGTGACCTCAGATGCATCCTCGACTGGGAGCATGGTTGCCCAACAGGTGTATCGCTAGGCTTGAAATGACGCACACCCCGTTGCAACCGAGCACGCAGACGATCCTGATTTTCCCGCTTGATATCGACCATGCGGAGGTTTTTATCCGGGCTGCCAAGGCGCTGGGTCTGAAAACAGTGGGCGCGAGTTCCGCCATGTGCGACAAGGGGGACAAAGCGGTGGATCATTTCATCCGTTTGCCCTTTATCACTGATCCAGACTTTGATACCGCCCTGCAAAGCGCCTTGGTGGAATACGGTGTGACGACGGTATACGCGCCGCATCAAGGTGTCTGGCGCCACTTGGAAAACCTGCTGACGTCGCAGCCGGAGTCCTTTAAGTTCGCGCTTTGCCAGCCCGATCCGCTGTTGGCGATCCAGCAGCGTTTCCAGCCGCACGATATCTGGGCCGCCGCGGTGTCTTCCGATCACGCGCTGCCCGCAACAGCAATCGAGACCGATATTCATCCCCCGCTGTCGCAGGCACGGTATGCAGCCCTGCACCGGCAGTTTTTGAATACCCCGGGCGACTCGGATATTGGAAAGCTGCGTGCACTGTGTGACATTGCGCGGCGACTCCCACCAGGTGACCTGATGGAAATGGGTTGTCTGTATGGCCGTTCGGCATTTGCGCTGGGTTTTCTGGCGAGTTTCCACACGCTGGGCACCCTCGTTTGCGTCGATCCCTGGAACACCGCTGAGTTGACCGATCAGGGGGCGGCAGCGGCTCTGATCAATGCCGAACTCAGCAACCCTGAGGTCAATAGCGAAACCATTTTCCGGGTGTTTCTCGGGACGGCCGCGCTATTGGGAAACGTAGGCTACATCCGCAAAACGTCCGGGAACGCACTCAGTGATTATCAGAAAGCTATTCGCGCGGGAGCGTTGCACAGCCCCGAGCTTGGGTCGATTCCGGTTACCGGGCAATTGAGCTTGCTGCATATCGACGCGAATCATCGCTACGACCATGTTCGGCAGGATGTGGAAACGTGGAGCCCGTTTCTCAAAAGCGGCGGCTGGCTATTACTGGATGACTATGTGTGGGCGTTTGGTGACGGGCCGCAGCGGGTGGGGGATGAATTGCTTGGCAGCCCGCTATACGATTCGGCCTTTGTCAGTGGCGATACCCTGTTCCTGCGACGTACAACCGCCAGCCGATAATCAGGTGTCGTGTCCGGCACACCAGGTCTGCCACATCGTGCGGTATGCCGCTTCGATATGTCGGGTCACTGCGCGCGCGTCCTGATTGGAATCGTTCATACGCGCCCGGAGCGCTTGGCGGATTCGATCCAGGGCTGGCAAATCGTGTGCACACTGGAGCGCGCGGTGCACATAGGCTTCTTCGCTGTGCGTGATGAAGTCATCCAGGCTCACGCGTGACAGCAACGGGACCGCGCAGCGCGACACCATATGCTCGCCCGTCAGCGTGATGACGGGCACGCCCATCCACAATGCGTGCATGGTGGTTGTGCCGCCGTTATAGGGAAACGGGTCGAGTGCGACGTCGATCCGGTGGTGCAGCGTCAGATAGTCGTTGAACGACATACGCGGCAGCAGAATCAGTCGGTCCGTATCGATCCCGGCCTGATTGAATTGCCTCAATACCCGTTCCTGTGTCCCGCTATCGGTGGCGTTACCCAGCATCAGTTTGGCGTGGGGTAGAGCGTCAAGAATCCGTCGCCAGACTTTGATGACCGAAGGATTGATCTTGATCAGATTATTCAAGGAGGCGAACGTGAAGGTGTCGCTTTGGAGTGCTGGCAGCGAATTGACCGGGGGGCAGTCGGATTCCGGGCGGTAGGCAATGCCGGTATCGGGAATTCGGATCAGCGTTTCGCTGTGATAGCGCTCGGTCAGCCCGGGCGGGTCGACCTCTGCGTTGGTCAGCCGGTAATCCATCGCGGTGAGGCCCGTCGAACCGACGTAGCCGATCCACGTCGTTTGAACCGGGGCGGGTTTTCGGGCAAAAACGGGCAGGCGATTGGAACCCGTATGTCCCGACAGGTCAACCAGGATATCGATGCCATCGGCGCGGATGCGCTCAGCGAGCTGGTCGTCACTCATGTGGGCGCACGTCAGCCAGTGGTCTGCAAGCCCTTTGATTCGCGTCGTATGTGCGTCGTGGCGGGTATGGTTGTAATAGCAGAACACCTCGACCTGTGACGTGTCGTGGGCGGCGAGTACGGGTTCGATAAAGAACGCGACCGCATGATTGAAAAAATCCGCCGAGACGTAGCCGATCCGCAGGCGGCGCGCAGGGTCGCGCGTATTAAGGTGGGGCTGCCAGTCTGCCTTGAGTGGCGTTTCGAAATGCTCGGCATAGCGCTGATGCTCGCTGAAGGCTTCGGCGGCCGAAATGGTGTCGACGAATTGCATGGTGTAGAGCAGATTGCTGTACGCCACGGCTGAGTCTGGATTAATTGACAGCGCCTGCCGGTAACAGGCGATCGCGTCGTCCAGCCTGCCTTGCGCCTGCAGCGAATTGCCGAGGTTGGTGCAGATCTGCGCGTCGTTGGGTTTGAGCGACAGCGCGCGCTCGCCAAAGGCGACGGCCTCATCCAGTTGGCCGGTCTCCCTGAGCATGTTGCAGAGGCTGTTACAAGCATCGGCGAAGTCCGGGTCGAGCGCGTGGGCCTGGCGGCAACTTGCAATGGCTTCGTGCAAATCGCCTAACGCATACAGGGCTTCGCCCAGGCTGTTGTGTGCCTTGGCAAAGCCCGGTTGGATCAGGATGGCCTCGCGATAGAGCGCAATAGCCTCGTCCAGCTTGTCCAGCTTGTGCAATACGATGCCCAGATTGTTGTAGGCTTCGACGAAGTCGGGCCTGACGGCTATCGCCTGCCGGAACACATCAGCCGCGGTGTCCAGATCGCCTTGCTGCTCAAGCACATTCGCCAGATTGTTATAGGCTTCCGCATAGTCCGGCCTGATCCGAATCGCTTGTCGGTAGCTCGCAACGGCGTCGTCGAGTGCTTCGAGTTCCCTGAGCGCATCGCCCAGGTTGTAATGCACTTCAGCCAGACTCGGATCAATCGCCAGCGCCTTGCGGTAATGCACAATCGCCTCGCTCACCCGACCCTGTGATTGCAACGCATCGGCCAGATTATTGTGAAGCGGAGCACGATCGGGCGTGAGAAGGGCCGCCTTTTGATAGCTTGTAATGGCCTCTGCAAGCTTGCCTTGCTCCTTGAGCGTATTACCCAAATTGAAATGCGCGCTGGGGTGTCTGGGCTGCAGGGCTATCGCTTTCGTGTAATGGGTTGCCGCCTCAGCCGGCTGGCCCTGTGCCATCAGCACGACGCCCAGATTGTGGTGCGCATCGGCGTAGCCAGGCGCAATCTCCACCACATGCTGAAGCAACAGCGTGGCGACATCGTGCATCCCCACCTGATACGCAATCATCGCCTGCAAGTGCAGCGCATCCGGGTGGTCGGGTGCGCGTTCGAGGATCTGTTTGCAGGTCGCATCGGCTTCAACAAGCCGTCCGGCTTCCTGGTGCCCGATCGCCGTTTGCATCAGGCCGGCGATTTCACCGTTTGCCTTGGAACGCGTTGCCGATTGCGCATCGTCGGATGGCTGGCAGCATTGTTTGTATTTTTTTCCGCTTCCGCAGGGACAGGGATCGTTGCGCGCGGTTTTCCTGGTTGTCATTGCACCGTTGACTCGTCGAGACTCAGGGGGCATTGTAGCCATGCTCGGGTGCGCATTCCATGGATCAAGTAAAACGCGGTGCACCTTAGGCAGTATCGTGATGTTTCATGGCGGCAAGTCCCCGGCAAGAGGGCTTGCCGTTCGAAACGTGCTCAGGCTACGGCGAGACTCTCCGCGCGCATCCGGTCCAGCTTCTCGACGACCGCCTGATAGAGGTCCTGGTCGGCATCGGCGTTACGATCTGGGTGGTTGGCGCTGCGAATCTTCTTCAGCGAAGCTGCATCATCAGGCAGGTCATGTACCCGGGTTACCCGGTCGCCATTCTTTTCCATCTCGCGCTGCAGCTCGGCCTCTGCGCTTTCTCGCGTGGCGTGCAAATTTCTGCTCCCCAGCCGCCATCCATCCTGGGTCTTGCGCGGGGAGAGCGTGGTCTCGCCATCGAACCAGACCCATTTTCCAGACGCCGCGTCGTGTTCGAAGCGAACGGAAGTGATGCCGTAGGTGTAAACAGGGGGCTTGATATCTTTGGCGAACATCTTGAACGTGCCGACCGTATTCACGTCAGCCAGGTAATACGCGTCGGCCTCGTGGGGGCGGAATGCGTGGCTCGGTGTTGGCTTGGGCGAACTGTCGTTATGGTTCGAATCCCCTTCAGCCTTTTGCCTCGCGAGCCAAGCGGCCCGGCGTTGTGCGTTGGTCACTGGTATTACTCCTTGATATTGGTTGAAACCCACTGGGATCACCCCTCGCTGAAGGGATTACCCGCTAGACTCTTGAACCGTAAACGCTTCTGGTGCTTCGCGGCTGGCATGCTCGACCGCACTACGGCCGCAACTCAGCAGTACTGACTATGATACGGTGCCGCGCCCCGAGCGGCCTATACAGACCATGGAAAAGCAAAAAAGCCACCCCGAAGGATGGCCTGAGTGCTTGCTTTGTCTGGCTCCCCGACCTGGGCTCGAACCAGGGACCTGCGGATTAACAGTCCGTCGCTCTACCAACTGAGCTATCGGGGAATAGGAGACCGCGAATTCTAGAGTCGGCGCGCGTTTCGGTCAAGTATTAACCGTCACTTTCTACTTGTAATTCTGGAACATGGCTGAAGGCGATACGCATGGGGGCGGCCCCTCGTCCGTCGTGAGCGCCGCCCAGATACAGGGTATTCGGGCCATAACGCTGATTGATCTGATCGAGCACCGTGTTTAATTCTTCGTGCTGATTAGGTGTTTCAAACAGATCGCGCGTGATTTGGTTTTGGTCCGTGAGATGAGATAGCGTGACGCCAACTTTAAGCAACGGTGCGGGGTCTGCCGGGCGACGCTGCCATAGTTGCGCCAGGGTCTGGTTGAAGGAGAGCGTGTCAGCATGGGGCGAAAAGCGTGCCTGATCAGACCAACGTGACGATTGCCCTCCGCGCGTTTTCAGATAACTGAGATGGAGACCCAGGCTGCCCGCGCAATAACCATAATGCCGCAGCCGCATTGCCGCTTTGTGCAGCAAGCGATGCAGCACCGCCAGAGCGGAAACCGGGTCGCGCAGTTCGGGTGCAAGCACGTGAGAATGGCCCACGCTTGATCGTTGTGTGGGTGGCGTCGCAGAGACCTCACCACGCAGTTTGGCGTAAAAACGCTCGCCTTCGATACCACCCCAGGCATGGTGCAGGGTATTTTTGCTGGCAGCGCAGAGCTGTTCAGTAGTATGGATGCCGAGCTGGTTGAGCCGTTTTTCAATCGCACGACCAATACCCGTGAGTGCGCCTAGTTTCAGGCCATACAAACTGCCAGGCAGTTCGTTCAGGCGGATGACGGTCAGCCCATTGGGCTTTTGCATGTTGGATGCCGTCTTGGCGAGAAAGCGGTTGGGTGCGATCCCGATCGAGCAGTGCAGCACTTCCCCAGCCTGGTCATAAATGGCCTGTTTGATTTGCTTGCCTAGCGCGATGGCACGCTCTTCTTCCCGGTCGCGCTCCATGAGTTCGCAGTTCATTTCATCGATTGAAAGTACCGCGCTAACGGGTGTGCAGGACTCAACTGCAGCGACGATTCGATGATGCAGTTCGATGTAAGCGGCAGGCCGTGCCTGTACAAAAACCATGTCTTTACACAATTTCCTGGCCTGCCAGACGGGCGTACCAGTTTTGATGCCGAAGCGTTTGGCATCAATGCTGGCAGCGATGCAACAGGTGGTTTCTGCCATGACGGCCAGTATGCCTACAGGCTTGCCGCGCAATTCGGGACGCATCTGCTGTTCGGCAGAAGCGAAATAGGAATTGAGATCGACGTAAAGTGAGTGCAATAACATGGCGTGCTCCACCCGTCACTGCGGCCGGCCATGGGCGGCGCGAGACGGATAGCGGAGTGAGGAACCGATCCATTATACTGTATATGCGTACAGTATAATGGATCGGTTCAGCCAGGCTTGGCCAGATTCATTCGTTCCAGCCGCTGACACAGGGTGTCGATGATGCGGCGCGACAGGGGCGCGGAATGGCGCATCAACTCTTCCATGATGCTGGGGGGTAAAGCCAGCACGGTTAATTCAGTATCGGCGATCACCGAGGCAGTACGTTTTTCATTCAACAAATAAGCCATTTCGCCGAATAGCTGGCCCTCGTTGAGTTCGCCAAGATGGCGACGACCTTCTGCTGTATTTTTATAGACCAGCGCGCGTCCAGCGTACAGAAAATACGCAATGCGCGAGTCGTCGCCTTCCGCAATCAGTGTATGGCCAGCGGGGAGGGTTTCCCCATATTTTTCCAGCAGGTGGTTGGTATCGGCAAACACGTAGGATTCGAGCTTGCTTGCGCCTTCTCCTGTGCTGCCGAGAAAGAGTTTTTCCAGTGCGGCAACGTCAACCTTGCCATAGGCATAGAGTGCCTGAGCCCATATATACAGTAGCAGGAAGGCGAAATAAGCACCGATTAAAACAAATACCACCCCCCCCAGTGCGCCGTAGAGACTATGGTAGTTTTCCAGTTTGAAGAACAACCCAAAAATCACCAGCAGTAGCGCCAGACTGATGGTTGCGCCCAAGGAGAAGCGCGCAGCGTCGCGGACAGGCGGATGTTGCCGGGGGAGTCGCCAATAGGCAGCAAACAGCAATGCCCACACCATGGCGAACCCAAACAAGGTATTCAAAATTTGTAATAACTGGGCGTTGCCTGCGCCGATGAAGTCATTCTGACCCAGAAAACTGAGAGTCACCTGCGCCAACGCCGCTATGCCCATCAGCAGAAATAGCACGGGCAGGATGATGAGCGGCAAAACCCACGACACGACCATATTGCGCTTGCTCTGGTTGGGAAAAATGATGCGAAACGCGCCGTGTACCGCGTTGACCAGGCCGCGTGATGAGAGAACCAGTGTGGCGAAGCCGACGCCGCCGGCCGCGAGTTGGGCCTGTCGCGGAATGAAGCCTAGCGCGGTGAGGCTTTCGAGTTGCATCTGGTTGTAAAGTGCGGCCATCAGAATGGTGGCGGGTACGGAGTTTTCGGCTATGTGGCCGAGCAGTTGCAGGGCGTAGCTCAGCAACAGCAACAGCGGGGTGGCAGACAGCAGAAAGTAAAATGCAGTCGCCGCCGCATGGTTTTTCAGACCGTTCTGGCCGAACAGGCGCAGCGTGGTGTAGACCAGCTGGACCAGCCAGCTCAGCGTGCCACGTGCTGGGGGCAGGGCGGTGAGTTTGGGGAGCATGACGCTAGCCTACCTGCGCCAGGCCCGGTAGGCTAGGCCAGCGCGGCGGCAATGCGTTTAAGGGCCTTTTCCAGATTGGCCTGGGAGGTCGCGAACGAGAGGCGGATATAGCCTTCGGCACCGAAGGCTGAGCCGGGCACCACCGCGACATCGGCGCTTTCCAGCAGGTATTCGGAAAATGCGATATCCGTTCCTGCTTCGATGACGTCGCGCGCCAGCAGATTCTGGATCGCGGAGCGCACGTCGGGGAAGGCATAGAACGCCCCGCCGCTGTCCACGCACTTGAAACCTGGTATGGCATTCAGCGCGTCGACCACATAGCGGTGGCGCGACTTGAAGGCGTCGAGCATCGGCGTGATGCAGCCCTGGTCGCCGTTCAGGGCGGCTTCAGCAGCCACCTGCGAGATCGAGGTGGGGTTGGAGGTGGATTGCGACTGCACGTTGGTCATGGCGCGCATGATGGCTTCGGGCCCCGCGGCGTAGCCAATGCGCCAGCCGGTCATCGAATAGGCTTTCGACACGCCGTTCAGCACCAGGGTGCGGTCGTACAAATCGGGGCATACATTGAGAATGTTGACGAACGGTGTGCCATCCAGCCGAATGTGCTCGTACATGTCGTCGGATGCAATCAGCACCTGCGGGTGCTTGCGCAACACGGCGCCAAGCGCAGCGAGTTCGTCGCCGCTGTAGACCGCGCCAGTAGGGTTGGACGGGCTGTTGATGACGAACAGTTTGGTCTTGGCCGTCATCGCCGCTTCCAGTTGCGCCGGCGTGATCTTGAAGCCTTGCTCAATACCCGCCTCGACGATGACGGGTTTGCCGTCGGCCAGGATGACAATATCGGGATATGACACCCAGTAAGGCGCGGGAATGATGACTTCGTCACCCGCATTGATCACGGCCTGCGCCAGGTTAAAAAAGCTTTGTTTGCCGCCGCACGACACCAGAATCTGCTTGGGCGTGTAGTCCAGGCCGTTATCCCGCTTGAATTTGGCGATGATGGCCGCTTTCAGGCTGGGCGTGCCGTCCACTGCGGTGTATTTGGTGAAGCCCGCGTTGATGGCCCCAATCGCCGCATCCTTGATGTGTTGAGGCGTATCAAAATCGGGTTCGCCCGCGCCCAAACCAACGATATCGCGACCGTTAGCTTTAAGCGTGGCGGCACGAGCTGTGACGGCCAGGGTGGGGGAGGGCTTGATAGCCTGTACGCGGCGGGAGAGTTCCACAATCATTCCTTACATGCACCCTAAAAGAGAGGGTGCTACTATCGACAAGTTTTTTGCCGCGCGATTCTACCTGTGTTCGTTACCTTCCCCAATAGCCCGTTTCGTCTCTTTCAGCCTTTTCAGCCGGCCGGTGACCAGCCGACGGCGATCGCACAACTGATCGAGGGCATTGAGGACGGCCTGGCCTACCAGACTTTGCTGGGGGTGACGGGTTCGGGCAAAACCTACACCATGGCCAACGTCATTGCGCAAACAGGGCGTCCCGCGCTGGTGATGGCACCCAACAAAACCCTGGCCGCGCAGTTGTATTCCGAAATGCGCGAGTTCTTCCCGGAAAACGCGGTCGAGTATTTCGTATCTTATTACGATTATTACCAGCCCGAGGCCTATGTGCCGTCGCGCGACCTGTTCATTGAAAAAGACTCCAGCATCAACGAACACATCGAGCAGATGCGTTTGAGTGCGACGAAATCCCTGCTCGAACGGCGCGACACGATCATCGTCTGCACCGTGTCAGCCATCTACGGTATCGGCGATCCGTCTGATTACCATAGCATGATCCTGTTGCTGCGCGAAAACGAGAAAATGAGTCAGCGCGACGTCATTACGCGGCTGACGCAGATGCAGTACGACCGCAACGACGTCGAGTTCAAACGCGGTGTGTTCCGGGTGCGCGGTGACGTCATTGACATTTTTCCGGCGGAACATGCGGAAACTGCGATTCGCATCGAGCTGTTTGACGATGTGGTTGAAACCCTGCATCTGTTTGATCCGCTGACTGGCCAGATCCTGTCCAAGGTGGCGCGCTTTACCGTGTTTCCGTCCAGCCATTACGTCACCCCGCGTGAAACCACGTTGCGCGCGATTGAAAAAATCAAGGTTGAGTTGCGTGAGCGACTGGAATGGTATTACGCCAACGGCAAACTGGTGGAAGCGCAGCGGCTGGAACAACGTACTCGCTTCGATCTGGAAATGATGGTGGAGCTGGGTTTCTGCAAAGGCATCGAAAATTACTCGCGGCATTTGTCGGGTCGCAATCCGGGCGATCCGCCGCCGACGCTGATCGACTACCTCGCGAAAGATGCATTGATGTTCATCGATGAGTCGCACGTCACTGTAACGCAGGTCGGCGGCATGTATAAAGGTGACCGTTCACGGAAGGAAAACCTGGTTGATTATGGGTTCCGTTTGCCTTCTGCGCTGGATAACCGCCCGCTCAAGTTCGAGGAATTCGAAGGCTTGATGCCGCAGACCGTATTTGTTTCAGCCACGCCCGCCAAGTACGAGGCCGAGCACGCCGGACAGGTGGTGGAGCAACTGGTGCGCCCCACGGGCCTGGTCGACCCGATCGTCGAAGTGCGCCCAGTGGGCACCCAGGTGGATGACTTGATGAGCGAGGCGCGGAAACGCATCGCCATCGGTGAGCGGGTGTTGGTGACCACGTTGACCAAGCGCATGTCGGAAGATCTGACGGATTATCTTGCCGAGCACGGCATCAAGGTGCGCTACCTGCATTCCGACATCGATACGGTTGAGCGTGTCGAGATCATTCGTGATTTGCGGCTGGGCGTATTCGACGTGCTGGTCGGTATCAACCTGCTGCGGGAAGGCCTCGATATCCCAGAGGTGTCACTGGTGACGATACTGGATGCTGACAAGGAAGGCTTTCTGCGCTCTGAGCGCGCCCTGATTCAGACCATTGGGCGTGCTGCACGGCATCTGAACGGCACCGCGATCCTGTACGCCGATAAAATCACCAATTCGATGCAGCGGGCAATGGAAGAAACCGAGCGCCGCCGCATCAAGCAAACCGCGTTCAACCTTGAGCACGGCATCACGCCGCGCGGGGTGACCAAGCGTATCAAGGACATCATTGATGGCGTGTACGACGCCGATGCGTCGCGGCAGGAACTCAAGGCCGCGCAGATCGTGGCTGAATACAAGGTGTTGGACGACAAAGCCTTGACCAAGAAGATCAAGAAGCTGGAAAAGGACATGCTGGATGCAGCAAAGAATCTGGAATTCGAAAAGGCCGCAGAACTCCGCGACCAGTTGAAGCAGCTTAAGCAGGTGCTATTTGGGGTGGAAGAGCACGACCAGGGCTAGATCGGTCTCATCACGCTGATACACGTCGGGTTTCAGCTGGCGACTGAAACGTCAGATTGATCGCTTTCCATCTCGCCATTCAATAGCGCCTGCTCCAGCTTTTGCGTCAACGCCACTTGTTCGGTGACGAGCTCGTAATACTGGGCGTGACTGGCTTCGCGAAACACCTCCGCGACGGCGCGGAAGTCGGTCAGCGCCCGGCGCGCGATTTCCGCATCGCCGACCAGTTCGGCCAGCGCTTTTCGCGTTGCACACTGATTGGCCAGAGTCATCGCCCAGGTCATCGGCGCGCGTTCACGCGTCCATTCCTCGAGCGCGTTGTCATACGCTTCGACCGCGGCTTCGAGCGGTTGCGCGTCGTGCTGGCGTTCGCCCAGCTTGTGCAATGCGGCGCCGAGATTGTTCTGCGTCATCGCCCATGCCTGGGGGACACTTGCACGGGTTCGTTCGGCCAGAGCACTCCTGAAGGCAGCCACGGCTTGCTCCAGGGTTCGGGGTCCGTTGCGATGTTCGCCAAGCAGACGCAGTGCGGTGCCAAGGTTGTCCATGGTGACCGCCCATTCCAGCGGCACGCACGCGCGGGTCCACACCTGCAGCACACTTTTGTAGGCTTCAGATGCTTGCTTTAACAGCGTTCTGTCCTGCTTGCGCTGCCCGAGCGCTCGCAGCGCGGCGCCTAGATTGTTCTGTGTCACCGCCCAGTCGTGCGGCGACCGGTCCTGGGTGCGTGCTTCGAGCGCCAGCTGAAAGGCCTCCACCGACTTTCCCAGCATTTCCGTATCGGCCTGCCGCTGCGCCAGAATCCCAAGCGTCACGCCCAGACTATTTTGCGTCGCTGACCAGTCCAGCGGCGACCGCTCGCGGTTGCGCACGGTCAACGCGCACTCAAAGGCCATGATCGACTTTTCCAGCATCCAGGTACCGCGCTGTCGTTGGCCGACGGCGCCGAGCACATTGCCCAAATGGTGCTGGGTCGTTGCCCAGTCGTCAGGCCGCTTGGCCTGGGGTGCCAAGGCAAGCAATTCGGTTTCGTACAGACTGATGGCGGCATCCAGCGCTGCGTCGTCCATGCTTTCACGGCCCAGATCTTCGAGCGTCAACGCGCGTTGCAGCTGATATCGCCATTGCAATGGCGATATCAGTCCCGGCGTGGCTGAAGCTTCTGCGTACAGGCTGGCGGCACGTCGGTAATCCCGCTGTACAGCGGCGATTTGTGCCTGCGTCCCTCGAACGGTCGCGACGCATTCAGCGGGGCTGCCGACCGCGATACTCGCCTGGTAGGCGTGCTCGAATTCCGTGTAAGCATCGGCTAGCGAGAAGGTGTCACCCGCGCGCAAATAGCTGTAAGCCTGCTCGAGTGTGCGGGCGAGTTCAGGATGTTGAACGGCCGCGTCCGTAACCTCCGCCTGGCTTGCACGCAGCGCTTCGAGTCGCGACCACAGCTGTTTCAAAAGCCCCGATACCTGCTGCGGAGACACCTGCATGGCATGAACCGGATCGAGCAGGCACTCGAGGTCGGAGGCCTGCGCCGACAGGTTCAGACAAGCGGCTTGCAGCGCGGCGGTGTAGACGGAGTTCGGTTCCGGTCGGTTTTTCGACATGTCGGCAGTCGTCTCGCAAGCGTTACTGTGCATGAGTTTGACGGTGCGGCCCGGGTTCAGTCGACGATGTGATAGACAGGCGCTTTCTCCATTTCGTATTCGCCCGATTCGGGGTCGCGTCGGGACAGCGTCAGCACATGCCAGTTTTCGTCGTCGAGCTTCAGATGGTCGCCGCGATAGTAATAACCCGGCCAGCGTGTTTCCTTGCGGAACAGGGTATGTTGTGTCACGCACTCTGAAGCGATTACACGATGCTTCAGTTCCCAGGCACGCTGCAGCTGGTGCAGGTCCTCAGCGCCGCTATGCTCGAGATCTTCCTGCAGAATCCTCAGTTTTTCCAGTCCATATTTCAGCAAGGGCTCGTTGGTCATGTAGTTGACGCCGATACCACCGACGTATTCGTCCATGATTTTTTCCAGCCGTTGCAAGCCATGGAGGGGCAGGATGTAATGCGGTGATACCGACCCGCCGACGATCTCGTTCCGGTACACCTGGTAGGTCTCCAGTGGTTTGTAGATCACCTTGCGCAGATCGTCGATCTGCTTGTCCGAGACATTGAGTTTGTCCTTGGCATGATCCTGAACGTATTTCACCGCGGCCTTGGCTGCGAGCCTGCCTTCGGTGAACGAGCCCGACGAAAACGCGTGCGCGGTGCCACCGAGCGCGTCGCCGGCGCCGAACAAACCTTCGACCGTCATCATGCGGTTGTAGCCCCAGTAGTATTCGCTGGGGGACAGATCCTCCGGCCCGCTCGCCCAGGCGCCTGAGCACGTCGCGTGCGAACCCATGACGTAAGGCTCGGACGTCGTCAGTTCGGGATTGACGTACTTGGGATCGATGTCCTGCGAGGCCCAGACGATCGCCTGGCTGATCGTCATGCCGAGAAAATTCTCCCAGCCGACGGTTTCCTTGTGCGGATCCTGGAACGCCTCCTTGGTGACCATGTGGATCGGGCCACGACCGGCCGCGACTTCCTGCAGAAAGGCGTGGTTGCGCAGACAGGTCGGCGTGGGATGATGGTCGATGTAGTCGCCGACCATCGCCTTGGTGTGCTCGTACCATTTTGATTCGTATTCATCACCGTAGGCGTTCTGGGTGTAGGTTTTCAGATGCAGGAAGTAGGCGCCGACCGGGCCATAGCCGTCCTTGAACCGGGCGAGCACGATGCGGTTTTCCATCTGCGTCATCTTCGCGCCCATCATGATCGGCAACGCGTACGCCGACGCGCTGCTCCAGGGTGCATACCAGGTCCGTCCCATGCCTTCGCCGACCGAGCGCGGCTTGAAGATGTGCGAGGCGCCGCCGGCGCCGACGATCACGGCCTTGGCCCGGTACACATGCAGATCGCCGGTGCGGACGTTGAAGCCGATTGCACCGCCGATCCGGTTGGGATGGTTTTCGTCCTTCAACAAATGCGTCACCATGATGCGGTTGTCGATCTTGTCCGCGGATTTGCGCGCGGCGTCGGCGACGATCGGCTTGTAGCTTTCGCCGTGGATCATGATCTGCCACTTGCCTTCACGCTGATAGCGGTTGGTCTGCGGGTCGCGCATGATCGGCAGGCCCCATTCCTCGAATTTATGCACTGCGGAATCTACATGGCGCGCCATGTCGTACGCGAGATCTTCGCGGACCATGCCCATCAGATCGTTGCGCGCATAGCGCACATGGTCTTCGGGCTGATTCTCGCCCCATTGCATGCCCATGTAGCAGTTGATCGCGTACAGGCCCTGGGCGACAGCGCCACTGCGGTCGATATTGGCCTTCTCAGCGATGACAATTTTCATCTCGCGCCCCCAATAGCGCGCCTCATAGGCTGCACCGCACCCACCCATGCCGCCACCGACAACCAGAATGTCGCAATTTTCGTATACGGTTTTGTAGGCCATTAGTAATAGACTCCCTGTTTGAATTTATCTTTAGCCATGACTGGCAGACCCGTGTTGATATTGAGCGCGTCGGGTTCGTGGCACAGCAACTGGGAATTCAGCGCGTTGGCGTCTGGAACCGGCAGGTCAGCAAGCCTTGGGGTGGCCGACCCCCACGGCTTGGTCGTGATCGGCGAGACGAAATTCTTTTCGCGACCGTCCCGAAATTTGATACGCCACGAAATCGTGCCTTTTTCTTCTTCGCGTTTGACGCGGACGCTATGTCCGAGCGGCGCAAAGTCGGCATAGCCGCGGCAGTCGATGGCATCTTGCGGGCACGCCTTGACACACGAGTAACACTCCCAGCACATGTTGGGTTCGATATTGATCGCGCGTCGGTAGGTGGGGTCGATATGCATGATGTCGGAGGGACAAATATCCACGCAATGTCCGCAACCATCACAACGCGTCATATACACAAAGGTCGGCATGTTTTATCTCCTGTGGTTCAGAACCGGCAATCGGTAAGTACATAGTCGGATCAATCGAATACTGAAATTGCTGTGCTACTAATAGTGCCGTGGCAGTTCGCGACTGATCCCCAGACCGAACTGTTTGGGGGCTTCAGCCGGCGGGGGCAGGTTATCGCGCGACCCTTCGGCCTCGGACACACGCCGCTGGAAGGCGGCAGCGGGTTTGAAGAACATATGGGCGAACTTCGACCAGAGCACGCTACCGAACAGGACCGTGCTGGAGACAATAAACAACACGAAGAACAGGATTGCAGCGGCGGCGCTACCCGACCATTGCAGGAATGACCAGATCAGCGCGAAGCTTGTTGTCGCGAGCAACGAGAGGATGAACAGATCAGCTCGCACCAGCCGATACCAGGGATAGCCTTCCGCAGCTACGTCGACGCGGATGACAAACCAGAACCAGTAACCCCCCACGCAGACCATCAGCGCACCTATGTGCCACAGCACAGGCCAATAAGCGGGCGCGAGCGTATCCGGGGTCGGATAGATGAATACCAGGATCACGGTGGCGACCAGGAAGAGGATGAATCCGTACATCGTCAGCAAATGAGCAATGCGTCGTCGCATATTGCAGAACTCGCCTGAGGTCAGGACATCCACCACCGCCGTTTGCACTGCGATCGAGACCTTTTCGCCTCCGCCAACCTGCCGCGTGGCATTCGCCTTCGACTTCTTGCCGGCCTCGAAAAAATACTGGGCGCTCTTTTTGTGCAGGACATCCAATAGTGTGCCCCCGACCACCAGAATGCCCATGGCAATGAGATACGCCTGCATGGCGAAGACGGGCATCAAAGCAGAAAGCTCTACTACGGGGTTGTAAGTAATCATAAAGCTGGCCTCCTCCGGTACATAAAAAGGCAAAACATTAGCGTTTTCGTTCTTGCTCGCGCACTCGTGCAGTGCAGAGGAACTCTATTTATATAGAACATAAACAGCATTAATATAAGAATTAAGTTGAATCCGTACTGCCCGTGACACACCGGCGCGTGTGCGTGCCTGAGAACGGGAGCGCCACGTACAGTTTGTAATCGTTTGAGTCCGCACCGTTTTGGGTCGCCCTACAGGATGAAAACGGCACCGCGGAGTAGGAGTTGGACGGCACCGCGGAGTAGGAGTTGGGTCGATGCGGCCCAGGTGCAGGTAGACCCTGGGTGGCTGTCTTGAAGTAAAATGGGGGCTGTGCGGGCAGTAACGTTTTACCGAAACCACCTCAAAACCTTGATCATGGCGACGTAACACAGCGTCTCCATGGCACGGAATTTCACCGATTAACAGATTTGGTTATTTGATATCAATGCAGAAAACACGTGTTCTATTCGTTTGTATGGGCAATATTTGTCGTTCGCCGATGGCCGAGGGCGTCTTTCGTCGGGAGGTCCAAAAGGCCGGGCTCGAACACCAGATCGAGATCGATTCGGCCGGCACGCATGCTTATCATGTGGGTGATACGCCCGACATGCGTGCGCAGGAAGCCGCGCGGCGGCGCGGGGCTGACATCAGCCAGCTGCGCGGCCGCAAGGTGGCGGATTCGGACTTCGATGCGTTCGATTACATTCTGGTGATGGATGGCGACAATTACAGCAAGTTGATCGAGCGCGCACCGGCACATCATCACGACAAGATCCGGCGCTTATTGTCATTCAGCAGCAAGTATCCCAATCTTGATGTAATCGATCCGTATTACGGCGGCCCGCAGGGATTCGAGGAAAACCTCGATATGATCGAGGATGCGGCGCAGGGGTTGCTGCGCGACATTTCAGCCACCCGTGGCACCGGCGTGCGAACTCCCGTTTGACGCCACGCCACACGGCATGATCGACCTGATTATCCCATCAGTATTGATCATGCCGATGCTTCATCCATCCAGGATAAGCATGCGAGATGGGCCAGATGCGCTGATGTAACACGTCTTTGCGTAGGTTGCGCCGGGTGCAAGGCCCGGCTTATTTCATCTCTTCCATTACTTTCATCTCTTCCATTGCCGTTATTCCGGGCTGGGTTGTGCCAGCGGGAACGTGATGTGCGTTTCTGTCATCTAATGTTATGACAACAGATCAAACATCGGGAGTGACTCATGCAACAGACTGCGCCTCAGATACCCAACAATGAATTGACGGACGTCGAATTGACGGGGCGCATCGCACTGGGAGATATGCGTGCGCTCCAATATCTGATGCGCCAATACAACCAGGTGCTCTACCGCACTGCGCGCAGCATCCTGAAAGACGATGCCGAAGCCGAAGATGCCGTGCAGGAGGCCTACGTGCTGGCCTATCACGCAATCAATAACTTTCGTGGCGATGCGAAATTGTCGACCTGGCTGATCCGTATCGCCGTCAATGTGTCGATCCGGCGCGCCCGCAAGCTTAACCGCAGCGCCGAAGTGATCGATCTGGCTGCCGATCCGATGGATGCACGCGAGACCGAAGGTGAATCGTTGGGAATCGAGATGGATGAACACGCGCCTGAACAACCTGAACGTGCTGTTTTGCGTGTAGAAACCCGGCAGCTGATCGAAGACAAGATCAATCGATTGCCGGATGTTTTCCGCACGGTATTCGTCTTGCGTGCGGTTGAGGAAATGTCGGTAGCCGAGACGGCGATTTGCCTGGACATCCCGGAAGCCACCGTACGTACGCGCTATTTCCGGGCGAAAGGTCTGCTGCGCGAAGCCCTGGCACGCGAGATCGACTGCTGCCTGGGCGAAGCGTTTTCATTTGCCGGAGACCGTTGCGATCGCATCGTCGCCGGTGTGTTGCGCCAGCTTGGCAGTCCGCCCCCTTATGTCTGATTTTCCCGGCTGTCCGGACAAGGCACAGCTGGCCGCGGCTGGACATGCAGGTTTGTTCGCACTACTTTTTGAAAAGGAAAAACATCATGTCTTCACGTATTCAAGTTTACGAAGCTTCGTCCTTCCTGGCTCATGACTCACCGGATATGGAGTCACGCCGCTCCTTTCTCGGAAAATCAGGGCTGATGCTCTCCGGAGCGGCAGTCGCCCTGTTGGCCGGGCGGGATGTGCTGGCAAAAGGAAGCAAGTCCGCCGGCTCTGATGTAAATGTGCTGAATAGCGCACTGGGCGCGGAGCTCGAAGCCATCGCCGCATATCAGGTGGGCGCGGAAAGCGGCTTGCTGCAAAAGCCTGTACTCAACCTGGCCGTGACGTTCCAGGGGCACCACAAGGAACACGCCGACGTTCTCGCAAAAACCATTATCAAACTGGGTGGCCAGCCCGTGTCGGCAAAGGCGAAGTACACCTTTCCGGTGGAGACCCTGAAAACGCAGGCTGATGTACTGCGTTTCGCGGCCATGCTCGAGAAGGGTGCAGTCAGTGCCTATCTGGGTGCGGTGCCGCTTTTCGACAACCGTGATCTGGCCAAGGCCGCCGCCAGTATTCTGGGCGACGAAGCCATGCACTGGGCGGTCCTGCGTAACGCGCTGGGCGAGGCGCCAGTACCTGTGGCATTCATGTCGTAGGCGCCGCGATGCGAATGCACGTGTTGATGGGCATTGTGCTTGCGGCGGTCACCGGCGGAACGATGGCGAAAAGCGAGCTGCTCGGTGACCCAAAAGCAGGCAAGGCGGTCTACGCGCGTTGCTTTGCCTGCCATGCGCTGACCTACAATCGGACTGGCCCGAAACACTGCGGTTTGCTGGGACGACGCGCAGGTAGCGTACCTGGCTTTGAATACTCGGCAGCGATGAAACACGCCAATTGGGTCTGGGACAGAAAAACCCTTGATCGATTTCTGGTTGATCCGATCAAGGCCGTTCCTGGGACCACAATGGGGTATGCCGGGGTGAAAGACAGACAGGAACGTACCGACCTGATCGCCTATCTCGAGCAGGCAGGACAGTCTGACGCGTGTCCTGAACCTTGAGTTGGTTTTCTTGATCTGCCACGCAAAAACATGGGCCGCTTCAAACGGCCCATGTTTTTGTAGTACGGCTTATATTAATCGGACTTCGTTTCCACCTGAACCAGGGGTTCCTGAGACGTGCTCACCGGCGGACGCGAACGCCGGCGGGTAGGGTGGGGCGTGTCCGGCGTGGTCGACTCGACAATGCTTGATACCGGTGCATCGGTCGTCTCCACCTGCATCAGGCTGACCGCCTCGGCTTCGGGTTTTGACGCGGGACGGCGGCGACGGCGCGGGCGTCCCGGTTCACTGGCTTCAGTCGCGCTGACAGCCGCGGCCTGGGTTTCCACCTGATTCAGGTTGGCAGTACTGGTTGCGGCCATATTGGCCAGGACGTCGGCAGGTGAGGCTGTGACCGCTGCTGGAGCCTGTGCGGCGGGCTCCAGTTGCAAGGCCTGTTGCGCGGGGGCGGCCGGTGCTGCTTTCGGTGCGCCAGCGATTTCGATGATGGCGCCAAACTGGGCAGATCCATTATTTGAAACGGCCGCGTTCGATACACCTTCATTTGCAGCATCCGGCCGTGGCTCGCGTGAACGGCGATTGCCACGACCACGACGGCTGCGTGGTTCGCGTTTTTCTTCGCTGCCGGCTTCGCGCGGTGTATCGACCAATCCCGCTGCCTGGGGTACGGACTCCACTTCGGGGCGTGGCTTCGGTTGACGTGGCTGGCGAGCGGGTTTGGGGGCATCACCGTTCGCAGCGTCCGGACGGTTGTCCTTCTGACGTGGTTCAGCCTGACGGCTTTCTTGCGAGCGGTTGTCGTTGCGATTTTCGCCGCGTCCCTCACCATTTCGGCTTTCTCCGTTACGGCCCTCCCCGCGTGCACGACGCTGACCCGATTTGCGATCGCTACGTCCGTTTGCGCGCTCACGCCGCGCAGTTGCAGGTTGCGGCGTTGCGGTTGCGATCTCGGTTGTGGTTGCTTCACCAGGACGGCTTTTGAACCAGCCAAAGATGCGTTCAAACAGGCCCGACTGAACTTGTGGTACTTCGGACACAAGCGGACGAGCGGCGGGTGTGGGTTGTGGTGGTGCAATGGATTTGACCGCAGCTTCCTGACGCATCGGCATGGGGGCGGGTTCGGCCTGATAGCCAGAATCGGCTTCCGGCAGCGCCACCATCTTGTAGCTGGGCTCGGCCGCATCGCGCAGGTTCAACTCGTCGTGACGCAGACGGGTGATGGTGTAGTGCGGCGTTTCCATGTGAATGTTGGGGATCAACACCACGTTCACCTTGAGGCGTGTTTCGATGGTGTGAATGTCGACGCGCTTTTCGTTGAGCAGGAAAGTGGCGACATCAACCGGCAGTTGCACATGCACTGCGCCGGTGTTTTCTTTCATCGCTTCCTCACCCAGGATGCGCAGGATGTGTAGGGCAGACGATTCGCTGCCGCGAATATGGCCGGTGCCATGACAACGCGGACAGGGCGTATAGCTGGTTTCGCCGAGCGAAGGCTGCAGCCGCTGACGAGACATTTCGAGCAGGCCAAAGCGTGAGATCTTGCCAGTCTGCACGCGGGCGCGGTCATGATGCAACGCATCGCGCAGGCGATTTTCAACTTCGCGCTGGTTCTTGGCGTTTTCCATGTCGATGAAATCGATCACGATCAAGCCACCGAGGTCGCGCAGGCGCATCTGGCGGGCGACTTCGTCAGCCGCTTCGAGGTTGGTGTTGTAGGCGGTTTGCTCGACGTCGCTACCTTTGGTGGCGCGCGCCGAGTTGACGTCTACTGAGACCAGCGCCTCGGTGTGGTCGATCACGATCGCGCCGCCGGAAGGCAGGTTGACCTGGCGTGAATACGCCGATTCGATCTGGTGTTCGATCTGGAAACGCGAGAAAAGCGGTACGTCGTCGCGATAGAGTTTGACCTTGCTGACGTTAGCCGGCATCACATGCGCCATGAACTGCTGGGCCTGTTCGTAGATGTCGTCGGTGTCGATCAGGATCTCGCCAATATCGGCTGAGAAGTAATCGCGGATCGCGCGAATCACCAGGCTGCCTTCCTGATAAATCAGGAACGCGCCTTTTTGTGAACCGGATGCACCATCAATGGCTTGCCACAGGCTCAGCAGGTAGTTCAGATCCCACTGGAATTCCTCGGCAGTGCGGCCGATGCCCGCCGTGCGGGCGATCAGGCTCATGCCTTCGGGAATTTCAAGTTGCGCCAGCGTGTCGCGCAGTTCGTTGCGGTCTTCGCCTTCGATGCGGCGCGAGACGCCGCCGCCGCGCGGGTTGGTCGGCATCAGCACGACATAGCGGCCGGCCAGTGAGATGTAGGTGGTGAGGGCAGCGCCCTTATTGCCGCGTTCGTCTTTTTCGACCTGGACCAGCAGTTCCTGGCCTTCTTTCAAAGCATCTTGTGGACGACCGTTGCCCGGCAGGCTGGCACGGGAAATTTCCTTGAACGGCAAAAAGCCATGCCGCTCGCAGCCATAATCGACAAATGCGGCTTCAAGACTGGGCTCGACACGGGTAACTACACCCTTGTAGACATTGCCCTTGCGTTGTTCTTTGCTGGCGGACTCGATGTCAAGGTCGACGAGCTTTTGGCCGTCGACGATGGCAACCCGGAGTTCTTCCGCCTGGGTTGCGTTGAATAGCATGCGCTTCATATTTACTCCCGCGCGCGTGCATACGGGACAGGCCAAACTGCTGCTTAGTGCAAGCGGCTCATGCGATCACAGATTGTGTTGGGTGAAATGGCATGGATAAAGTGTCCTGTTCCTGGAGAGTTTCACCGGCTGGGCCGGGCGGTCTTTCCGATTCCCGCTGGATGGAATCCGAGCGTGAATGCTGATTTCGTATGCTTGTTGTCGCGTCATTGATAACATCGCTGCTTTGCCGACTAGCGCGGGGCGGGTGGTTTCAACTGTCGAGCTAGCCAGATTGATGGCTGGGCGGCAGGAATCCAGACGGGCCGGGCAGACGGCGGCCGGTGAGCGTTGTAACCGGCTTGGTGTTCAATTGGTCAGGCAAAACAAGGCCTGAGCCGAAGATAGTGTATATGAAAAAGAATGACTTAGAGAAAGATTCTGTCCGGCGCGTCACGATTGACGATAGCGCGGATGGTCAGCGCCTGGATAACTTTCTGATGGCGCGGCTTAAAGGCGTGCCCAAAAGCCGTATTTACAAGCTGGTACGGGGCGGCGAGGTGCGTATTAATGGTGGTCGGATCGAGGTCAGCTACCGGTTGCAATTAGGCGACGAAGTGCGCATTCCGCCGGTGCGGGTGGCCGCGCCTGCGCAAACCGCCGAACCACGCTTGCCACCCAGCACCCATCGCCTGCTGCCGCACATCCTTTATCGTGACGACGCCCTGATTGTGCTGAACAAGCCTTCCGGCATGGCGGTGCATGGCGGCAGCGGCATTTCGCGTGGGGTGATCGAGCAGATGCGGCTGGAGTTGCCGGAATGCCGCTATATGGAACTGGTACACCGGCTTGATCGCGAAACCTCGGGCGTATTGATGATTGCGCTGAAGCGCCGCGCACTGGTCGGGCTGCACGAAGCCATGCGCGCAGGCAAAATCGAAAAGCGCTATCTCACCCTGGTGGCCGGCCGTTGGCCCAATCCCACTCAGCATGTGAAATTGCCGCTGCACAAGCGAGTGGACGCCAATGGCGAAAAACGCGTGACCGTGCGCGACGACGGCCAGACCGCTCACACCATTTTCCGCCGCCTGCAGGGTTTCGCCGATTTCACGCTGCTCGAAGCGGAACTGAAAACCGGACGCACCCATCAGATACGCGTCCACACCTCGCACCTCGAATTTCCCATTGCCGGTGACGACAAATACGGTGACTTCGAATTGAACAGACGGCTGGTCAAACAGGGGCTTAAGCGCATGTTTCTGCATGCGGCCAAGCTGGTGTTCGATCACCCCGTCAGCGGCGAAGTCATGACGATAGAAGCACCCTTGCCCGCAGATCTGGCCACTTTTCTGGAAAAGCTTACCCAACATGCCCAAGCAATTTGATTTACTGATTTTCGACTGGGACGGCACCTTGATGGACTCGGCCGGGGTGATCGTCGACTCGATTCAGCGCGCCTGTGCAGACATCGGCCATCCCGTACCCAGCGACCGTGCCTCGCGACAGATCATTGGCCTGGGGCTCCAGCAGGCGCTGCAAACCTTGTTACCGACCTTGCCGGACGCGGACTACCCGCAACTGGTCGAACGCTACCGCCATCATTACCTCGGACGTGATGCGGCTATTCCCCTGTTTAGGGGCGTGGCTAGCGGGATAGAGCAATTACATGGCAGTGGCTTCACATTGGCCGTAGCCACCGGCAAGAGCCACCTCGGTCTGAGTCGCGCACTTGAAGCCAGCAAGTTGGGGCCCTGGTTTGCTGCCACCCGCTGCGCTGACCAGACACATTCCAAGCCGCATCCAGCGATGGTGCTGGAGTTGATCGACGAACTCGATGCGGATCCGGCGCAGACCCTGGTGATCGGCGACACCAGCCACGATTTGTTGATGGCCGCCAATGCCGGCGTGGCCAGCCTGGGTGTGACCTACGGCGCACACGAGCCGGATGACTTGCATCCGCACGCGCCGCTGGCTTTGATGAACAGTTTTGCCGAGGTGCACGCATGGCTGAACGCGAACGCCTGATCTGCGCCGCGAGCGATCTGGTCGAGTTGGGTAAAGGGGTGCGTTTCGAGCTGACCCGGTTTGGCAACCCGCAACCCGCTTTTGTGGTGCGTTTTAAAGGCCAGCCGCGCGCGTTCCTCAACCAGTGCGGCCACGTGCCGGTGGAACTCGATTGGCAGGAAGGTGAATTCTTCGATGACTCGCGGCTATACTTGATCTGCTCCACCCACGGTGCGCTGTATCACCCGGCCAGCGGCCATTGTGTAGGTGGGCGATGCGCCGGCCGTGGTCTGATTGCAATCCCTGTCGTCGAACGTGACGGCCAAATTTTTACGATGGAAGACACATGAACGAACAAGACAAGCCCAATCAGGAAAACTGGGAACGTGGCGTACTGGAAAAACTGGCGATGTCTGCCGTTCGGGAACAGCGCCGCACGCGTCACTGGAGCATCCTGTTCAAATCGCTCGGCTTCATCTATCTCTTCGTCGTGCTGTTTCTGGTGGCGGGCTGGTTTGGCTCGGACGGCGTCTCCCTGCCGAAGGAGCACACTGCACTGGTCGACTTGCAAGGCGTGATCTCGGCCAATGACACCAGCGCCGATTCGATCATCGCCAGCTTGCAGGGCGCGTTCGAAGACAAGAAAACCAAAGGCGTCATCCTGCGCATCAACAGTCCCGGCGGCAGCCCGGTTCAGGCCGGCCAGATCTACGACGAAATCAAGCGTTTGCGCGGCTTGCACCCCAAAATTCCGCTCTACGCCGTGGTCGACGATATCTGCGCCTCGGGCGGTTATTACGTCGCCGCTGGTGCCGACAAGATCTTTGTCGACAAGGCCAGCATCGTCGGCTCCATCGGTGTGCTGATGGACGGTTTCGGTTTTACCCAGACCATGGAAAAACTCGGTGTCGAGCGACGTCTGCTGACCGCAGGCGAAAACAAGGGCTTCCTCGATCCCTTCTCGCCAGTCGACCCCAAGCAACAAGTGTTCGCCAAGCAGATGCTCGAAGAAATCCACGGCCAATTCATCAACGTGGTGCGCGAAGGCCGCGGCAAGCGCCTCAAGGAAACCCCCGAAATGTTCAGCGGCCTGGTGTGGAGCGGCGAAAAAAGCATCCAGCTTGGTTTGTCCGATGGCCTGGGCAATGTCGAATCGGTCGCCCGTGATGTCATCAAGGCTAAAGACATCGTCGACTACACCAAGCAGGATAGCCTGGCCGAGCGTCTGGTTGGCCGCCTCGGTGTCTCCATGGGCAAAGCGATGGCCCCGTTCGAAAAAACAGGCATCGTCTTGCGTTGAGCGACTACCAGCCCATCGCCTGCGCCGATCATGAGCGTCTGGAGTTTGCCGCCATGAAGCGGCAATGGCTGGATGTGAATGTGAAGGCGGGTGATTGCATAGGCCATCAACGTCTGATGCCGGTGGATGTCTATACCCGGGATGGGGCCGAGTGGCTGGTCGCGGAAACTGAATCTGGCGCAACGCTGACGTTGCGGCTCGATTGGCTGGATTTTTAAGGTTTCGTTGGGTGCACGAACAGCGAGTTGGGGTGTGAACAGGCTGAAAAGACATCGGACTCACGATGCAACCGCAGTAAAAGCCAGTAGGGCGCGATGCTCACGACTGCAGCGGGCACTGCGAAAAAAGTCCGGTGACCATCAGTAGCACCGCACCGGTGAGCAGAAATACCCTCAACGCAACAAATCTCGTTGCATTTGTAAACAGCAGCAGCGAAACCACAAGTGAAAAACCTGCCGCATAGAGCAGGTAGATGACGGTAGACCGTGCCGGATTGCCGGGCGTGAGTAACAGATCAAACCCTTCCTTGCCCCAGGAATTCGCCAGAATGTTGACGATGCCGGCAAAAAACCACGCAGCGACGAAATAAGCCAGTGCTGCAGACATGCGCGTGTGCGTGTCGGCGTGGTCGACGTGCGCGTGATACGTTGCATCCTCGGATGCAACCATACGGAACTCGCGCTCGCCCGATTTGACGACAGGCGACTGGCCAGACGCTGTGACATCAATGGTGCGAAGCATCGCGGGTTCTTTTTGTGCCGTCGCGTGCATTTCGTGCACCCGCCTAATTCAGGAGTGATGGCGGCACATTGCCGCCATTTTCGGCAATGCGCTGCAAAACGGTTTGGTGCAACCACATATTCATTTTGGCCGAGCCGGTCATCAGTTTGGGCGGGCAATGCAGTTCTTTGGCCAGTTCCTTGCGCGCTTCAATACTGCTGTCGAGGTCGAGTAGCTTCAACAGATCGACGATCGAGGTTCGCCAGTTCAACTTTTGGGTCGTGGCGTGGGCGCGGGTTTCGAGTTGCGCGACGACGTCGACAACCGCAACTGGCCTGGGTGCCAGCGCAATCCCGCTGCCCATTCCCGATCCAACCAGATGTGAAGCGGGGGACATCGTTCGGGTGGTCGTGGTATTGGACGGCTTGTCGTCGCCCATGCCGAGCTTGTCGAGTATTTTGCTGAAAAATCCCATCGGCTTCTCCTTGGATGCGGTGTGCGATTTGCGTATCGAGCCTGAGTGCAACGCGCCATTGACGTCGCTTCGAGACGGTGAGCCATGATGCAGAAACGGTGCTAAATCGAGGTGCGCAGAGCCCTGCCCAGTCATGCACGTATTGTTACCCGTGTGCGCAGAGGTTGAACGTAGGCGAATGCCGCGTCTGCATGTCCGAGCCCAGGCCCTGATGTGGGAAAGTGTCTTGCTATCCTATCGACGGGAAAATCTGACCAGAGCGGGCCTTATAATTCGGGATGACCGAATCGCACCCCACCTCTAATAACGTGCCACCTGCAACGGGTACTGCTCCTGCCGCCGCCTCGTTCGACCAGCTGCCGCTGTCGCCCTCCGTGCTCGCCAATCTGAGCCAGCTCGGTTACCTCAACATGACGCCGATCCAGGCAGCCAGCCTACCGATCGCGTTGGCAGGCCATGATCTGATCGCACAGGCCAAGACCGGTAGCGGCAAGACGGCGGCGTTTGGCCTTGCGCTGCTGACCAAGCTCAATGTGCGGTTTTTTGGCGTGCAAGCCCTGGTGATGTGCCCGACGCGCGAACTGGCCGACCAGGTGGCACAGGAGTTGCGGCGGCTGGCGCGCAGCGTGGAAAACATCAAGATTCTGACGCTGGTGGGCGGCTCGACGATGCGCCCGCAGATTGCGAGCCTGGAGCATGGTGCGCACATCGTGGTCGGCACGCCGGGTCGCATCATGGATCATCTGCAACGCGGCAGTCTGAATCTGGAGGGATTGACCACGCTGGTGCTCGACGAAGCCGATCGCATGCTGGATATGGGCTTTTACGACGATATCGCTTATATCGCCCGCGAGTGCCCAGCCAAGCGCCAGACGCTGCTGTTTTCGGCCACGTATCCTGCAGGCATCGAGGAACTCAGCCGTCGATTCATGCACCAGCCGCAAGAAGTGAAATTGCTGGAGCAGCACGCGAACGACAAGATTCGTCAGCGCTTCTATGAAGTGAGCAAGGAAGAGCGCCTGCAGGCAGTGGCCTTGTTGCTGAATCACTATCGCCCGGTGAGCACGCTGGCTTTTTGCAATACCCGGCAGCAATGTCGTGACCTGGTCGACGTGCTGCGCGAGCAGGGGTTCTCCGCGCTGGCGCTCCATGGTGAACTGGAGCAGCGCGAGCGCGACCAGGTGCTGGTGCAATTCGCCAACCGCAGCTGTTCGGTGCTGGTGGCGACTGACGTGGCCGCGCGCGGGCTGGACATCGATCAGCTCGAAGCCGTGATTAATGTCGACGTGACGCCTGAT
Organism: Thiobacillus sp.; assembly: GCA_036568265.1. Lineage (GTDB taxonomy): Bacteria > Pseudomonadota > Gammaproteobacteria > Burkholderiales > Thiobacillaceae > Thiobacillus. Next base: position 39,517 of record DATCSW010000014.1, read on the forward strand.
CCCGAGGTGTATATCCATCGCATCGGCCGCACGGGCCGTGCCGATCAGGACGGCTGGGCGCTGAGTCTGGCCAGTTCCAACCAGATGCGGCGCGTGGCCAATATTGTTCAGGAACTGGGGTCAGAGCCCGAGTGGTGTCCACTCAGCGAACTGCTCCCCGCCAGTGATGAACCGCTGGTGCCACCGATGGCGACCTTGCAGATTCTGGGCGGCCGCAAGGAGAAGATTCGTCCGGGTGACGTGTTGGGAGCACTCACCAGTGGTGCCGGGTTCACGAAGGAGCAGATCGGCAAAATCACCGTCACTGTCATGTCGACCTATGTGGCCGTGGCGCGGGAGATCGCCCACGACGCGCAGCGCAGGCTGGCTGCGGGCAAGTTGAAGGGGAAAACCATCAAGGTGCGTGTAATGGATGAGTCAGATGACACGCCGGCACGCGAACGTTCCCCTGCAGGGAACCGACGCAGTCACTGACTGCGTTTCGGTGGCTTAGATTCCAATCCCGAACACCACCAAGCGATCCTTGACCGCGTCGGTCTGACCGCGCCAGTTTTTGGCGTTTCGCGTCTGGATCAACTGGTTGGGCAAGCTGAGATCCGCGCCGACGCTGATGAGCGTGTTGGGCGCGAGCGTGGCGGCCAGTGCACCCATCAACGCCACACTGCGGTAGGGCGTTTCGATGAATAACTGGGTGGCCTTGTCTCGCCGCGCGGTGATTTCCAGCTCCCGAATTTTCTGGCTGCGCTCGGGTTCCTTGGCGGGCAGGTAGCCGTGGAAGGTGAAACGTTGCCCGCCCAATCCCGAGGCCATCAAGGCCAGCAAGATGGATGACGGCCCAATCAGCGGCACCACGGGGATGCCGTCGCGATGCGCGGCCATGACCAGCGCTGCACCGGGATCGGCCACCGCAGGACAACCGGCCTCGGACAGCAGGCCGACATCGTGCCCGGCCTTGAGCGGCGCCAGCAGCACGGGGATAGCCGCGGCGGGGGTGTGTTCGTTGAGCTCTTCGATCTGCAGCGACTGGATGGGAAGCGGGTGGCCCATGGCCTTGAGGTGTGCGCGTGCGGTCTTGGCGCGCTCGACGACAAAGTGCTCGAGTCGGCGCGCAACCGCAAGCGTATCGGCTGGCAGGCAGGTATCCGGGCTGATCGGCCCGAGCGGAACCGGGATCAGGTACAGGGTACCGCTTGCCATCAGGACGCCTTGTGCGCTGTCAGCACGTCCACGCCTTCGTTCAGCAGCATCCCGGTCAGCGTCATCAACGGCAGGCCGATCAATGCGGTGGGGTCAGGGCTGTCCATGCGGGTCATCAACGCGACACCCAGCGATTCGCTTTTGGCCGATCCGGCGCAGTCGTAGGGCTGATCTTTTTCAAGGTAGGCGGTGATCTGCGCGTCGGTGAGTGGGCGGACATGGACCACGGTCGGCACGTTGCGCGTTTGAGTGTTGCCGGTGTGGCTGTTCAACAGTGTCAGCGTAGTGTGGAACACCATTGACTTGCCCTGCATTTTCTTCAATTGCGCAAAGGCATTGTCGAAATTACCGGGCTTGCCGAGTTGCTCGTTGTCCAGCATCAACACCTGGTCGGAGCCGATGATAAGCGCGTCGGGATACGTTGTGGCCGCAGCCTTGGCCTTGAGTACCGACAGGCGCAGGGCCGTGGCGGAAGGCGATTCATCCGGCAAGGGCGTTTCGTCGACCTCGGGCGCGAGAACCTCGAACGGCAAGCCTAGACGTGCCAGCAGCTCGCGCCGGTAGCGCGAAGTGGAAGCCAGAACAAGCTTGACTGGTCCGGGTTGAACGTGGCCCAGGGTCATTCCGGCTGAATCTCGACCAGCGCCATATCCGGTGTAACAGCGTCGCCTTTCTTGGCATAGATGCTGATGACGACACCGGCGATCGGCGCCTGCACTTCGTTTTCCATTTTCATCGCCTCGATCACCAGCACGCCGTCGCCCGCTTTCACGTTTTGCCCGATGCTGACCAGCACGTCGACGATCGTGCCGGGCATGGCAGCGGTGACGTGGCCGGGATGACTGGAGCGCGGTTTTTGGTTAGTGCCGCCCGTGGTTGCGCTGGTTTTACGGGCCGTGTTTTCCCCATTACCGGATACGGCGACTTCGTTCAGCGCTTCGACCAGCACTTCTTCCGAGACGCCATCGACCGATACAAAGTAGGGGCGTTGTGCCGAGTCGGTATGGCCGCTGCCGGACAACTTGATGTGGTACGTCTCGCCATGCAGCGTGATCTTGAACTCGTCGGCCGCATAGTGGGGCGCGCAGGCTTGCGAGGCACTGCCTGGGGGCAATAATGCCTCGGGCTTGAGGCTGTCAGCGGCGCGTTCCTGCAGCCAGGCTTTGCCGATTTCCGGGAACATGGCGTAGGTCAGCACGTCTTCGTCGGATTTGGCCAGACTTTCGATTTCGCCGCGCAGTTTGTCGAGTTCGTCGGCCAGCAAATCGGCCGGACGACAAGTCGTGACTTCCAGGTCGCCAATGGCCATCTTCCGCACTTCTTCGTTGACACGGCCCGGTGCTTGCCCGTAGCGGCCTTGCAGGTAGAGCTTCACCTCATTGGTGACCGATTTGTAGCGCGCACCGGTCATCACGTTTAACGCGGCCTGGGTGCCGACGATCTGCGAGGTGGGGGTAACCAGCGGCGGGAAACCGAGGTCTTCGCGCACCCGTGGAATTTCCTCGAGCACGGCGTCCATCTTGTCGATCGCGCCTTGCTCCTTGAGCTGGTTGGCGAGGTTGGAGATCATTCCACCCGGCACCTGGTTGATCAGCACGCGGGTGTCGGTGCCGGTAAAGGCCGATTCGAACTGCCAGTATTTTTTGCGGACCTCTTTGAAATAGGCCGAGACTTCTTCGATCTCCGGCAGCGACAGGCCGGTGTCGTATTCGGTGCCGGCCAATGCGGCGACCAGGCTTTGCGTGGTGGGGTGGCTGGCACCTTCGGCAAACGAGCCAACGCAGGTGTCGATGATGCTGGCACCGGCTTCGACGGCCTTCAGGTGTGTCATGTGCGCCAAGCCTGATGTGGCGTGACTGTGAGTGTGGATCGGAAGTTTTGTAGCTTCGCGGATCGCGGTGACCAGTTCAAACGCGGTGTAGGGCGTGAGCAGGCCTGCCATATCTTTGATGGCAATGGTGTCGCAACCCATCTCGGCCAGGCCCTTGGCGAGTTCGACGAAGTACGGAATGTCGTGCACCGGGCTGGTGGTGTAGCTGACTGTGCCTTCGGCGTGCTTGCCAGCGGTCTTCACGGCTGCAATCGATACGCGCAGGTTACGTAGATCGTTCATTGCATCAAAGATGCGGAATACGTCGACGCCGTTATCAGCCGACTTTTGAACGAAGGCGCGTACCACGTCATCCGAGTAATTGCGATAGCCCAGCAGGTTCTGCCCGCGCAGCAGCATCTGGATACGCGTGTTGGGCAGGGCCTTGCGCAGCTTACGCAGGCGCTCCCACGGGTCTTCGCGCAGAAAACGTACGCAGGCGTCAAAGGTGGCGCCGCCCCATGCTTCCAGCGACCAGAAGCCAATCTGGTCAAGCGTGCTGCAGATCGGCAGCATGTCGGCGGTTTGCATGCGGGTGGCGATGAGCGACTGGTGACCATCGCGCAAAACGAGTTCGGTAACGTGTACTTTTGCCATATTTACAACCCTTGGTGAGCAGCGATGGCGGCGGCGATGGCGGCCGCAATCACTTCAGGTGGTTTCTTTTCAGTGTACTGAGTGAGTTCCGGATGGTCGTCCACAAAACTGGTATTGAAACGCCCACTGCGGAACTCGGGATTCTTGAGGATTTCCTGATAGTAGGGAATGGTCGTTTTGACGCCATACACCAGCATGTCAGACAACGCGCGACTGCCTCGTGCAATGGTCGATTCCCAATTCAGGTTCCACACCGTGAGTTTGGCGCACATCGAGTCGAAGTAGGGCGGAATCACGTAATCCGTGTAGATCGCTGCATCGACCCGCACGCCGGGACCACCCGGTGAATAGTAGCGGGTGATGCGGCCCAAACTGGGCAGGAACTCATTTTTGGGGTCTTCAGCGTTGATACGGAATTCGATGGCAAAGCCGCGATGCTTGATATCCTCCTGCTTGTACTGCAAGGGCAGTCCCGAAGCGATGCGGATCTGTTCCCCCACGATATCAACGCCGGTGATGGTTTCGGTAATGGGGTGTTCGACCTGTAACCGGGTATTCATTTCCATGAAATAGAACTGGTTGTCGCTGTCGAGCAGGAATTCCACCGTGCCGGCGTTGACGTAGCCGACTGCCTTGGCCGCGCGTACCGCCAGTTTGCCGATGTATTGCCGCTGCGCTTCGGTGAGCTGCGGGCTGGGGGCAATTTCAATTAATTTCTGGTTGCGTCGCTGAATCGAGCAGTCACGTTCGAACAAATGAATGATGTTGCCCTGTGTGTCGCCCAGAATCTGCACTTCGATGTGTTTGGGGTGGACCACGCATTTTTCGACAAATACCTCGGGCTTGCCAAAGGCTTTACTGGCCTCCGACACGACGCGGTCGTAGTTTTTCATCAGTTCTTCTTCGCTGTCGCAGCGCCGAATGCCTCGACCGCCGCCGCCATTAGTGGCTTTGAGCATCACCGGATAGCCGAACTTGTGGGCTAAAATGCGGGCTTCCTCGACGTTCTCCAGATTATGGTCAGATCCGGGTATGACAGGAATGCCGGCGGCGATCATGGCGTTGCGCGCCTGGATCTTGTCGCCCATGCGGCGAATCACCGTATCGGAAGGCCCGATGAAGCGGATGCCGCGGCGCGAACAAATCGTCGCCAGGTCGGGGTTTTCTGACAGAAAGCCGTAGCCGGGGTGCAGCGCATCGCAACCCGAGGCCGCGGCCAGATTGACCAGCGTATGAGCATTTAAATAGCCCAGAATCGGGTCTTTTCCGATGTGATAAGCCTCATCGGCCTTCTTGACGTGAAGCGCGTGCCGGTCGGCATCGGTATAGATCGCGACGGATTTGATCCCCAATTCGGCGCAAGCGCGCACGATGCGGACAGCGATCTCGCCCCGGTTGGCGACCAGTATTTTTTTAAGCATGGGCTCGCCTGACGTTGGGTGGAGTGGGGTTTCTTTGACAAAAACAACGCGAAATCATATCATTTCGGGCTAATGTTTAACCGGGTGCGTCAAGTTGGGCTTGTGCACGCTGTCCCAGTCAGTAGTTAATCGGATGCGTCATGTCTCAAACCACCCCGTTGCACGCTGTTGAGGTTGATCCAAGGCGGTTTTGTAAAGATGCGCAGTCGTGGGAAATTCAGTCTGAGGTTTCAGCCTTCCCACGTCTTGCACTCGAATTTACGCAAGGCGCGTTGTTCTGTCGAGTCTTCGGGCGCGCAGATGCTCTGGGCAGTCTGTCATTGCATCTGATCGTACGGGGAGACGTGGAGTTGACGTGTCAGCGATGTTTGGGTGGCATGCAGCATGCCATCGAGATAGACCGCATGGTTTATCTGGCGCGAACGGACGTTGAATTGAATCGGCTGGATGCTTTGCCCGACAGCGATGCGATTCTGGTTGGCGAGACGTTGAGTCTGGTCGATCTGGTAGAAGATGAAGTGTTGCTGGGTTTGCCTTTGGCACCCATGCACGCAAAAGGTAAATGTCCCGACATCGGGGCAGAATGATTTTATTTTAGGAGTAAGAAATGGCAGTCCAGCAGAACAAAAAGTCCCCGTCGAAGCGTGGCATGCATCGTTCGCACGATTTCCTGACCAATCCAGCGCTGGCCGTTGAGCCGACCACGGGCGAAGCGCATCTGCGTCACCATATCAGCCCCAACGGCTTTTATCGTGGCCGCAAAGTCGTCAAGGCCAAAGGCGAATAAATCCTTGCGTACCTGGCCGTCGCTTTGACAACCAGGTGCATTCGACCCAGCCAACCCTACAGGCTGTATGAGAAATATCACCGTCGCTATTGATGTCATGGGGGGCGATCACGGCCCTCATGTCACCGTGCCGGCGGCGATCCGTTGTCTTGCCAATTATCCCGATCTGAATATCATTCTGGTTGGGCCGCAAGACATCGTCGCCGCTGAACTCAAAGCGCGCCGTGCCCAGCCCGGTCCTCGTCTGCTCGTTCGCCATGCCAGCCAGGTGGTGGCGATGGATGAGGCGCCTGCGCAGGCGCTGCGTGGCAAAAAAGACTCTTCCATGCGTGTTTCCATTGATCTCGTCAAGTCTGGAGAGGCCGACGCTTGCGTGTCTGCGGGCAATACCGGCGCTTTGATGGCCACTGCACGCTTCGTCCTGAAAACCTTGCCTGGCATCGACCGTCCGGCCATCGCGGCTGTTATGCCGACGATCAAGGGTCACGCCCTGGTGCTGGACATGGGCGCCAACGTCGATTGCACGGCTGAGCATTTGCTGCAATTCGGCATCATGGGCGCCATGCTGGTGTCGGCGGTAGATCACATCCCGAATCCGAGCGTGGGTTTGCTGAATATTGGCGAAGAAGATATCAAGGGCAGCGATATGGTGAAGCAGGCCGCCGAATTGCTGCGCGCCAGCCACCTCAATTTCTACGGCAATGTCGAAGGCAATGACATCTTCAAAGGCACGACCGACGTGGTGGTGTGCGATGGATTTGTAGGCAACGTGACGCTCAAGGCTTCCGAAGGCTTGGCCAAGATGTTTGCCACCACGCTGCGGGCCGAATTCAAGCGCAATTGGTTGACCCGCATCGCCGGACTGGTGGCCTTGCCGGTGCTGAACGCGTTCAAGCGCCGGCTCGACCCGCGACGCTACAACGGCGCCACGTTGCTGGGCCTCAAAGGCGTGGTGGTAAAAAGCCACGGCTCGGCCGATCGCTTTGCGTTTGAACGTGCCATCGAGACCGCCAGTGACGAAGTCCGCAACAATGTGCTGAAACGTATTACCGATCAAATTCAACTCCAGCAACGGGTGGCCGCTTGACCTATTCCCGCATCCTAGGTACGGGCAGTTATTTGCCTGCACGCATCCTCACCAATGCCGACCTCGAAAAAATGGTTGATACCAACGATCAATGGATCGTTGACCGTACCGGCATCCGCGAACGACATATCGCCGCCGAAGGTGAACTGACCAGCGACCTCGCAGCCCATGCCGCACGTGCAGCACTTGAGGTGGCCGGACTGGTGCCGGACGATATCGACCTGTTGCTGATTGCGACCACGACCCCCGATCTGGTGTTTCCCAGCACGGCGTGTATCGTGCAGTCCAAGCTGGGCATGACCAACGGCAAGCCGGCATTTGATTTGCAGGCCGTGTGTAGCGGATTTGTCTATGCGTTGTCGGTGGCGGATCAATTCATTAAAACGGGTGCGGCGAAACATGTGCTGGTCATTGGTGCCGAAACACTATCGCGCATCACCGACTATACGGATCGCGGCAACTGCATCCTCTGGGGCGATGGCGCAGGTGCGGTGGTCCTTGGCGCATCCAGTGAACCTGGCATTATTGCTACGCACATTCATGCCGATGGCCGCCATAAAGACTTGTTGCGGACCACGACTGGTGCGTCGTCGGGCTTGAAAGAGCCACCACTGATGCGGATGGAAGGCAATGCCGTGTTCAAGATGGCGGTCAATACGCTCGACCGCATTGTCGACGAAACGCTGGAGGCCAATGGCTTGCAGAAGTCCGACATTGACTGGCTGGTGCCGCATCAGGCCAATATCCGCATCATTTCTGCCACAGCCAAAAAACTGGGTATGAGCATGGATCATGTTGTGACCACGGTTGCAGAGCATGGCAATACGTCGGCCGCATCGGTGCCGCTAGCGTTTGACGTGGCGGTGCGTGACGGCCGCATTCAGCGCGGGCAGACCGTGTTGATGGAAGCGTTCGGCGGGGGCTTCACCTGGGGCTCCGCGCTCATCAAATATTAAAGCCCTACTCGGGCATAAAGGACTACGCAGTGGCCATCGGCAATCAATCTCTGGCATTTGTTTTTCCCGGTCAAGGTTCGCAATCCGTCGGCATGATGCAGGGCTGGAGCGAGCGCGCTGAAGTGCGCTTCACTTTCTCGGAAGCCTCGGACACGCTCGGGCAGAATTTGTGGGCACTGGTGACTGACGGCCCTGCCGAGCTGCTCAACCAAACCATCAATACGCAGCCAGCCATGTTGGCTGCAGACGTGGCCGTCTGGCGTGTGTGGCGGGCGGTGGGTGGGGTTCAGCCAGTGCTGCTGGCAGGCCATAGTCTGGGCGAATATGCGGCGTTGGTGGCAGCAGGCGCCCTGAGTTTTTCGGATGCCATCAAATTGGTGCGGTTTCGCGCAGAAGCCATGCAGGCCGCCGTGCCTGAAGGCGTGGGCGCAATGGCGGCCATTCTGGGTTTGGATGACGATGTGGTACGTGCAGTGTGTGCCGAAGCCTCGGCCGGTGAAGTGGTTGAAGCGGTGAACCTGAATTCTCCGGGACAGGTTGTGATTGCGGGCAACAAGGCTGCGGTTGAACGCGCCATGGTACTGGCCAAGGATAAAGGCGCCAAGCGTGCCCTGCCTTTGCCCGTCAGCGTGCCGTCGCACTCTTCCTTGATGTTGCCCGCTGCGGAAAAGCTGCTGGCACATTTGCAGACCATCAGCATCAAGACCCCCAGCATCCCGGTGTTGCACAATACCGATGTGCTGAGCCATGCTGAACCCGATGCAATTCGCGTCGCTTTGGCCAAACAATTACATACCGCGGTGCGTTGGGTCGAAACCGTACAGGCGCTCAAGGCTGCTGGTATGGCGAACGTGTTCGAATGCGGTCCAGGCAAAGTGCTGACCGGCCTGTGCAAGCGTATCGACGACACGCTCCCTGCTATGGCTTTGGTCGACGAAGCCAGTTTGCAGGCTGCACTGAATCTATAAGGAGACATGATGCTGGAAGGACAAAGCGGGCTGAGCCATAAGCTTGAAGGGCAGATTGCCCTTGTGACGGGCGCCAGCCGCGGAATTGGTCAGGCCATTGCCCTCGAATTGGGGCGTGCGGGCGCAACAGTCGTGGGCACCGCGACCAGCGACCAAGGCGCCGAAGCGATTGGCGATTACCTTGCGGCCGCCAATATCAAAGGCGGCGGCATGAATCTCAATGTCACCAGTGCGGCAGAAGTGGAAGCCGTCATCACCACCATCAATGCGCTGCATGGCGACATCGGCATTCTGGTCAATAACGCTGGAATTACCCGCGATAACCTCCTGATGCGGATGAAGGATGACGAGTGGGACGACATTATTGCGACCAATTTGACCTCGGTGTTCCGGCTGTCGCGTGCGGTATTGCGTGCCATGATGAAAGCCCGCACAGGCCGTATTATTTCCATCGCCTCGGTGGTGGGCTCCATGGGTAATGCCGGACAAACCAATTACAGCGCGGCGAAGGCCGGCATCATGGGGTTTACCAAATCACTGGCGCGCGAAGTCGGTAGCCGCAATATCACCGTGAATTGCGTGGCGCCGGGCTTTATTGACACTGATATGACGCGCGCCCTGCCCGACGCCCAGCGACAGGCCTTGTTGGGCCATATCCCGCTGGGACGCCTGGGCGCGGTTGAAGATATTGCGCAGGCCGTGTTGTTTTTGGCGTCCCCCGCAGCAAACTATATTTCCGGCACCACCTTGCATGTCAATGGTGGGATGTATATGGCGTAACCGGGACGGAAGTTTGGTAAAATCGTGCGGCTTCAATTTTCATGGCTTCAATTGGATTGAAGCCTTATTTCTAGAGAGGATTAGTAATGGATAACGTACAGCGTGTAATTAAAGTCGTCGCCGAACAATTGGGCGTCAACGAAGCAGACATCAAAAACGAGTCTTCCTTCGTCGGTGACCTGGGCGCTGACTCGCTCGATACGGTTGAGCTGGTCATGGCGCTGGAAGAAGAGTTCGGCTGCGAAATTCCTGATGAAGATGCAGAAAAAATCACCACCGTCCAGCAGGCAATTGACTACGTCAACAGCCAGTCAAGCTGATCGTCAATAGAGTAAAGGACTGACTTTTGTCCATTCGTCGCGTTGTCGTAACCGGTCTGGGGATCATTTCCCCGGTCGGTAATACCATACCGGAAGCCTGGGATAACCTGGTGGCCGGTCGATCCGGAATCGCCCGGATTACCCGTTTCGATCCTTCCCCTTTCGCTACGCAGATAGCGGGTGAGGTGAAGAATTTTGATGTGGAGCAATACCTCAACCCCAAAGAAGCCCGCCGCATGGATGTGTTTATCCAGTACGGCATGGCGGCAGGTATCCAGGCGATACGTGATTCGGGTCTTGAAGTCACCGAAGCCAATGCCGAACGCATCGGCATCAACATCGGATCCGGAATTGGCGGTTTGCCGCTGATCGAGGATACCCACACATTATTGATGGAGTCCGGCCCGAGGAAAATTTCTCCTTTTTTTATCCCGGGTTCCATTATCAACATGATTTCCGGCAACCTTTCCATTCTGTATGGAATGAAAGGCCCCAACCTCGCGGTTGTTACTGCGTGCACAACGGGCTTGCATGCGATTGGTCTGTCGGCCCGCATGATTCAGCACGGCGATGCCGATGTGATGGTTGCGGGTGGCGCGGAATGTGCTGTTTCGCCGCTGGGCGTCGGCGGTTTCGCGGCCGCGCGTGCGCTGTCCACCCGCAATGATGACCCGACAACCGCCAGCCGCCCGTGGGACAAGGATCGCGACGGCTTCGTGCTGGGCGAAGGCGGCGGGGTGATGGTGCTGGAAGAATATGAACATGCCAAGGCACGTGGCGCTAAAATCTATGCAGAAGTATCAGGTTTTGGCATGAGTGGCGATGCGTACCACATGACTGCCCCCAGCACAGACGGTCCCAAGCGTTCGATGCTGAACGCGATGCGCGATGCAGGTATCAATGCCGATCAGCTGCAATACGTGAATGCTCATGGCACCTCGACGCCTTTGGGTGACAAGAACGAAACCGAGGCGATCAAGCTTGCGCTGGGCGATGCCGCTTACAAAACCGTGGTCAACTCAACCAAGTCGATGACGGGTCACTTGCTGGGCGGCGCGGGCGGTGTGGAATCGGTGTTCACGGTGCTGGCGATTCATCATCAGATTTCGCCTCCGACCATCAATATTTTTTCGCAAGATCCGGAATGTGATCTCGACTATTGCGCCAATACAGCGCGTGAGTTGAAGATCGACGCAGCACTCAAAAACAATTTCGGGTTTGGCGGCACCAACGGTTCACTCGTTTTCAGACGCGTTTGACTTGTACGACGATCGTGTGGATACGCTCGAAATCAGAGAGTGGCCAGTCCAGTCTGACCGGCTGCTTCCCGATCTGATTGCTTTACAGGCGGCCTACCCACAACGATACCCTGGTTTGATCCAAAGTAGCGACCAGCGTGGTTGGGACGTGCTGTTTGCTTTTCCGCAAGAGCAGGTGCGCTTCAGTTTGGCCGATGGCGAGGCTGCATTAAGGGCGCATCCCGCTATGCAGGCTAGCCCATATGCGAGCATTCAAAATCAAGCTGAATTGCCCTTCAGCGGAGGCTGGTTGTGCGTATTTTCGTACGAATTGGGTGGTTTGTTCGAGCCCAGCGTGGAGATGGCAGATGATGCTGATTTTCCGTTAGCTTGGCTGGTTCGTATCCCGGCCGCCATTCTGATTGACCGCGTAAAGGGGCGTTGTGTACTCATGGCGGAGGCAGGTTGTCACCAGTTGCTGGACGACATGGTAGATGATCTGCAACAAGGCCCGCATATCATCGCCAATTTATCCAGGCCCGTTTCGATACAGGAAGATGCTGCCGATGTGTTCTTGTCGGGCGTTGCACGTATTCAGGACTATATCCGGGCGGGTGATGTGTTTCAGGTGAATTTGTCGCGGGGCTGGAGAGCTGTTTTTGATGCGCCGGCTTCTCCGGCGGCCCTGTTTGCACAGCTGATGCAAACCAATCCCGCGCCATTTTCGGCGCTGGTGCAAATGGATGATTGGGCCATTGTGAGTTCTTCGCCGGAACGGCTGGTGCGCCTGACGGGTGGGGGCGTACTGGAAGCCCGTCCGATAGCCGGCACGCATCCACGGAGCGATGACGCAGCAGAAGATATGGCGCAGCGCGAACGTTTACGGGCACACCCCAAGGAGCAGGCCGAGCATGTCATGCTCGTGGATCTGGAACGCAATGATCTGGGCCGGGTGTGTGAACCCGGCAGCGTGAATGTACCCGCATTGATGGAAATCGCCAGCTACCGCCATGTGCATCATATCGAGTCAACCGTGCGGGGCATATTGCGCCGTAATTTGAATGTATTCGACGCCTTGCGCGCTGTTTTCCCTGGCGGCACCATCACAGGCTGTCCCAAGGTACGCACCATGCAAATCATTGATGAACTCGAGCAGACGCCACGACGTAGCTATACCGGCAGTGTTGGTTACATTAATCGCGATGGCAGCTTTGACCTGAATATTCTGATCCGCAGTTTTTTGCTACGAGAGAATCAACTCTATTTTCGTGCAGGTGCTGGCATCGTTGCCGATTCCGTGGCCCAGCGTGAGCTGGATGAAACACGCGCAAAAGCCAAAGGGTTGTTGCGCGTGCTGGGTCTGGCATGATGTTGGTGAATGGTCGCCAGGCCGACAGCATTTCAGTTCAGGATCGGGGCCTGGCTTATGGCGATGGGGTGTTTCGCACGATGCGTACCCAATCCGGCCAGCCACTATGGTGGCATGATCAGTTTGCCAAGCTGAGCGCCGATTGCCAGGCGTTGAATCTGCCGCTTGCCAGCGAAGCACAACTGCATGGTGAGATTTGCCAGGTGGCAGCGAGTGGTGAGGGTGTCGTCAAGGTTTTAATGACGCGTGGCTCGGGTGCACGCGGTTATGCGTCCACCCATATAGAAACGCCGACCCGCATCGTTTTTTCAGCGCCACTCCCTCCTTATGCCGGTGCTGAAGCCCCAATGGAGGTGGCCGCACGCTGGTGCACGCTCAAGTTGGCACGACAGCCCCGGCTCGCTGGAATCAAGCACTTGAACCGGCTGGAAAATGTGCTGGCCCGAGCGGAATGGAATGACGCTTCCACATTCGAAGGCATCTTGTGTGATGACCATGAGATGATAGTCGGTGGTGTCATGAGCAATGTGTTCTGGGCAAAAAACGGCGAATTATTTACCCCGGATTTGAACGAAAGCGGTGTGGCAGGCGTGGCTCGAGCCCGTATATTGCGAGCGTGTATGCAAAGAGGCGTAGCCACCCACATTGGACGCTGGCAGCGAGACGTTATACTCGCAGCCGATGAAGTGATGATCTGCAATAGTGTGATTGGTGTACGCCGGGTGGCGAAACTGGATGACACGCATTGGAAACCCGCAGGTTGGACAGCGATTTTGAATGATGCCTTGAATGAAGCATGAGAATGATTAAGCGTTTGATAGTGCTGGTGATTGTATTGGCCGCTGTGGCCGTGGGTGGATTGGTCTGGTATGGCAATCAGCCACAGGCATTCGATCCGCTGCCCAAAACAATCAATGTGCCGCCCGGTACGCACCTGAAAAGTCTGGGCGTTATTCTGGAAAAAGAGGGTGTGGTTTCGAATGCCCGGATTTTCTGGTTGATGAGTCGCGTGTTGGGAAAAGGGGCGGCACTCAAGGCGGGGGTTTACGCTTTTGATCGTGCACTGACCCCGCTTGAAGTACTGGCAAAAATCGAGCAGGGTGAAATTTCACAAGCCATTGTGCGTTTTATTGAAGGCAAGAGTTGGCGAGAAATTCAGGCAGTACTGGCTGCCCAGCCGCTTTTGATCAATGAAAGTGCCGGCATGACACATTTAGAGTTGTTGCGGGCGATCGGTGCGAGCGAACGGCGAATTGAAGGGCTGCTGTTTCCTGATACCTATTTTTATGCGCCCCATACATCCGATATCAAGGTGTTGCGTCGTGCTTACGAACTGCAGCAGGCCAAGCTGATGGCCGCGTGGGGCAAACGTGCTTTGGGCTTGCCCTACAAAACCCCCTACGAAGCGCTCATCATGGCTTCAATTGTTGAAAAGGAAACCGGTGCCGCGTTCGAGCGCCCACAAATTGCGGGTGTCTTCCTGAATCGATTGAGGCTGGGGATGCGTTTACAGACTGATCCAACGGTTATTTATGGATTGGGCGAGAAATTCGATGGCAATTTGCGCAAAGTTGATTTGCAAACGGATACTCCATATAACACCTACACACGGGCTGGGTTGCCTCCTACACCCATCGCCATGCCAAGTGAGGCGGCCATCCAGGCGGCGCTGAATCCGGTACAAACCAGCGCACTGTACTTCGTGTCGCGCGGGGATGGCACGCATGTTTTCTCCAACAATCTTGAAGCACACAATCGGGCTGTCAACCGTTACCAGAGATGATCTCCGGTAAATTCATCACACTCGATGGCGTGGATGGTGCAGGCAAAAGCACGCACCTGAGTTTTGTAGCCGACTGGTTGCGTAGTCAAGGCCGAGAGGTTGTCGTGACACGTGAGCCAGGCGGCACACCGCTGGGTGAAAACCTGCGCGATTTATTGCTCCATCGCGAGATGGACGCCGATACCGAGCTGCTATTGATGTTTGCCGCACGACAGGCGCATCTGGCAGGCCTGATTCGGCCGGCCCTGGCTCGGGGGGCATGGGTGCTGTCTGATCGGTTTACCGATGCCAGTTATGCCTATCAGTGCGGGGGGCGCGGTATTGCGGTCGAACGCGTGGCTGCCCTGGAAAGCTGGGTACAGCGCGGCTTTCAGCCCGATCTGACCTTGTTGTTTGATGTGCCGGCTGAGGTGGCTGAAGCTCGCCGATCGGCAGCGCGTGAAGCGGATCGTTTTGAGCGTGAAGCCGACAGCTTTTTTAACCGGGTTCGCCAAGCGTATCTTGAACGTGCACGTGCTGAGCCCACGCGCATTCAGGTGCTGGATGCGCGCCAGAGCATCGTAGAGCTGCAGGCGCACATCACCCGGTTGCTGCAGGCTTTAGTATCGTGAATCATCAATATCGACACATAAAACGGCGTCTTTTTCCGCATGGCAGCGTTGTTCGTCGTTGCCATAGTGCCAGCGATGTCGACTCCTCGCGCCTTGCCCTGCGAAACAATCCATCCGCTTTATCTTGTTTCGCTATTGATGATTCACGACACTAGCATGAGCGCACCCTATCCCTGGTTGCAGTCAGCGTGGCAGCGATTGTTGTCTACACGCGCACGCCCCGCGCAAGCCCTGTTGCTGGCGGGACCGCATGGAATTGGCAAGACTGCACTGGCACAGGCCTGGGCCCATGCGCTGCTCTGCGAGTCGCCGCTGGCTGATGGGGCAGCGTGCGGCAGTTGTCCGGCGTGTCATTGGCTGGAGACGGGCGCCCATCCTGATTTTCGCCTGCTGACACTGCAGGAAAAAACAAGCAAGGAAGGCGAGACCAAACTGGCCGCCTTCATTGAAGTGGATCAGGCGCGGGAGGTGGTCGATTTTGTCCAGCTTTCCACGTATCGGGCCGGTTTTCGTGTTGTGCTGGTCAATCCGGCCAATAGCCTGAACCTGGCTGCAGCCAACGCCTTGTTAAAGGTGTTGGAGGAACCGCCGTTAAATACAGTGATCGTTCTGGTTTCGGATCAGCCTCGGCAATTGTTGCCAACCATCCGGAGCCGGTGTACGCGGCTGGATTTGGGCTTGCCAGCCGGCCAGGATGCGGTTCAATGGCTGATCGATCAGCAGGTTGAGAGCCCTGCAACGCTGCTGGCCTTGGCGGGCGGCGCGCCTCTGGAGGCGCTGGGCTGGAATGAAGGGGCAGACCTGGCCGAACGCCGGATGATACTGGATGGTTTGGCTCACCCCGAGCGGCTCGATCCGGTTTCATTGGCAGATCATTGGAAGGCGATCAAAACGGAAACCTGGCATGCTGTCGCGTATAAATGGCTGGGAGATTTACTGGCGGCCAGATTGCACAGTGGTGTGCAGTTCAACCACGATTTCAAACCGGATTTGGCGAAACTCGGGGCCAAGGTGAATTTATCGAAGCTGCTGGATCTGATTCGATTGCACGCAACGGATGGGCGTACACTGGCTCATCCATTGAATAGGGTGTTACAGCAGGAATCCTGGTTAATCCAGTATCGGAACTTGTTTGATTGAAGAGACAAAAACATGAGTGCAACGCCTAATGATGTAGCCGGACAGGTCAGACCTGGGGTGCTTTCCTTGTCCATCAAGGAGAAATCAGCCTTGTTTGCGGCTTATATGCCTTTTATCAAGGGCGGAGGCTTGTTTATCCCCACCAATAAAAGCTACAAGATGGGCGAAGAAGTATTCATGTTGCTGACCCTGATGGAAGACTCAGCCAAGCTCCCTGTATCCGGAAAAGTCATCTGGGTGACCCCACCGGGCGCCCATGGTGGGCGTACCCAGGGGGTGGGTGTACAGTTCGCATTCAATGAAAGTGGCAAGGCCGCTCAAAACAAAATTGAGGTTTTACTGGGTGGTTCGTTAAAATCAGTCCGTCCAACACACACCATGTAGCGCCGCCATGCGGTGCTCGTTTGCCGTATGTATATCGATTCTCATTGCCACATCAATTTTCCCGATCTCGCCGATAAGCTGCCTGAGGTGTTTGACCTCATGGCGCAGAACCAGGTGAGCCATGCGTTATGCATCAGCGTGGAACTGGAAAAATTTCCGGAAATTCGCGCGCTGGCCGAGGCGCATCCCAATGTCTATGCTTCGGTGGGCGTGCATCCTGATCACGAGGACTGTACCGAGCCTACGGTGGATGAGCTGGTTGCCTTGGCCGATCACCCCAAGGTGGTGGCCATCGGTGAGACTGGTCTGGATTATTTCCGCTTGACGGGCGATCTCGAGTGGCAGCGCGAACGCTTCCGCACTCATATTCGTGCGGCGCGGATTACACATAAACCGCTCGTGATCCATACGCGCGCCGCCGCTGAGGATACCTTGCGCATCATGCTGGAGGAAAAGGCTGGCGAGGCGGGTGGGGTGATGCACTGCTTTACCGAAAGCCTGGCTGTGGCCGAGGCCGCCATCGAGCAGGGCTTTTATATTTCCTTCTCGGGCATCGTCACCTTCAAGAATGCGGTGTCCCTGCGAGAGGTGGCGGCAGCCATTCCGCTTGACCGCATGCTGATCGAAACCGACTCACCCTACCTGGCACCGGTTCCGCATCGCGGCAAGACCAATCAGCCGGGATTCGTGAAGCATGTGGCGGAAGAAATCGCACGCATACGCGGCATGACGGCGGATGCTGTAGGTGAGGTCACGACGCAGAATTTCTTTCGCCTGTTTGCCGTCGCCGCACACTAAATTAGGCGTTCGATACGGGGACTCAGCCTCGACGAGCCTGCAAGCTTCAGGTGTGTCTTGCGAGGGACTCAGGGCACACGCGCAAGGTCACCCATAAGCAACAAGATCATAGTTGAGATCATGGCTCGGACCAAGTGGCTTAACCAAGGGTTTACCGCTTTTAATCAGGCAATTTTATTGAGTGGCGACCAGACTGATTTCAGCAAGGCCCGCGAAATCTGGCTTAATACTGATGAGGCGCTGACGCGCCCCATCAGTGATCATTGTTGAGGGTTGATCGGCGTGTGACAGAGCAGGTCGGCATGAGCCGGTGCCCTTGTACCGCCTGTCGCGCAGGTGGGATTCCTGGGCAATGGCGGTAGTCAGGCTACCAATCGTGACATCAGAGGCTCACTGTTTCGAGTTCGAACTGGATTGCCTGGATGCCAGCGCGAGCACAGGCCTCATCCTGCTCACCGGTTGCCGCGCCAGAGACGCCGACTGCGCCGACGACATTGCCGGCGGCTTCGATCGGAACGCCTCCGGCTGAAAATACCAGGCCCTCGACTTTGCCGACTGAGAAGGGCTGGCTGAAGCGATCAGTCATGCTTGAGGTGGCGGCATTGAAGTTGACCGCCGTATAGGCCTTCTGCCGGCTGACCTCCAGGGTCACTCTCGGAGCCAGCGTGTCGCGCCTCACCACCATGGCATCGCCACTACGATCGACTACGGTCACGCCGATCTGGATGCCCTGCTTGCGGCAGGCATCCATTGTCGCCCGGGCGATTGCTTCCGAAGCCTCTACCGTGAGTCTCGGCATTTTGACGATTACAGGAATGTCTCCGGCGATAGCAGGGCTGGCAAGCAAGGTGGCGCAGCTTGCAACGATCATTGAGGCCAATGAGGGTTTAAGCATGAAAAGTTTCCTTTAAAGTGTCGGTTAACGTGAAAATTTCAAGCACGGTGCCAGATGTGGATGCACCGGCTTGTGCAAGTGATCAAAAGTGCTACTCAGCTTGATCACAGTCCCCCGACGCAATGCTTCAGATATTGGAGCAGCTATCCGAAGAATGCCTTGACTTTGTCCATGAAGGATTGCGCACGCGGGTTGTTGTTGCGACCCGGACTCAGGGCATCGAGTTCCCGCAACAATTCGCGCTGACGCTCGGACAGGTTCACCGGTGTTTCGATCTGCATGTGGCAAAGCAAATCGCCCGGGGCGTGACTGCGTACACCCTTGATGCCCTTACCGCGCAGTCGGAATGCTTTGCCTGACTGCGTTTCGGCTGGAATCTTGATCTTGGCATGGCCGTCCAGGGTCGGGATTTCGAGGTCACCCCCGAGTGCAGCGGTGGCAAAGCTGATGGGCATTTCACAGTGCAAATCGTCTCCGTCACGTTTGAACACTGGATGTTCCTTGAGATGGATGACCACATAGAGATCGCCTGACGGACCCCCATTGACCCCGGCCTCCCCTTCGCCCCCGAGACGGATGCGGTCGCCGGAATCGACGCCCGCCGGGATTTTGACGGATAGTGTCTTGTGTTTCTTGACTCGACCTTCGCCATGGCAGGTGGTACAGGGGTCCGATATCATCTTGCCGGTGCCACTACAACGGGGGCAAGTTTGCTGGACTGAGAAAAAGCCTTGTTGAATGCGAACCTGACCATGCCCGCCGCAGGTGGCGCAGGTGGTCGGCTGGGTGCCAGGCTTGGCGCCGCTGCCGTGGCAGGTGCCGCATTCTTCCAATGAGGGAATACGAATTTTGGTTTCAGTGCCGCGTGCAGCCTCTTCCAGGCTTATTTCCAAGTTGTAGCGTAGATCGGCGCCACGATAAACGCGATCACGACGGTTACCGCCACCTCCGCCAAAAATATCGCCAAAAATATCCGAGAACGAATCGGAAAATCCGCTGCCGCCTCCCATGCCGCTTTGCTGATCGACCCCGGCGTGCCCAAATTGATCGTAGGTAGCCCGTTTATCGGAGTCTGTCAGGACCTCATAGGCCAGCTTGGCTTCCTTGAATTTTTCCTCCGCTCCTTTGTCGTCCGGATTGCGGTCAGGATGGTGCTTCATGGCCAGCTTGCGATAGGCCTTCTTGATGTCTTCGTTCGAGGCGTTTTTGGCGACGCCCAGAACTTCGTAATAGTCGCGTTTACTCATAAGCTTGGATCACGGCGAGGGGACGGATAAAACGGAAATGTCGCGCAAGCGCGACATTTCTTCCATCCGGCCTGTAAACGCCTTACTTGTCCTTGACCTCCTCGAATTCAGCGTCAACGACATTGTCGTCGGCTTCGTTAGCCTGAGTCGGGCCACTGGCGCCATCACCTGGTTGCGCGTTGGCCTGCTCTTCCTTGTACATTTGCTCGGCCAATTTATGGCTGGCGGTTGCCAAGGCATTGGTTTTGGCTTCAATGGTGTCCTTGTCGCCTTCGCGTACGGCTTCTTCGGCTTCCTTGACAGCGGTTTCAATCGCCTCCTTCTCTTCAGCCGACACCTTGTCGCCGTGTTCGGTCAGCGATTTTTTGACCGAGTGAATCATGCCATCTGCAGCGTTACGTGCGGTCGCCAGTTCGACAGCTTTATGGTCTTCGGCCGCGTTGGCTTCGGCATCCAGCACCATGCGCTGGATTTCTTCTTCGCTCAAGCCGGAACTGGCCTGGATGCGAATGGTGTTTTCCTTGCCGGTGGCCTTGTCCTTGGCCGACACATGCAGGATGCCGTTGGCATCAATGTCGAAGGTGACTTCGATCTGCGGCATGCCGCGCGGTGCGGGCGGGATGTCGGACAGATTGAATTGACCGAGGCTCTTGTTACCCGTGGCCACTTCGCGTTCACCCTGCAGTACGTGCACGGTCACTGCGTTCTGGTTGTCGTCGGCGGTGGAGAACACCTGCGATGCCTTGGTCGGGATGGTGGTGTTCTTCGGGATCAGCTTGGTCATCACGCCGCCCAGGGTTTCAATACCGAGGGAGAGTGGGGTGACGTCGAGCAGCAGCACGTCCTTGACTTCACCTTTCAGTACGCCGCCCTGAATTGCAGCGCCCACAGCCACAGCTTCGTCAGGGTTGACGTCGCGACGCGGGTCCTTGCCAAAGAACTCCTTCACTGCGTCCATCACCTTGGGCATGCGGGTTTGGCCGCCGACCAGAATGACGTCGTCGATTTGCGAGGTGGAAAGGCCAGCGTCCTTCAATGCCATTTTGCAAGGCTCGATGGTGCGCTTGATCAGGTCTTCCACCAGTGCTTCGAACTTGGAGCGGGTGATCTTGACGGCCAAGTGCTTGGGGCCGGAAGCATCTGCCGTGATGTAGGGCAGGTTGACTTCGGTCTGCTGGCCGGACGACAGTTCGATTTTGGCCTTTTCAGCGGCTTCTTTCAGGCGCTGCAAAGCGAGCACGTCTTTTTTCAGGTCGACGCCCGAGTCTTTCTTGAACTCCTCGGAGATGTAATCGATCAGGCGCTGGTCGAAGTCTTCGCCACCGAGGAAGGTGTCGCCGTTGGTCGACAGCACTTCGAACTGGTGCTCGCCATCCATCTCGGCAATCTCGATGATGGAGATGTCGAACGTGCCGCCGCCGAGGTCATACACGGCGATTTTGCGGTCGCCTTCCTTCTTGTCCATGCCGAAAGCGAGCGCGGCCGCGGTTGGCTCGTTGATGATGCGTTTGACTTCCAGACCGGCGATGCGGCCGGCATCCTTGGTTGCCTGGCGCTGGCTGTCGTTGAAGTAGGCCGGCACCGTGATGACGGCTTCTGTCACTTCTTCACCGAGGTAGTCTTCAGCGGTTTTTTTCATCTTGCGCAGCGTTTCGGCTGAAACCTGCTGCGCCGCCATTTTCTGGCCGCGCACTTCCACCCATGCGTCGCCGTTGTCGGCTTTGACGATTTTGTAGGGCATCAGTCCGATATCTTTCTGTACTTCTTTTTCTTCGAAACGACGACCGATCAGACGCTTGACCGCATACAGGGTGTTTTGGGGGTTGGTGACTGCCTGGCGTTTGGCGGGCGCACCCACCAGAATTTCGCCGTCTTCGGTATAAGCCACGATGGACGGTGTGGTGCGTGCGCCTTCAGCGTTTTCGATGACTTTCGCCTTGCCGCCTTCCATCACTGCCACACAGGAGTTGGTGGTACCCAGGTCAATGCCAATAATGCGTCCCATGATGCGTTCCTTCTGAAAATGTTTAGATGAGTTCAAATGTGGGGGAGTTTGCGCCAATTTCAATAAGGCGGATCTTGAATAAGACTATCAATCCTTGCCTTTGGCGACCATCACCAGTGCCGGCCGCAGCGTACGTTCATTCAGGCTGTAGCCCTTTTGCAGTACCGTCACGACCGTGTTGGCCGGCTGGTCCGACTCGACCATTTGTATGGCCTGATGCTGATACGGGTCGAACTTTTCGCCCATCGGGTCAATGTCGTGCAAATTGAACTTGGCGAAGGCGGCCACCAGCTGTTTGAGCGTCAGTTCGACGCCATTTTTCAGGTTTTCCATGCTGGGCGATTCCGCTGACAGTGCGGCTTCCAGACTGTCTTTCACGGCAAGTAATTCACTGGCGAAGCTGTCCATCGCAAACTTGCGAGCCTTCTCGACGTCTTCCACGGCGCGTCGGCGCATATTCTCGGTTTCGGCTTTGGCTCTCAGCCAGGCATCATGATGTTCTTCGGCTTTGAGTTCGGCTTCGCGCAACATGTCTTCCATGCTGGGCATCGTTTCAAGCGTGTCATCCGGTGTGCTTTCCGGGGTGGTGTTCTCGGTTTGCATGCGATCTCCAAAAAATCTGCTAACCAGTTTGGGGCGCAGACTGGGGTTTCAAGGGGATCGGCTTCAAAAAAACGGCTGAATGCTACAACAAATAGCGTATTCCGGAATAAACCAGCCTTGACGGGCGTCATCCTTAAAACAGGAGGGGTATGAATATGAAACGGATCGCTTTAAGCGTTTTGCAGTGGGTATTCGCCATCAGTGTGTCGATTTCAGCCAGCCTGTCGGGAGCAGCCGAGTTCCAGACTCGTGAGGCTGCGCTCGCTGCCTTGAAGGAATATAACCACTTGATTTCGGTGGAGCCTCATTTCGCCGTGCTGTATACGCTACGGGGTGATGCGTATTACGCGCTCAACGATTTGCATGGTGCAGTTGAAAACTATACGTCCGCCATCAAGCTGGATGGCCAGCAGAACCAGGCTTATTACGGTCGAGGCATGGCGCTGGGCAGAATGGGCCTGGTGGATGAGGGGATAGCCGATCTCGACGTGTTTATCCAACGTCATCCCAATAGCTCATTGGCCTATACCAAACGGGGGGTCCGTAACATTTGGCGCAACAACCTGGTTGAGGCTGAGCGCGATTTAACCCGGGCGGTTCAACTCGATCCGGGCAATGCCGAGGCGCATGATGACCTGGGTGTGGTACATGCCAAACACAATCGGATCCAACAGGCCGCTCATCATTTTTCTACCGCAATACGACTGGACCCCAGCTATCAAAAGGCGTATCACAACCTTGCGATTATCTATCACATGTCTGGCCAGGATCAAAAAGCATTGGCAGTTGTAGATGCCGGTTTGTTACTAGACCCGGACAGCAGAGGCACGCTCATGTTGAAGTCGACAATTCTGCATGCTCTGGGTCAAACCGAAGCAGCCCGCAAAATCGAACAGCGAGCCGAATTTCTACCGGAAGATAACTGGACGGAACGTAGTTCGGTTGACACAGATTCCACAAAAGAGGCTGCAAAATGATCCGTAATTTTTTGGCGACATGTCTGCTGGTGTGTTTAGGATGGATTGCGCTACCGGCTTATGCTGCAAGCCCGGATGTGGTGCTCAACGATGTTCAGGGCAAGCCCCATCATTTCAGTGAATACATAGGCAAAGGGCAATGGACCATATTGTCGGTCTGGGGCCCCCGTTGCCCGCCTTGTATCGAAGAGATGCCTGAATTGCAGAAATTTTATGATGCGCACAAGGGAGGGCAGGCCACAGTGATCGGGGTCGCCGTGGATTTCCCCTCGTTTGGTCCTGCGCGCGGTGATGAAGTGGCCCGCTTTGCCGATAGCTATCTGATCAGCTTTCCATTACTGCTGGGTGATGAAAAAGTGTTCACCCGCTTTGCCGGAGCAGATCTGCTGGGTGTGCCCACCACCGTGATTTATGACCCGGACGGAGCAATTGTGGCGCGTCACACGGGCTTGGTGAGCCGTGACATGCTTGATAATTTTATTCAAAAATGGGTGCAGCCCAAGGAGACCAAGAAATGAAGTGGATGGCGTGCCTGGTAGTGTGTTTGGCTCAAGCAGCGACGGCTGCTCCCCTTCCGCGTCCCGATTTTCATCGGCTGGTTTACAAGTTGCATGAACAGCAATTGGCCAATCATACGGTCCGTACTGAAGAAAAAACGGGCGCATACAATGGTGCCGCCGCCGCTGGATACCGATTCCAAATCATCAGTTATTACGATAGCCAAACAGGCCGGCTACTATCTCGTATCCAGCGTGATGCAGCCTTGCCTGAAGCCATCCATATTTCCGAGGTTAATATTTATGATCCCAATGGCCGCTTGATTCGGGATTATTTGTCCATCGCACCGCCCTGGAACCCTACCTTTCCTTCTAACGCTTATCTCAACCTGCATCACTACAACGGAAAGCTGCATAGCTTTCGCCAGTTTGAGTTGGACGGTCAGGTCAATTACGAGTTTTGTGAAGGCGAGTGGGAAGGAAAACCGGTGCGTATCTCATTGCCTTGGGAAGACATGAAAAAGGAAACAAGCTCGACAGCCGAGTACCAGGCATGTTTTGGTGGAATGAGCAAAGACTGGAAGCAGTACATCACGCCACATTAATGACAGCTGCTCGCTTGCGGGTCAGGAGCGGTTGAGCCAATTTGCCTTGAATACGCCTCTTCGATTAGAATGCGCGGCTGCCCGGAGAGGTGGATGAGCGGTTTAAGTCGCACGCCTGGAAAGCGTGTTTAGGATAATATCCTAACGCGGGTTCGAATCCCGCCCTCTCCGCCACACAATCGATCTCGCGCTATCCATGCCGAAATATGCCTACCACGGCAAGCTGTCCGTGGTTGTTCCCGTCAAGAACGAACAAGACAACGTCGAGCCATTGGTGCGCGAAATCGCCGCCGCCTTGTCTGGCAATACCACGTTTGAAATGATTTATGTCGACGACGGCAGTACGGACGCGACCCAGTCGCGCCTGCACGCGCTCAAAAGTGAATTCCCAATGTTGCGGGTGATCCGCCACCGTGCATCCTGTGGGCAGAGCCGTGCAGTGACAACAGGCGTGACTGCTGCCCGCTATGAATGGATCGCGACACTTGATGGTGATGGGCAGAACGATCCGGCCGATATCCCGGCTTTGCTGGCACGACTCGCCGACTCGAGCCAACCGAATAATCTTGAATTGCTTGCAGGTTGGCGTGCCAAACGCATAGATACGTTTCTACGCCGTTTATCATCGAAAGTGGCCAATGCGGTGCGCTCAGGCATGTTGAAGGACAACACGCCGGATACCGGTTGTGGATTGAAAGTTTTCGCACGCGAGACTTTTCTACAGTTACCCAATTTCGACCATGTCCATCGTTTTCTGCCGGCACTGGTGATGCGTAACGGTGGTGCAGTGGTTTCCGTTCCCGTTCATCATCGGGCACGTGAGCGTGGTACGTCGAAATATGGTGTGCATAACCGCTTATGGGTGGGCATTGTCGATCTGTTCGGTGTGGCCTGGTTGCAGCGGCGCGTACGGCTGCCGTCTATTGACCCCGATTCTGATTTGTAAATGAGAGCGCGCGTCGTCCTGAAAGGCCTGGCGCTGATGTTGAGTCTGGCGTTGCTGGGCTATCTGTTCAAAACCAGTGATCTGGGAAATAGTGTAAACGAGGCCTGGATCGACGCACGCGTACGAGGCCACGGCTTGAATGGCGCCCTGCTTTTTTTGCTGATGGGCGGGGTGCTTACAGCGATCGGCCTGCCGCGCCAGATTATCGCTTTCCTGGGGGGCTACGCTTTCAGCGTGGGCTTGGGCACCGTGCTCGGCGCTTTGGCGGCTTTAATCGGGTGTGTATTGAGCTTCGGTTATGCGCGCCTGTTTGGCAAAGGCTTGCTGCGCACCAAGTTAGGTGCGCGCGCCAGCCGTTTCGATCACTTTATCCATGCACACCCGTTTTCCATGACGGTACTGATCAGATTACTGCCAGTCGGCAGCAATTCGTTGACCAATCTTGCAGCAGGTATTTCCAGTATTCGGCCCATTCCATTTTTGGCGGGGACCCTGCTCGGTTATCTTCCGCAGACGCTGGTGTTTGCCCTGGTTGGCAGTGGCGTTCATATTGCCCCTGCGCTTAAATTGACCTTGGCCATCAGCCTGTTCCTGATTTCAGGTGCGTTGGGCGCTTATTTGTATCGACATTTCCGGCATGGCCAAAGCCTGGATGACAAAATCGATGCGGAACTGGGCGAAACGGAAAGTCCGCTTGATGAAGCTTCACGTAAAAATTGATCTCAATGGTCGCGCGTATTTCTTCCTGAGCCTGCTTATGCTCGCAGGGCTGACGACCGTGGCATTGCTGACTCGGCCATTGATTCCGATCGATGAAACGCGATATGTGAGTGCTGCATGGGAAATGTGGCTGCGTGGCGATTTTCTGGTGCCATTCAAGAATGGCGAACCCTATAGTCATAAACCACCGTTCTTGTTCTGGATGTTTCATGCAGGCTGGGCGTTGTTTGGGGTCAATGACTGGTGGCCGCGCCTGGTGCTACCGCTGTTTTCAGCAGGTTCGTTATGGCTGACCTGTTTGTTGGCACATCGTTTGTGGCCAGAACAGACAGGACTGGGCGGGCGTGCTGCACTGATTTTGATAGGCGCCCTGCTGTGGATTGTGTTTTCCACCTCGGGCATGTTCGACGTCATGCTCGCTTTCTGGGTATTGGTGGGGATGCTTGGCATTGTCATCGCGGCTGACGGAAAACGACTTGGCTTTGTTTGGCTCGGCATAGCGATCGGCCTGGGTGTCCTGACCAAAGGGCCGGTGATACTGCTGAACTTGCTGCCGATCACGGTTTTGGCGATTTGGTGGCAGCCAGGCCTGAAGTGGAAGCAGTGGTTTGGGGGCGTGCTACTGGCGACTCTTTTGGGTGCAGTGATCGCGTTGGCCTGGGCGCTGCCTGCAGGAGTCTCTGGCGGCGAGGCCTATCGCAATGCCATTTTCTGGGGGCAGACGGCTGACCGTATGGTGGATTCGTTTGCGCATCGGCGACCATTCTGGTGGTATGTGCCGTTACTCCCCGTGTTGCTGTTTCCCTGGTTTGTCTGGCCCGGGTTTTGGCAGGCGCTGGTACACCACCGTCGAATCGGCCTGGACCGTGGTACACGATTTTGTCTGGCCTGGATATTGCCGGTTTTTATTGCTTTTTCCTTTGTGAGTGGGAAACAGCCGCATTACCTGATCCCGTTATTTCCTGCCTTCGCCTTGCTGGCTTCGCGCGTGCTGGCTGACCGCATGGAACGTCACGTGGGATTACCAGCCTTATTGGCGGCCATGCTGGGGGTAGCGCTTCTACTTGCGGCAACTGGACAGATTGCATCCGTGCAGGACCAGGTGGTTGAGATGCCCCCTGTGTGGCCTGGCGTACTGATCGTGTTGGCCGCTGTGTTGGCCTGGCTGGCTGGTCGCCGTGGCTGGCCACCGGTTGTGACGCTTGGCTTGCTTGGAGGCGTAGTGTTGGCGCTTGTACAGCTGGCGGCCGCTCGTTCAATTGAGCCGTTATACGATATCAAGCCGATGGCATTGGCGATCAAGCAGGTGCAGGATGAAGGCCATCCGGTTGCCAATATTGCCAAGTACCATGCCCAGTATCAGTTTTTGGGCAGACTGGAGGCCCCGTTAGTTGAACTGCGGGGGGCGATGGAATTGCAATGGTTGACTGCGCATCCCAATGACTATGCCGTGGTGTACCTAAAGGACACGAAAGGACTGGACTCGATTTCAGCGCGCCACAAGCAGGCTTATCGCGGCGGAGCAGTGGTGCTGGTGGATTCCCGAACAGCGGTCAGCCTGTTGGCTGACCATGTGGAATAGCCTCAGGCTTCCGCATCGCGCTGCGGAAGGACAACCTCACGCGAGGGCGAAATCGTCGAGATGGCATGTTTGAATATCATTTGTGCGGCCTGATCCTGGCCCTTTAGCAGCACGACAAATTGATCGAAAGACTCGATCCGCCCCATCAACTTGATCCCGTTGACGAGGAAAACAGACACCGGAATGCGATCTTTACGCAGGGTGTTCAGGAAAACGTCTTGCAGGTGGTTATATTCTTTGCCGGCCATGTTTGGCTCCCTGTCAGATGATGAACACGGGGAAAAACCCCGCATCCTTTATTTTTAGTGGATTACTCAACTTTTGCACTGGCGCGTACAGCCGTGATGGCGTCACGCACCCGTGTTTGCTGGGTTTGCTTGATGATTTCACCTTTTACGGCTTCCAGCGGCGGGATTTGCGGCTGGCGTACATCGTCGAGTCGTATGATGTGATAACCGAACTGTGATTTGACTGGCGACTTGGTGGTCTCACCTTTTTTCAGGTTGGCTAGGGCGTCGGAAAACTCTTTAACGTAGGCTCCTCGGTCGGACCAATCGAGTTCCCCGCCGTTTTTGGCTGAGCCGGGGTCCTTGGAGTACTTCTTGGCCAGGTCTTCAAATTTGGCTTTTTTCGCAAGGTCTGCCATCACCTTCTTGGCTTCGGCTTCTGTTTTCACCAGAATGTGGCGCACACGATATTCAGGCTCGACGGTTTCGGACTTGGCTTTGTCATACGTAGCCTGAATTTCAGCATCCGTCACCGGGTGATTTTTGACGTAGTCTTCCAGGTAGGCCTTGGCGAGTTGATCTTTGCGGCGGATGTCGAGGGCTGCAGCCAGACGCGGGTCCTTGTCCAGTCCCTTGTCCATGGCAGCGCGGGACAGCAATTCCAGATTGATCAGGGATTCGCGAACCCGTGCATCCAGTTGCGGGGAGTCAGGTTGGCCCTGAGACATTTCACGTTTGACCAGCTCGCCGTACACAGCAGGAATTTCCTTGCCGTTGACGACCGCCAAAGGTTTGTTCGCATCGACCGCCGCTGGAGCAGGCGTTTGCGCCTGTGCCATAGGGGTCAGGGCCAACATGATCAGAGCGGGGAGAAGAGCGACACGCATACAGATTCCTTTCAGAGTTCTTCTGGGGATAAAGCGGTGATGGACAAAGCGTGGATTTCACGTTGCATTAATTCACCCATGGCCTCGTAAACCAGCCGATGACGGGCGAGGGTATTCAAGTTGCTGAACTTGGGTGAGACCAGCGTGAGGCGGAAGTGTCCCCCTCCACCCGCGGCGCCGACGTGTCCTTTATGCTGGGCACTTTCGTCTTCCAGCGTGAGGGTTTCGGGATCCAGTGCGGTGAGGCGTTGGCGAATGAGATCGGCAGTGTTCATGCAGGTAATGCTTTCTTGAAGGGTTTGACGCTGACGCTGGCATACACGCCAGCGCTCACGTAAGGGTCTGCATCAGTCCACGCTTGAGCGGCGGCCAATGACTCGAATTCGGCGACGATCAGGCTGCCGGAAAATCCTGCTGGTCCTGGATCATTGCTATCGACAGCAGGGAAGGGCCCGGCCAGCAACAGATGCCCGGCTTGTTGCAGAGCTTGCAGCCGTTCCAGGTGCGCGGGGCGGACACTGAGTCGCTTGTCCAGGCTGTTCGCCACATCGTGTCCCACGATTGCATACAACATTATTGTTCTTCTTCCTTATCCATATATTTGGCCAGCATCAAGCTCTGGCCGATGACAAACACCAGCATCAGGCCCAGGCTGCCAAACAGCTTGAAATTGACCCATGCGTCAGTTGAGAAGTTGAAGGCAACAATCAGATTTGCAACCCCCATGACAGCAAAAAAACCGCCCCAGCTTGCGTTTAACCGACTCCAGGCAGGGTCAGGAAGTTCCATTTGGGCATTCATCAGGCTTTTAATGATATTGCGTCCAAAAGCCGCCGCGCCAAAAATGATGCCGGCAAAAATCCAGTACAGCACGGTGGGCTTCCACTTGATGAAGCTTTCATCGTGCAGCCATAGCGTGGCACCACCGAATACGGCAATGATCCCGAGGCTGACCCACATCATGGTTTCAACTTTGTGACCACGCAGCTTGACCCAGCCGATCTGAATAAAGCTGGCGACGATGGCAACCAGTGTTGCAAGATAAATTCCCGGTTTTTCGCCCACGCCCAGCGGCTGGGGTAACCCTACGCTGGCCATGAAGGCGCGGGTCGCTTCTGCATTCGAATCGCCCAACTTGTAGGCGATGAAGAACACTATGATGGGGAACATGTCGAACAGGAGTTTTTTCATTATGTGGGACCGGGATGCTGCGGTAATTCGATTGAGCGTGTATTTTGCTATGATTCCCCCTCCTGACCAAGCGCTTTTGGCCTTGGTTCCCTGACCCTGACTATCGATGCTTAATATCGATCTGCATTGCCATTCCAGTATTTCTGACGGGGTTTTGTCACCAACCGAGGTAGTCGTGCGTGCGGCTGCAAACGGCGTGCACGTGCTCGGCCTGACCGATCATGATGACGTGTCTGGATTGGCCGAGGCGCGGGTGGCGGCCGAGGCAGTCGGAATCAGCTTGATTCCGGGTGTCGAGATATCAGTGACCTGGAGTGGACAGACGGTTCATATTGTCGGGCTGCGTATTGATCCCACCTATGCCGAACTGGCTGCCGGTTTGCACAGCATCCGTTTGGGTCGTATGGAGCGCGCCCGGCGTATGGCCGCCGACCTGGCGCGGCACGGCATCGCCGACGCCTATGAAGGTGCCGATAGCTATGCCGCCAACAAACAGATGGTGGGACGGGCCCATTTCGCACGTTGGCTGGTCGCGCAAGGTCATGCGCCCGATATGCGCACCACCTTCAAACGGTTTTTGACTCGCGGCAACCCCGGCTACGTTGAACACCAGTGGACCTCACTGGAAAATGCCG
This sequence comes from Thiobacillus sp., assembly GCA_036568265.1. Classification (GTDB taxonomy): domain Bacteria; phylum Pseudomonadota; class Gammaproteobacteria; order Burkholderiales; family Thiobacillaceae; genus Thiobacillus. Next base: position 69,840 of record DATCSW010000014.1, read on the forward strand.
TGGGCTGGATTCGCGCCAGCGGCGGCATGGCGGTGATCGCCCATCCTGGCCGCTACGCGTTCAAGGCGCATCAATTACTGCAGCTATTGAATGATTTTCGCGCGCTGGGGGGGGAGGGGATAGAGGTCATCACAGGCAGTCATCATCCTTCCGAGTATGGGAAATTTGCTGATCTGGCGCGTGCGTTCAGCCTCAAAGCCTCGCGTGGAGCCGATTTTCACGCGCCAGGAGAGGGCGTTGATCTGGGTCGACTCCCTGCGCTGCCTTATTACTGTCAACCCGTCTGGCAAGATTGGCCCGAGTTTGTACAGCATTCTTCCTTATTCACTGCTTGAGAATTTATGGCGCAATTTTTCAATATTCATGCGGACAATCCGCAGCTTCGTCTTATCCAGCAGGTGGTCGATATCATCAAACGCGGCGGCGTGATCGTCTATCCCACCGACTCCTGTTACGCACTGGGTTGCCAGGTGGGGAACAAGGAAGCAGCCGTCCGGCTGTTATCGGTGCGCGGACTCGACAGTGCGCATGACTTGACGCTGATTTGCCGGGACCTGTCTGAACTTGGGCGCTATGCGCAAGTGGACAACAACCAGTTTCGGCTGCTAAAGGCCCATACCCCGGGCCCCTATACCTTTATTTTGCGTGGCACACGCGAAGTGCCCAGGCGGTTGCTGCATAAAAAGCACGACACCATCGGTTTACGGGTGCCTTCGCATCCTGTGGTGCAAGCTTTGCTTGAAGAATTGGGCGAGCCCATTTTGTCATCCACCTTGTTGCTGGAGGGCGAAGACGTTCCGTTGACCGAGCCATGGGAAATCCGAGAACGCCTTGAACATCAGGTTGATTTGGTGATCGATGGCGGGGCCTGCGGCCTGACGCCCAGTACGGTAGTGGATCTCACTGCTGATGTTCCCGTCATATTGCGTTATGGCAAGGGCGATGTGTCCGGCTTTGAGGGCTGATCTGGCATGGAATTGAGTCTGATTCAAAAGATTAGCGTGTTCGCTATACCCGTGATTTTTGCCATCACCTTGCATGAAGCGGCACATGGCTATGTCGCACGCTATTTCGGGGACATGACTGCAGCGGCCCTGGGCCGCATCACGGTCAATCCGCTCAAGCACATTGACCCTGTCGGTACGATACTTGTGCCGTTATTGATCCTGCTGACCAGCAAATTACTGGGTGGTGGCGCCATTTTGTTTGGCTGGGCCAAGCCCGTACCGGTCAACTTCGCCCGGTTGCGCCGACCCAAGCAGGATATGTTGTGGGTGGCCGCGGCCGGACCAGGCATGAATTTCATCATGGCGATTTTTTGGGCGCTGATGATCCAGCTCGGATACGCCATGGGAAGCGGTTTCGCTAGCGTTCCATTGATGCTGATGGGAGCGGCGGGCGTGTTCATCAATGTCATCCTGATGGCCTTGAATCTCATCCCCTTGCCGCCGCTGGATGGCGGCCGCATCGCTGTGAGCCTGTTGCCGATGAAACTGGCCATGCAGTTTGCCCGGCTCGAGCCTTACGGACTGTTTATTTTGCTCGGACTGCTGTTCACCGGTATCCTCGGCATCATCCTGTGGCCCTTGATTAGCCTGTTTATTGGCCTGGTCGCCCTGGTGACGGGGCTGGACGCCACACAACTGCTAGTCTTGATACAGGTCGTACTGACCTGACACCATCCCTTACTTATTGCTGACAACTCATCCACTCTATGTATTCTGATCGCGTTCTTTCCGGCATGCGTCCCACCGGACGTTTGCACCTTGGCCATTACCATGGCGTGCTTAAAAACTGGCTGAGGCTGCAGAACGAATACCAATGCTTGTTCTTTGTGGCTGATTGGCACGCACTCACCACACACTACGATACCCCGGCGGTGATCGAAGAAAACGTGCGCGACATGGTGATCGACTGGCTGGCTGCAGGCGTTGATCCGGCGCAGGCGACGCTGTTCGTACAATCACGGGTCATCGAACACGCCGAGTTGCATTTGTTATTGTCGATGATGACCCCGCTCGGCTGGCTGGAGCGCGTACCCACCTATAAGGACCAGCAGGAGAAGCTCAGCGAGAAGGATTTGTCGACTTACGGCTTCCTGGGTTATCCGTTGCTGCAATCAGCCGATATTCTGATTTACCGTGCCAACCTGGTGCCAGTGGGTGAGGATCAGGTGCCGCACATTGAGTTCACGCGGGAAATCTGTCGTCGTTTTAATCATCTCTATGGGCGGGAGCCGGGGTTTGAGGACAAATCGCGCGCAGCGATCAAGAAGCTGGGGTCCAAAAAAGCCAAGCTGTATGAAGAGTGCCGCACGGCCTATCAGGAACAGGGCGATAATGAAGCGCTGGAATCGGCCAAAGCGCTTTTGGATGACGCACAGAATTTGTCGGTCAATGATCGCGAGCGTCTATACGGCTATCTTGAAGGCTCGGGAAAAATGATTTTAGCTGAGCCTGAAGCCTTGTTGACGACCGCATCCAAAATGCCCGGGCTGGACGGACAAAAAATGTCCAAGTCCTATCACAACACAATTGCCTTGCGTGAAGACCCGGAAGTGGTGAGCAAGCTAATCCGGACCATGCCAACCGATCCGGCACGCGTACGCCGCACCGATGCGGGCAACCCGGCCAATTGCCCGGTCTGGCAGTTCCACCAGGTGTATTCGGATGACAGCACCCGTCAATGGGTATCCACAGGCTGCACCAGCGCTGGAATTGGCTGTATTGAATGCAAGCAACCCGTGATTGATGCCGTGCTGCGTGAGTTGGCGCCTATCCGTGAACGTGCGCAATATTACGAAGAGAACCCCGATCAGGTGCGCAATATTCTCGCGGATGGTTGCGAGAAAGCACAGGAGCTGGCGCACGATACGATGCGCGATGTACGGGAGGCGATGGGTCTGACGTTTGGCTAACAGTCAGGGTAGGCGACTTACTATTTTTTGCCTTTCCAGCTAGCCGCACAGGTCTTTCTCAGATATTCGATCGCACGTTCCATATGCGTGTCCGGCCAATTGGGGTCGGTATCGCTTATTTGATCTTCAGCATCGCGCTTAAGATCTTCTTGCCAGAACTTTCTCAACTCTTCGTGAAGTGATTCGGGCGCGTGCTCGTCAATAAAACGAATCACGGCCTGAGTATCAAACCCCTGAGCCCGGTAATTGCGGATGATGTCCCTGGCTTCGCGCAGGAGCATGGATGCCTTGGGCGGAAGCCCCGTCGCAAGCATGAGAAACACCGTGGCGAGCACAGCCGGGTCGTCTGACTCGCCATGCGTCACGCGGTCCCATTCCTTGGCGACCATGCGGTCGTATTCGCGCACATCATCATCGATGCTTTCCTGGATGAAGTAGGACTCACCTGCTTGGCCATAGAGCAATTTGTCAGCGGTGTTGGCGGGCTTTCGGATATGCGGCAAGTCGTGTTCGATGAATTGCTTCATGGCTTGTTGGGCCAGTTGCTGAAACTCCGTTGGCGCTTCTTTCAGCAAGGCATTCAGGCGGCCTTCATTCAACTTGCATTTCGGGCTGCGAGCGGCCTTGAACAGGCCAACAAATGCTGTTCGAGTTGGCAGTTTGAGGACGGCATGATCAACAAAGATGACCAGCATTGCGCTGCGAATCAGTGCTTCCGGATCATCCACATCTTCGCGAGATCCGCCCATGATTTTTGCCAGCCAATATGCAAATTCGATGACATGCTGGTTGTGCTGCCGTAAGGCCCAATCAGTTCGGTATTCGGCGAGAGAAATGGTATCCGCAGCCGTCATTTCGTCAAGATAGGCCCGCTGACTTTCGGCTGAAACGGGGATGCCCATGAGCAAGGTACTGTCTGGCATGGCGTTCAGCCGTTTGAGCATGTCTGAGCCTGCCTTGGATAAAGACAGCAGTGTTTTGTCGCTCAGCAGGTTGGCTGCAGTTTGGATGTCGCCATCGCTGATATCTTCGAGGTGCAGACTGATCAAATTGACCATTCGGTGTAAGGCAAGCTCCAGATCGGGACGCAAATAGGCGGTGCCAAAAAAGTTGGCGATCTGGATGATGCCTTTTGTGAATTCATCTTGCAGGCTGCTCAGCCGGTCGGAGGGGATCAGCTTTTGCTTCACTCCGTGTTGCAAGGCCTTGTCGAAAAAGGGGCGGTCGTCGAACGCTGCGAGCGTGGTGAAAGCAGAAGTCATGCGAGGCTTTGATTAAATGGCCGACTCTTCTTCGCCAGGTGCCGTTTCTGTCGGTTCGTCCAACGATTCAGCCATGGCGAGATTCATCATTTCCAGATGATCCCGTACTTGATCCCGCAAGATAGCCATCATTTCTTCAAAAGCATCGGGCAATTCATAGCGAAGAACCCATGCAGTTTCCATCCAGTCGCCATCGGCGATTTCAGCACGCGAGAGCACAATGCGCGATTTTTCGATGGAGTCGCCAAATTCCAGGCCTTGGTCGATCTCATCAACTTTTTCCATCAGCCAGGTGTTGTGAGTCTGGATGTCAGCCTCCAGACTGATTTGCGGCGCAAAGCTGCCGCTGGTGGCAAAGCACAAAATCTCATCCAGATGGTCTGCAAAATAATCAGCCAGCGTTAAGCACCCGTCTTCAATATCCGAGATGGCTGCAAGGTAATCACTGACGGTTTCATGGTCCCGGTAAATCACGGCGTTGATCATGGCGCGCAGGCGTTCGCCCGTGCGGTCGCCGTATTTACGCTCCAGAATGATCGAACGCGCAAATTGTTCGGGCGTAACCAGCATGTTCACCACGGATTCCTTGGAAGAATCGAATTCGCGCATGACCGCGAGCAGATCCTTGGGTTGCATCTCGTCCATAATGCTGACCAGTGCTTGATCACCATGCTGCTCGGCAATGGCGACCAGTGCGTTTTCGGCGCCCATGATGTCGCCTGCCAGAATCAGTTGTGAAGATTTCAGAACAACTGGATGCATGCTATTCCTTTATTCAATTAGGTCGGGCGATCGAGTGGATCAAAGCCTTGTTCTTCCAGCCAGTCCGCTCCGGATTCATTTAAATCATCTGATCCGTATTCGTCGCCATCATCGTCTTCATGATGTGGGCGGCTTTCCTGGTCAGCCTCGGGCTCAGGGTTGGGCTCGTGGAACGGACCTTTTCCACGCAGGAATTCCAGCGTAGCAGTTGCAACCAGAAACGGATCGCCGCCCTGGACCTTTAATGTGGATTCGATCAGGGGGTGAGCCCAGTCGGCGATGGTCAGGTCGGTTGCCAGCTCTTTCCAGTTCGGGAAATGGTCGTCCTCCGGCTCACTCAGCACGATACGTTGCATCGCCTCGACAGAGAGGAAGTCGAAAGCACCGTAAAAGACGACCGAGACCATTTCCGGGCTGAATTCAATCATAGGCAGAATGGCATCGATTTCACGCCGTTTATCGTTCAGGCGTTTCTGTAACACCATTTTGCCGTCGGAATCGGTGATCAGATCGTCCACTTCAGCAATATAGCTTTTGATGCGTTCCGCGAAAAAGCGTGATGATTTCACTTGATTGCATCCTGAATGTATTGTGTGGCCAGCTCCCGTGCAACCTGTGCCGGATCGTCAATCAGGCTGCGTTGCCGATAGGCATCGTATGCGCTGCGACGTTCCGGGTCGGACAGGACTTCATAGGCTTCTTGAACCGCCCTGAAGCGCATGGGTGCATCGGGAGACTGATTCTTGTCGGGGTGATATTGAGCGGCCTTTTTACGATAAGCCGCTTTGATTTGATCGGGTGTTGCGCTGGGGGATACCCCCAGTTTGCCATAACTATCCTGCATAAAAATCCTTTGTACTACCCTTATTAGGCCACAGTTTTGCCAGAATCGGCTGCTTACTTAGGTGGGAAGAGGCATTCAACGGTTTGGCAAAGAGATATCGGCACTGGATTGATCGATCAATGATCGGCGCGAGGCTTCAGGCCGAGCGGCATTCCTGAATATCGTGTGTCTGGAGTTCGATCTGTGTATGGGGCCGGATCATACTGTCTGGCGGGATGGGCTTACCATTTAACGATATGCACGTTATTCAGTGCGCGTCCCAGAAACCGTTCGCCTATCGTCTGGAATCGCAGTGGAACGTCGGTGACGTGAAAATCGTAACGTGGCTGCGAGGGGCCGGGATGGGCGATTTTTTTTTCGGCCAGCAACTGCGCAACCTGTTCAGCCATGGCTTCGGCCGAGTCCACCAGATCCACTTTCTTGCCGACCACTTTGCGCAACAGCGGCTTCAATAGCGGGTAGTGCGTGCAACCAAGCACCAGAGTGTCGATGTGTTCGGCCATCAGCGGCTTCAGGTAATCCTGAGCGGTCAGCCGGGTCACTTCGTGATCGAGCCAGCCTTCTTCCACCAGCGGCACGAATAGCGCGCAGGCCTGCGAATGGATGCGGGAATCGGGTGCGTATTCGTGGATGGCGCGCGCATAGGCATTGCTGTTGATAGTGGTGGGGGTGCCGATGACGCCGATGCGTTTGCCACCTCGTGCTGAAGCTGCGCCCGCGTCGATCACGTCCAGCACCGGCACTGGCGACAAATCCTTGACCATCTGCGAAGCCACCGCCGCCATGGTGTTGCAGGCAATGACCAACAGCTTAACGTCTTTTTCCAGCAGAAATTGTGCGATCTGAGTCGTGAAGTGGGTAATGGTTTCAACCGATTTCACGCCGTAGGGTACGCGTGCGGTGTCACCAAAATAGACGATGTTTTCGTAGGGCAGGCGCTCCATCAGGGCGCGCACGACTGTTAACCCGCCGATGCCGGAATCGAATACGCCGATGGGGGAGTGTGCGTTCGTGGACATGAATGGCAAGATACGGGGATGGGAAAACACGCATTTTACCTGCTGGGCTGTGCGGCGCTGCAATCTTCAGTGGGGTGTTCGTCGTGAGCGGTTGCGGCTGCGACTCGTTGAGCGACACGGCAGCGCCTGATCCACGCTACCGACGTGCGTTGTGGATTGCGTTGGTGCTCAACGCGTTGATGTTTGGCGTTGAACTGGCTGCCAGCTTTGCGGCGCAATCGGTGTCCCTGCTGGCTGATGCGGTGGATTTCCTCGGCGATGCTGGCAACTACAGCGTGGCCTTGTTCGTGCTGGGGATGGCGCCGGTGTGGCGCTCACGTACGGCGCTGTGGAAAGGCTGGCTGATGGTGGCCTACGGCGTGTTCGTACTCGGCAAGTCAGCCTGGCAGTGGTCTGCTGGCGTGGTGCCGGAACCGATGATCATGGGCTGGGTGAGTCTGTTGGCGCTCGCGGTCAACGTGGGCGTGGCTGCGCTGTTGTATGCGCACCGCCAGGGCGATGCGCAGGCGCGCTCGGTATGGCTGTGTTCGCGCAACGATGCGCTGGGGAATCTGGCAGTGATGGGGGCCGCCGCCGGCGTGTGGGCGACCGCACACGGCTGGCCCGATATTGCAGTGGCGCTGGTGATGGCGGGGCTGGCTCTAAGTTCGGGCCGTTCGGTGATTCGACAGGCTCGACAGGAGCTGCGATCGGTTTAACCCGGCTGCTGGCGTGACAGAGCCCAGGCGACATGCTCGCGCACGATTTCAGACGGATGATTCAACTGTGTGTTGAGTGCGCTACAAATTGCTGCCGAGGGCGGTGCATTCCCCAGCGCAACCGCAATATTGCGCAGCCATCTGGCGTGGCCGATCCGGCGTATGGCTGAACCGGCCAGTCGCTCGTTGAAATCGGCTTCACTCCAGGCGAACAGCTCCACCAACCGCGCGCTGTCGAGTCCGTTGCGCACGGCAAAGTCCGGTAATGCGGCGGTTTGGGCGAAGCGGTTCCACGGACACACCAGTTGGCAATCGTCGCAGCCGTAGATGCGGTTGCCGAGCAGTGGACGCAGTTCCACCGGAATGCTGCCCTTGAGTTCGATGGTGAGGTAGGAAATGCAGCGGCGGGCATCAACCGAATAGGGCGCAACGATGGCCTGCGTGGGGCAAATATCGATGCAAGCCTGACAGGTGCCGCAGTGGTCTGGTTCAGGTGTATCCACCGGCAGCGGCAAATCGGTATAGATCTCCCCCAAAAAAAACCATGAGCCGTGCTGGCGGTTTAACAGCAGGGTGTGTTTGCCGCGCCAGCCGAGGCCCGATTGGCTGGCGAGTTCCACTTCCAGCACCGGTGCACTATCGGTAAACACGCGGAAATGGTGCTCGCCCACTTCCTGACCAATTTTCTCGGCGAGCGTTTGCAGGCGATTGCGCAACACCTTGTGGTAATCGCGGCCGAGGGCATAACGGGAAATATAGGCGGCCTCCGCATCGTTCATCACGGTGTGCGGATCGGCTGACGCGGGTGGAAAGTAATCGAGTCGCGCGCTGATGATGCGGACCGTACCCGGCACCAGTTCAGCCGGACGACTACGCTTGGTGCCGTGCGCCGCCATATAATCCATCTCACCATGAAAGCCCTGATCCAGCCATTTTTGCAATCCCGCTTCTGCAGCACTGAGATTGCCATCGGTAATGCCGACCGCGGCAAAGCCAAGCTCGCGCGCCCATTGCCTGATCTGTTGTACCAGCCGGGATAAGTCCTGTTCATGCATAGATCAGATGATACCGTGCGTTGCACCCGCCATCTTGCGGATGAAGCTGCGACGCTGGCGTTTGGCGCGCAATTGGCGCGTGAACTGCAGCCAGGCTTGACGTTTTACCTGGAAGGTGACCTGGGTGCGGGCAAGACGAGCCTGGTACGAGGCATGTTGCGAGAGTTGGGTTACGCAGGGCGTGTTAAAAGCCCAACCTATACTTTGATTGAGAGCTATAGCCTGCCGGCGTTTGAGTTGTATCACTTTGACCTGTATCGTATGCATGATCCTCGTGAATGGCTGGACGCGGGGTTTCGAGATGTGAATGATGGCCGCGCAATCAGTTTGATAGAGTGGCCCCAAAAAGCCGCAGGCTGGTTGCCGCCACCGGACGTGCTGATTGCCTTCCGGATTGGCGATAATGGCCGGGATGTCGAGTGCAAGGCAAAAAGCCCACTTGGCGCACGATTTCTGGAGACATGTTGCACACCTTGCTAAGAATCTTATTGTTGTGTTGTGCGCTGACTACGGGCCTGGCTCAGGCCGTGCAGTTGACAGCTACCCGCTTGTGGCCATCGCCCGATTACACGCGCATCACGCTGGAGGCGGGCCAGCCGGTTGCCTATAAGTTTTTTATCCTGTCGAATCCCGAGCGTATGGTGATCGATCTTGACGGGATGGAGGCGGGCCCTGCGCTGGACGCGCTGGTAAGCCAGCTTTCGGCTGACGACCCATACATCAGTGCGATACGTGTCGGGATGAATCGCCCGGGTGTCATGCGCCTGGTGCTGGATCTCAAAACGGCGATCAAGCCCTCGGTGTTTTCTTTACAGCCACAGGAGCCGTATGGGCACCGTCTGGTTGTGGACTTGTACCCTGCGTTGGGCAATTCCGTGGCGAATGTCGCCCCCCCTGCCGCAGATCCTGTCAAACCGGCTAAACCAGGTGGTTCTCGGTATATCCGGCTGATTACAGTTGCAATCGATGCCGGGCATGGTGGCGAAGACCCTGGCGCGGTGGGTGCCAATGGGTCGTACGAGAAAGACATCACCCTGGCGCTGGCTAAAAGACTCAAGCAAAAGATCGATGCGCAGGAAAATATGCGCGCTGTTCTGATTCGGGACGGTGATTATTTCGTGCCGCTGGGACAACGGGTGATCAAGGCGCGCGATGTGAAGGCGGACCTGTTTCTGTCGATTCATGCAGACGCCTTCATCAAACCGCATGCACGCGGGTCTTCCGTTTTTGCGTTGTCTGAAAACGGCGCAACCTCGGTTGCGGCGCGCTGGCTCGCCAAAAAGGAGAACGATGCGGACCTGGTTGGCGGGGTGAACGTCGACGTCAAGGATCCTTTCCTCAAGCGCACGTTGATTGACCTGTCCCAGACCGCCACGATCAACGACAGTCTGAAATTGGGTCACGCCGTATTGAGGGAAATTGGCGGGATCAATACTTTACACAAGCCGCATGTCGAGCAGGCTGGGTTCGCTGTGCTGAAAGCACCCGATATCCCATCCATCCTCATTGAAACGGCTTTCATTACCAATCCGGAAGAAGAAAAACGCCTGAATGATCCCAATTATCAGGACAAATTGGTCAATGCCATCCTGACTGGCATCAAGTCTTATTTCGAAAAACATCCGCTGAATACCCCGGTTCGGCTGACTCGCAATCCATGACCATCAGTTTGCTGGGCGCGGCGGCTCCCGGGTTTGACCGGCCGCTCGATGTGCTGGAAGCATGCCACGGCCGCATCACCAAACAGTGCGACACCTTGGACAAGTTGTTGATCCATTTGCCGGATCACGGCGCTGATATCCAGGCGCAACAAGCTGCGCGTGCAGTGCTGGCGTACTTTGATACTGCTGCGGTACATCACCACGATGACGAAGAGCGTAATCTGTTCCCCTTGCTCGAATTGGTCGGGGCATCGGGCGCTTGTGATCTGGTCGAGACACTGACGCTGGAACACGATGAGCTGTCAGTGTTGTGGCGGCGCTTGCGGACAGACTTGCAGCGCGTTGAGGCAGGTGTGGCCCCCGACCTGGATGAGGCCTTGACCCGTCGCTTCATCAGCCTGAATCGCGCGCACCTCGAATTCGAAAATACGCATGTTTTACCCCTGGCACGTCAGGTTCTGGGAGCCGCTGAACTTGAGCGATTAGGCCGAGCCATGGCGGCACGACGCGGCGTGGCCTTCCAGGTTTAAACATGTCGATATGCGTTTTGCCGGATGTGTTGATTTCACAGATCGCTGCAGGCGAAGTGGTCGAACGTCCGGCTGCAGCCTTAAAAGAAATTTTGGAAAACAGCCTCGACGCGGGCTCGACCGATATCCAGATCGAACTTGAACAGGGCGGCGTCAAGCGTATCCGTGTAAGCGACAACGGCTCAGGCATCCCGCGTGACGAACTGGCCCTCGCCCTGACACGCCACGCCACCAGCAAGATTGCCAGCCTGGCTGATCTGGAGCAGGTGGCGAGCCTGGGGTTTCGGGGCGAGGCATTGGCATCGATCGCCGCCATTGCGCGGGTCCAGCTCACCAGCCGCAGCGCCGATGCTGCGCATGCCTGGGCGGTGCAGGTCGAAGGTGGGCAGCTCGCCTTGCCTGCGCCTGCTGCCCGCGAGTCCGGGACCGCTATCGACATTCAGGACCTGTTTTTCAATACACCCGCGCGCCGCAAATTCCTCAAGACCGAAGGCACCGAATACGCACATTGCGCAGAAACCGTGCGCCGTCTGGCACTGGCGAATCCGGATACGACCTTTAGCCTGACACACAACGGTCGGGCGCAGCTGCGTTTCCATGCCGACTCGGCTGCAAATCGGGTGCGACAAGTGATGGGTGAAGCCTTTGAGCGCAATACCATCGCCGTGGAAGCCGCGGCAGGACCGTTGCGAGTAGCCGGTTGGGTGATCCGTCCCAGTGCGGCCACGGGCAGCCGGGACCACCAGCATGTGTTTGTGAACGGTCGTTATGTGCGTGACAAGTTGATCGTCCATGCCTTGAAAGTGGCCTATCGAGATGTGCTGCATCACCAACTGAACCCGGCATATTGTCTGTTCATCAGCTTGCCGCCCGAGGGCGTTGACGTGAATGTGCATCCTGCCAAAACGGAAATTCGTTTCCGCGATAGCCGTGGCGTGCATCAGTTTTTGTTTCATGCTGTGGAGCGGATGCTGTCTGCGCCAGTCGATACAGAATCGGCCGAAGCAGCATTGGATAGCCTGCAAGGTACAGCTTTGCTTCAGACATATGGCGCGCCCCAGCAGGCAAACATGCCCTTGCAGGTGAATGAAGCCATGGCGTTCTATGCGCCGCTCACAGCGCAGCCGCCAAGTGGCCCAGGAGTGACGGATTCCTTTGTTTCAGACGCTTTGCCAGCAAGCGCGGCCGCTGGCGACTCGCCGCCGTTGGGTTACGCCTTGGCGCAGCTCCATGGGGTGTATGTGCTGGCGCAAAATGCACAAGGCCTGGTGTTGGTCGACATGCATGCCGCACACGAACGCGTGGTTTACGAAAAACTCAAGACCGCATTGGATGCCCGTGCGGTGCCGGCACAATCGTTACTGATCCCGGTGGCGCTCACGGTGGATGCGCGTGACCTGGCAGAGATTGCCCCTCATCTTGAACAACTCGGCGAAATCGGCTTTGCGCTGTCGATCACCTCACCGACCTCGGTGGCGGTGCGCTCGGTGCCGTGGCTGCTGAAGAACGCCGATCCGGTCGAATTGACGCGGGCTGTATTGCATGAGGTTGCAGAATTTGGCGTGGTACGGTTGCTGGCAGAGCGGCGAAACGAATTGCTGGCCACGCTGGCCTGTCACGGGGCGGTGCGCGCCAACCGGCATTTGACCGTGCCCGAAATGAACGCGCTGTTGCGTGAAATGGAAGCCACAGATCGGGCGGGACAGTGCAACCATGGCCGTCCGACCTGGTTCCAGATCAGCATCAAGGAACTCGACGGCATGTTCATGCGGGGCCGCTGACTTTGCTTCTGGCCCATTTCTATATAAGCTTGAGCTAATTAGTCAGGTTTTATCGAGAACATCATGGACGAACGTAACGAACGCAAAAGCATCCCGATCCAGTCAATCAACGAAGCCAGCAACTGCGCAAGCGCTGAGCCTTATGCGCTGATGGTGCTGGGCGATTCTATGATGCCGGAGTTTGAGCAGGGTGAAATCATCGTGATTGAGCCATCTGGCCTGGCCACGGATGGCTCCTACGTGGTGGCCTTTGTGAACGAGGAATATATTTTTCGCCAGTTGGTCAAACGCGATGATGGCTGGATGTTGAAGCCGCTTAATCCCTTGTACGAAAACATTCCGGTGGATGACATCGATGTCGCCAAGGGTGTGGTCATCATGAAAAAGCGACCGGGCAAGCGTAGCGAGCAAAAAAGTTATATCTAATTACTTTAGGATGTTTCTGTATCGCCATGATTAATAATGTATATACACTGATATAAATACATAAGTAAAATTGATTCAGTCATTAGTTATATAAATATAATGGTTGACTAATATATTCAGGTAACTACACTGCTGTTGCAGGCCCTGTTTAATCTTTACTAAAGGAGAAAAATGATGAGTGGATTAATTGCCAATTTCCCGACCGACGGTATCGTCACCATTAACCGGGTTATTTTGAAGCCGGAATACACGGTGGATGACTTGCAGGAACGGGTGGCGTTCCTGTGCGAAAACGTTAAGACCTATCACTCCGATACCGGCTTTGTAGGCGGCTTTGTGGCGCTGAACTCGGGTATGGTGTCCAACGAAGGCTCGACGATAGGCCAGCCGGTCGACAGCGAAAACAAAGGCAAGGAGGCGCTGATCGTGACCTTCTGGACTGACTTCGAGAATCACGAAAATTCGCACCGCTCTGAAACGTTTCAGCCCTTGTTCCAGAAAGTATTGGATCTGTGCGAAAACGGAAACGAGGAAATCGCCTACGAAATGCTGTGGTCTGGTAAGGCTTATGGACCTGATGAAATTGCAGCGGCCCGTAAAGCAAAAGAGCAATACGCAACCAACTAATCTAGCAATGGATTGAAGAAACGGCGGGGAAACCCGCCGTTTTTGCGTGTTACGTACGGAATTTCAGGTCATTACTGTGCTTAGACTTGCAGGGGACTGAATTGCTTCACGGTATTTCCATGCTCCGGGAATACTGGCCATCGCGTGCCAGGCCGTTCAGGTGACACCGTTTTAAAAGCGCCTGCTGGGCCGCAACCGCGAGGTTTTCCTGTCCCTGCCAGGCTTCAAGCACCGGGGCCTGTAGCGCTCGCCCATACGAGAAGCTGACCTCCCATGGCAGAGGTCCCATCGCGTTCATGGCGTTCAGATGATCGGTTGCATCCTCGGCGCTCTGCCCGCCGGAGAGGAACACGATCCCCGGAACGGCCGCCGGCACGTAGCGCTTGAGACAACGAAGCGTCGCTTCGGCTACGGCCTGTACGCTGGCCTGTTGTGAGCATTGCTTGCCGGGAATCACCATGTTCGGCTTGAGCAACATGCCTTCGAGCAGTACATGATGGGCATCCAGTTCGGTGAATACGGCTTCAAGCGCCTGTGCGGTGACGACTTCGCAGCGTTCGATGCTGTGCGCCCCGTCCATCAGCACTTCAGGTTCCACAATCGGCACCAGGCCGACTTCCTGACACAGCGCAGCATAACGCGCCAGTGCGTGGGCATTGGCGCGGATGCCGAAAGCGGAGGGCAGCGAGTCGTCGTCGATGTCGATCACGGCGCGCCACTTGGCAAATTGCGCGCCCAGTTGCTTGTATTCCACGAGGCGATCACGCAGTCCGTCGAGCCCCTCCGTGACTGTGTCACCGGGGCACAGCGCCAGTGCCTTGGCGCCTTTGTCCACCTTGATGCCGGGAATGATGCCCCGGCTGGCCAGCAGGGTGGGGAAGGGTATACCTTCGCGAGTGCTTTGCCGCAGCGTCTCATCAAACAGAATCACGCCACCGACATAACGCTCGATGCCCTCAGCCGTAAAGAGGATTTCGCGATAGCGCCGGCGGCTTGCTTCGGTGGATTCCGTCTTGATGGATTCAAAACGCTTCTGGATGGTGGGGTTGCTTTCGTCTGCGGCCAATACGCCTTTTTGCTTGGCAACAATTGCGCAGGCTACAGATTGAAGGGTGTCGATATCCATGATGCTAGTCCTCGGTCATTAATTGAAACGGGCACTCAACGGCTCCTGCGTGCAGAACCGATCCGCTTATTCACTGTAGACCTTCATCGCCATGTGGCACTCAGCCAGGACCAAGCTAAGGGATAATCAGGGGCATGCCTGAAACGCCATATCCTTCCGCCATTTTTGTGATGGGCCCAACCGCGTCGGGCAAAACTGCCCTCGCGGTCAGCCTGCTCGAACGCTTTCCGCTGGAAATCATCAGCGTCGATTCGGCGCTGGTCTATCGCGACATGAATATCGGCACGGCCAAGCCCGACGCGGCCACCCAGGCACGGGCACCGCATCACCTGCTCGATATTCGCGACCCCACCGAAGCTTATTCGGCTGCGGCGTTTTGTGACGATGCCCGACGCTTGATGGCCGATATCGTCGCGCGCGGGAAAGTGCCCTTGCTGGTCGGCGGCACCATGCTGTATTTCCGTGCCTTGCTGCAGGGGCTGGACGACTTGCCGCGGGCCGATCCGGCATTGCGGCACACGATCGAACAGGAGGCAGCATCGCTCGGGTGGCCAGCGATGCATCAGGAATTGGCACAGATTGACCCGGCGACAGCCGCGCGTTTGTCCCCGAACGATTCGCAACGTATTGGTCGCGCGCTGGAGATCTACAGGCTGACAGGGCAGCCCATGTCGGCGTTGCTCGACAAGGTGCAGACTCCGTTGCCCTATCGCGTGCTGCAATTGGCCCTGATCCCGTCCGACCGTGCCGTGCTGCACCAGCGCATCGCTGCGCGTTTTGATGTCATGCTCGCCGACGGCCTGCTCGACGAACTGAACGCACTGCGCTCGGCCTATGCGCTGACGGCTGATATGCCAGCCATGCGAGCGGTTGGTTACCGACAGGCGTGGGCTCATCTCGAAGGCGAAGTCGACAGGAAAGCAATGCGCGAGCAGGGCATCGCTGCGACGCGTCAGCTGGCCAAACGCCAGCTGACCTGGTTACGGTCGTGGGTCGGTGCGGTGGTGCTGGATGCCCTGGCAGAGGACCTGGAAGCGCAAGCCATCGACCAGGCTGCGCGCCATCTGCGCGCAGGCCTTGCTAATCAGGCGTAATTAGCCTGGTGTAGTGGATTTGACTGTAGCGCGCGTCTGGCCGCGATGCAGCCGAATATCGAGGAGGTCGCCCGATTTGAGCGTGGCAGCATCCTGCACCACGGTTCCATTTTCAAGTTGAACAATACTGTAGCCGCGCGCCAGCACGCCCTCCGGACTGAGGTGGGCAAGACTGCTGGCAAGCCGTGCCAGATTGAGCCGGTGCTGCTGCAGGCCGCTTTGGACAGCACGCTGGGCACGTGCCGTGAGCGCGTCCAGGCTTTGCTGCTCGCGTTGAATCACATGCAGGGGCGTCACCAGCCGCTGGCTGAATTGCGCAAGCTGTAATTGCTCGCGGGTGAGTCTGGACTGAACGGCATGATGCAACCGCTGTGTCAGTTGGCCCAGCTCAAGTTGCTGGCGGCGCAGGTGTTCGGCGGGGTGGATCAACCGCCGCGACAGATAATCCAGTCGCTGGGCTTCATGCTGCTGCTTGCGCGCCAGGTGATGATGCAGCTGGCGGGCCAGTTGTTCCAGTTGCAGCAGCAGTTCCTGTCGCACCGGGCTGGCGAGTTCGGCCGCAGCGGTGGGAGTGGGCGCGCGCAGATCAGCGGCAAAATCTGCCAAGGTGAAGTCGGTTTCATGTCCAACCCCGCTCACAACGGGTATCGGGCTGGTGGCGATGGCGCGCGCAACGGCTTCGTCATTGAACGCCCACAAGTCCTCGAGTGAACCACCTCCCCGGCATACCAGCAGCACGTCACACTCGGCCCGCGCACCCGCGGTGCGAATGGCCGCGGCGATCTGTGCGCCGGCGCCGCTGCCTTGAACAGGCGTGGGGTAGAGGATGATGGGCAAGCCCGGCATGCGTCGGGAGAGTGCCGTCAGCACGTCGTGCAAGGCGGCAGCCTGCGGCGAGGTGACAATGCCTAGGCTGCGCGGAAAGCGGGGCAGGGCGCGCTTCCTGAGCGGGTCGAACAGGCCTTCTGCTTCGAGCTTGGCCTTCAGTTTGAGAAAGGCTTCGTACAAGCGTCCCGCGCCGGCCCGACGAATGGATTCGGCGCCCAGCTGAAATTCACCGCGCGCTTCATACAACGAGGGCAGGGCGCGAATCTCGACATGGTCGCCATTGGCCGGAGTGAAATCGGCAAATTGATTGCGCCCGCGGAACATCACGCAACGTACCTGCGCACTGGCATCCTTGAGGGAAAAATACCAGTGACCCGATGCGGCGCGGGTGAAATTGGATATTTCACCTTCCACCCACAGTAGCGGTAATTGTGATTCCAATGCACGGCGCGCCATGCGGTTAAGTTCGCTGACGGTGAGTACGGGCAGGTTGGAAGCGGAGTCGTTTACGTGATCAATCAAATCCATGGGCTGAAGGATAACGGTTTGCAGCCGGCATGCTTCATGCACAGCCGCGAAAATAATATTAAAAATATTTAAAATCTCTATTGACGTCTGGAAGTGTTTCGTAACTCATTGAAATAAAAGAAATATACATATTGGTCACTTTTTGGGCCGAATCATGTTTCCCTTTGTGGGCGGGTGTTTAGAGAGTTCGTAAGGGGGTTTCACACAGACTTATCCACACCAATTGTGGAGAACTTTTTTCAACCCAAAAAAACGGGCGAAAACAATTGGTGCTTGCCCAAACCAGCAGGGGGGCGCTACATTTCGTCTGTTGTTTTTTCTTGGAGTAGTATCCAGTGCTTGCAATCATTGAGGCGGCCGGTTGGCCGATCTGGCCGTTGATCCTGGCGTCCGTTGTCGCGGTAGCCATCATTATCGAACGTGCTTATAGTTTGCGAACCCAGGAAGTGGCGCCGACCAACCTGTTGCTGGATACGATCCGAACCTATCAGGAGCGTGGCGTGACGCCCGAACTGATTACCGGGCTTGCAGACGGCTCACCGTTAGGTCGGATTTTCGCGATCGCTCTGAAAAATGCGCACAGCTCGCGCGAGATCATGAAAGAGTCCATCGAAGAGTCCGGGCGCGGAGTGACCCATGAACTCGATCGTTTTCTGACTACGCTCGGCACGATTGCGAGCATGGCGCCATTGCTGGGTTTGCTCGGCACGGTGATCGGCATGATCGAAATCTTTGGTGCCCAGACCTCCTCCGGCACCAATCCCGGCCAGTTGGCTCACGGTATTTCGATTGCGTTGTACAACACCGCATTTGGCCTGATCGTGGCCATTCCGGCCATGATCTTCTATCGATACTTTCGTAACAAGGTGGAATCGCTGGTGGTGGATATGGAGCAGCAGGCGATCAAACTGGTGGAGATCGTCCACGGGGACCGGAAGTAAGACATGAACTTTCGCCGCGGACGCAGAGAAGACTATCCGGAAATCAACCTGATTCCTTTCATCGACATTCTGCTGGTCATCGTCATTTTTCTGGCCGTGACGACCACCTATGCGCGCTTTGCCGAACTCAAGATCAACCTGCCTACCAGCAGCGCCGAGCAAACGCCTAATCAGCCCAAGCAGATAGAAGTTGCCGTCGCTGAAAGCGGACGATATCAAATTGACGATGCCAATATTGGAGAGGCCACGGTTGAGCAGATAGCGGTCATCCTCCAAAAAGCAGCCAGCCAGCAGAATGATCCGATTGTGGTCATTAATGCGGACGCGCGGGCTGCTCATCAATCGGTGGTGAATGTGATGGAAGCCGCACGGCGAGTTGGCCTCAGTCGGATTACTTTCGCCACTCAAACCGCCCCTTAAGAGAATAATGATGTTTGTGCTTCAGCATGCATGGGCACGTACCAGCGTGCTGACGGTGCTGCTTGCTCCGCTGGCCGGCTTGTTCGTTTTGGTGTCCGGACTGCGTCGCCTGGCGTTCCGGTATGGCTGGCTTCAATCCTGCTCGGCGGGCGTACCCGTGATCGTGGTGGGGAATATCACAGCAGGGGGGAGCGGGAAAACGCCATTGGTCATTTGGCTGGTCAAATGGCTAAGTGCGCAAGGCTACCGTCCCGGCGTGGTGAGTCGAGGCTATGGTGGAACGGTGCAATCCTGTGTGGATGTTCAGCTCGATAGCCCGGCGACGGAGGTGGGAGACGAGCCGCTCCTGATCCGAATCAAAGCCGATGTGCCTGTCGTGGTGGGGCGTGACCGCGTGGCGGCTGCCCGCATGCTGATTGCTCGTCATCAAGTGGATATGATCGTGTCTGACGATGGCCTGCAGCATTACCGGCTGCATCGCGATATTGAATTGGCCGTGATTGATGCCGCCACGGGACTGGGGAATGGCTGGCCATTGCCAGCAGGACCACTGCGCGAGCGGCCATCCCGACTACGTAGCGTAGATGCGGTCGTTCAGGTGCTGCGGGGTCAAGGCCGTCCGATGAAAGGGTTGTCGGTAAACAATTGGCATGCCCTGTACACATCTGGTGAAGCCTATCGTCTACAGGCGCCAGATGAAAAATTTCCACTGACAGCCTTGCCATCGCGCAATTGGCTCGCGATTACCGGGATCGGGCGGCCTCAAGGTTTTTTCGATATGCTCAAGTCGCATGGACTCAAAGTTGATACGCAGGCCTTTGCGGATCATCATGCATTCCATCCGGGTGACCTGCCTGCGGAGCGTTCTGTATTAATGACAGAAAAAGACGCGGTAAAATGCCTGGGCTTTGCAGGATCAGACTGGTGGGCGGTAGAACTTGTCGTCGCCCCGGAAGCCGGATTCATCGACTGGCTCAGCGCACGTCTTGATAATAATGACAAAACAAAACAGCGTGCGCACTTAGGGAGTGAGAGATAGGCATGCAACATTCTGATTGGAGCGATCGCCGCCATCCTAGTCGCTGGCTTGCCGAGTCCGATGACACGGGCTTCTGGATGCCGGAGCGTTCCGAAATCGTTACCCAGTTTTTTACCCGTTATCTGTTCTTCTCGCTGGCGGTCATTTATTTTTCGACGCTGGATACGGTTACGCCCGTACTGCTTACGATTGAGCAATTGCTGGTCGCACTGGCCGCCTATTTTTTGCTGAATAGCTGGTTTTTCCGGCAAGCCCTGCAGAGTGTCTCTCTCCTGAAAATTCGCAGTGCCATGGTCAATGATCTGATCATCGTAACCTTATGCGTGATTCATGACCCCAATCCCATCCCGCCTTCAGCGCTGGCTTTTTTGATGGTTTTGCTTGGCAATGGCATGCGTTATGGCATGCGCCTGTTTGCTGAGGTTTTGGGCAGTGCTTTTCTGGGAATGGCGATAGCCTTTGCCTTCCGGTATCGAATGGGCGGATTCGAAGTCAATGCGGGAGATGTGTTTTTCGGTGTCTTTTGGGTCACTTTGGCACTCTATGCCTATATCCTGATGGGGCATATTGAAAGCCAGCGGCGTCAGCTGGATTACCGCAGTCGCTATGATGCCTTGACAGGTTTGCTGAATCGACATGGTCTGCTTTCCGCTTCGGACAATGTATTTGGTCAGGCGGATGCTGAAACGCCCGTTACGGTCCTGTTTGCGGACCTTAACCAGTTCAAGGCAGTGAATGATCGTTACGGGCATGGCGTAGGCGATCGCGTACTGGCTGAATTTGCCCAGATTTTTAGCGAATCAGCAGAAATGGGGATCTGTGGCCGTTGGGGTGGAGATGAGTTTGTCGCCATTTTGCCTAAACGCGATGATGTAGCAATTCAACAGATCTATGAACGCATCGAATCGCGCACAGCGACCTGGAGCAATAGCAATGGTTTACCGATGGCGGTGAGTTTGGGTGTCAGCCGAGCCCCCCAGGACGGGCTGAACTTGATGACATTGCTGTCGGTGGCCGACATTCACCTTTATAAAAACAAATCGCAACAGCCGGACACCACCAGCATGTCCGCGAATTACAGGACACTCCTAGATGAACCCAAAGCTACTTGAAATCCTTGCATGCCCGGTCTGCAAAGGCCCGTTGGAATGGAAAAAGCCGGCACATGAACTGATATGCCGAGCCTGCCGTATTGCTTACCCCATCCGTGACGATATCCCGGTGATGCTGCCGGAAGAGGCGCGCCCGCTGGAGCCCGACGAAATCCACGGTAGCAAATAAGCATGCGTTTTCGTGTGGTGATTCCCGCGCGGTATGCCTCCAGCCGCCTGCCGGGTAAGCCGCTGTCTGATATCGGCGGGCAGCCGATGGTGCTGCGGGTGCTGGAACGTGCATTGCAGGCGGGCGCCGAGTCGGTCGTGGTGGCCACAGACGATATGCGGGTGCAACAGGCTGTCGAGGCGGCGGGCTATCAAGCCTTGATGACTTCGCCAGACCATCAGTCTGGCACGGAGAGACTGGTTGAAGTGGCCGAAACACTGGGCTGGCCGGATGACACCCTGGTGGTCAATGTTCAAGGTGACGAACCCTTGATCGACCCGGAATTGATCCGTGAGGTTGCGCGGCAACTGATGCTGCATGATGATGCCGTCATGGCGACACTGGCGCATCCCATTCATGATCATGCCGACTTCATCAACCCGAATGTGGTCAAGGTGGTGGCCAATGAAGCCGGCTATGCGGTGTACTTCAGTCGCGCCCCGATTCCCTGGCCGCGTGATGCGTTTGCGGCGCAAGCAGTCATGCCGCACGAGTTGGGCGCCCTGCGTCACATCGGTTTATATGCGTATCGTGCCGGGTTTTTGCGTACCTATGCCAGCCTTACGGCTTCGCCGCTGGAGCGTCACGAAATGCTTGAGCAGTTGCGGGTGATCTGGCATGGACACCGCATCAGCCTTGGCGTGACACGAATCGAACCGGCCCCGGGCGTGGACACGCCTGAGGATCTGGAGCGGGTGCGCCAGTTGTTTGCTCAAGCATGATTTGAGTGGCTTGAATCGCTGAATAAAATTTTTTAAGTGTTGCTTAGCGCGAGCTTGGCTTAGTCTATTCAAGTTTTTCCACACTAAAGTTTTTCTAATCCAGATAGCAAGGGAGACGGCAATGCGTTTGATTCTGTTGGGAGGCCCCGGCGCGGGCAAGGGCACACAGGCCAATTACATCAAGGAAAAGTACAGCATTCCGCAGATTTCCACTGGCGACATGCTGCGTGCACAAATCAAGGCAGGCTCCGAGCTGGGCATGAAGGCCAAGGCCATTATGGACGCGGGCGGTCTGGTGTCGGACGACATCATCATTGGCATGGTCAAGGCGCGCCTGACTGAAGACGACTGCAAGAACGGCTATTTGTTCGATGGCTTTCCGCGCACCATTCCACAAGCTGAGGCGATGAAAGCCGCCGCTGTGCCGATTGACTACGTGGTTGAAATCGATGTGGCCGACGAAGAAATCGTCAAACGCATGTCAGGACGTCGCGTGCACCTGGCCTCGGGCCGCACCTATCATGTGGTGTTCAATCCACCCAGAGTGGCTGGCAAGGACGACATCACGGGCGAAGACCTGATCCAGCGCGACGACGATACTGAAGAGACGGTCAAGAAACGCCTCGATGTTTACCATGCACAGACCAAGCCGCTGGTGAAATATTACGGTGACTGGGCTGCGCGTGGCGAAGCTGGCGCGCCCAAGTATGTGAAGGTTGCAGGTGTCGGCAAGGTCGATGGCATTCGCGATTCGATTTTTGCAGCACTGGGCTGACCCGGAGCTTATTGAACGATGCCACAGCAGATTTCCCCGATGACCGACACCGAGCGCTGGATCGTCCAGCAGTCGGTGAATGAACGGTATAAAAGGGAAGTCGTGGTGCAGGATGTCGAAACCGAAATCCGGCTGTATATCGATGATCGTGAATTGACGCTGTGCCCGGGGTTTTACTGGAACGAGCATGGTTGCCATTTCGTGCTTTCAAAAACGGGCGATTCGCGTTATCGCAGCATGTTTTTCTATCGCATCCGCGATCGTTTTTCGACCGGGCGCGAGGAGTATGATGACATCGGTGACTGTGTGACGACCCTGCTGAAAATGCAGGCAGACGAAGAAGCCAAGCGATTGGCCGAAACAGACACATCCGGCAACAGTTAATTGCACAAGCCAGCGCCAGATTGCAATCTGGCGCTGGCTTTTTGTTAAGTATATTGATGAACTAAATGGCCCATCAGTGGCCAACCACAAAAATTAGGAGACTACAGCATGGCAACCAAACCTGCGGCCAAGAAACCAGCCAAACCTGCGGCCAGGAAATCAGTTCAACCCGCAACCAAAAAATTAGCCAAACCTGCAGCAAGGAAAGCAATTAAACCTGTGGCAAAGAAAGCAGTTAAACCCGCGGCAAAGAAACTGGCCAAACCTGCGACCAATCAACCGGCAGCAAAAAAGATGAATGCTTTCTACGCCCAATCCGGTGGCGTGACCGCGGTTATTAATGCGTCTGCTTGCGGTGTGATTGAAACCGCACGTAAAAACAAGGACAAGATCGGCAAGGTATATGCCGGCCGCAACGGCATTATCGGCGCGCTGACCGAAGACCTGATCGACACCACCAAGGAGTCCGCAACAGCCATCGCTGCACTGCGCTCCACGCCGTCAGGTGCTTTCGGTTCCTGCCGCTTCAAGCTCAAATCGCTGGAAGCCAACAAGCGTGAATACGCACGCCTGATCGAGGTTTTCAAAGCGCACAACATTGGCTACTTCTTCTATAACGGCGGCGGTGACTCAGCCGATACCTGTTTCAAGATCAGCCAGTTGTCCGAGCAGATGGGCTATCCGATCCAGGCCATCCACGTGCCGAAAACGGTCGACAACGACTTGCCGATCACCGACTGTTGCCCCGGCTTTGGTTCGGTCGCCAAGTACATCGCTGTGTCCACACTGGAAGCAAGCTTTGACGTGCGTTCGATGGCCAAAACCTCGACCAAGGTGTTCGTACTCGAAGTGATGGGCCGCCACGCTGGCTGGATCGCGGCTGCAGGCGGGCTGGTTGAAGATCATGGTATTCCGGTCGTCATCCTGTTCCCGGAAATTGAATTCGATCAGAAGAAATTTCTCGCCCGCGTCAACAAAATGGTGAAGCAACACGGCTATTGCACCGTGGTGGTGTCTGAAGGCTGCCATTACCCAGACGGCACCTTCCTCGCCGAGCAGGGCACGCGCGATGCGTTTGGTCATGCACAACTGGGCGGTGCCGCTCCGGTGGTGGCCAACATGATCAAGGATGCGTACGGCCACAAGTTTCATTGGGCTGTAGCCGACTATCTGCAGCGCGCTGCGCGTCACATTGCATCGAAAACCGACGTCAAGCAGGCATACGAACTGGGTCAGAAGGCGGTCGAGCTTGCGCTCCAGGGCCACAACTCGGTGATGCCGACTGTCGATCGTCTGTCCGATGTGCCGTACAAGTACAAGATCGGCATGGCGCCGCTGTCCAAGGTCGCCAACGTCGAGAAGTTCATGCCCCGTGACTTCATCACCAAGGATGGTTTTGGCATTACAGCCAAGTGCAAGCGTTATCTGACGCCGCTGATCCAGGGTGAGGACTATCCGAAATACGGCAAGGATGGCCTGCCTGTGTATGTCACGCTGAAGAACATTGCGGTCGCGAAGAAGCTGCCGAAATTCAAGGTTTGATAGAGGCCAGGATTCAGGGACCAGGGAAAAACAATGACACTCGACCGTGCACGGCAATTGCTCAGGGTACAGGCTGACTTTGGCGGCTTTTACAACGGCAATTCAGCCAAGCTGATTTTGTCCGAAGTGCAACGCGAGCATGGGCAGGATGCGGTCGATCAACTCATCCGGGAGCTCAATCTCGATGGTATTTTCGGGTTTGAGCCGGGCACGCGGTTTGAAGGTGGCCTGGCGATGGGCAAGTAAGGATGAACGGCAGCTGAGGCTGCCGTTTTTTATTGGCGTTTTTTGGGAGGAAAAGCGATGAATGAAGGTCTGATGTTCGCCCTCGCAGCAGCAGTGATTGCACTGCTCTACGGGATCGTGTCGATCAAATGGATACTGGGGCTGCCCACGGGTAACGACCGCATGCGCGAAATCGCAGCGGCGGTGCAGGAGGGGGCCTCGGCTTATTTGAATCGGCAGTACACCACGATTGGCATCGTCGGTGTCATCCTGCTTATCGCCATTTATTGGGCACTTGGATGGCAGACTGCTGTGGGCTTTGCGCTCGGCGCGGTGTTGTCAGGCCTCACCGGTTATATCGGCATGAACGTCTCGGTGCGTGCCAACGTGCGCACCGCCGAAGCGGCCAAGAATGGCCTCAACGCTGCCTTGAACGTGGCGTTCAAGGGGGGCGCGATCACCGGCATGCTGGTGGTGGGTCTGGGCCTGCTCGGCGTGGCGGGCTATTACGCTTTCCTCACCCTGTCGATGGGCGAATCGACCGAAGCGGCAACCCATGCCTTGGTGGGTCTGGCTTTCGGTGGATCGCTGATCTCCATCTTCGCCCGTCTCGGCGGCGGCATCTTCACCAAGGGTGCTGACGTCGGCGCCGATCTGGTGGGCAAGGTTGAAGCCGGCATCCCCGAGGATGATCCGCGCAATCCGGCAGTGATTGCCGACAACGTGGGCGATAACGTCGGCGACTGCGCAGGCATGGCGGCTGATCTGTTCGAAACCTACGCGGTCACCATCATTGCCACCATGTTGCTCGGCGGCCTGATAATTACCGGTTCGCCCGAAGCAGTGATTTATCCGCTGGTGCTGGGTGGATTTTCGATCCTGGCTTCCATCGCCGGTACGTTCTTCGTTACCGCACGCGAAGGCGGCAAGATCATGAACGCGCTGTATCGCGGCTTACTGGTCTCCGGCGTGCTGGCGGCCATCGCTTTTTACCCCATCACCACCATGATGCTGGGCGAGGGCGTGATGATAGACGGGGTGCTGGTGTCGTCACTGAATCTGTACTTTGCGGCATTGATCGGTTTGGGTCTGACCGCCGCCATGGTGTGGATCACTGAGTATTACACTGCGACCGAGTTCAGCCCGGTGCGCCATATCGCCGAAGCTTCGACCACGGGTCACGGCACTAACGTCATCGCAGGCCTCGGCGTGTCGATGAAATCCACCGCGGCACCGGTGCTGGCTGTGTGTCTGTCGATCTGGGGCGCATACGAGTTAGGCGGTCTGTACGGCATCGCCATCGCGGCCACCTCCATGCTATCGATGGCGGGCATCATTGTTGCGCTCGATGCTTACGGACCCATTACCGACAACGCGGGTGGTATTGCCGAAATGGCCGGTCTGGACGACAGCATTCGCAACATCACCGACCCACTCGACGCGGTAGGCAACACCACCAAGGCGGTGACCAAGGGTTACGCCATCGGCTCAGCCGGCCTGGCCGCCCTGGTGCTGTTTGCCGACTACACCCATGCGCTGTCCGTGCACCAGCCGGGGCTGACCTTCGACCTGTCCAACCACATGGTCATCATTGGCCTGTTCATCGGTGGCATGGTGCCTTACCTGTTCGCGGCCATGGGCATGGAAGCCGTCGGTCGTGCTGCGGGCTCCGTGGTGGTCGAAGTGCGCCGCCAGTTCAAAGAGATACCCGGCATCATGGAAGGCACGGCCAAGCCGGAATACGGTACCTGCGTCGACATGCTGACCAAGTCCGCGATCAAGGAAATGATCGTGCCGTCACTGCTTCCCGTTGCCGTGCCGGTCATCGTCGGCATGACGCTCGGTGCACAGGCACTGGGTGGCGTGCTGGTGGGGACCATCGTCACCGGTATCTTCGTCGCGATCTCCATGACTACCGGCGGCGGTGCGTGGGATAACGCCAAGAAATACATCGAAGAAGGCAACTTTGGCGGCAAGGGTTCAGAGGCGCACAAGGCCGCCGTCACCGGTGACACCGTGGGCGACCCCTACAAAGACACCGCCGGCCCGGCCGTGAACCCGCTGATCAAGATCATCAACATTGTGGCGCTGCTGATTGTGCCGATTTTGCCGATGGTGAGTTGATCTGCAGAGCCGCATCGCAGCAGTCTGGCGATGCGGACACTAAAATGTGTGTAAACAGGCTGGGTTTCCGGCCTGTTTTTTTGCTTGCCATTCGTGTTTGATCAGTGATCAGACTTCACCGCTGGCCTTGCGAACGCTATAGTTCGGGTCAGTTTGCCTGTGGTTGCGGGAACCCTGCGCGGTTTTGACCGCCTGACTAGCAGGCCCTTATTTGGAGAAGCATTCTTGAAACAACTGATCGTGGCCTGCGCGCTCGCGCTACCGATTCTTGCTCATGCCGGCGGTGTTGATCGCCTCAAGGCATTTATTTCCGATGCCAAAACCGCCGAAGCCGACTTCAGCCAGACGGTAATGGACAAAGCAGGACGCGTGTCCCAGCAGGCCACCGGCAAAATGGCATTTGCCCGGCCCGGTAAATTCCGCTGGGATTATTCCAAACCCTACGAACAGGTAATCGTCGGTGATGGCGTCAAGCTGTGGCTGCACGACATCGACCTGGATCAGGTCACCGTCAAACCACTGGGCGACGTGATTGCCGGTACGCCGGCCGCCTTGCTGGCGGGTGACAATTCCATCGAAAAATACTTCAATCTGAAAGACGCTGCCGACAGCGGCGGTCTGGAATGGCTGGAAGCCACGCCCAAAAACCGTGACACCACCTTTGAGCGCATTCGCATGGGCTTCAAGGGTGACGACCTGGTGCAAATGGAATTGTTTGATTTCTTTGGCCAGCGCACCACGCTCAAGCTGTCGCGCTTTGTGCGCAACCCATCCATCCCGGCATCGCGCTTCAAATTCACACCGCCCAAAGGTGTCGACATCATTGGCGACTGACGACCTGTTTCAAACCGCGCCCGATTCGCACACAGCGAATCAGAAGCGCGAAGAAGGGGCGCCGCTTGCCGAGCGCTTACGCCCCCACACGCTGGCCGACGTTGTCGGCCAGACACATTTATTGGGCGCGGGTAAGCCGCTCAAACTCGCCTTCGATTCCGGCAAGCTGCATTCGATGATTTTGTGGGGGCCGCCAGGTGTGGGCAAAACCACGCTGGCGCGGTTAACCGCCGAGGCCTTCGGCGCTGACTTTATTGCCATTTCCGCCGTGCTTTCCGGCGTGAAAGACATCCGCGAAGCGGTCGAGCGCGCGCGCATGAACCAGTCCATGGGCCGCACAACCATCCTGTTCGTAGACGAAGTGCATCGCTTCAACAAGTCGCAGCAGGATGCGTTTTTGCCGCACGTCGAATCCGGGCTGTTCACTTTCATCGGCGCCACCACTGAAAATCCCTCGTTCGAAGTCGTCGGTGCTTTGTTATCGCGCGCCCAGGTTTACGTACTGAAATCGCTGACGCCCGACGAGCTTGGCCAGCTGATGGAACGCGCGCTCAAAGAGCTGCCGCAGTTAAAGCTGATGGAAGGCGTGGGCCCCATGCTCGCGGCCTACGCCGATGGCGACGCCCGCAAATTGCTCAATCTGCTGGAGCAACTCGACACCGCCGCCCGCACCGCGCAGGTCAGCGAGATCGACACCAGCTTTGTCGAAAACGCGCTGGCGCAATCGATGCGCCGCTTCGATAAGGGCGGCGAAGCTTTCTACGATCAGATTTCCGCGCTGCATAAAAGCGTGCGTGGCAGCGACCCTGACGCTTCGCTCTACTGGCTGGTGCGCATGCTCGACGGCGGCGCTGACCCGCGTTACCTCGGCCGGCGCCTCATCCGCATGGCGAGCGAAGATATCGGGCTGGCCGACCCGCGAGCACTGGGCATC
This sequence comes from Thiobacillus sp., assembly GCA_036568265.1. Classification (GTDB taxonomy): domain Bacteria; phylum Pseudomonadota; class Gammaproteobacteria; order Burkholderiales; family Thiobacillaceae; genus Thiobacillus. The sequence goes on from DATCSW010000014.1 coordinate 98,258, forward strand.
ACGCTCGACGCCGTCGCAACCTACGAACGCCTCGGCAGCCCCGAAGGCGAACTGGCGCTGGCCGAGGCCTGCTTGTATCTGGCCTGCGCGCCCAAGAGCAACGCCGCCTATATGGCTTACAACGCCGCACGCGCGTTTGTTCAGGCCAACCCTTCCAACGACGTACCCATACACCTGCGTAACGCCCCCACCAAGTTGATGAAAGAGCTCGGCTATGGCCGAGCCTACCGCTACGCGCACGACGAGCCCGAAGCCTACGCCGCCGGCGAGCGCTACTTTCCGGATGACATTCAGGAACAGCATTTTTACCAGCCCACCCCGCGCGGACTGGAAGGCAAGATCGCCGAGAAGCTGGCGCATCTACGCAAGCTGGATGAAGAGGCGAGGGAGGGTTGAGCGACTATTTGATTGCGGAATGTACGTCGCGAATCGGCCAGCGGACTAAGCCGCTCGCACGGCAAGAGACAATCCGACACCGCTGAGCGATCGTGTCCCTGAGGCTTGATCCGGTGCATCGCGCCGATGCTGCTGGTTGCGCAGAAACAGAAAAAGCGCCGAAGCAGGATCTATGTGGGTGCTACTGAGATTACGTTTTCCTGCGGCGGTCGAAGCTGGGTACCCTCTGCCGGATGAGGCTCTCCGCTTTTAACGGCAGGAGTCGAAAGTTGTTGCGTGTACTGCGTTTGAAGTTATAAAACCAGCCACGCATAAATACTTTTAAAGAGCTCATACCGGTTCTCCTTACGGGTTCGTGCGAAGTGAGCCGAGGTGACTGTCGGCTTATTGGTCTGCCATGTTGGCTTTATTGCAAATAACAGCAAGGAATGCGCCGCTTAATAGTATTGATTAAAAATCAATGTGTTATGGATGAAAGGTGCTAACCGTTACTTAATGTCTTATGCAATATGTAAGAAATTTCGACGCTTTCTGCTGTCTTTGCCTAGGCCGAAATTAAACGGGGGATGTGAATTAACATGCACATCAATCTGCTCCTGTCGGTTGCCTGGCTCGCATGGTCTATGCACTTAAGCATTCTGACTAACCGTTATCGACCGACTAGCAGATGCTCCGTGAGATTAGCCCGACCAACCTTTCAGGGTTGCTAGCAACCAACAGACGATAGCATCAACGTTAGCTGGATAAGCAATCCAGGCTCGGTCAACCGCTTGTTCATTCCCCGCGCAAGGCAGTCTTGAACTCGCGGCGCCGCCGATGCAGGGTCGGCTCGGTGTAGCCGTTGGGCACGCGCCGGCCGTGGAAGATCATATCTTGCGCGGCCTGAAAGGCGAGGCTGATGTAGTGCGGCGCCAAGTTGATGTAGTTGGGGTCGCCGGCGCCCTACCGGTCCACCAGCCGGGCCATGCGCTTCAAGCTTTTCATCACCTGGATTTCGTTGATCACGCCATGGTGCAGCCAGTTGGCGATGCGTAGCGTGGCGCGGTCTTCCATCAACCGATGTTGTGAATGTGCGGCACCTTGGATGCACCCACGCTCTGGTCGATCCAGCGCACGATATAACCGGGCAGGCCCTGGGTATTGTTGTCGAATTCACTCTGGATATCCTCGGCTGACCAGCTGGCACCACCACCACGGGGGTCGTCAGCAGGTCGCTATCGTGACGCGCGCATTCATTGCCCATCCTCTCCGCTTCTCAGGTCACGACGTTGCAGGGGCTGCCGGCAACAAACGCCTCGATGTTGTCGATCAGCTGATCAGCGAGAAACTGCATGGCTTCGCGGCTGGACCACGAAATGTGCGGGGTGAGGATGAAGTTGGGCAGGTCGAGGTCGAGCAGCGGGTTGCCATCGCGCGGCGGCTCCACCGATAGCACGTCGAACCCCGCGCCGGCGATGCTGCCTGATTTGAGTGCCTCGGCCAGCGCGGCTTCGTCGACCAGATTACCGCGCGCGGTGTTGATCAGGATCGCGCTGGATTTCATCAGGCCGAATTCTCGGGTCGAGATCATGTGGTGTGTCTCGGGCGTCAGTGGCGTGTGCAACGAAATCACATCAGCCTCGCGCATCACCGTATCGAAGTCGGTGTGACCATCGCGTAGGGTTGTGGCGTGTTTGTGCTCGGCGATCAGCACCTTCATGCCAAACGCCTCGGCAAGTTGGTGCATGCCGTGGCCGAGTGAGCCGTAGCCCACCAGCCCCAGCGTGCTGCCAAACAGGTCGTTGACCGGGCGGGTAAACAGGCAGAACTGTTCGGCCTGCTGCCATAGCCCGGCGTTCACATCCTGCCGCCAGCCCAGCAAATTGCGTCGCAGTGCCAGCATCATCATGAACGCGTGTTCCGGCACCGCGTGTACCGCGTAGTTGCGGATATTGGAAACCACAATGCCGTGTGCCTTGCAGTAGGCGAGATCGATGTTGTCGGTGCCGGTGGCGGCTGCTGCGATCATCTTCACGCTCGGCGCGGTGGCGAGCACTTCGCCCGTGAGTTTGACCTTGTTGCTGATCAGGATGTGAGCGTCGCGAACGTGCGCAACCGTTTCGCTGGGCCGCGTCTGTTCGTATTCGATCCATTCATGGTCAAAGGCCGGTGTGCGCAAATGGGCGATCAGGCTTTTGCGGTCGAGAAAAACGATGGTGTGTTTCATGGCTGATCGTTACTCACGGCCCATGCCGGACAGGTTTTCCACTACCTTCATCACCGCGGCTGAATCGAGATCAGCATCGCCGGCGCTCATCAGTACATCCAGATGCTCGGTCACCAGCGCGACTGCCGGCAGGTCGAGCCCCAACTCATGCGCCGTTTGCATCACGATGTTCATGTCCTTTCGGTGCAGTCTGGTTTTGAAGCCGGGCGGGTAGGCGTTGTCGAGCATGCGCTGGCCGTGCACTTCGAGAATGCGGCTGCCGGCAAAACCGCCCATCAGCGCGTCGCGCACGCGAGCCGGATCAACACCATTCTTGCGCGCAAAGGTCAGCGCCTCGGCCACGCCTTCGATGGTCACCGCTACCACGATCTGGTTGCAAGCCTTGGCCACCTGGCCGGCACCGTTGTCGCCCACCAATACAATGTTCTTGCCCAGCGCTTCGAATACGGGCCTCACCCGTTCGAACACCTCGGGCTTGCCGCCCACCATGATCGATAACGTGGCGTTGATCGCACCGACGTCACCGCCCGATACCGGCGCATCCAGCATTTCGATGCCGCGTGCGCGCAGGTCGTCTGCAAAACGTCGGGTGGCAGTGGGCGAGATGGTGCTCATATCGACCACGACCGAACCGGGTTTGGCGCCGTGGATCACGCCGTCGTCGCCAAAGATAACCTGCTCGACGTCTGGCGTATCGGACACCATGACAATGATGATGTCGGCCCGGGACGCGGCTTCCGCCGGCGATTTGCTGGCGGTACAGCCGCCATCGCATAGCGGCGCCATCGACTCTGAGCGGCGGCCGTGCACGAATACCGTGTGGCCCGCCTGATGCAGATTGAGCGCCATGGGTTTGCCCATGATGCCCAGGCCTATGAATGCAATGTCCATCGTGTCCTCCCTGATGTTTAATTCAAATCCAGCACGGGCCTATTTATACAATACCGTCGGCAGCCAGAGGCCGATCTGCGGCCAGATGTAGAGCATGACCATGGATACGATCACCAGCCCGAGGAATGGCATCGAACCCAGGAATATCTGTGCCAACGAGACGTTTGGTGGCGCCACCCCTTTCAGATAAAACGCGGACGGCGCCATCGGCGGCGACAGGAACGAGGTCTGCAAATTCAGTGCGACCAATAAGCCGAAGAACAACGGGTCGACGTTGAAATGGGCAAGCAGGGGCACGAAGATCGGCATGAAGATCACGATGATCTCGGTCCATTCCAGCGGCCAGCCCAGAAAGAAAATGATGAGCTGGCTCAGTATCAAAAACTGCAGCGTCGTCATGTCCATCGAGAGCACCCACGCCTCGACCATCGCCTGTCCACCCAACAGCGAAAAAGCTGCCGAGTAGATGCTCGACCCGACAAACAGCCAGCACACCATCGCCGAGGTTTTGGCGGTCAGGAACACCGCCTCTCTCAGGATTGGAATGAGCCTGACTTGCCATGTAGCCAGCACCAGCCAGATCATCATCGCCAGCATGGACGCGGTTCCCAGCGCTTTGGGCACCGGCTGGGTGGTGATATGGGCTTGATACAGGATGAACCAGACAATTGAAGACAGAAAAATTGTCCACAGCACGATCCAGGTGGGCCACCAGCGTCGGCGTTCAGCCTCCGGTCTTTCTATCGCCAGGTAAAAGGCAGCCAGAATAAACCCGCCCAGTGCGCCAATCGCCGCCGCTTCAGTGGGCGTGGCGAGACCGAACACGATGGTGCCCAACACGCCCAGGATCATCACCGCCAGCGGGAAAAAAGACGTGAGCAGCATGCGAAACACTTCCAGCCGCGTGAAGTTCAGCATCAGATAGAGCGCGGTCAATGCCACCGCACTCACTGCGGTCGTGATCCAGAACGAGTCCGGAACAGGCAGTCGCGCGGCCGCCTGTTCGCCAGATGCGTTGGCAACAGCCGCCGCCGTGGCAGGAGGTTCGGCCAATGGTGCCGCACCGGGTGGCGCCTGCGCGCCTGATTCGGCTGGCGCTTGCAACGGCTCCATCAACGTCGGCTCTTGCAGGCTTTCCATCGGTGGTTCCTGCAAACCGCCCGCTTCAAACTCCTCGACCATAGGCGGTTCCTGCAAACCACTTGCTGTGTCCACGTCGAGTGCCATTCGCGTGGTCGATTCAAAGCCCATTTCAACCAGACCCGAGGTGTCGTAGATTTCCTTGGGGCGGGTCAGCGTATTCCAGGCGAGCCCCAGGATGATGACAAAGACCAGCAAGGGCAGAATGGCGGTCAGCAGGTATTTGAAAAGCGCGCAGCGCGACATCTCGCCTCTGCCCGTGAACAGGGCACGCAGCAGCGCAGGCAAAGCCAGCTTGCCATGGCGCGCCATGATGGGGGTCAGGTAGTGCGGGATGGGTACGCGTCGTTCCTCCTCGCTGAGCGGGGGTGCCCAGTGCGGCTTGAGCTTGGCCATGACGACGACATACACGACATACAGCCCCGCCAGCAGCAGCCCGGGGAAGAGCGCGCCGGCATACATGCGCACCACCGACTCGCCCGCCGTGGCGCTGTAGACAATCAGCATGATGGAAGGTGGGATCAAAATCCCCAGCGTGCCACCGGCCGCAATCACCCCAGCCGACAGCCGGGTGTCGTAGCCGGCGCGCATCATCGCGGGCAGCGCCAACAGCCCCATCAGCGTGACCACCGCGCCCACAATCCCGGTTGCCGTGGCAAAGATCGCGCAGGTAATCAGCGTCGCCACTGCCAACGATCCGGGAACGCGTGCCATGGCGATGTGAATGGCATGAAACAGCTTCTTGATCAGGTTCGCGCGTTCAACCAGATAGCCCATGAACAGAAACAAGGGCACCGCAATCAGCACATCACTCGTCATGACCCCGTAGGTGCGCTGAACCGCCAGATCCAGCGTTTGCTGCACCGCCAGATCGGGCGCGACAGAGTGATACGCCACCCAGCTAAACGCCACCCCCATGCCGGTCAAGGTGAACGCGCTGGGAAAGCCCATCATCATCGCCACCACAATCAGTGACAGCATGATGATGCCGATATGGCCGTTGTTCAGCGTGGCCCAGGGTGTGAATACTGCAATGGTGATGAGAATCAGGGCCATCAGGCCAAAACCGAACTTTTGTTCAATTCTGAGCCTCATGATTGGGTTTCTCCGCTCACATCGTCGCTCACATCATTTTTTCCCACTCGGGCCTTGAGCACGGCTATATCGATTTCCTCCACGTCCTTGAGGCGGCCGGGCCAGTGACCCTCACGCAGGCACAGCACGCAGCGCAAAATTTCCACCACGCCTTGGGCCAGCAGAAAAAACCCTGCGATCGGGATCACAAACTTGAATGGGTAAAGCGGTAACGGATCCGCACTGAACGTGCTTTCGCGTATGGCGAGAGATTCCATGGCGTAGGTCCAGCCGGCCCAGGTCAGGGCGAACACGCTGGGGATGAAAAAAATCAGATAGAGCACCAGATCAATGCTGGCCTGTACACGCTGCGAAAAGCCGCCGTAGAGCACGTCGCCGCGCACATGAGCCTGATGCGCCAAGGTATACGCGCCCGCCATCATGAACAGCACGCCGTATAACTGGATTTGAGCATCGAGTGCCCACGCATGGGGATGATTCAGTACGTAGCGGGAAAATACTTCCCAAGAAATCAGCAAGGTCAACAGCACGATTGACCAGGCGAACAGGCGTCCAACGAAAGAGGACAGACGATCAACCGCCATCAGCAGTGTATGCATAGGAAACCATTCAGACAGAAAAACCGCCCGGCAAAAGCCGGGCGGGCGCAACGTTGAGTGTTACTTAGCGTTTTCTGGCGAAGAAATGGTTGTAAGCCATTTTGAAATCAACGTCGGTGTCGTTCTGCCAGCGTGCGGCGCGGCCTGCAAATGCACGCATGGATTCAAGCACTTTTTTGAATGACGGGTTCTCGGCGCTCTTGGCTGCGATGACTTTATCCCACGCGGCCAGTTCGGCGCGCAGAATCGAGTCGGGCGTCTTGTAGAACTTGACGCCTTTTTTGCTCATGTTGATGTAGTCCTGTGAATAGCGATCGATTGCTTTCCACGACATGTCGGCCGACGAGGCCTGGGCGGCGTACTTGATGATGGCCTTGAGCTCATTGTCCAGTGCATCGTATTTCTTTTTGTTGAACAGAATCTCGAACTGCTCGCTCGACTGGTGAAAGCTTTGCAGCATGCACACCTTGGCCACATCAGGAAAACCCAGCAGGTTGTCGGACGAGGCATTGTTGAACTCGGCCGCATCGAGCAGGCCGCGGTCCATCGCCGGCACGATCTCGCCACCCGGTAGCGGGTTCACCGCCACGCCGAGTTCCTTGAAGATGTCGACCGCCAGGCCCACGGTACGGAACTTCAAACCCTTGAGATCGCTGACCTTGGTGACCGGCTTTTTGAACCAGCCCAATGGTTGAGTCGGCATCGGGCCGTACATCATCGACACCACGTCGAGGTTCAAATTTTTGTAGATTTCGTCCAGCAGTTCCTTGCCGCCGCCGTAGTAGTGCCAGGCCAGCACCATGTTGGCATCCATGCCAAAAGCCGGACCCGAACCCCACAGCGCCACCGCAGAATTCTTGCCGTACCAGTAGGCGATCACACCATGGCCGCCGTCGAGCGTGCCTTTGCTCACTGCATCCAGCAGATCAAATGCCTTGACCACCGCACCTGCCGGTAGCACCTCGATCTTCAATTGCTTGTCCGACATTTCGTTGACCTTGGTGGCAAAGTCCAACGCGTATTCGTGAAAAATATCCTTGGCGGGCCAGGTGCTCTGAAAGCGCAGCGTGACCGGAGAGGCGGCTTTGGCGATGGAGGGAAACCCCAGTGATGCCGCGCCTGCCGCCGAAGCGCCTGCAGCGCCCAGAAACTTGCGTCGGGATGGTTTTTCAGAGGTGGGGGGGGATTTCGGGTCTGCTTTGTTGCTCATTGCTGTCTCCTCGAATTGGTATGGAATAGGACAAGCACAACTGAACGACCAGCATCGCTATATGCGATTTTTATTATGAATCTCCGGGGATGGAGAGCCGAAATCCTAACCCTCGAAGGCGCTGTGTAGCAAGCTGATTAGCTCACGGCTTGTACTTGAGCATAGACAACCTTATGCTTCACCAAGCGTATATGGCTGCATTAGCGTTTTAGGTTGGCATCGCCTGCCTGTAAGGAAACAGCCATTGCATCGACTGCTTAAGCGGACATATAAAAAATCAACTTCTATTAGGAGCTTCCATGATCAAACATATCCTCATTGCCGCCACCCTTGCATTCAGCCTGTCTGCCATGGCCGCCAGCAACGCACCCTGGGGCAGTTCCAAAGAGATGCATATTGAATATTCCAAGCAAAAAGCCGTGTACGACACTGCCGTCAAAACCGTGGGTGCACTGACCAGCGTGATGGACCGCGCCAGCTACCTGAGTGCGATCAATGGTGCTGACCCCTTCGACAACAAGATTGTGATCGTGCTGCATGGCGACGAAATCAACTTTTTTGGGATCAAGAATTTTGCCAAGTACAAAGATTTGATGATCCGCGCCCAAAGCCTTACCGTGGGCGGCATCATCGAATTCAGAATGTGCAAGGTCGCCGCCGAAGGTCATGGCTATCAACCCGAAGACATCCACGGTTTTGTGCACATGGTGCCCATGGGTGATGCTGAAATCATACGGCTTCAGCACGAAGGCTATGGCTACATGCGTTAAACCCGGTTCCAGTCTGGCCGCCTGATTAACCTGGGCGCTTGCTTAACCTGACCGCTTAATGAATCGGCACCCTAATTAAACCGCGCTTCGTGCCGATTCAGTCTGTGCAGCCGTAATGGCATCTACAGGCAAGGAGCATGGCGTGAAGGGAGCAGGGGCAAAACTGGCGCAGGCGGCAGCCCGGCTGGCCTTTTGGCGCAAGCCGGTAGACGTCGACGTCGAATCGGCAGTGGCCGATCAACCGCTTACCCCTAGCAAAGCCCCTCTAACCGACTCCAGCCCAGCCGAACCCATCCCCGCCGTTCAACCCGGCTGGTTGGCGCGTGTGGCAAGCAAACTGCGCCGCAACAAATCTGTTGCCGCCGAATCCGCATCCGCTGACGCATTGATCCAGGCTGCTGTCGTGGCCGCAGAACCTGTCCTGATTACAAACCCCCCGGCGCCAGAAGTCATCCCCCCGCCAGTTGCGGATGCACCGGCCATGGATTTGTTCGAACCCAATGACCTGTCAGAAATGCTGGAATTGGCAGACCCCATTACCCCCTCCATTCCACCAGGCGACATGCTGTTAAGTGACGACACCCCAGAAGCGCTCTTGGCGCAAGCCTTTTCTGACCAGGCTGCAAGTGCCGCCCTCCAATCCGCAGAAGCGGCATTCGAAGATGAGCTGGCCGCGCAAGCCGACATGGGTCAGCCCGAACTGATGCTCGATGAGGCGGAGCCGATGGAAGCCGAGCCCGCAGAAGCTGCCGCCCCCGACGTGCCACAAGCGGTCACGCACACTGTGGCGGCGGGTAGCGCTCCCGTAGCTGACGCCAGCCCCGTCAACCCGGACGACACGCCCAAGGTCTCGCTCAAGGCACGCCTGTTCGGCGCACTGACTCAAAAGTGGGGCAGGGCCACGCAAGCAGCGGCGGCGGATAGCGCTCCCGTAGCTGACGCCAGCCCCGTCAACCCGGACGACACGCCCAAGGTCTCACTCAAGGCACAACTGTTCGGCGCACTGACTCAAAAGTGGGGCAGAGCCACGCAAGCTGAGGTGCTGGATAGCGCTCCCGTAGCTGACGCCATCCCCACCGACCCGGACGAAACGCCCGAAACGTCCGAAACGCCCAGGGTCTCGCTCAAGGCACGACTGCTTGGCGCCCTGACTCAAAAATGGGTATGGATCCCCAGCGTGAGTGTGGCCGTACTCGCGGTAGTGGGCACGCTGTCATTCATGCTCATGCAGTCGACACAGGCCACCCATGAGCTGCAGGCCGAGCTGGCCAGCGCCAAAAAACAGCTCAAGCAAGCGCCGATCACCCCTCAAGTGATTCCGCCGGTGCTGGTGGCGCATCAAAATGCGGCGCCGCATGAGTCTGAGCCCGCCAGCCCCCTCGCCGAATCAGGGGCCTATGCAGAATCGGGGTCATATGCCGCTGCGGCACCCGGCGCCAACGACGCTTTGGATTGCGACATATCCGACAAGGCCAGCGTGGCCCAAAACCTGAAAAGCTGCATCGAGGCGTTTAACCGGGCCACGGCGCGCTAGCGCAGTTGTAGCAAGCCTCCACTCGCCCGGCAGCAGGCCGTGCTCGATTCCATGCCGTTTCCCGGTGCGGGTCATTCACTATTCTCCAGACTGGCAATACGCTTGCGGCAGTGGCCCCTATTGCCCTGCATTGCAAAAAGTCCATATATAGACTATATTGGCGTTATCAGTACAAAACGACACTGTCGTGGAGACCCGATGCCTAACCCAGCCCCCGCCATAAAAACGCAGAATTCCCCTGGCAGCCGTGAAATATCGGCCGCCGGGCTGCGTGCATTTTTCAACATCGCACGCGACTGGGATCTCAACACCGACGAGCAGATGGTGCTGCTGGGTGGGCCGGGCCGTTCCACTTTTTTTAAATGGAAATCCGCACCCAACAGCGCCGACCTCAAGCGCGACACCCTTGAGCGTTTGTCTTACCTGCTGGGCATTTACAAGGCGCTGCAGATTCTGTTGCCGGCCAACACATCGGCCGATGCCTGGGTGAAAAAGCCCAACACCGCACCGCTGTTTGGCGGCAAAAGCGCGCTCGACCGCATGCTCGGCGGCAACGTCGCCGACCTGTTGGCCGTGCGCCAGTATCTGGATGCCCGGCGTGGCGGTTGGGCTTGAGTGGTGGTGCGGCTGAACCCCAAGCTGTTCGGCCTGAGCCAGCGGAAGGGTCGCCGCTTAGCGGCGGGGCACCCACCGGCGTACTCCTTGCGGGTGCAGCGGAAGGGTCGCCGCTTAGCGGCGGGGCACCCACCGGCGTACCCCTTGCGGGTGCCGTCGAAGGGCTAATTTAATCATGACCTATCCCACCAAAACGCTGAAGTGGAACCCGGCCTACCGCGTCATCCCCAGCCGTTTTCCCTCGGTGGGCTTGTTCGAGCGCGTCGCCAACCCCGAAGACTTCGACGCCCTGTATGCGCTGGAAGCCATGACCAACGATCGCATCCGCAACGAAGTCGGCGAGATCAGCCTGGTTCCGGCCGAGGAGCGGCTGTTTGGCCCCGGCAGCACCTGCATCATGGCCGCCTTCACCCATCTCAACCCCCACGGCAGCCGCTTTAGTGACGGCCGCTACGGCGTGTTTTATTGCGCCCGCAAGCGCGACACCGCCATCGCCGAAACCCAATACCACTCGGCACTCTTCATGGCCGCCACCGCCGAGCCGCCCATGCGCCTGCAAATGCGGCTGTATACCGTGGCCGCCAACGGCAAAGTCACCGACCTGCGCCCGGCCAGCCAGGCCGAGCCCCGCATCGTCGACCCCAACGACTACACCTACCCACAATCGATCGGCCGCACTCTCCGAGCAGAAGGCGTGCACGGCATGCTGTATCCATCGGTACGCCACCCCGGCGGCGAATGCCTCGCCGCCTTGCGCACCGGGCTATTAAAAAACTGCGCCCATGCCGCCTACCTGGAATACCACTGGAACGGGCAGGGCATCGATGCGGTGTTTGAAGTGAATCAGGTGGTGTGAAGGCAGGGACATGTCGAAGAAAAGCGTTTTGATCGACATGTCCCGAAAACGTGTCGATTGCTTCGACATAAATAAAAACACACGGTCTGTGCGAAGATTCGGCAGATAAGAAAAAAAGGAGGCGTTTTGGCACCACAGCCAGAACAACAAGCGAGGGGCAATATCGATGTGCTGCTAAAGGCGGCAGGCTGGCATGTCTGCGATGCTGCTGTTGCCAACATCCACGCTGCGCGTGGTGTCGCCATCCGAGAATTCCCGCTCAAATCTGGCCATGGATTCGCAGACTATCTGCTGTATGTGGACGGCAAGGCCGCTGGCGTCATCGAAGCCAAGAAAGAGGGCGTTACCCTCAGCGGCGTCGAAACCCAGTCAGACAAATACACCAAAGGCCTACCCGAAGGACTGCCGCGCTGGCATAACCCTTTGCCGTTTGCTTACCAGAGTACTGGCATCGAAACCCGCTTTACCAACGGCCTCGACCCTGTCCCACGCGCCCGCCCGGTGTTCGCTTTTCACAAACCCGAGCTGTTTGCTAGTTGGCTGAGTTACGCCCCTACAGCGCAGGTGGAAGAGGGCAGCGCAGGCGAAACCGCCTCCACCTTCCTCGCCAAGCTGCAGCACATGCCGCCGCTCAAGGAAGAAGGCCTCTGGCCCGCCCAGATCACGGCGATCAATAACCTCGAACAATCCCTGAAGGAAAACCGCCCGCGTGCCCTGATCCAGATGGCCACCGGCTCGGGCAAAACCTTCACTTCGATTTCCTTCATCTACCGCCTGATCAAGTTCGCCGGGGCGCGGCGCATCCTGTTCCTGGTCGATCGCGGCAACCTCGCCGACCAGACCCTCAAGGAATTTCAGCAATACGTCTCGCCCTACAACAACTTCAAGTTCAGCGAGGAATACATCGTCCAGCGCTTGCAGGGCAACCAGATCGACACCACCGCCCGCGTCTGCATCTGCACCATCCAGCGCATGTTCTCCATGCTCAAGGGAAAAGACCTGCCGGCGGACCTGGAAGAAGAATCCGTCGACCAGCTGGGCAAGCTGTTCAAGGAACCCGAGCCCATCGAATACAACCCCGCCATCCCCATCGAGACCTTCGACATCATCGTCACCGACGAGGCTCACCGTTCCATCTACAACCTGTGGGCGCAGGTGCTGGAATACTTCGACGCCTACCTCATCGGCCTCACCGCCACGCCCGGCAAGCAGACCTTTGGTTTTTTCCACCAGAACCTGGTGATGGAATACAACCACGAGATGGCCGTGGCCGACGGCGTCAACGTCAACTACGACGTCTATCGCATCAAGACTGCCATCACCGAAGGCGGTAGCAAGGTCGAAGCCGGCTACTACGTGGAAAAGCAGGAACGCGACACCCGCAAAACCCGCTGGGAAGAACTCGACGACGACTTCGCCTACGACCCCAACCAGCTCGACCGCGACGTCGTCACCCCGGACCAGATCCGCACCATCGTGCGCACCTTCCGCGACAAACTGTTCAGCGAAATCTTCCCCGGCCGCACCGAAGTGCCCAAGACCCTCATCTTTGCCAAGGACGACAACCACGCCGAGAACATCGTCGAAATTCTGCGCGAGGAATTCGGCAAGGGCAACGAATTCGCCCAGAAGATCACCTACCGCAGCTACCTACCAGGAAAAGCGGGCGCCACGCCCAAGGAACTCATCAAGGCCTTTCGCAATAGCTATCACCCCCGCGTCGCCGTCACCGTCGACATGATCGCCACCGGCACCGACATCAAGCCGGTGGAAATCGTCTTCTTCATGCGCGCCGTCAAATCGCGCGGCTTCTTCGAGCAGATGAAAGGCCGCGGCGTGCGCGTCATCAATCCCGACGACCTCAAGGCCGTCACCCCCGACGCCACGGCCAAGGACCACTTCGTCATCATCGACGCCGTCGGCGTGTGCGAGCAGGACAAAACCGACGCCCGCCCCATGGAGAAAAAGCCCAGCGTCAGCTTCGAGCGCCTGCTGCAAGCCGTCGCCTTCGGCAACACCGAAGACGACGTCATCACCAGCATCGCCGGCCGCCTGGCCAGAATGGAACACCGCATCAGCGCCGAAGACGACGCGAAAATACGAGTAGCAAGCGGCGGCCTCGGCCTAAAAGACCTAGCCCACCAACTCGTCCAGTCGCTCGACCCCGACCAAGCCACACCCCCCTTTGAAAAAGGGGGGCAGGGGGGATTAACGCCAGATCAACAAGCTCGCATCAACGCTTCGAAGCCATTGTGCGACCCCGCCCTGCGCCAGCTCATCCTCGACATCAAAGCCAAAAACGAACTCACCATCGACCACGTCAGCCAGGACCAGGTCATCGAAGCCGGCTTCAGCCAGGCTGCCCTCGACCGCGCCAAAGGCCTGGTGCAATCGTTTGAAAAATTCATCGTAGACAACAAAGACGAAATCACCGCCCTGCAAATCCTCTACAGCAAACCCTACAAACAGCGCCTCACCTTCGAGGCGGTGAAGGAACTCGCCGACGCCATCGAAAAGCCGCCCTACCTGTGGAACGAATCCCAACTCTGGCAGGCCTACGCCGCGCTGGAAGCCAGCAAGGTCAAAGGCGCCAGCGGACGCCGCATCCTCACCGACCTGGTCTCGCTGGTGCGCTTCGCCATCCACCAGGACAACGAACTCGTACCCTTCCCGGAACGGGTCAACGCCAACTTCAAGGCGTGGCTGGCAGGGCAGGAAAGCGCAGGCAAGCAATTCAACGCAGACCAGCGCCGCTGGCTGGAAATGATCCGCGACCACATCGCCGCCAACCTCGGCATCGAGCCGGACGACTTCGAATACGCACCCTTCGCCCAGGAAGGCGGATTGGGCAAGGTGTATCAACTATTTGGCGATGAGCTAAACAGCCTTATTGAACAATTGAATGAGAGCTTGGCGGCATGACGGCGTACCCTATGGTTCCATTAGGCGAGGTATGCAAGACAACTAGCGGTGGCACCCCAAGCCGCAAGAACCCAGATTATTTCATTGGCTCAATTCCGTGGCTGAAATCTGGCGAGCTACCGGATGGCCCTGTTGCTGATGCTGAAGAAACCATTAGTGAAGAGGCGCTTCGTACCTCAAGCGCAAAGCTGTTCCCTTCAGGGACACTTCTTATTGCACTGTATGGCGCCACGGTTGGAAAACTCGGAATACTCACCAAGCCATCAGCGACCAATCAGGCTGTCTGCGCAATATTTCCGCCTGTTGAGATCGAAACAAAATTCTTGTTCTGGTTTTTACGATTTAAGCGCACCGACCTTGTTGCGCAAGCAGTAGGCGGGGCGCAACCAAATATCAGTCAAGGGATCATTCGCAGCCTAGAAATCCCTATGCCTACCCTCGACCAACAAAAACGCATCGTCGCGGAAATCGAAAAACAATTCTCCCGCCTCGACGAGGCCGTCGCCAACCTCAAGCGCGTCAAGGCCAACCTCAAGCGCTACAAAGCCGCCGTCCTCAAAGCCGCCGTCGAAGGCCGCCTCGTCGAAACCGAAGCCGAACGCGCCCGCCGCGAGGGCCGCAGCTTCGAAACCGGCGCCCAACTCCTGCAACGCATCCTCGAAACCCGCCGCAGCCAATGGCAAGGCAAGGGCAAATACAAAGAACCCGCCGCGCTAGACGCCGCCGACCTGCCCGAATTGCCGGAAGGGTGGATATGGGCCAGCTTAGATCAGCTCACGAGCAAGATAACCAGCGGATCACGTGACTGGTCGCAGTACTATGGTCGAGGTACTGGCATCTTCGTTTTGGCGCAAAACGTTCGACCGTTCAACCCAGACTTTTCCGTTCAACAGTTCGTCGATCCACCAAGTAGTGATTCATCCTGTGACCGTAGCCGAATCCAGAACGGCGACCTTCTCGCAACCATCGTTGGCGCGAACGCGGGACAGATATGCTTGGTTTCTAACGCGCCAAGTGACGCCTATGTGTGCCAAAGCGTTGCTCTCATTCGACCTGTCTTACTTGGCATAGGAGCCCATCTGAATTACTGGTTGAACTCTGCTGAAAACGGTCAGCGTTACCTTGACCAGTGTATGTACGGGCAGGGGAGACCGCATTTGAGTTTCGAGCAATTGATGGTTGCACCGATCGCGCTGCCGCCTCTGGCGGAGCAACAACGCATCGTCGCCGAAGTGGATCGCTGCCTTTCCCTCACCGACGAAAGCGAATCCCAGGTCAATGCCAACCTTCTGCGCGCCGAGAGGCTCAGACAGTCGATTTTGAGTCGGGCTTTCAATCCCGCTATGGCTTTGCGTGATGGATACCCTGAAGCCGTTTGAGGAAGTCGCCGAACCGGATGAACGGTGGGCGAATTTTGGCTATCCTGACCCAGTCGATCTCAGCTTCCGTCCCATTGCGCTGGCGGAACGGCATGCCTCAATTGCGGCAACCTCCCTGACTCCCGGTGTACCTGAATATATTCGAGAGCATTTCGAAACGGCGAAGAATCTTCTTCTATACGCCTGGTTCGTATATCGATTTATCCCTGTAGCTGAATTGCACGCCTATTCCACAGTGGAAATGGCACTGAAGGTGCGGGCAAAACAGGAGTCTTTGCAAGCCAAAACTTTGGCGCCACTGCTAAAAATTGCCATCAAACGCGGCTGGATTGTTGACGAAGCTTTTTCCAACGTTCGTCGGGAGCGCGAGGCGATGGAACAAGAGCAGGAATGGCGGGGCCAACTGGGTGTGCCTCAGACACCAGAAGAGCAGGATAGCCAGCGGTATTGCAAGATGTTGTTGGGTTCCATGCCGTACCTGCGAAACGATCTTGCGCATGGCAGCAAGACCCTGCACCCAGGTGGCGTTGGCACGCTGGCCATTTGTGCTGACTTAATCAATCAATTGTTCAAAGAGCAACTTACATATAGCGGCCCTAATTCATGTCTGTAGGTTCAATTCCTAAGCTTCACCACTACGTTCCACGCTTTTTACTTCGCCGATTCGGTACGGGCAAGAAAGATCACCTGCACGTTTTCGACAAGCATAAGGGTGCTGTCTTTAAGAAGGCCGCGAGCAAGCTTGCCGCAGAGAATGGCTTTTACGACTTCGAGTTTCAAGGCTATCCAATGTCTATCGAGTCGTCCTTGGCGGATTTAGAAAGTAGCGCGGCGAGCCATATTCGCCGTATCGTGGACGAGCAACAGTTGCATCCGATGGACCCGGTAGAACGGGGGGAGTTGGCCCGATTCTTTGCCGTGCAGTTGGTTCGCACGCGCGCGCATTTGGAAATGAAGCGCCACTTATTTTCTTCTATGGAAGTTTGGTTAAAGGAAGAAGGTGCGCCAGATGATTTCTTTGCACCCGACCCTGCAATTGGTTCGGGCGAGAATGCAGAGCGCGCAAATATGGCCCGGATGATTTTCAATGCGCCCAAGGACTTCGCCCCAGCCATTGTTGGAAAAGATTGGGTGCTGTTGCAAACAGATAGTAAGCATCCATATCTCATCGGTGATAACCCTTTGACCATGCACAATATGGTTGATCGAGGCCTACGTGGAAACCTTGGGCTTATGGTGGAAGGAATTGAAATCTACTTCCCGCTTTCACCAAACCTCGCGTTAGGTATGTGGTGTCCATCCCATCGCGAGAAATTGGTTGAGAATTTCCAGCGTTTGGGCCGCCTGAGTAATAGCAAACCAAATGTTGCTCGTCGATTCGCTGGTGCATGGAGCAGTGCCCTGGACATTGTTGAAGCTATACAGACCGGTAAACCTCTGATGTCCCTGCCAGAGAACGTTGAACACTTCAATTCACTGCAAGTCGTTTCGGCTGAGCGTTTCCTGTTTTCGTCTGACGGCGATTTTGCGTTGGTCGAAGATATGATTCGAACAAGCCCTGAATTACGCTATGGCCGTAGGTTGCAAGAGGCATCTGGTAAATTTTGAACAAATCAGGAATTCAAACAAGCATGACCACCGCCACCATCGTCCAAAAACTCTGGAACTACTGCAACGTCCTGCGCGACGACGGCATGAGCTACGGCGATTACGTCGAGCAGCTCACTTATCTGCTGTTCCTGAAGATGGCCGATGAGCGCAGCCGGCCGCCCTACAACCAGGCCAGCCCGGTGCCCGCAGGCTATGACTGGCCCAGCCTGGTGAAGAAGAACGGCGACGAGCTGTTCGACCACTACCGCCACACGCTGGAAGAACTGGGCAAGCAGAAAGGCTTGCTCGGGCTGATCTTCACCAAGTCGCAGAACAAGTTTCAGGACCCGGCCAACCTGCGGCGCCTGATCGTGGACCTGATCGACAAGGAAACCTGGGTGTCGATGAGTGCTGTCGTGAAGGGTGACGCCTATGAGGGGCTGCTGGAGAAGAACGCCGCTTTGATTAAAACCATGGACACCCAGTCCGGCGCGGGCCAGTACTTTACGCCGCGCCCGTCATCATCATGGTCGGCACCATGCCCGGCGTGATCATGATCATCACTACCGCCACCACCACCATGATGATGATCGCCATCATGGCGGCGATTTGGGGTGAGGGTGGCCAGAAGGTCAGGTTGTCTCGTCTTTGGTTTGATATCGGTTGAGTTTGCTCACCCAAAGTTTGCATAATTGATGAAATTTAAACTTGCCTTTGGTTTATAAGTGGTGCTATTTTGCAAACTATGGGTGAGCAAAAATCAACAAAGATAAACCTGCTCCAGGATGTGCTGGAGGAAGGTTTGCTGGCGCCAACCGGGTGGTTGGAAGGGCAGGGCTATTCGCGCGCGCTGATATCGCGGTATGTCGACAGCGGTTGGCTTGTGTCGCCTGCACGCGGGGTTTACCGCCGCCCAGGCCCACCTCTCAAGTGGCAGCACGTGGTGGCCAGTTTGCAAATGCTTGCGGGTACTTTTCTGCATGTGGGCGGGCGCACGGCACTCGTTCATCATGGGCTGGGACACTATGTCCGTATGAGTGGGGCGGAGACGATATTTCTCTATGGCCCGGAAGTGTTGCCTGCTTGGGTAAACAAGCTCGATTTGCAGGAACGTTTTGTAGTTCGCAACGATGCCATGTTTGGCAGCCTGCGCGCGCGGCGGGATGCGAAGGGCACGCCGGTCGATTTTCACGGCAAGCCGCTTGGTGCTGGTGGGTTGGCCGATTTAGGGTTGCAGCAGACGGCTTGGGGGGCGTGGGATTGGTGGCTGCTGTATTCCTCAAACGAGCGCGCCATGTTTGAGTTGCTGCAGGATGTTCCGATGCGGGAATCAGTCTATGAGGCTGATGTGTTGATGCAAGGCCTGGTGAACGTTCGCCCGGCACGGGTGATGTCGCTTCTTATGGCCTGTGCGAGCGTGAAGGTGAAGCGGCTTTTTCTGGCGCTGGCCGAGCGTCATCAGCATCAATGGCTGACGCATATTGATTTGTCCAAGGTTGATCTGGGCAAGGGCAAGCGCATGCTGGCACCGGGCGGAGAATTACATCCGAAATATCTGATCACGCTGCCGGCCGATCTCGATGATCACACCCGATAGCCCGTATTTCGCGCAGGTTCGGTTGCTGGTGGCTGTGCTGCCGATAGTCGCCAGGGAGCGTTGCTTTGCATTGAAGGGTGGGACGGCGATCAACCTGTTTGTGCGCGATATGCCGCGCTTGTCGGTGGATATCGATCTTGCCTTTGTGCCGATTGGCGACCGCGCGTCGGCGCTGGAAGAGATCGACGCCGCGCTTGGCCGGATCAGCGAAACACTCGCTGGCCGGCCGTATGGCTATCGCGTGAGCGTAGGCAAGCGTCAGGATGGCAGTGCTTACGGGCTGCTGGTGTCGGATCGCACGGCGGAAATCAAGATTGAAGTGTCTCCCGTGTTGCGCGGCTCGGTGTATCCGGAGTCGATGAGACGAATCGTGGACCGCGCCGAGTCAGAATTTGGCTTTGCCGAGGTGCCTGTTGTCTCGTTCGCTGATCTGTATGCGGGCAAGATCGTTGCTGCGCTGGACCGCCAGCACCCGCGCGATTTGTTTGACGTGAAGCTGCTTTTGGCCGGGGAAGGGATCAGCGACGAGCTGTTCCGCGCATTCCTGGTGTATTTGATTAGTCACGACGGTTCCATCGCACGAGTATTGAATCCGACGCGCAAGCCGCTGGACGATTTGTTCAAAAGGCAATTTGTGGGGATGACGGTGGTGGCGGTGACAGTTGATGAACTGGATCAGGCGCGGTCCGATTTGATCGCCGCCCTGCATCAGCGGTTGGGCGAACACGAGAAAGCCTTTCTGATGTCCTTCAAGCGTGGCGAACCGAGTTGGGATTTGCTTGGCGTTGCGCATGCGGCAGATTTGCCGGCGGTGCGATGGAAGCTGCATAACCTTGCCCAAATGGCGCCCGATAAGCATCGCGAAGCGCTCGACAATCTGGAACGTGTATTGGGAAATATCTAGAAAATAATGAACACATCAAGCATCGTCCAGAAACTCTGGAACTACTGCAACGTCCTGCGCGACGATGGCATGAGCTACGGCGACTATGTCGAGCAGCTCACCTATCTGCTGTTCTTGAAGATGGCCGACGAGCGCAGCCGGCCACCCTATAACCAAGCTAGCCCGGTGCTCGCCGGCTATGACTGGCCCAGCCTGGTGAAGAAGGACGGCGACGAGCTGTTCGACCACTATCGCCACACGCTGGAGGAACTGGGCAAGCAGAAAGGTTTGCTCGGCCTGATTTTCACCAAGTCGCAGAACAAGTTTCAGGACCCGGCCAAGCTGCGGCGGCTAATTGTGGACCTGATCGACAAGGAAACCTGGGTTTCGATGAGCGCCGACGTGAAGGGCGACGCCTACGAGGGCCTGCTGGAGAAGAACGCCGCTTTGATTAAAACCATGGACACCCAGTCCGGCGCGGGCCAGTCCACGCCAGAACCGTCATCATCATCATGGTGGTGCCATGTTCGGCATGACCACGATCATGGTTAGCATCAGCAACGCCATCATTATGATGATCACCACTATGGTTGTCATTCTTGAGGCGGTGCACGCTGGGGATGGCGATGTTTGTGGACTTCTTGGCTGGAGGTGTGTTTTCGCGATTCGCGAAATGCGAATATTGCTCTGATCCATTTTGGCAAACTTGAAACCCTATTGAAAATATAGTACTTTCGTATTTCGCGAAACACGAAAAGTAAAAGTTGGAGCTCGCTATGCGCCGCCCTGTTAATCGTCAACCTGCGCTCAAGGCTCAGGATTTCTATCTGCTTCTGGTTTTGCTCGCCAAACAGGGCGAGCTGTTGACCTATCCTGAACTGGCAGCCTATTCCGGTCTCTCGATGTCGGAAGTGCATGGCGCTCTGAAGCGGGCAGAGCAGGCCCGTCTGCTGGCATTTGTAGACAAGCAGCCGCGCATCATCGTACCGGCATTCAAGGAGTTTTTGCTGCACGGCGCTCGCTATGCTTTTCCGGTGGCAAGGGGTGGGATGGTAGGGGGGGTTCCCACGGCTTATGCCGCTGCGCCGCTCAATACCGAGATCACGCCTTCGTCCGATCCGCCGCCCGTGTGGCCGCATGCGGAGGGTAGTGCTCGGGGCATTGCGTTGATACCGCTTTATCCGAGTGCGCCAGCGGCGGCGCTGCGTAGCCCGGCGCTGTATGAGAATCTCGCCTTATTCGATGCCTTGCGCATGGGAAATGCGCGAGAGCGCAATCTGGCCGCGAAGTTGTTCGAGGAGCGGCTTTGAATCCGCGTGATCCCAACATCCAGATGGTAGAAGTGGTGGCGCAGGCACTCGGTGACCTGTGCGACGAATTGATATTCGTGGGGGGTTGCGCCGCGGGGATGTTGTGCAATCTGCCGAATGCGTCGCCGCCCCGTGTAACGTATGACGTGGATGTCGTGGCCGAAGTGACGGCGCTTGCGGCCTATCATGCGCTGGAGAAGCGGTTTGTATCGCGCGGATTTGCCAGGGATATGTCGGCAGATGCGCCCATTTGCCGCTGGCGATTCGGCGAGGTGAAAGTGGATTTAATGCCGACGGATGAACGTGTCCTGGGGTTTTCCAACCGCTGGTATCCGTTGGCAATCGCGAGTGCATCCTTCGTGTCACTGCCAAGCGGTAAGCAGATTCGCCTGATTTCAGCACCGGCCTTTCTCGCAACAAAGTTTGAAGCTTTTGCTACACGAGGAAATGGCGATCTGATGTCGAGCCACGACTTTGAGGACATCATCAATGTGCTTGATGGCCGCGCCGGTGTCGAGGCGGAAGTGGCCGCAACTGATTACGGTCTTGCGGACTATCTGGCAAACCGTTTTCGCGAGATAGCGCAGCACCCTAACTTTGACAATGCGCTACCGGGTCTAGTGACTTATGACGAGTTGTACGAAGACAGGATTCGTCGCGTGCGCGACCGAATAAATTCAATCATGAACTTGGGTGAGAAATGAACACCGCCAACATCGTCCAGAAACTCTGGAACTACTGCAACGTCCTGCGCGACGACGGTATGAGCTACGGCGACTACGTCGAGCAGCTCACTTATCTGCTGTTTCTGAAGATGGCCGACGAGCGCAGCCGGCCGCCCTATAAACAAAAGAGCCCGGTGCTCGCCGGCTACGACTGGCCGAGCCTGGTGAAAAAGGATGGCGACGCGCTGTTCGACCACTACCGCCACACGCTGGAAGAACTGGGCAAGCAGAAGGGCTTGCTCGGCTTGATCTTCACCAAGTCGCAGAACAAGTTCCAGGACCCGGCCAAGCTGCGGCGACTGATCGTGGACCTGATCGACAAGGAAACCTGGGTGTCGATGAGCGCCGACGTGAAGGGTGATGCCTACGAGGGCCTGCTGGAGAAGAATGCGCAGGACACCAAGTCTGGCGCGGGCCAGTACTTCACGCCGCGCCCGCTGATCCAGGCGATTGTCGATGCCATGGCGCCTACACCCAAAGAAACCATCTCTGATCCAGCCTGCGGCACCGGAGGATTTCTGCTGGCGGCACATGACTATGTGGTGAAGCACTACCCCAACATGACCTCGGCGGAGAAGAAGAAGCTGCGCGGGGAGAGCTTCAAGGGCTGGGAGCTGGTGCAGGCTACCGCCCGGCTGTGCGCGATGAACATGCTGTTACACGGCATCGGCAGCCAGGAGTTCGAGCCGATTGCGGTGGGCGATTCGCTGGCAGCCGACCCCGGCGAGCGCTTCGACGTGGTGCTGACCAATCCGCCCTTCGGCAAGAAGAGCAGCACGACCATCGTGGGCGAGGAGGGCAAGGTCAGCAAGGAGCGCGACACGGTCGAGCGCGACGACTTTTGGGCTACCACCTCGAACAAGCAGCTCAACTTCGTTCAGCACGTGAAAACGCTGCTGAAGCAGAACGGCCGCGCTGCCCTGGTGCTGCCGGACAACGTGCTGTTCGAAGGCGGGGCAGGCGAGACCATTCGCCGCAAACTGCTGCACGACTGCGACGTCCACACCTTGCTGCGCCTGCCCACCGGCCTGTTCTACGCTCAGGGTGTGAAGGCGAACGTGCTGTTCTTCGACAAAAAGCCCGCCAGTGAGACCCCGTGGACCCGCAAGCTGTGGATCTACGACCTGCGCACCAACATGCACTTCACGCTTAAGACCAGCACGTTGAAGCGGGAAGACCTGGACGAGTTCGTGCAGTGCTACCACCCGGCGAATCGGCATGACCGGAAAGCAACCTGGTCGGCAGACAACCCCGACGGCCGCTGGCGTGAGTACGACTACGAAGAACTCGTGAACCGCGACAAGGCCAGCCTGGATATCTTCTGGCTCAGGGATGAATCGCTGTCCAACTCCGACAACCTGCCCGCGCCGGAAGTGATCGCGGCGGAGATTGTGGAGGATTTGGAGGCGGCGCTGGAACAGTTTCGGGAGATTCTGGGGGATATGGGTGTTGTTGAGGAACTACCATGAAGTTTGATCGTTTCATCGGCATCGATTATTCGGGTGATGGAGGCAACAACTTAACTGCTATGGATATGTTTAAGTTCGCTGCGCGGTTGGCGTATGTGTTTGTAGCTTTGTCACTATCACCCGCTATGGCCGATCAGTTGATTTATCGCTGCGTCATAAATGGAACCGTTACCTTCAAGGATGAGCCGTGCGATGCTCAGGGGCGAGCGGGTGCCGGCAGGCAACCTGCACCAACAGGAAGTAGCGCCGCAGCCCAATCCAGCAAGCCTGCAACATCTATCGAACTCGATTATTCGACGCCATATGGGACTTGGCGCGGTCAGGCCCAGTATCAGGTGGCCGTCAAAGGGCAGCCGGTGCGTGAGGCGCATGCTGTTGTGCCTTTGGTGATCGAAGTGGAAAAGCAGGGAAGGCTACAAGGCATTAGCCCCGCGAACGGTTGCAAGATGCTTGGTGTTGCAGCGCCTTACGTGGCGCCGAACATGTTGAAGCTGGACGTGACATTGTCCGAATGCCGATATACGGGGCTCAATCAACGATATACGGGAACACTTGTTTTGATCCAAGCGCGCAATTCGGCCCGACTCTCTTTGCACGCCATGAATAGCATGGTGGCTGTGCTGATGCAGGGCCCGGCGAACAACGACATCAAAGCCACACTGAAACGTTAGCTGCAGTCTGTTACGAGGACATAACCACATGGCGCGCCGCAGACAGAATTTTTTCGAGGATCTGATCGAAGTAACCAGCAAGCTCCCCTGGTGGGTCGGCGTATTACTCGCGATAGTTGCGTATGTTTGGTTGCACAGCATGGCTACCAGTGAGATAACGGCAGTCGTCCAGCCCGGAAAGATGGGCGCAGTTGTCAGCCAAAACCTTTTCAAGACGTTGGCTTTAGTTGGCCAGTATGTGTTGCCATTCGTGTTCACGATTGGTGCCGCAATGTCTGCCTTTGGCCGCTACAAGCGGAAAGCATTACATGAGCAGGTGGCAGCCAGCCCTGACCGGGGCGCGCTTAACAATATGAGCTGGCAACAGTTCGAGGCTTTGGTCGGCGAAGCTTTTCGGCGCAGAGGCTACGTGGTGACCGAAACCGGGGGTGGCGGGGCGGATGGCGGAATCGACCTGTCACTCACAAAAGACGGTGAGACCTTCCTGGTTCAGTGCAAGCAATGGAAAGCGTTTAAGGTGGGCGTGACTACCGTCCGCGAACTCTACGGTGTCATGGCGGCGAATGGTGCCACCGGTGGGTTTGTCGTGACGTCCGGCGTGTTTTCCAATGAAGCACGGGCGTTTGCCGTCGGCCGCAATATCGAGCTCATGGATGGTGAGGCACTGCACGCGCTGATACGTGGCGTGACGGCGTCGAGCAAGCCAGTATCTGCAGCGCCGGCGATTTTCACGGCAAGCCAACCGCTCTGCCCGATTTGCCAAAGCGCGATGGCGCGACGCACGGCCAAGCGGGGCGCCAATTCGGGCAATGACTTTTGGGGCTGCACACAATACCCCGCCTGCAAGGGCACGCGGGCGATCTGATATTCACTTTGTACTCGCCGACCCGACGCGGCTTGGGTGTTGAATCGGCGGCCGCGTCAGGGGGTGTTGTCGATGATGGGGCGCGCTGACCTCAGCTTGCGCCTAAGTCGCACATTGTCAGCAAAGAGTGCGATCAGCGCGACCAGCGTTATAACGCCGAAGCCATTCTCACCCAGGTAATACCAAAACCCCCAGGCAACTGCAGCAAACAGCACCGCAACAACAATGAGTTGGATGGAGTCTTTCATGCGTATGCCGCCTGAAAACGGTATTGGTCTCTAAACGGTGTGTGGGGCTGGTATAGCCCGGGCTTTCTTTGTAACTCTGCAATCAGCCAGGGTCGATGCAGGTTGTATTGGGTTGCGGTAGTCAGCACATCGAGCATGGTGGTGCCACCCGACAGCGTGCGGCCCAACGCCACGGCAATGCTGCCAATAACAGCCCCGACATAAAACGCGGCCGATAACCCTGCGATCACGGTGAGGCCTTCGAGCTTTGTGCCGGCGCCGATGATCTCGCGCACGGTGACGGCTTTGCCGAACTTGTCTATCTGACTAAGGATGACGACGGCCGTGCCCACGGCGGCCTGAAGATTGCCAAACAACGTTTCGGGCGCGGGGAGGCCCAGGCCTTCCATGTTCTCTTTAAAGTAGGTGTAAAACGTAGCCATATGAGCCTCACGAATAAGGGGTGGGGGTGAGGCAAAAATCCTAACATGGCATGTCGGGTAGGGCAGTAGTCCGTCCGGATGAGGCCTACGCAACCATGGCACATGGCAAATAAACAGCGGGATAAATGGGGTGGGCAGAACCAACGTGCCTCTCTGTCAGCGCAGGTCGTACCAGACGCCTCGACCGCTGCCGTGCTGGTTGAGGGTGCCGCGTTCGACCAGTGTCCGGAAGTGCTGCTTGAGTGTGTTGCGGCTAGCCCCGGTCAGTTTGATGGTCTCGCCGATGGTGACGCGACCATGCTCGCGGGCAAATTCGACAATCTGTAGTTGTAGCGCCGGCATGGCCGCCAGCACGATCTTTTCGCGCTCGACCTTTTTCTCCAGCCGCCGTACCTGTTCGGCCACTGAGCGTAGGAAGAACACAAGCCACGGCTGCCAGTTGGGTGCCACGGTGCGGACTGTGCCCTGTGTCTGCCGTAGCGCCAGGTAGTAGGCTTCCTTGTTCTGTTCGATTACGCTTTCCAGCGAACTGTAGGGTACATAGGCATAGCCAGCCTGCAGAAGCAGGAGCGTGGTCAGCACGCGGGAGAGGCGTCCGTTGCCATCCTGGAAGGGATGGATCTCGAGGAACACGACAATACACAAAGCGATGATTAGCAGCGGATGCAGGCGGGCTGTCTCGCGTTCCTGATTCACCCAGGTTACCAGCTCGGTCATCAGGCGAGGTGTATCGAAGGGTGATGCCGTGTGAAAGACAATACCGACCTGGGCGCCCGTTTCGTCGAAGGCGGCAACGCTATTTGAATGGGTCTTGTAGTTGCCGCGATGTCGGTTGTCTTTCTCGCTGTAGCGCAGGAGGATCTGGTGCAACTGTTTGATGTGGTTCTCGGTGAAGGGGATCTCTTGCCACGATGAAAAGACCAGGTCCATCAGCTCGGCGTAGCCTGTCACTTCCTGCTCGTCGCGGGTGGCAAAAGACATGATCTCCAGGTTCGACAGCAACTGCTCGACCTCGCGGTCAGACAGTTTGCTGCCTTCGATGCGGGTCGATGAGCCAATGCTCTCGATCGTGGCCACGCGCCGCAGGGCCGAAAGGCGATCGGGCGCGAGTGTCCCCAAGGCGCGCCAGGCGCCCTTGAACTCGTCAATCCGGGCGATAAGGCTCAGGATTTCCGGGGTGATCTGGATGGTATCGGCTTTTAGCATGCACCAATACTACACCCAATTACACCCATTTGTGAGAGCCATCTATTAAGAACCATTCTATTAAATGACCCATTTGCACCTAATCAGGCGCGGCTTGCTGGGCGGTAGGGCTGACTGAACATCGCACCCATCCTGGCTCCCCCGTAATCGGGGAGAGGGGAAAAAGGGGTGGCTGGGCCAGCCGGTGCCGCTGTGGTACGTGGTGTCGCTGCGGAAGAGGGTCGTGCCCCAGTGTAATCATTAACAATCTCGCGGCTTACGACGAACAACTGCAGTGTGACGTACCGCCCAGGTTAAAGTATTTCTCTTCCTTCTTTTTGTAATACAGGGCTGCCACTGCTTCGGTTTGTTCACTGTAGGGGTCTGCCAATACATCGTACAGCGTGTGCACGAGGCTGAAATCACCGCTGTCTGTGGCGCTGCGATAGGCTTCTACCAGCATCCATTCTCTGGGTATGTATTTGGGATTGGTTCGCTTCATGGCTGCCGAGACGTCTGTCGGGTTGCGGCCTTCTTTTTGCAAGGCGTCGTGCCATTTTTGCAGCCATGCTTGCCAGCGTGCATCCATAGACTCGCTGTTTTGCGCATAGCCTCCGCGTGTTTCATAAAAGCTGGTTTTCAGTGCGGCCACTTGCGTGGGCAGGTTTGAGAGCTCGCGCCAGAAGAGGGTGTAGTCCACCGGGGTTTCTGCCATGAGCGTGTGCAGCTCCGTGAAAAGTGCGGCATTAAATTCGGCAAGGCCCATTTTGCTCGCCCACATATGATTCATTTCGCGCTGCATGATTGCCGGCAGTTCATTGAATATGGCTTGCAGTGATTGAATCGCGGTCTCTTCCTCGTCGAGCAGCGGCACGAGCGCAACGCAGAACATCTTGAAGTTTTCCATCGCCGCCACGGGCTGGTTCATGAACGAGAAATGCTCGCCGCCGCCTGTCCACATTTGAAACGCCGGGTCATACGCTTCGATAAAGCCGAAAGGGCCGTAGTCCAGCGTGCGCCCGCCCAAGGCGCAGTTGTCGCTGTTGAAGTTGCCCTGGCAATAGCCCACGCGTATCCAGTGCGCCATCAGTTGCGAGAGGCGCAGGGCAAATTCTCGTGCAACGGCCAGGACTTTGTCGCTCAGGGGTGCTGCGGTTTGGCTAAGTTGTGCGGCGAGGTCCGGGTATTCGCGATCGAGCACATGCAGAAAAATGGCTTCGAGCTCGGCAAGGGCGTTGGGGTGTGCGTTTTCTCTGGCGCGGCGGCCAAATAATTCGAGCTGACCCACGCGCAAAAAAGAGGGGGCGACGCGGGTGGTGATGGCGGCCGGTTCGTCCACCATGCGGTCCGGGTCCCAGGTTTGGGCGTTGGGCGAATACCAGGGGCGGGTGATGGTTTCGCTTTGCGAGACATACAGGCAGAGCGCGCGGGTGGTGGGCGCACCCAGTGCGGCCATGGCTTCTGACACCAGAAATTCACGAATGCTGGAGCGCAAGATGGCGCGGCCATCGCCACCGCGACAATAGGGCGTGGTGCCGCCGCCCTTGAGCTGGAACTCCCAGCGTTGATTGTTGGCCAGCAATACCTCAAGCACCGAAATGGCGCGGCCGTCGCCGTAACCATTGCCGGTTTTGAATGGGCAGTTTTGGACCATCTCCTGCCCGTAGATGCTCAGCGCGTAGCCGCTCGCCCAGCCGCTTGTTCGAATGGCTTGCGCCTCGCTATCCGCGTTGGCGCTGTCCACTGCAACCGCGAGGTTGCCCGTAAAAAATTGCATGAAGGCTGCTTCACGGGCAAGGCTATCGGGCAAATTCAGCTCGTTGAAGAAACGTCGGCTATGGATAACGTAAAGCGGATTGGGCAGCGGGGTCGGTTCCACCTCGACGTAATGGCCGGATTTGACTTCGCGCATCCTTTTGTTGGGGTGGTGGCGAGCCTGCTCGGGGTCTGCTGTCAATGAGCGCAGCAGCGAATAGTCTGCGCGCTGCAGAAAAGCGCTAAAGGTGGTCGGGGTGGAATTGGGCATTGTGTGAGGTGCGATCGGTTTAAGAAGTAAGGGGTTGGATAGGTGCTGCGGCCTTGAAGTTCAGGATGGTAGCGGGATCGCGGCGGGAGTGTGTCTTGCATGAGGGCTTTCTGCTCCAGCCAAAGGGCCGCCTGAGGGAATCAGATACTCATTCTACAAACAGATACGTTGGTGAGCGCGAGGTGGGTTGCATCCCGCACAGGAACAGGCGTGCAAAAAACCTGAGCGGGCATGTGACGGTATAGCTTGCGCTCGGGGCTGATCCGGGCGCACAGCAAAATTAAGTTGAACTATTCGCCAGATTGGCTTCTAATGCCGTATCTGTAGGATTCAAGCTACAAGTTTCAAGATTCACTGGCGGTAACTCTGGTTGTCCACTTTTCCTTGATTTCGATAGATGGGGCATGTTGCCCAAATAGTTTTAATTTAAGGAAATGCAAAATGGAAACAGGTATTGTTAAGTGGTTCAACGACGCTAAAGGCTTTGGCTTTATTACCCCCGACAGCGGCAGCGCTGATCTCTTCGCTCACTTCTCGGCCATTCAGGCAGGCGGCTTTAAGACCCTGCAGGAAAACCAGCGCGTGAGCTTTGATGTCACCGACGGCCCCAAGGGCAAGCAGGCTTCAAACATCCAGGCTGCGTAAATTCGCAACTGGTTGAATCAAAAAAACCCCGGTTCGCCGGGGTTTTTTGTTGCCTGCGTTCCGGGTAATGGGGTGGCGATGATGCATAGGCCACGCAGGTTTGGGGCGATGGCTGGGATAATGGCTGCATGAACGATTTACCTGAAAGCCATGCCTGACCCCTACGCCAGAATTTTCCTGCTGAGTCATATGCGGGCTTTTACCAGCCTGGCCGGGCATATTCTCGGCTCGCATCCTCAGATCAATGGCTATTACGAGATGCATCTCAGCTATGACGCCGCCGCCGCGCTGGACAGGCAACTGGAGGCGTACCGGGCAAGCGATGCGCTCAAGCCAAACAGCCGTTATCTGTTCGACAAGCTGCTGCACAACGACTATGAATTGCAGCTCGATCGACTGGGATTGGCCGAACCCAAAATTCTGATTTCGCTGGCTGAGCCGGAACACACGATCAGGAGCATCGTGCATTTGTTTCGGCAGAAGCCGGCTCCGGATTTGTATGCCTTGCCGGTTGAGGCGGCGAAATATTACGTTGAGCGGGTGCAGGCGCTGGCCGAGTTTAGCCAGGCTGGCCCGCAGCGCTATTTTTATTTGGATGCGGAGTTGTGGCAGCGCGCGCCGGCGCAGCTGCTGCCCAGGCTGGCCGGCTGGCTGGAACTGGATACGCCGTTACGCGAGCGCTATGAAACCTTCAGCCATACCGGCAAGGCCGGCAAGGGGGATTCATCCCTGCGCATTCATGGCGGAAGCATCGATACCACGCGCGTGGATTACTCGCATATCGCAATTCCGGACGATGCGTTGCGGGCGGCGCAGACGGCGTATCTTGATTGCCGTGAGCGGTTGATTGATGATGCGGCGGATTCGATGACGCTTGAGGTGGGGTCTGGCAGCTGATGGCGCAGACAAATAGCCGGCGCAGCTACAAGTTTGCCGACTCGGTCCGGTTACGACCATTCTGTTTGGCCTGATACAACAATTTGTCGACCGCCTCGATCAGGTAATGGGGCGCAAGCTTGGGCGACGGCTGGATTGTCCCCACGCCCATGCTCACGGTGATGTATTGGCCCGCCTGTGAGACCGGATGCGGGATGCGCAGCTTTTCGACCAGACGCTGGCACCGTTCGGCGACCTGCAACGCGGCCTTGCCATCGGTTTCCGGTAACACCAGCATAAATTCCTCGCCGCCAAAGCGTGCCACGATGTCGCGGGGGCGGGTGGCCGCCAGTCCAAGCGTATGAGCAATGGTCTTTAAGGTTTTGTCACCCTGGGCGTGGCCGTAGTGGTCGTTGTATTGCTTGAAAAAATCCACATCGATCATGATCAGAGACAAAGACTGCCCACTGCGACTCGCGCTCGTCCATTCGAGATCCAGGGTGGCATCGAATTTGCGACGGTTGGCGATGCCGGTCAGGCTGTCCATGAACGACAGTGCTTCCAGTTCTTTTTGCAGGGCGATGAGTTTTTCTTCGGCCTGCTTGCGTTCGCTGATATCGAACATGAAGCCGACCAGAGAGTCCACTTCGCCTTGTTCGTTGCGCACCACGTGCACCACGTCGCGAATCCAGACATAGCCATTGTCTGGGGTCAGAGCGCGGTAATCGGCTTCGTGGTCCACGCCGGCTTTCGACTGCGATACGCAGAAATTCACCACGGTTTCCCGGTCGTCCGGGTGCATGCGCGTAATCCAGTCGTCTGCCGTGCGCCAGCTGTCCTGGCTCCAGCCCAGCAAGGACTCGATCTGTGGGCCAATGTAGGCAAATTTCATCGTAGCCCAGTCGATTTTCCAGGGAATGGCCTTGGTTGACTCCAGCAGGGTCTGGTATACGGCATTGTCGCTGTCGAGCGTATGTGTTTCTTCAGGCATGGTGCATGGCAAATGGGTGAAATGAGTGTTTAAACAATGTCGAGAAGCGGTGAAATCTCCGCCTTCGGACACAAATTCGTATGGGCCGTGGGGTAGCGTTCCAGAACCCGTAATCGTATCAGTGCTTAGCTTACAGCAAGGTCTGGGTCGTCATGATGTCCATCGCTTCGATGGACTGTGACCAGACTGAAGGCGGTTTTGGTGTACCATCGTAGCATAGGGGGCGTGAGCAGATTTCGCGTCGTCGAACCCGCTGATTGAGCTGCGGAGCGTCGCTGGCGCGAACACCTGGGCGGCGTATGGTGGTGGCGAAAAAGACTCAAGTGGCGGCGTGGCGCTTAGAACAGGCTGTCCCAGGCATCGCGCTCAGCACGGTAATTCATCAAAGCTTCAATGATCTGCTGTTTGCGTTGCGCGCGGTGATCGGCGGATTGGATCTGACCCCAGGCGACGGCGTGCTCGCCAAAGTTGCGGTCGATGTTGTCGATAAACGCGCGCACCTGGTGCAGAGCGTGAGTCATTGCCGGGCCGTTCAGCCACCAATGGCCGGCATTGAATACGCATTCGTTCAGTTGCCGGTTTTTTTCAACAATCGCGTCGTGCTTTTGCTGGTACAGCGCCAGCAATTCGGTTTCTTTCTGGTTGATGACGGCCTCGATTACATCGCGGGCAAAAGGCTGGTTCACGTTGGCCTGCTTCACCAGTGCTTCGGTTGTAAACAGCATCAGGTCGCCAAAGAATTGGCGCTCGAACTCGTTGGATAAATCGATGCTGGGCTGTTCCTTGTCTGGATCCACGCCGGCCTGAACGACTTCGACACCGGGGCGAAAGTCGTCGTGCAGGCCCGCTTCGGTGGTGCGGCGGTGCAGGTTGGGCATGTTGAACGAGGCGAAGCGCTCGCCGATCTCGGCAGCAATCAGCCGCCCGGCGGTGGGGCCGGACATGCGCAGCCGCAGATGGCCGAAGGGGATCAGGTATTTGAGCCCGGCATGATTGACGATGTAATTGCCGGGATAAATCGTCCGTGCAGGGTTGACGTGGGCAAAGCCGTTGCCATAGTCAAACCAGGTCTTGCGCGTGAGGTGTTCGCCAAAGAAAAAGGCATTGAGCCGTTGCGCAAAGTCCGTCAGACAGGCGCCGTGATCGTGCGCGCCTTGCAGGCGGCAGGGGTAGTCAAAGGTGACCGGCTGGTTGTCAAAACCAAACAGCTTGGCCATGTCGTGATAGGCGGCGTCGCCCGGCTTGTAGTGCGGCACGCCGTGGAACTGGCAGGCGTGCTCGCCGCCCAGTGTGGCCAGGCGGGTAAAGAAGGCGTTCACATCATCCAGAAAATTCACCGCCATCACCGAGGGTGAAACGGGCGGATCGCCGACCATCTTGCCGGTGAGCATCTGGGTGTCGGTGGTGCGGAAAACTTGATCGATGGTGTGGAAGTAGTTCAGCGCCACCACCACTTCTTCACCGGCTTCGGTCTGTCGGTTCACGCACAGTGATTGGTCGCTGTCGATCAGGTAATACAGCGTGTGGGTGGGATCATCGGTGAGCTGCAAACCCTTGAGCATGCTGAGGTTGCGATTGGCGGCCTGGCCTTTGAGGTAGAACTGATCCCTGGGCTGGGTGGTAAGCAGATTGCCCAGTTGCGCGCGTTGCTGTGGGGGCAGGGCGTGCAGCAGGTCGTATTGCTCGGCCAGCCCAAAGTGAATAACCTGCAGGCCTTTTTGCCGGTATTCGGCGACCAGATCCAGATGGCGGCGGATGTTGGCTTCGTCGCGGCTGTCTTCACTGACGATGATCTTGATCTTGCCCCACACACCGGATGCGTGGCCGCCGTAGTCGAACTGCGTGCATACCTGATAGATGCTTTCGAGGCAGGCTTGCAGGTGAGGCGGGCGATCCGCTACGGGGATGCTCAGGATGAAGGTGTGGCGTGTGTCGCCGGTTGGGTTGTGTTGAGCACGCTGCCGGATCAGGGATTCCTGTTCGCGGAACAGCGCCTGATAGCTGGCCAGCAGCGCATGAAAGTCCGCCGCACCGGACCACATGGCCTGTTCCAGCAAGGGATAGCTTTGCTCGTAAAGGTCGATGAGCGCATCAAGTGGTTCGGCGCGCGCTGTCTCGCCGGGACACCAGACGCGTCGCTGCGCAGTGGCGAGCAGGGGCGTTGTGCGGAGGGCCTCACTCGCGGCACTGTCCAGCAAACGGTGGAGTTGGCTTGCAATCCTGTCCAGGTCGGGAATGGCCGACTGGTAGCGTGCGATGCAATCCCGCAGATTCGGGATGGCAGGCGGAGGCCAATGCCGAACGCCCGGGATCGGTTCGACGTCCGGGTTCTCTGAAAAGCATATGCGGGGATCAATGAGCGGTGGATTCATCGGCACTAAAGCGGCGCGTTCGAAGGATTGCACGTGGCGAAGGCCTGATTTTACCCGCCCCGGCTTCGAATCCCGATGGCAAGGATGCTGCCATCTCAGCCTCAGCCAGCGTGCGAGGCTTATTGCCCAGGTCGCATTCGCATTGTTACCGTGCGCATATCGTCTGCTGCCTACACCACCGCATACAGCCGGGTACTAATCAAATAGAGGAGACGTCAGACGTCAAGCCGCAGTACTTTGCCGCTCACCGGGCTTGTCCAGCACTTCAGCATACTGAATCTTGTTGTCGCCCCCCGCATAGATCACTCTGGGGTCAGAAGGTAGCGTGGCATCGGTTGCAAATCCGGCCAGCGAATCGTGGACGTAACGGTCAAAAAACGTTGTGACATCGGCGTCCAGCGCCCGACCCTGTACATAGTAGGTCTGATACGCATCGACGAGGTTGGCATAGTGCGGGCGTAGCTTGAGCCCGGGGTTATTACGGTGATGAGCGACGATGGCCGCGGCATCCTCTACCAGTTGACGATCGTATGCATTCAGGTTGGCAGTGAGTTCACTATCGTCGGCATACGTATCGAGTTTGGCTTTCTCTCGCAAATACGCATCGCGAGCCGCGTTCACTTGCGTCTGGGCACGCGCAACGCGCGCCGGTACGTTGGAATTGACGGGCACACCAAACCGGGCGCGATTGTAGTTGGCGGTTCGTTGTGCCGTTTCCGCGCGGCTGAGCGCTTTCTCCGCCTGTTCCAGTCGTGTGCGTTTCTCTTCCATCGCTGCAGTCATCCGCTTGCGCTCTGCCGCAAAGCCGGGTTCGCGTTTTGCGATGGTTGCGGCATCCGGTCCAGTGCCGCCCGCCTTCTGGTTGCGTCGCGCGTTAAAGAAACGCCAGCGCAGATACCAGGCGTTATGCGCCAGCAACTCCTGACCGATAGCACGGCCACCGCTGCCGGCCACCTGCATGTAACGACTCCATACGCGGCTGAGTTCGGCGAACTTGGCGGCACCTGCCTCGTCCAGAGCGAACGATTTCTTGACGATGCTTTCAGCATTTTGCAGGGTGGCGATGGAATCGAGCGGCACGCCGGCCTCGCGCGCCTTCGCGTGCATCGCGCGCAATGGAACCAGGCTGAGCATTTCGCCGTAGTGCGCGCTGCGCGCGCCTTCTCCGGGCTGGTAGCCGCCGCCCACATCCGAGTGGGCGCCGGGATAGACCATTTCGGATACGCCACCCGCGTAATGCTGCCCGTTCAATACACTGTCTACCGGAAACGAGTTGCGAATCTCGTGGCCGGCCACCATATGGACGCACCGTTTGACAAAATCCGGCGCCGGCACACGCAGTCCATCGGCCCAGCTGGCGTGGCCATCATAGCTACCGGGCGCGGGGTCAGCGCCCGGTTCGCCAAACGCCAATGCCTTGATGCCAAAGGTGGGGGAGGCCGCCCTGATGTTCAGCGTTGTATCGGTGCTATACACGCCGGCCATCGTGGCGCCGGGCGTATTGTTTGCGCTCAAGGGCAGGCCCACCGACGCCACCGTGTCGAAAATGCCCAGAAAAATCACTTCGATGGGATGTCCGCCGCGCTTCAGGCGCGATTGCCCGTTTTTGTTCTGGCAGCGCGCCGCCAGATCGCGTACAAATGCGCGCGCGGAAGTCGCCCCGCGCGAAAAACCAAATACGCTGACCTTGATTGAGATGATCTTGTTAGTCGGATTGGCAGCGCGCGCTTCTGCGTCCGTCACCACCTTGTCGAACTGCTCAAACGCCCAGTCCAGCCGGGCTTGCCCCATGTGCCCCATGCCCAATCCGCGCTTGGTGCGGCCCGGGTCGTTGATTTCTTGGAAATAGGTTCCCAAGCCGGGAATATAGAATTTGTATATTCCCTGAACAGGATCTCTTTCCAGATGGCTCTCAAACAGGCGTGCCACATTGCTGTGCTGCAGGGTGCCCACGTCGGCATCGAGATTGTTGCCAGTGCCATCAAAGAAGAAGCTGAGCGTCAGGGATTGCTGGCAGCTTAGCGAAGGTACGGTATGCGCCGACTGTCTGGCCGCCGCCTGAGCATTGGCAAGGGCCAGTTGTAGGCGCCCTTTTGCGGGTTGGGCAGCGCGTTCGGTGCCCGCGGCATGCAGGGGAGTGCCGGCCGCGGCAAACTGCAGTGCACCGGGTTGCTGCTTGAGCGGGGTGTGATTCTTAGAAGTAGCCATTCTGGCACCTCGCGAAACGGGAACTGTTGTCGACGTTTTGCTGCTCGTCCTGATGGCGGCTGTTTCGGTGCTTGCGCGCCAGCCGAATTCGGGCGGGCGAGTCACTCTCAGTCACCGCCACGTCGATATGGCCGTCCTGATAGAAATGCACCTCGAAGTATTCGGGCTTGGTGGGCAGCGGGGGCTTGAGCGCCACCGTCTGTTCGCACCATTTATCACCGGTGGGGTTCCACTTGATCGTGATGGGCTGCGGCTCAGTCATTGGCGCATACACAGTGACACAGCAAACCGAACCGCTGCCGCCGACATGATCATGACTGACCACCACATTCCCGCCACCCTGTCCGTTGACCTCGAAGCTACCTATTCCCAAGTCGGTGTAGTTGTAGCCGTGCAGGGTGAGGTTGTATTCACGTGCTGGAGTGTTTGTGGTATCAGTGGTTTTTTGTACGGCACCGTCATCGCCGGCCTGCGGCGTACAGGCGCTGGCGAGTGCCATGAGTGCGGCCATGCATGCGGTCGCGGCCAAACGGAAGAGGGGAGAAGACGTGTGCATGTCAGAAGTAGCCATTCTGGCATCTCGCGAAAGTGGAGCTGTTATCGAGGTTTTGCCGCTCGTCCTGATGGCGGCTGTTTCCGTGCTTGCGGGATAACATTGTCCGGGATGGAGAGTAGGTATCGGTGGCCGCCACTTCGATATGGCCGTCCTGATAGAAATGCACCTCGAAGTATTCGGGCTTGGCGGGCAGCGGGGGCTTGAGCGTCACCGTCTGTTCGCACCACTTATCACCGGTTGGGTTCCACTTGATCGTGATGGGCTGCGGCTCAGTCATTGGGGTATAGACGGTGACACAACATACAGATTTACTCCCGCCAGCCTCAGCATCACCTACCTCCACATTCCCACCACCCTGTCCGTTGACCTCGTAGCTACCTATTCCAAAGTCGGTGTAGTTGTAGCCGTGCAGTGTGAGGTTGTATTCACGCGCTGGAGTGTTGGCGGCGTCAACAGTTGTATGTGCGCCATCGCCATCGCCGGATTGCGGCGTGCAGGCACTAGCGAGTGCCATGAGTGCGGCCATGCATGCGGTCGTGGCCAAGCGGAAGAGGGGAGAAGACGTGTGCATGTCAGAAGTAGCCATTCTGGCACCTCGCGATAGTGGAGCTGTTATCGACGTTTTGCCGCTCGTCCTGATGGCGGCTGTTTCGATGCTTGCGGGCTAACATCGTCCGGGATGGGGAGTAGGTATCGGTGGCCGCCACTTCGATATGGCCGTCCTGATAGAAATGCACCTCGAAGTATTCGGGCTTGGCGGGCAGCGGAGGCTTGAGCGTCACCGTCTGTTCGCACCATTTATCACCGGTTGGGTTCCATTTGATCGTGATGGGCTGCGGCTCGTCCATCGGAGCGTACACGGTGACACAGCAAACCGACCCGCTTCCCCCAGCCTCAGCATCGCCTACCTCCACATTCCCACCACCCTGTCCATTGACCTCGTAGCTACCTATTCCCAAGTCGGTGTAGTTGTAACCATGCAGGGTGAGGTTGTATTCGCGCGCTGGAGTGTTTGTGGTATCGGTAGTTTTCTGTGCACCGCCACCATCGCCGGCTTGCGGCATGCAGGCGCTGGCGAGTGCCATGAGTGCGGCCATGCATGCAGTCGTGGCCAAACGGGAGAGTATCGAAATTGTGTGCATGCCAGAAGGTGCCGTTCTGGCGCCTCGCGAAGTTGACGGGCGTCCCAGTGTCATTCCATTTCCTCTGCTGTGATACGCCCCAACGCCTCGGAAAACCGTAACCGACCGGCTCGCACCTCCTGCATATGAGACGCCCATGATGGCTCTTCATGAAAGCCGGTACCGAGCTCAAGTGCAAGGGTGCAAAAAGCGACTTGTTCGCTCAGCTGGTTGATCTGCATTGTTTTGGCATTATCGAGCAATTCGCTGATACGTTCATATTGTTCCGGTGGTGACATGGCATGGAGCACCGGGTTGTCTTGATTGAGTAGCACATCATTCAACGCGTCGGCCTCGCCCGCATCAATGAGTGCGGTTTCTTGCGCGGTATCCAGTTGGAGCGGCCACCCCAGTGCAGGCTGTTGACTGGCATCGCTGTTCTCGAACTGCTGAAGTTCACCGTGTCGACCGGGTATCGCCCAGCGGGTGCCGAGGGAAAGAAAGGTTTGGCGTTGGTCCTGACTAAGTGTCTGAAGAAGGACCGGCAAGATGCGGTTGTCGAAATATCTCAGTAGTACTGATACGTTCCCCGGAAGAACTGCCTCGGTCCGTACGCGCAAGGCTGCCAGCACTGCGTTCCATTCATATGGGCTTTCGATATAAGTAAAACAATTTGCGAAACGCCATGTTGCCAAAACATTGCCTGCAGCTAGGCAGTCCGACTCGTCTGAGGATTTGCTTGGTAGTTCGAGTAAAACGGGGCTGGCACAGTCTCGCCAGTTGCACCTTTCGCCAGTGAACAAATCTACCGACAAACCCTTCATTCGCAGGCGGGCGCTGATGTCTACAGGTTGCGTGGCCGAGGTATCTGCCAACAGGTAACGATAGCCGTTTTGCGTCGCGTCGTGCGCAAGCGTGTTCACCATAAAATCAGAAAACATATACACGGCGGCTAACGAATGGCAAATGCAGAACCAGATGCTCTGGCCTTGAGCAAACAGGAAATGCATATCTGTTTGGGCATGAGAGGCAGTGCATAGCTTGTTCCACCCCCACCCGCAA
Organism: Thiobacillus sp.; assembly: GCA_036568265.1. Classification (GTDB taxonomy): domain Bacteria; phylum Pseudomonadota; class Gammaproteobacteria; order Burkholderiales; family Thiobacillaceae; genus Thiobacillus. The sequence goes on from DATCSW010000014.1 coordinate 136,693, forward strand.
ACTGATGACTGCTCGCATGAATCGTAAACGCCCCCGGGCATTGCACCGTAATCCCCTTACCAATTGTGATCGATGCGCCCCCAGAGGTCTTCAGCGTAATCTCCTTTGCTGCGGCACAGTCGATGTCCTTGTTGGCCGTCAGCGTCATATCTCTCTGACTGGCAATCTGCATCGTGTCGGCTTGCGCCTGCACCTTGATATCGTGATTGCCCGCCACGATCTTGAGCCCCATACCGTCGTTGGCCTGGATCACTCCACCCAATAGACCAATCGCCTGCCCGCTGTGGATGCGGGTTTGCCCGGCCACCCCGGTGTAGTGATGCTGCCCGGCGAGGGTGGTGTGGGTTTCCCCGGTGGCCATTTGCACCTCGGTGGCCGTGAGGCCGATGCCACCGCGGCCGGCAAGGGTGAGCAGGGCGTCGGTGGAGTGGGGCACCTTGCCCGTGCCGGTGGCGGTCGCTTGCTGACTGGCGTCGTCCGTGGCTTGTTGGGTGTCGGCCCCATCGACCATGCCGCTCACCGCATGCGCCATCGCCGCCAGCGGCGGCATCGCTTCACGAATGCTCGACGCATTGCGCTGGCTCACGCCAGCGGCTGCGCTCAGCGGTACCGTCTGGTGGGTGGCGGCTGCACTTGATAGATTCTTGCCGGTATCGCGCGCAATCTGCATCAAGCGTTGCGTGGCCGCCGCATCACCCGTGGGGGTGGATAGATCCTTGCCCCAGGTCGTCAGATGCAGACCTTGCTTGGCACGCACCACGCCATAGGCGTCGGTGCGGATTTCATAGCCCTGACCGCGCAGACTGCCACGGTAGTTGTCAGCGCGATGGCGCAGGTGGCCGAAGTTGAACTGGGTACTGAACTGGGTGGTGGCGAGCTGCATGCCGAGCTGGCTGTCGGAATCGTCGAACAGCAACTGGTTGTGGCCCAGCCCTGCCCACTCCTGCGTGCGTAGGCCCAACAAAGCCGCCGCATGATTGTGGGCGGTGCCGGCTGCGCCATGCCAGGCCGGGCTTTGCCCGGCGGCGCGGTTGCCTTGCCCGGCGGGCTGGCTGTCGTGGGCGGCGTTGAAGATGTCGGCGCTGGCGCTGGGGTCGGGGGCGGCGGCTTCGCTGTTTGTTGCAGCGCGATCCTCGCTGTTCTGCTGGGCGCGATCCTCGCGCGAGAACCCGCTGCCTTCGCCGCGGCCGTTATACACACTGGTGAGCACCACCGGCTGGTCGAGCTGGCCGTTGATAAACCCCACCAGCACCTCCTGCCCGATGCGCGGCAGAAAGCTGGCGCCGCGCGTGGGGCCGGCGGCCCGCTGCATCACCGGCACCCAGGCGGTGTGCTGGTCGTCGGCGCTGGGTTTGTCGGGCGCGGCGCGCTTTTGCCAGAAGTATTGCACCCGCACCCGGTGATAGGCATCGGCGTAGATTTCTTCGTTGCCCGGCGTGGTTTCGCCGTGCGGACCGACCACGCGGGCGGGCAGCGTAAAGCCGGCGGCAACCTGAGCCTGGCGCGGCAGGCTGGCGCGCAACGGCAAAGCGCGCGGCGCCAGACAGGCGGCATTGGCGTAGCCGCTCTTTTTGATTTGTTGAAGCAGGGCCGGTAAAAAGCGGCTCAGTCGAGTGGGGCTGTTGTCGCCCAGCAGCGCGGGAAATCCGGCGTGGATCTGCGGCAAGTTGGCGATGCTGGCGGTCAGCGTGTTGAGTTGAGCGGCCAGGGTATCGTTATTGCTGCGCGGCAGATTGTTGATGCCAGCATGCAAGACCGACAACACGTTGAACGCATTCTGGTTGGTGGTCCCCGCGGGCGATCCACCGCCGTGATCGGTGAGGTGAGTGGTAAAGCCCTCGCCAAACTCGGCGTAGTTGCGAACATTGAGAAAGCTGCCGGCTTGCAGGCTGCGCACCGTGCCCACGCTGTGAATATGCCATTGCGCAAGGTCGAGTGCTTCTTGCGCGAGCCGGGCATAGCGGGCTGCATCGCCTTGTGTGGTCTGGCGCGCATCCTGCGCATTGACGTATGACTCAAGGGTGGGCACATGTTCAGGCCGAAATGCCGACGGCTCGGACGCGGTGAGGTTGCGCTTGTCCTGCCATTGCCAGCTCACCGTGGTGGTCTGGTTGATACCGATGCGTCGGCCCTGCTGCCAGTCGAGCAGCACATCCTGTTCTTCCTGGCTGTCGCCCTGATGCCAGCGTATGCCAGCCCCACCCAGCGCGGACTTGGAACAGGCATCTTCGGGGAAGTCTTCGGCGTTGGAAAAAATGACCAGCTCGGGTAAGGGCTGCTCAGCATCGGGGCCGGCTGTCGCTTCATCGGAGGAGGCTGTTTGATTGTGACGCATCACCCAGCCCAGCCCTTCTTCGGCCAGCAGACGGGTTAAAAAGGTGTAGTCGCTTTCCTGATATTGCACCGCCATGGGACGAGCAGGCACATCGGCCAGGAACGCTTCAACCTGGTTGGCCGGTTTCCATTTCAGGACATGCGCGCCTACATAGGGCTCGAGAACCTGGGTGAGGATTTCGATCAGGGTGCGGTTCTGAAAAATGCGATTGCGAGGGGTTTGTGTGGCGTACCAGATCCCGGGGACGAGAACGAGTTGATAGCGGCCCACTCCACCATCCGATCCCAGGTCGACCGCTTTCTGGATAAATCCGCTCCGCCAGGCAGTGACGCCATCGGCCAGGCGTGTGCCAAAACGGCCACGGCGATTGAGCAGGGCGCGGGTGGATAGATTGGCCTCGGTCGAAATCAGGTTCACAACCCAGGCGCTCGCGCCGCAGACGCTTTCCATTCCACACCACGACTCCAGCAACATGCCTTCGGGTATGCCCGGCGCACCACGCCAGACATATAGCCGGATGCTGTCATCCAGCAGAACGGGAAAAAGCCGTTCTGTGATGCTGTCAGGTATGAGGGTATTAAGCATGACGTGATTCCCAAATAGAATTCTGTAAGAGGGGGATTACCAGACGAGCGCGGTTTCGAAATACAAGGGCATTCAATGGACAGGCTTGCGCTCGTTAAGGGGCTTGGCGTGAAATGCTTCAAGATGTACAGCGCAGGAGATTATTCGGCAGCTTCCAAAATGAAAGCCGCAGAACCCGCCCTCTAGCACTGGCCTTGTTGGGGGTCGAAGTCGATGCTTGAGCTGAAAAACGCGATGGGGTGAACGTTATTGAAATACCTTGATAACTGGAATAGTCCACACGGATATCCGAACGGATTATTTGTGGGTGTAGCGCGTACCAAACCAGGTTTTGAGTGCCGCTGCGCGCAAGACTTACCCCCTCAGTCGCACCCGCTTTTCCACCGTCAGCACTTCGCCAGCGGCATCCATCACCGCATATAGCCGAGGCTGCGGGCGGCCCGCCCAGGATGGCGCGGGGGTGGGGCTGTCCAGATATACCACCTGTGCGCCGTCGAACTGCTTTTCGACCTGTCCGTGGGTGATCAGATCGCTCAGAGCCGCGATCGAGATGCCGCGTTGTTTCATGTGGCTAAGGGCGAGGGCGCTGATTTTTCCGAGTTTCATCATGAGTTGCTCCTGTTTGCTTGAGCTGGGCTTGATGCTGTGCGGCCCTGGCATTGGCGTTTTTCGAATTCAGTACTTATACTGTACAAATATACAGTAACTATACTGTACGTGTATACAGTATTCGGAGGAGAGACCATGCAAGCGTTGACACCCCGCCAGGCAGAAATCCTGAACCTGATCAAGGAATGGATCGAAACCACCGGTAGCCCGCCCACGCGTGCTGAAATCGCGCAGCACTTCGGTTTTAGCTCGCCCAACGCCGCCGAGCAGCATCTCAAGGTGCTGGCGAAAAAGGGCGTGCTGGATTTGGTGCCGGGGGTGTCGCGCGGTATTCAGCTCAAGGGTGGCGGCGGTCTGCCGGTGGTGGGCCGGGTGGCGGCAGGTAGCCCGATCCTGGCGCAAGAGCACATTGAGCGGCATGTGCAGATTGATGCCGCGCTGTTTTCACCGCGCGCGGATTATTTTCTCAAGGTGCACGGCATGAGCATGAAGGATATCGGCATCCTGGATGGCGATCTGCTCGCCGTGCATCGCAGCGCCGAAGCCAGGGTCGGGCAGGTGGTGGTGGCGCGGGTTGATGACGAGGTGACGGTGAAGCGCTTTGCCAAGCGAGGCAACACCGTGCAACTGCTACCCGAAAACCCCGATTTCAAGCCGATCGAGATTGATCTCACCCGCCAGGAACTGGTGATCGAGGGGATAGCGGTTGGGGTGATACGCAGCGGCAAGGGTTTGTGAGCCTGGGTTGATCAGGAAGTCATCACGATGAATGCAGGGCTGGGTGAAATCGTTTTGCACAAAGCGGCAGATGGCGGGCCGGCTTTGGATGTGCGGCTGGAACGGGAGTCGGTGTGGCTCTCACAAGCTCAGCTTGTCGATTTGTTCCAGCGAGACCAATCTGTTATTTCCAGGCATTTACGCAATGTATTCAAGGAGGGGGAATTGCCTGAAGAAAGCAATATGCAAAAAATGCATATTGCCGGTTCCGACAAGCCAGTCGTCTTCTACAACCTCGACGTCATTATTTCCGTTGGCTACCGGGTCAAATCCCAGCGCGGCACCCAATTCCGCATATGGGCCACCAACGTGCTGCGCCAACATCTCGTTCAGGGCTACACCGTCCACGAGCGGCGGTTGAAAGAGCTCAATCAAACGGTGCGATTGGTGGCTGACGTGGCGCAGCGGCGCACACTGAGCGGCGACGAGGCTACAGCTTTGCTGAGTGTGGTCGCGGATTATGCCTACGCGCTGGAGGTGCTGGACGACTACGATCACCAGCGGGTTCGGCTGGGTGATGTTTCATCTGGGCCGGTGGCAGCGCTGGCGTTGGACGAGGCGCGTCAGGTCATTATCCAAATGGGCGAGCGCTTTGGTACCACGGGTTTGTTCGGGCGTGAAAAAGACGACGGGCTGGAAGGATCACTGTCTGCTGTGGTGCAGAGCTTTGGCGGTCAGGAAATGTATCCCAGTCTGGAGGAGAAGGCAGCACACCTGCTGTATTTTCTGGTCAAAAACCATCACTTCGTCGACGGCAACAAACGCATCGCGGCGGCTCTATTCCTTTGGTTTTTGCAAAAGAACCTGGCGCTATACCGCGCCGATGGCGGTAAACGCATTGCCGACAACGCTCTGGTGGCTATGACCCTGCTCATTGCCGAAAGCCGGCCGAACGAGAAGGAGGTGCTGACCCGAGTAGTGGTAAACCTGATCAACCGACAAAACCCTTAGCGCAGCCGTTTGTTTTACTTCCCTTTGTCGGGCACAAACCGCAGCACATTGCCATTAATGCAGTAACGCTTGTTCGTAGGCGCGGGGCCGTCGTCGAAGACGTGCCCGAGATGGATGCCGGAACTGGCACTGCGTACCTCCACGCGCTTCATGCCGAAGGCGTTGTCTTCATGCAGGCTGATGGCACCCGGAACAGGATTGAAAAAACTGGGCCAGCCGGTGCCGCTTTCGAACTTGGTGTCGCTGCGGAACAGCGGCGTACCGGTGATGGGGTCGACAAAGGTGCCGGGGCGTTTTTCGTCGAGGTGCGATCCGGTGAAGGCACGCTCGGTGCCTTCCTCAAAGGCGATTTTCTGCTGGGCGGGGCTCAGAAGCTGAAAGCCGAGCCATTTCCAGAAGCTGTTAGGGTTGCCACCATAGCCGGTGTAGCGGGAGACTTCACGGCCCTCTTTGAATAACACGATGGTTGGGGTGGCGAACAGGTCTTTTTCCAGTGTCCAGCCGGTGGGCGCGTTAGGGTTGAGCGTGCTCTTGATGGGCACGGGCGATTGCCACGTGTCGAGGATCTCGGCCTTGAACTGCTTGCAGAATGCGCATTCTTCCGCCTCAAACACCACCAGTTGTTGTGCAAAGGCCAGGGCTTTGCCGTCGAGCCGGGGCGCGGCCGGAGATTGCGCGGCAGACTTTGAGCCGGGGTATTTCACACCGGTGCCGCCCAAGCCGCAATAACCCTGCGGATTTTTCTTGAGGTAGTCCTGGTGGTAGCCCTCGGCGGCAAAGTAACTCTTGAGCGGCGCGATTTCGGTGGTGATGCTGCCCAGGCCACCTTGCTTGAGCGCTAGCTGGTACGCAGCACGTGTTTTTTGTGCGACGGCATCTTGCGCGGGGCCATGGGTGTAGATGGCGCTGCGGTAGTTGGTGCCGATGTCGTTGCCCTGGCGGTCACCCTGGGTGGGGTTGTGGCTTTCCCAAAATTTGATCAACACGGTTTCCAGGGTGGTTTTGGCGGGGTCAAACGTGACTTTCACCACTTCTGCGTGGTTGCGCTGATTGGTTTTACCGCGCTGCACCATGCGTTCATGGGCAAGCACGGCCCGATAGCTGCCTTCAATGTCGCCATTGGCGTAGCCGCTTTCCACGTCGACCACACCCGGCACCTCGGACATGCGCTTTTCAGCACCCCAGAAGCAGCCCATACCCAGCACGATGGAATCGAGTTGAGTATTCGGGTTGGTTGATGCCGGTTTGGCGGGCGCCGCAGGCGTTTCTTTGGCACAGGCACTCACCAGCGTGCCCAGACTCAAGACAAGTAAAAGGGTTTGTAGCGTTCGAGCAGAGAACATGGGTAGCGTCATTGAATGGTTATGGGTCTAGGCTTAGAGTCAGGCAGAGGTGCCGTAGTTCACAGAATATGGCTTGGTCGGGGTTGATCCATATTCCTGACAACAATTCGAATCAGAATGACTGATGGGAGCATAGGTGGGAGCAGCAAGCCAAAACAGGCGCTTCGAATTAGTATTAGGCTATGTGTAATTAATCATGCTGATGAACAAGGGCGAGGAGAAAAAGGGTATTGCCTAGCTCAACCACCCCTGAACAATATGTCTCGCCGCAAACAAAGCCTTTTCAACCGAGTGACTGCAACCGCTGCCTGGCTACCCTGGTGGCTGGCTGCAGGTCTGGCTGTCGCAGCGTATTGGGGTTTGCATTATGCGGCGTCCAGTGAGTTAACTGCGGTTGTTCTGTCGGGTAATCTGGAAGGTTTCGATGACCAGCCTGGCATCCAGGTCATGCTGGCGATTGGCCAGTATGTGTTGCCGGCCATTTTTGTGCTGCTGGCCGTGATGTCAGCCTATGGACATTATGCCAACCCGGAATCACGCGAAAACATGACCATGACTCCTCGCCAAAGCGTGCTGCAAAGCATGAGCTGGCCGCAGTTTGAGCTACTGATAGGTGAGGCATTCAGGCGCAAGGGGTATTCCATTGTGGAAAAAGGGGGGCCGGGGAGCCGGGTGGATTTTGTACTGAAAAAATCGAACGAGATTTTCCTGGTGCAATGCAAGCAATGGCGCGCTATTCGAGTTGGAGTCAATACTGTGCGCGAACTCGAAGTCGTGATGCGGGATCGAGGCGCAAAAAACGGTTTGGTGGTGACCTCGGGTGAATTTACCGACGAAGCGCTGGCTTTTGTTCAAGCCAGGAATATCGAACTCATGGACGGCAAGGCCTTGCGTGCGCTGACGCGCGGGGTGAGTGTGCCTACCAAAGTGTTTCGCGATCCGCTGAGTATCCTGACCCGAGGGATACCTTTTTGTCCGGAGTGCCAAGGCCGCATGGTCAAGAAAAAAGTACGAAGTGGCCCGCATGAAGGTCAGCTGTTTTGGCGTTGTATGCGTTATCCCGATTGCAAGGGTAAACGTGTCATGTAGGCCAAGCGTGGGCCATTTGGCGCAATGCGGGGCGGGGCATGCCAGGAGGTGTTTTGAGTGATACCGGCCTGCGGGAGCTGACCAGTCATTTTCCGCACCAGGGCCGTATCGAATCCATATTGCTGCGTCCGCAGCGTCGAGCTGAGGTTGTGGCAGTCGATGCTGTTCGCGCGATAGCCGGATGCGGACTGGAAGGCGACCATTATGCTCAACCTGCCCGCAGTCGCGTAGAGGGGGGCTCGCGGCAGGTGACTTTGATTCAAGCAGAGCACTTGCCGGTTTTGGCAGCGCTGACAAGGCAGACAAATATAGATCCAGCCCGACTGAGGCGCAATCTGGTGATCTCCGGGCTGAATCTGTTAGCGGCATATGCCTTGTTTAAAGATCGACCCATGGTGCTGCGATTAGGCGCGGAAGTGGTACTGGAGGTGACCAGCCATTGTCATCCCTGCTCGCGTATGGAGAGTGTGCTGGGGCCGGGCGGCTATAACGCAATGCGGGGCCACGGTGGGGTCAACGCACGCATCCTGACCGGTGGCATGATCCGCCTGAACGATGAGATATGGTGCGAACCTGCTCTGGAATAGAGCGTGCATCTATTCGGAACATCGCACTCGTTTGAAATGCTGGGTATGATCCCGATGCGCTTGGCTGATTTCCGGGCGGCGCATTTGGGCATTTGGGTGGCGACGATCAAAGGGAAATCACATGAAAACTGGACTGACGATATTGCCGTTACTGTGCCTGGCCAGTGTTGCACTGGCGGCTGGCGAAGCTGGAACGAATCCACCCGTGCCGAATGGCGCAGCGCCCGGGATGGAGCCTGCACACTATCGGATGGCAAAAGGTAAAAAGAAAAACTTGCCCAGCGGAGACTTGCGCCCATGCTTGGAATTGAAGACCAGCAAGGAAATCATTCGTTGTTCTGAAAAGCGGCGCAAGTAATCAAGCATTTGAACCATCATGCTGCACCCTGGTCAAAAGGGTGCTGTATGGCATTGCCAGGATGGCCCCAACGCAGCGCGATCAAGCCCAAGCCAACCAGGCTGTACGTGCAATGAGGCACGGCAGGTCGTCCTGATCGAGCCACACGGCAATCCATCGGACCTGGCATGCATCAGGCCAGAAGTCGGTATAGGCTCAGATTCAATGGGCTGCAATGAAGATTCTGCTCAATCAGTTGGCGGGCGCTAGAATGGCTGCCGACCACCCCAATCATTTCTAACCTGGGCATGCCAGATTGGAGAATCAGGTTACGATGTGTTGGCGTCGAGCGTGTGAGTTCGCCAGAACGGGTGGGGGCACACGCCACCTAACGCCAGGAATTCATACCTGATTTCATACTCATCTGGGCTGGTTTTGCATAAGCCCTACTTCTGTCGGGCTTGAAAAATCCCTACATCACACCAAAATAAGGCCTGTAAATCAGGCTTATTCGAGCTATGGCAACCAAGAAAGAAAGCAGTACCCTACTGGAACCGGTGGAGGCTAAAGTCAAGCCGCCGCCTTTATATAAGGTTTTGCTGCTAAATGACGACTACACACCTATGGAGTTCGTGGTGCTGGTATTGAAAAAGTTTTTTGGCATCGACCAAGAACGCGCAACACAAATCATGCTCAAAGTGCATACTGAGGGTGTCGGCGTGTGTGGGGTCTATCCCAGAGATATCGCCCACACCAAAGTTGAGCAGGTTGTTGATTTCGCACGGCAGCATCAGCACCCGCTGCAATGCACGATGGAGGAAAGTTAGATGATTGCCCAGGAACTTGAAGTCACGCTGCATATGGCGTTCATGGACGCGCGACAGAAACGCCACGAATTTATTTCGGTGGAACATCTGCTGTTGGCGATGCTGGACAATCCTTCGGCAATTGAGGTGCTGCGCGCCTGTGGCGCCAACATCGACACCATGCGCGAACAGCTGGCCAAATTCATTGAAGAACATACTCCGCGTGTGGAAGGTGAAGGCGACAGCGAAGTCGACACCCAGCCCACGCTCGGCTTTCAGCGTGTGATCCAGCGCGCCATCCTGCACGTGCAATCGTCTGGCAAAAAAGAAGTGACTGGCGCCAACGTGCTGGTGGCAGTGTTTGGCGAAAAAGACTCCCATGCGGTGTATTTCCTGGGTCAGCAGGGCGTGACTCGGCTCGATATCGTCAATTTCATTTCGCATGGCATTACCAAAACACCGCAGAGCGAGCCCATGCGCTCCGATGAGGCAATCGAAACGAATACGGAATCCGCCGCGACTTCACCGCTCGACAGCTTTGCGCAGAACCTGAATACCCAGGCGCTGGCTGGCAAGATCGACCCGCTGATCGGGCGCGACCAGGAACTGACGCGTGTGATCCAGACCCTGTGTCGCCGGCGCAAGAACAATCCGTTGCTGGTGGGCGAAGCGGGCGTGGGCAAAACCGCGATTGCCGAAGGTTTGGCGCGCCGCATCATCGAAGGCTCGGTGCCTGAAATCCTGGCGGAAAGCACGGTCTATGCGCTGGATATGGGCGCCTTGCTGGCCGGGACCAAATACCGCGGCGATTTCGAGCAGCGCCTGAAAGGCGTGCTGAAGCAACTGGCTGATAATTCCAATGCCATTTTGTTCATCGACGAGATTCACACTTTGATTGGCGCAGGCGCGGCCTCGGGCGGCACGCTCGACGCCTCGAATTTGCTGAAACCGGCACTGTCATCCGGCCAGCTGCGCTGTATAGGCGCTACAACGTATACCGAATATCGCGGCATTTTCGAGAAGGACCACGCTTTGTCGCGGCGCTTCCAGAAGGTGGATGTGCCGGAGCCCTCCATCAATGAAACGGTGGAGATCCTGCGCGGCCTGAAAACGCGCTTCGAGGACCACCACGGCGTTAAATACACTGCTGCGGCGCTGACCACCGCTGCCCAATTGTCTGCACGCTATATCAATGATCGTCATCTGCCCGACAAAGCGATCGACGTGATCGACGAAGCGGGCGCGGCGCAGCGTATCTTGCCGAAGTCGAAGCAGCGCAAGACAATTACACCGCACGAGATTGAGGAAATCATCGCCAAGATTGCGCGCATTCCGCCCAGGACGGTGTCGTCCGACGACAAGAGCTCGCTCAAAACATTGGACCGCGACCTGAAGGCGGTGGTGTTTGGGCAGGACAAGGCCATCGAAGCCCTGGCGACTGCAATCAAAATGTCGCGTAGCGGGTTGGGCAACCCACAGAAGCCGATCGGCAACTTTTTGTTCTCCGGCCCCACCGGCGTCGGCAAGACCGAGGTCGCCCGCCAACTGGCCTATGTGCTGGGGGTGGAGCTGATCCGCTTCGATATGTCCGAATACATGGAGCGCCATGCGGTGTCGCGCCTGATTGGCGCGCCGCCCGGCTATGTTGGATTCGACCAGGGCGGCCTGTTGACAGAGTCGGTGACAAAACATCCCTATGCCGTTGTTTTGCTGGATGAAGTTGAAAAGGCGCATCCGGATATATTCAACGTACTGCTACAGGTAATGGACCACGGCACGCTGACCGATACCAACGGTCGCAAGGCCGATTTCCGCAACATCGTGCTGGTGATGACCACCAATGCCGGCGCTGAAATGCTCAATAAGTCGAACATCGGGTTCTCGAATTCGCGCGAGAGTGGCGACGAAATGGGTGAAATCAAGCGCATGTTCACGCCGGAGTTTCGTAACCGGCTGGATGCAATCATCCCGTTTGCGTCCTTGAGCGAGCCAGTAATCCTGCAGGTGGTGGATAAATTCCTGATGCAGCTGGAAGAGCAGTTGCATGAGAAGAAGGTCGAAGCCGTGTTTACCGATGCGCTTAAAGGCCACTTGGCCAAGCATGGATTCGACCCCTTGATGGGCGCGCGTCCCATGGCGCGCCTGATTCAAGACACCATCCGCAAGGCCCTTGCCGACGAGCTCCTGTTCGGCAAGCTCGCAAAAGGTGGCCGGGTTACCATCGATCTGGATGCCGAAGACAAGGTCTCGCTGGAGTTTGAAGAGGCTGTGCCCGCTTAAGTCTGTATAAAGATTTCTCCTTCCTGGCCGTTAGCTTGGGTAACGGCACGTGCTGAGGTCCATTTTCTGGTTTTATGGCAGCGCTACGCTGGATTGAACATAAAAACAGTCGGACAGCATGTGCGGACGACCCTGTCAACGGAAGGAAGAGTGATGAAACCTACAATTACAGCGAGAGCGGTTGCCGCGACGCTTGTACTCAGCTTGTTGCCTGTATTTGCCTACGCATCAGAGGCAGATGACAGTTTGTCTGCGGCGGGCGAGCGAATTCGTCAAACTGGGGCGCAACTCCAGGAAGACATTAGAAAGGCACGTGAGCGCCTAGAGGCTCAAGAAGCGAGAGAAGCCGTTGAGCGTAAACGTGAAGCTGAGCGGGCACGCCAACAGGCGATTAAAGAAGAGAAGCAGCGGCAGGCTCAGGAAGCAGCTCAAGCGCGTGCGCGGCAAGAAGAGCAGGCACGGGCCGAAAGAGCCGAGCGCGAGCGGCAGTTGCAAGCTGAACGTGCTGAGCATGAGAGACAACTTCTGGCCGAAAAAGCCGAGCGTGAAAAACGCCGTATCCTGACGAAGGAAGAGCAGGCAGCCAAACAACTTGCAGCGCGTGAACGCGCAGCCGAGGCACTTAAAAAAGCGCGTGCGGCAACATCCAGTATCAAAAGCTTTGTTGAATGAAGATTGGCCTGAATCGAACTGACACCTTTTCGAGTCACATCTATTGATGTGGTTATCGGTCCAGGATTTTAAAAACAAGCCTGCAGATTAATCTGCAGGCTTGTTTTTTTCGTGCGATATGGCGGCGTGTTGCAATAGACAATAAAAAGCGGCGCCTGAGGCGCCGCGAAAAACCCGGTGTGGCAGGAGGAGAGCGCCTGGGGACTGGCCCCATACCGGGTGATCTACAAGGGAAATCTACTGCCTGAAGCGCCGCTATTTTGCATACGGCAAACATTGCAGAAATCGTTCAGTTGCAAGTATTACTGGTTACATCGGCTTGGTTTCTATTTTCTTGATAGCGACACCCAGGTTTCTTCTTCACTTGCTGAATGACAGCGAATCCCGCACCATGTCGGCCACAGATCAGCATGAATGGCGTATCCATGAAAATTCGTATTGCCGCGATTGAACGTGTGCTGGCCAGCCGGGTCAGGAAAGAGCACATGGATAAAAAACCAAAAAATTGCGGCGGAACGAGAAAATTGAGTATATGCAGGGGTTTTCTCCAGTGGCCGTTCTCTAGTGAACATTTCAGCTCGGCCGTAAAACCATTAATCATTTAAAATCAATGTAGTAGGAAAACAGCCTCACATTCGATATGACGACTATTTACCCGGTAATTCTCTCTGGAGGCTCAGGCACCCGCCTATGGCCTTTGTCTCGCGCTGCGATGCCTAAACAATTGCTGCCTTTGGCAAGTGAATACAGCTTGCTGCAGGACACAGTCAGTCGATTGGCCGATATGCCGGAAATGGCTGATCCGCTCATGGTCTGCAATGTGGAGCATCGTTTCATGATTGCCGAGCAGATGCGCCAAATCAACTCGACGCCGCGTGCCATTGTGCTGGAACCTGTAGGGCGCAATACGGCGCCAGCGATTGCGGTAGCGGCCTTGATGTTATCGCGCGAGGACCCAGACGCCAGGATGCTGGTATTGCCAGCTGACCATTTGATCGGGGATATCGATGCGTTCTATCAGGCTATCCGGGTCGCTTCGAAAGCGGCTCAAGATGGACATCTGGCAACCTTCGGTATCGTGGCATCTGCACCTGAGACAGGCTATGGCTATATCCGGAAAGGCTCACCGTTGGCCAGTCCAGCTGGTGCCTATCAGGTCGCTGCCTTTGTAGAAAAACCGGATCAGGCGACCGCGGAACAGTATGTTCAGTCAGGTGAGTATTTCTGGAACAGTGGCATGTTCCTCTTCAAGGCTGCGGATTATTTGAATGAGCTTAAGACGTTGCGACCCGACATCCTCGATGCGAGTCGCGCGGCACTGGATGCGGCTACGCTGGATCTGGATTTCGTCAGGCTGGATCCGGCTGCATTCGAGGCCTGTCCATCGGAGTCAGTTGACTATGCCGTGATGGAACGGACGCATTGTGCCGCAGTGGTGCCGGCCGATATGGCCTGGAATGATATTGGTGCCTGGTCAGCATTGTGGAATGTGGCGAGCAAGGACAAGGATGGTAACGCCACGCGGGGTGATGTCATGCTGGAGAACGCACAGAATAATTTTGTGCGCGCCGAAACCCGCATGGTAGCGATGCTGGGGGTATCGGATCTGGTGGTGGTGGAAACAGCTGACGTCGTGCTGGTCGCGCAAAAAGATCAGGTACAGGACGTGAAAAAGCTTGTCGAGCGCCTGAAGGCTGAGCAGCGTTGCGAACACCTGGTTCATAAGCAGGTTTATCGTCCCTGGGGCTGGTATGAAGGCATAGACGAAGGTGAGCGTTTTCAGGTCAAACGCATTATGGTCAAGCCGGGTGAAAAGCTCAGCTTGCAAATGCATCATCATCGCGCCGAGCATTGGGTCGTGGTGTCGGGAACCGCCAATGTGACCTGTGGCGATGAAATCAAGATGCTGACTGAGAACCAGTCGACCTATATTCCGCTCGGGACGACGCATCGTCTGGAAAACCCGGGCAAGGTTGATTTGCACATTATCGAAGTCCAGTCGGGCATTTATCTGGGTGAAGACGATATTGTTCGTTTTGAAGATGTCTATAAACGTGACTGACCGCGCCAGCCTGTTGCGCTATTCGTCTACTACGATGTTGTGGTGACAACATTCCTCAAGCTGTTGTTTGCCATAGACAACCCGGCCAGATGGTCGGGTTTTTTATGTCTGTTATGTGGGCAGTTTTACCCGTCGTGTAAGACAAACACCTACATCGTTCCTCCCCTAAGCCTGACCATGAATACAGCCATCGTCTCCATTAACTTTCCCCCTGTCCGTCCGAAAACGAATCTACCACGCTGACTGAAGTGTGTGATCGAAAAAATATTTCTAAGGAAGGGCCTGAAAATGAAACTGGACGAAATGCTCGACGAAATGCGTGATGTCAATCTCAACTACTTGATGCTGGCGCAGAACATGATTCGTCATGACCAGGCTACAGCAGTCTTTCGTCTGGGGATCAGCCAGGAAGTAGCTGAGTTGATTGGCGCCCTGACGCCAGCTCAGATCCTTAAGCTTGCCGCTTCCGGCATGATGGTTTCACGCTTCCGTTTCGATGACGGCATGGTGCTGAATATGTTGACCAACTACACCAAGGATCGTGCGATTGCACAGTCCCATGCAGCCATTTTGATGGCTGGACAAGCTGTTGCAGCCTTTGCCTGACTGATTCAAGCGGCTCGGTATGGCTGCGTAACACAAGGGGAGTACTCCATGAGCAAGAAAAGTCTGCTGACCGAAATGCGTGACACCCAACTGGCGATCGAACTGATCGAATTGGGTGCACGACCACAGGTCCTGGAATCGGAAACCACTTTGTCGCGTGAACGTCTGCTCAAGCTTTATAAAGAAGTAAAGGGTGTTTCGCCCCCCAAAGGCATGCTGCCATTTTCCACAGACTGGTTTCTGACCTGGCTGCCCAATGTCCATTCTTCGCTTTTTATCAATATTCGTCGCTACATTACCAAGAACAGTGAATGTGATGGCATTGAAGCCGTTCTCAAAAGCTATCGGCTGTACCAGGAATATCTGCATACCAATCAGATTGATGAAGTGCTGAGCTTTACCCGTGCCTGGACCCTGAATCGCTTTTTTGAAAGCCGTATGCTCGAAACAGCCGTCTGCAAAGGGTGTGGCGGCCATTTCGTGGTTCACCCTGATGATCTGCACAACGAATATGTATGCGGTTTGTGCAACATACCGGCCCGCGCCGGCAAAACACGCAAGGCCAAGGCCGAAGCCGAGGCGCAAGCCAGACAGTCCGTTTCAGCTTAAGCGGTCACGAGCAGGGTTCAGCGAATGAAGCGCCTGCCTATCAGCCTACAGTCGCTGGCCATCCAGAGCATCGCCTTGATGGGGGTGGGTGTACTGAACCATCTCACGCTAACCCTCACATTGATTCAGCCGCACCTGTGGCAACTGGCTGTCGTACAAGGCGGTATTGCCGCCTTGTTGAGCCGCATGACCAACCAGCCTGCCTGGTGGCCACCGCTGCATTTCATGTTCTTTCCTGCAATTTTGATGGCTCAATTGGCCAGTGTGCCGGCTTGGGTGTATCTGGCGGCATTCCTGACTCTGGTCATGTTTTTCTGGAGCACCTTTCGGACTCGAGTGCCGCTGTACTTGTCTGATCGAAAAGCCTGGCAAGCCGTCGTGCCTTTATTGCCGGGAAACCGGCCTTTTCGCTTTATCGACCTGGGAAGCGGCTTAGGTGACGTTCCCCTGTTTCTGGAATCGAGATTTCCTCAAGGCCATTTTTTTGGCACGGAAATCGCGCCCGCTCCCTGGCTGATCAGCTGGTTACGCGGATGGCTCAAACGTAGCCGGGTCACATTCATGAGGCGAGACTATAGCGCGCTGAATCTGGCCGACTTTGATGTCGTTTTTGCTTTTTTGTCACCCGCTGCGATGCCGGGTTTGTGGGAGCAGGCGCAATCTCAGATGAAGCAGGGCAGCGTGTTGATCAGCCTGTCGTTTGGCGTGCAGTTACGTCAGCCTGATCACACTGTTGCGCTCGCCGATGGCGAACGTCATACCTTGTATGCCTGGACCATGTGACATGGTTGCCCGTAATTTTAATCGCCCTTCTGCCATCAAGTTTTGGGCAATGGGGTCGAATCCTTCCACTGAGAGCCTGGACCCGGCAGAGCGGGGTACAGGGGCAGAGCGGACGCGCCTCGGTCAGCAACATCAATCCAGAATAAGGAAGAATCGGTTGTGCTAGTCATCGTTGGGTACATCGTCATCATTGTGAGCGTGTTTGGCGGCTTCGCATTGGCGGGCGGCCATTTAGCCTCGTTGTGGCAGCCAGTAGAGTTGCTCATGATTGGTGGCGGCGCGACAGGTGCGTTTCTGGTGGGCAATAACAACAAGGCGATCAAGGCCACCTTGAAAGCATTACCCACTTTGTTCAAGGGATCCAAATATAACCGCGCGTTATATATGGACATGATGGCGCTGTTGTACGAATTGCTGACCAAAATTCGCAAGGAAGGCTTGATGTCGGTGGAAGCCGATGTCGAAGCACCGGAAAGCAGCCCTTTGTTTTCAAAATATCCGTCAATCATGGCGGATCATCACATTATTGAATTTCTAACCGATTATCTGCGCTTGATGGTGAGCGGCAGCATGAATGCGTTCGAAATCGAGAACCTGATGGACAACGAAATCGAAACACACCATCACGAAGGCGAGGTCCCGGTGCACTGTGTGGCCAAACTGGGCGACGGTTTACCCGCATTCGGTATTGTGGCGGCGGTGATGGGCGTGGTGCATACCATGGAGTCAGTGGGTCTCCCGCCAGCAGAACTGGGTATTCTGATTGCGGCTGCTTTGGTGGGCACCTTTCTCGGTATTTTGCTGGCCTACGGCTTCGTGTCGCCGCTATCGAGTCTGCTGGAACAGAAACTGCATGAGTCATCGAAGATGTTCCAATGCGTCAAAGTCACGTTGCTGGCCAGTATCAACGGCTATGCACCAGCGATAGCTGTCGAGTTTGGGCGCAAGGTGTTGTTCTCGACCGAACGACCTACCTTTGCTGAGCTCGAAACACACGTGAAGGGCGCCAAGTCGCGCTAAGTCTTGAGTAGCCAATCTCAGAACCGACACGTTATATTCATGGTGTTTAAATGAGCGAGCAAAAAGCAACCATCGTAGTCAAGCGCATCAAAAAAGTGGCCAGCGGCCACCATGGTGGTGCATGGAAGATCGCCTACGCAGACTTTGTGACTGCGATGATGGCGTTCTTTTTGTTGATGTGGTTGCTGGGGTCCACGGCCAAAGGCGACCTGGCGGGTATCGCCGAGTATTTCAAAACGCCGCTCAAAGTGGCCATGCAGGGTGGGTCCGGTAGCGGGGATAGCTCAAGCGTGCTGAAGGGCGGCGGAACGGATTTGTCGCGCAAGGTTGGACAGGTCCGAAAAGGTGAAACCATTCCGGATAAAAAGTCCTATAACCTGGAAGCCGCCAAGGCAGAGATGGAGCGGGTGGAAGCTGCAAACCTCAAAATGCTGAAAAGCCGGCTGGATGCGGCAGTGGATGCCAACCCCACACTCAAGCAGTTCAAACGGCAATTGCTGATCGATATCACCAGCGAAGGGTTGCGCATCCAGATTGTGGATGAACAGAACCGCCCGATGTTTAACCTGGCCAGTGCTGAGTTGCAGCCCTATACGAAGATCATTCTGAATGAGATCGGCCGTGTACTGAATGATGTACAGAATCGCATCAGTCTGTCGGGGCACACCGATGCCACCTCTTACGCGAGCGGTGAACGGGGATACAGCAATTGGGAATTATCGACAGATCGAGCCAATGCCTCGAGGCGTGCATTGGTTGCGGGCGGAATGGACGAGAGCAAAGTGCTGCGTGTGGTGGGACTTGCCGCTTCAGTTCCCTTTAATCAGGCAGGACCACAAGACCCGATCAATCGACGTATTAGCATCATCGTCATGAACAAGCGCACTGAAGAAGCTGTCACTAAAGAAGCGAGTGGCGCGAGTACCAAAGATGAAGCCGAAATCCAGCAAGAATCACCCGCCGCGATCAAGACACCCTGATCCAACGCACCATCCTGTCGCGTCTTGAATCCTCGAAACGCGACTCCCTGCCGCTTAGTCGATAAATAGCAGGCGAAATCCACCTGTATTCCCCTGATTGCCCGCACCGGGCATGACTAATAATTCAATCTGTAATCACCCCATCCAAATTGGATGGGCCTCACATACAGGTGAATTTGGGAATGGCTGAAGAAACCGGTCAGGAAAAGACAGAAGCCCCATCGCAACAGCGATTGGAAAAAGCGCGCGAAGACGGCCAGGTAGTGCAGTCTCGCGAACTGGAGTCATTTGTCGTTCTGATGGTGGGTGGCGCAGGACTCTGGATGATGGCCAGCAATCTGGGTCAAAGCCTGTCGAATATCATGCGTGGTGGGCTGCAATTCAGCCCAGGTGTTGCGCGTGACAGCTCATATGTCATGTCACAACTGTCCAGTCAGTTCTTTGATGCCGCACTGGCTCTGATCCCCTTTCTGGGTTTGATGGTGATTGCCACCCTGGCTTCGCCGTTGCTGCTGCGGGGCTGGCTGTTCAGCACGAAGGCACTGGCCCCCAAATTCAATCGCCTGAACCCGATATCCGGAATCAAACGCATGTTCTCCAGCCAGGGCTTGATCGAGCTGGTTAAAGCGCTGGGCAAGGTAGGCTTGCTGGGCGGAGTGGCCGCCTGGCTGATCTGGTCCAATGTGGATGGTATTTTTTCACTAAGCCTTGAAACCCCGAGCCGAGCCATTGAGCACATGGGCGATCTCATCGGCAAAGTGTTCCTGACCATTTCGGGCATGATGATATTCATCGTGGCGATAGACGTGCCATTCCAGATCTGGAGCCATCACGACAAGCTCAAGATGACCAAGGAGGAATTGCGTCAGGAAGCCAAGGAATCGGAAGGTGATCCGCATCTCAAGGCGCGTATTCGTGCCCAGCAGCGTGAAATGGCACGTCACCGCATGATGACTGAAATACCGACCGCCGATGTGGTCGTGACCAACCCGACTCACTATGCGGTTGCACTCAAGTACAGCGAAGGCAAGATGGGCGCACCGCGTGTTGTGGCGAAAGGTGCAGACGAGGTGGCCGCGCATATCCGTGCATTGGCAGCCGAGCATAACGTGCCCTTGCTGGAGGCGCCGCCCCTGGCGCGTGCGCTGTTCCGCCATACCGAGCTGGGGGATGAGATTCCCGCCACACTGTACGCAGCCGTGGCCGAAGTGCTGGCCTATGTATTCCAGTTGCGACACTTCAAGCAAGCAGGAGGCGCATATCCGAATGCACCGACAGAGCTGCCTGTTCCGCCTGAACTTGATCCCTTGCAGGTCATCGCATGAACGGCATGCTGACGCTTTCGAAACTGTTCAACGCGGCAAACGCACGTGCGTTTGCCGCGCCC
>DATCSW010000015.1:0-155875 GCA_036568265.1 Thiobacillus sp.
GGGGTCGTCGGCTGGCTGGCAAGCATCATCATGAAAACCAATGCGCAGATGGGCTGGATCGCCAACGTGGTGGTGGGCGTGGTGGGTTCGATGCTGGGATACTGGATCGCCGGTCTGCTGGGCTTTGCGGCGGTGGGCGGCCTCGCGCGTTTCATTGTCGCGTTCGGCGGCGCGGTGCTGCTGATCTTTATCCTGGGCAAGCTCGGCATCTTTCGCAAAAGGTGAGCGGGCAGAATTGGACGCCAGACGTTACGCTTGCCGTCGTCCACCCAGGAATCCGAATGGCCTACTGAATAGCTGGATAAATGAAGTGACCTGCGCTTTATCGCCAACCGGCGCTGCCAGCAGATCGGCCTCAACGAAATGTTCCCCGGCGTCACCCACCCCTTCCCCTGGATGGCGGAAAAGATCAATTTGAGAAGGCGAAAAACTTCTTTGAGATGCGGGTCACGGAGTATCAGACAGATAGGTATTGACCGGCTGGAATGGGAAAAGGCGCATGTGAATGCGCCTTTTTTGTTTGTTCATAAATAAATTGGATGATGTGTGGGGTATGGGAATAAGATCTGATACCCAATGCGGTTACGCCAACCGGCTATTCATCAATCGACTGCGAGAAGGCTTACGAAGATAGGCTTATGGGTGTCAAGGCAATTGCGGATGACTCACTTATTTCTTTTTTGTTTAACCATGAAAGGGGATTTGATGATGAATAAGATTGTGACTACCTTTGCTATGTCTTTTCTTCTGTTTTCGTTTTCTCAGGTAAGTCATGCCGAAAAGATGCTCAGCGGTGACGAGATCAAGGCGTTACTTAACGGAAAAACTGCCTATGTCACCCTGGATAGCAGTACGCAATGGCGTCAGTATTTTGCAGCAGACGGCAGTAGCTCAAGGGATAACGGTGAAACAAGCGACTGGTCTGTTGAGGGAGACAAGCATTGCAATACCGCGGCCAAGCTGCGCTGTGCGCTAGTCCGTGATAACGGCGACGGCACCTATGCAAGACTGAAGCCAAACGGCAGCCCCGCTGTGAGCTGGACCAGGATTGTCGACGGCAAGGATTTTTAAAACGCATACGCTGTAATGATTAATACTGACTCCTGGAGGCCCGGCTTGCAGGAGTCATTTTTTATGCGTGGTGCAGTTGGAATGTGAATTCACCATATATATTTGCTTGGCCAGTTATTTTGGCCGGTGGAGGCTGGCTGGAGTATCACCTGAACGGGATGGGGCAGGGCAAGCACCTGCGCCTGGAATAATCAGAATAAATTAAACAGGACGACAAGCATGAAAAAAATGGCAAGGACAATCACTTGGTTTGTGATGGCTGTTTGTGTGGGCGCGTGTTCAGCTTCACCGGCGGGCGAACCCGTGTTGCGCGAACGGTTGCTGGAGGCGCTGGCGTTGGGAGACTTCAAACAGTTGGAAGAGGCATATTCCGAGGCCCAACAGGATTTCGAACGGGACCGAAAGTCTGACAAAAAACTGGGTGAGGTTTACTACGCTTTGTCCGATCTTAACCAACGGTTTGATCACCCGACTGCGAGCAAGCGGCTGGATGAATGGGCGCAGCAATTTCCGCGCTCCTATGCTGCAAAAACCGTGCGAGGCGTTTATCTGATAGACAGGGCAACGCAAGCGCGCGGCGGAAAGTTTGCGGATGAAACCTCGGATGAGCAGTTCTCCGAAATGCGGAAATGGCATGCCTTGGCAAAGCAAGATTTGCTGGCATCCCTGAAGCTGACTCAATATCCGTTAATGAGTCATATTGAGCTCTACCGGATTGCCATGGTGGGTAGTGATGACCAGGACAGATCCATTCATTTTGCAAAAGCGTTCGAGATGGCACCCGCGAGCATGCAGTTGCACAAGCAGGTGATGGTGAGCCTGACACCTCGTTGGGGCGGAGCTTACGAGTTGATGCAGGCCTATGTCGACAAGGTGGGTCCGGAGCTGGACTCGGATAAAGACCGGGGTATTTTGAAATCGATGATCATCGAGGACAGGGCCGCTGCGCTGACCAAACAGGAAAAATACGAGGAAGCCTATGCCCTGTATGGCGAGGCTATTCTGTTGCGTGATTCAACCACCTATCTGTGCAAGCGGGCGTATCTGGGCACGCTGCTGAAAAAACCCGTGGTTTCGATACTGAATGATTTGAAGGCGGCTGCTGCCAAGGATGCGCCCTATACCTATTGCGCGACGATGGCTGCAAGTTTTGCAAAGGCGAACATTAACCAGGCCGAGACGCTACCGCTGTTGGGTGCGTATCTAAAGCATTTCCCCAAAAATGTAGAACTCTATAACGCACGTGCCTGGGTACATCAGGAACGTAACGATCAGGTGTCTGCATTTCCCGACTTGTTGCATTCCGCAGAACTCGGCAACGCCTGGGGACAAACCATGGCCGGCAAATACTTGTTCAGCGGTTGGGGCGGCACCATTGACCGGGTCAAGGCGCTTGGCTTGCTGAAAGCGGCGGCAGAGCAAGGTGAACCGAATGCGCAGTTGAGCGTGGTACAGGCGCTTGAGTTTTTGGGCAAGCCCGACGAGGCTCAACTGGCCAAACAGCGGTATGCAGCCATGCGTAAACGGTAAGCACGCTATAAACGGGGCCAGCCTGAGCTAACCCGATTTTCCCGGAATAGGGCGGCATCGCTTATGCTATGGCTTGTCCCGCGCCAAATCCTTGGCGTACGCTCAATCGAGCCAGCCTTTGATCAGCATTGGCCAGTCTATCCAGGAAAACCCCATGAAGAAATCCGATCTCGACAGAAACGAAGGCCTGAAAATTGCAGGTCAGATGAAACAAGCGGGTACGCCGGATCGCTTTGGCAGTGCGGCCAACCCCGGCGTGTCGCGTCGTGATCAGCGCAAACTTGATCAGGCGCAAGGTTTGGTCCCGTTTGCGGTGAAGCTGGATGGTGCATTGGTCAAGCAGATTCAGGCGTTGGCCGAAACCAATAATGAAGGCATCAATGAAACGGTGGCGGCCTTGTTGACCAAGGGTCTGGCCAAGTAAAGCTCAAACGCCAACGACATAAAAGGGATCAGACTCCCTGTATGACTGGCCAATCAATACTGCTGGTTTCGGCAGGTGTCCTCAGACTCATTACCCGGGTAATAGCTGCCATTCCAGCGCTCAGCGCCGCCTTGCTCGGGGCGTGCTTTACCGTAAACGATAGGTCTTCTCGAGTATTGCAGTAATCAAACAAGGAGTCGGCTGGCTGGGTCTTGTTGCCGAGCACGACGATGCCAAGGGTGATTTCTGGTTTTGAATTGACTGAATAGAGCGTGTATCCGCTTTCCAGATTGGCCTTGCGGCGGCCTTCCAACTGCGCTTCGCATGCTGCTGGTGCGCTCGGCTATCGTGATGCCAGAGCAACTGGAGGCTGATTCGGCTCGGCCACGGTGATGGACAGAAATGAAGGGGCCAGACTGAGTAAACCCGTATTCCACGATGCGTAAGCAGAAGTGCGCTTGCCGGGTTTGCGGGCGTGGGATAAGGCGGTAGAAACGGATCCGCGTAGCATGGCCCGCTGTTGAGTCGTCGTGTACGAGAGATCATGTGAGAACAGTCTGTGCGTGAGTGAGCGCGCATCAGAAAAAGGGAAGAACTTGGTTGATTTTTTATACCTTTCACGGCAGGATGCCGTAGCTGCGGTCAGATCCCGATGTCTGTAAGCGAAGTCCATAAAAAATACTGATCATAAAAACGATATCGAGGAACGCGCGGTGAGCATGAATCTGAGCACGGTCAACCCCCACTATCTTGAACGCGCTATCGATTTGAGCGCGAACTGCGAGATACGTGCGAGCGAGGATATTTACGACGCCAAGGGAATGAAACTGCTGGCCAAAGGGACCGCGCTCGCGCCCGGCATGCAGGAAAGGTTGATCCGCCACAAGTTGCTCAAGCCACTTGAAACCAGCTTGGTCGTGGCAGACGGCGTGTCCATCGATCTGGTCCTGGAGATTGCCCGTCAATTGCTCGACGAATTGAAACCTTTGCAGGCGTGTAGCGCGCAGATGTCGGTCCGGCAATCGCCGCTCGACGTGCTGGCGAAGATCGGCCTCAACAATAGTATGACCACGCTGCTGACCATGTCTTACCAGACCGAAGGCCAGCGTCATTTCCGGCATACCGTCCTGGTGGGGCTGATCGCCACCTTACTGGCCATGCGCGGAGGGCTGCCCCCGGATGGCGTGCTCAGCGTCGCGCATGCGGGCCTGCTGCACGATATCGGCGAGATGTATCTCAACCCGGCCTATCTGACATCCGGGGCACATCTGAAACCGGACGAATGGAAGCATGTCGTGGTCCACCCCATGGTGGGGCAGATGGTAATTACGGAAATGACGGCTTACCCGCCTGCGGTGGCGCGAGCGGTGGGGGAGCACCATGAACGCCATGATGGCAGCGGGTATCCACGTCGCATCGCGCACGAGCAGATCAGCCGGGAGGGCAGCATCGTGGCCGCGGCTGAAACGCTGGGCGGAATCTTTATGCGTCCGGACAACCCACTGCATTGCGCCTGCCTTGCAATGAAGATTATTCCTGGCGAATATGCGTCGGAGGTCGTGTCAAACATCAGTTCCATCGTGCAATCACTTCCAGATGCGCTGGCTACTGAAACCATCTCATCGTTTTCGGAGCTCACACCGCATTTGCATACGCTGCAACAGAAGCTGGTGGAGGTGCTTGCACAATGCGACGCGATCAAAGGATCACCACTGGCCCAAAAACCTTCTGTGCAGGCTGTGCTGCAGCGTGTTACAGATCGCATTCAGGTCATCCAGCGCTCACTCGTCTCGAGCGGCGTCGGCGCCTGCCTGCTGGAGCCGCATCAGGATGCGGCCCACCCGGAAATTCTGCTCGAACTCGAAGTGGTATCGCGCGAGTTGGCCTGGCGTTTGCGCGATCTGGCGCGTGATGTCGCCTTGCATCTGCCCAAGGACGAGGCCGATGTCGACGTTCTGTTCGCGGGCCTGATCGATGCGCTGGATCAACTCGAGTAGGCAATACGCGATCAAGGGATATCAACGGAGCTGGCAGAACGGAAGACTACGAGGTCTTGCATCAACCCATTGACCGCCCGTAACAGGGTGGCCCGTTGCTTCATAACCTGGCCGGAAAACATGGGGTAGCTCACTGACTGACAGAGTCCCCATGTGGCCAGGACGGCATCAAGACGGCATTAATCAAGACAAAAACCCGGTAGGGCTGGCCATGATAAAAGGGGGGGTGATGCGTACGATCAAGGCAGGCCGTGAGGTCAGGGGGAGTGCATCCGTCAAGTTCGTGGTCCTGCTCATGCTGCTGGCAGGGTTGGGTATCGCCGTGGACTACCGCATGAGTATTCCCGGGTCGAGCATGCTCGACAGGCTATACGCCAAGCCGGTTGTACTGGACATGGATGTATTGAGCGAGGATAGCCAACTCAGCATCAAGCAGACTTATCATTATCTCCACCATACCTGTACTGTTGAATACGGCATCCTTGGCGATTCCGTCTGCTGGGCAACGATTTCGGAATTCAACGGCATCGACGCGCGCCTCATTGCCTTCTTTTTTCGTGACGACCGTTTATCGGCCGTGCGGGTTGCCTTCCCTGCGGAAAGCCATCCCAAAGTGCTTTCACTGATGCAAAAGCGATTTGGCCCAGAGCGTCGATTTGGGCAGCGTACTGATGCGTTCGGCAACAAGATCGTCGGCTGGATACGACCCTCTGGAGTCATTGCCATCAATGACAGCGCAGACGGCGACGAAGAGCCTTTTGTGTTGTGGTCGTCCGCGGGCGCAATACTGAAGCAGACACTCGGGAAATCACGGCAGAACTAAGGGGATTGCTTCGAGTGTTCAATCATCTAAAGGGGGCGGCATGTCAGAAGAAAAAAAGCTTGAAGGGCTGGGCGGCTGGCTGATACTCGTCGCGTTGGGAATAATAATTTCACCGTTACGTATTGTCGGTGAGCTTTTTCCGATTTACGCGGACATGTTTTCCAATGGTGCCTGGGCGGCGCTGACGACGCCTGGAACCGAGGCTTACGATCCGCTTTGGTCGCCCATCCTGTCTGCCGAAATGGTCATCAACGGCGGTCTGGTTCTCGCGTGGGGTTTTATCGCGTTTCTTTTCGTCACGAAGAAGCGGGTATTCCCAAAGTGGTACATCGGTATTTTGCTATTTACGTTGGTCTTTATAGTTATCGATGCACTGGTCATACAAGCAGTATTACCCAACGAACCCGTATTTAATGCCGACACCACCAAAGAGGTTGGCCGCACCGTTTTCGCGGTGCTGATATGGGTTCCCTACATGCTGATTTCAAAGCGCGTGAAGGCGACGTTTGTAAATTGACAGCTCGCTGATCGGGTCTTGCCGCAAAGCAGATGAGGCGGGCTGGCCCTTAATGTCGTCTGGCTATCTGATGGGTCGCACCCAGTACCGCGCCGACCGTGACCAGCACGACGCCGGCTATCGTTAAGGCGTCGAGGGATTCCCCGAGCAAGGGCACGGCTGCCACGGCCGAGACGCCTGGAACCAGCGCAAGCATCAGCGTTGCGCGCTGCGGCCCGATGTTGTGGATGGCGTAGGCAAAGAGCAAAGCGGCAATTGATGCCGCCAAAATGCCTTGATACACGCCTTGCACCAGGATGAACGACAGGGGAACGGTGGTGATGGCCTTAGGCAGAAACGCGAGATAAACCGGCGTGTAGCACACCATGGAAATCACGGCGACACCGATTGTTGCGTCGAGCGGCGAGACATGCCAATGCTTGAGCAACAAACCAAAGCTGGCGTAGCAGAGTGCGGCAAGCAGAAAGAACACATCCCCCACCCATTGATGCGCGGGTGCCCCGGAAAACTGACCCAAGCTGTGGATACCGATCAAAATGATCCCCACGCCTGCGACCAGCAGGGCGACCTCGGAGCGGAGTCCGGGGCGGTGCCCAAGGATGAGCCAGGCGATCAAGGCACTCGCAAACGGAATGCCACCATTGACCAGAATGCCCGCATGGGCGGTGGGCGCAAGGGCAAAGCCCGTGTAAACAAATAACCCGTAACTCATACCGCCCAACGCGGCCAGCACGGCGAGTCGCTGCCAATTGAGTCGCCGCCATCGGGTCAGCACAAACGGCAGACACACGAGCCCCGAGAACACAAACCGCAACGCCGCCATATCATACGGCGTCAACGGGCTGCGTCCGCCAAGCCGGGAGACGAGGTTGAAGCCGGACCAGACCACAACGACCACTGCCGCAGCAGCAAAGCCTTTGAGCAGGTGGAGACGGTAGTCCGGATCAGGAGTGTCTTCAGCAGTCATGCGATGGGCATATGCGATAAGCGGTAGCGCTCACATTACCACCGACAGGTCTATCCATCGCGTTGTGAATCCAGGTGACACAGCGTCAGCAAGAAAAGGGGCAAATTGCGCGAACCCGGGAGTGTGAAAAGGCTGTCTGGCTCCCTTGATTCTGGCCACCTCCTTGAATAAACGCCAGCGTCAGGCTCGGATAGCCCGGTAGCGCGGCCAGGTATTTATTCCTTTGGCGCTTTGGGATCGAGTAGGTTTTGTGCGTCCAGTGCGCGCTCGTCGTGCTCGAGTTGGGCTTGCAGTTCGGTGTTGACACCTGTGTCGACGGTTTCTGCGGAGAGGGGTTCTTTTAACTTCTCTTTGGGGCTTGCCGCCATGGCTTCAACGACCGTTGCACGCTCGGTAATCTGCACGCGGTAGATGGGCTCTGGCAAGTCGAGCCCAGCCTGCTCGAGCGCCGACTTGACCTGGCGGATGGCTTCGCTTTTGAGCATCAAAAAATCGTGCGTACGCTGGTCCACCCAGCCGTAATAACGCACCTGGACGTTCGAATCGCCGAGTGCGGCGATGAAGGCGCGCGGTGGCGGATGATCCAACACACCGTCGAGCGCCAGCAGAACCCGTATGCCGATCTGTTGCGCCCGCACCAGATCTTCGTTGACGCCGATACCCACATCGAACTCGAAGCGTCGGTTGGGATTGCGCGTGTAGTTCAACATTACACTGCGAAACACCAGCGCGTTGGGCACGCGCAGGTGATTGCCGTCTGGCGTCATCAGTATGGTGGCACGGGAGGTCAGCGCGATGACGATGCCTTCGTTGCCGCCAATCACCACGTGGTCGCGAGGCGCAAACGGTTGCCGCAGACTCATCAGGATCCCGGCCAGATAGTTTTCCAGTGTTTCCTTGAACGCGAATCCCAATGCGATCCCAAGTACACCGGCAGTGCCCAATAACGCCCCAACCAGGGCCGTCGCATTCAGGAGTTCAAGCGCAATCAACAAGCCAAGCAGCGTCACGATCCAGCGGACCGTGGTGCGGGTCAGATCACGCAAAAACGGATTGCGGTTTGACAGGCGATCAAGCACGGTGCGTCGTGAGAGCCAGCTGCCCACCATCCAGGCGATCCACAAGACCAGCAGGGCCACAACCAGCAACGGTAGGGCGGCAAGCAGGCCATAGACCTCTTGCAGCAGACGTTGCAATACCGTATCAAAACTAAATTGGACGCGTTCCACGCTTGATCTCCCTGACCTTAGCGGCGTTTGAATCACTTTGATGATGATCCCGAATAAACCCGAAAGGTGTAAAAAAATAAAAGGGAACGGAGGGCGTCGCGAAAACGATTGCCACCGCCTGGATAAAACCGCCGTTATACCATTGAAAAACGCCGTACTCACTTCAGGGTCAGGTCTCGCGAGAATGCATTTTGATGGATGCAAGAAGGGAAAGTTGTTGCATGATGGGGTTTGGGGTATTGCTGGCAGGGTCGTACCAGCGCAGGTTCGCTTGAAGGCATGAGCGCGCTCATTTAAAGGATAAACTCTGCACGTATTGAGATGAAAGGGTGCTGCGCGTTCCATGACCAAGACACAGGAAAACTTGAGCACTCAGCCTATAGCGGGCAACGGGTTGAGCGAATATCTGTATCTGATTAGGGATGCACATATCGAGATCGAATATCTGCTGCAGAGTTTGTCTGAGCACTTTGAAGATAACCCGTGCAAAACCTGTACTGATGTCTGCTGCAATGAAAAGATATGCAGAGAGAGCGTCGACAGTGAGTTTCTCCGGTTCATTTTAGGCCCTCAACTCAACAACTATGGTGCGAACCTGGGATGGTTTGAGCCCAACTCGGGATGCCAGCTCAAGTATGGCCGGCCCATGGTGTGTTATGAATATTTTTGCGACAAGTTCCAGACTCAAGGCCATAAACGCCTGCAAACGCTCTCACGCGAACTCAAGAGCGTCTACTCCAAAGCCTTTGCCGGGCAACACATTCTAGAAGTGCAAGACATCAAGAAAATCAGCGTAAACAAACTGAAAATCATACTGGGCCGGCTGCAGAAGCTGAGTGATGCTGCAAACGAGGCGCTGCGCCAACAAATCAGGACGTTATTAGACTAAACGCGCAACTAGTGAGCTCAGACACGATCGTAAATGTGTCGTGTTTTGCCATGACACAATTTGATCGATGCAAGCCAAGAAGGGATGCCGCCATGCAAGACCTGCCCCGAGATGCACAGCCAACAGTGGAAATGATATGCATGCAGATGTGAAACAACGTGTGATGGTGGAAACACAGACGGCACCCTGGCTGACAACGGCCGAGGGCGAGGGGGACTGTAAGCCGCTCGACAGTCTGATTGCAGGCGCGGGTACGACCAGCCTGGTGCGTGCGAAGGCAGGTGCGGTGTTCGCACCGCCGGGTGGCGTGATGGGTGAGGAAATACTGGTGCTCGATGGCACTTTGGCCGACGCGCGAGGCGAGTACGCGGCAGGGGCGTATCTGCGCAATCCGCCGGCTTGGGATGCGGAACTGCGCAGTGAGGCGGGGTGCGTACTGTTCGTCAAACGCTATGCGTTCGACGCTGAAGATACAGCCGAGGTGCGGATCGATACCGAAACCGCGCAGTGGTTGCCCGGCCTGGTGCCGGGGCTGGCCGTGATGCCGCTGCACGAGCACGCCGGTGAGCACGCGGCGCTGGTGCGCTGGCAGCCACAAACATTTTTCCAGAGCCATGCGCATTTCGGCGGCGAAGAAATTCTGGTACTCGACGGCGTGTTCGAGGATGAGTTTGGCCGCTATCCCGCCGGTAGCTGGTTGCGCAGCCCGCACATGAGCCGGCACCAGCCGTTCAGCCGTGAGGGTTGCACGATCTACGTCAAAACCGGGCATCTGATTGCGGCTGATTAAATGCAGTCAGGCTGGGCCAACCCGGATTTCAATTGCTTTTGTTGTTTACCGGACTTTCCAGAATGTCGTATGCAATCGGCTTGAAGCTGTAGTTGTTCGATTGCTCTGCCGAGCAAGCGGTCAGGCCCACAATGAGATCCATTTGCGCGATGAAGTCGACATAGTCGCCTGCCTTGCTTTTGGGCGGCTTGACGGCGATTTCTCCCGACATGCTATTGACCTCGACATTCATGAAAACATTGAACGTAACGGGAATCTGGTCTGGTTCGATACCAAAAGGCGCAAGCACTTCGACCAGATTGCCGTGACAGCCGCGGTGAGGATGTTGATGTCCGTAGATGATACGAAACGTATCGGCCGAGCACGGTGTGAGCAGAAAGTCATGCCGCTTCACGCAATCCGCGCCGATTAGAAACATGGGCGTGCTGCGATTGGAGTACAAGGTATCCCCCGTTGTCAGGAAAAGTTTCGACGCATAATCCAGCGTGCGGCCCGACGAAATCACCTCGCGCCTATCGGCAGCACTGAATGCGACCAGATCAGCAACCTGCTCGCCACGTGGGTCGATCACACGGAGCATCTGGCCCTTGAGTAGCGTGAAAGCGGCACCCGACCGCGGCGGAATTTCAACGCGCATGAAATGGACACTTCCAGTTAGCTTCAACGGCCCGGCCGCTGTATTGCGGTGCTTCGGAGTGGGTGCCAAATGTTTTCAGCATGGGATTAGGCGTGCCTTCAAGTTCGATATCGCGTTTGATGATGGTGTTACGAATGGACTCGTACTTCTGATTGTGACGTAAGCGTTCGAACTGGTCATGAAGATTGAACACCAGCGCTGAGGTGGAAAAGCGGCGCGCAGCGCGACTGGCACCAGGATGCAACCCAACGACATAGTAGGCCCGTCCGCCAATACTGAAACTGAAATTTTCAGAAGCGGGGTCTTTGTTCACATGGGCGTCCCATTCGTAGTCGAGGGCATCAAGTTCGTGCAACCGCTGGAGATAACGCCACAGCAGCGTTTCGAATCCGGTTTCATCGAGGACGACAGGCTGCCGAAATAGCACGATCAGACTCTGGAACAAAGGCGAATCGTGATTGTAAGCCTGGCTAAATTGCTGAATAACATCAACAGTAGACACATTCGGCGGCTGGCTAAAATCGGCCTCAACATGAAACACCATTTGATGACGATTGAGTGCAGATTTGGCACCCACGCAGGGGAATGCTTCGCTCGACACAAATTGCTCAAATTGGGCGATAAGGTGCTCATCTGACTGGTTCGCTGCGTGTGGTGGCGATCGTTGCATGACGGTCTGCCTATCATGGCGCCAACGTCCAATTGCCATATCCGCATATGGCAAAAGATCGATGACGGCTATAAGGATTGGAATTCCAGATTAAACGTATGCGCCATGAAGCGCCGTCATCCAAACGTAGCGTCGCCTGTAGGAAACGACTGAGTATGCAGGCAGGTCTTGCCTGGATCCGAGCAACGGTTTCGGGGGGAGATCTTGCCTTCCCGAGCCTGAAAGCCTCGGGATTAAATTTGCCGGCGTGGTCGTGCTGGCTGAGTCGGGAGACATCGGCAAGGCTCAAGGCCAAGCTTTGTATGGTCAAGCCTGGGGACAGATAGGTGCCTGGCTGGAATGCCACCACCTGGGTGTGCTAACTGACATCCTGAGCACCCGGAGGTATCCAGAAGCACTGCCGCCTGTGGCATGCGGCTGGCGCTCGGATATCCGCGCCCGGTTGAAATTCGCCATCTGCCCGATGGGTCGTGATGCTGATATATCTGCTTTTTTATACAGGCAATCGGGTGATCACGATGGTGTTTACTTGCCTGTCTTTAGCAGTTCAAAGACTTGTGGCTCATCAGATCACACCCTGAGCCAGCATGGCATCGGCCACCTTGATGAAGCCAGCAAGATTGGCGCCGTCAACGTAGCTGATGCTGCCGTCTTCACGCTGCCCATGTTGCAGGCAAGCCTGGTGTATCCCCTGCATGATGCCGAGCAGCCGGGCGTCCACTTCTTCGCGCGGCCACGACAGGCGCATGGCGTTCTGGCTCATTTCCAGGCCCGATGTCGCTACGCCGCCGGCATTGCTGGCCTTGCTGGGGGCATACAGGATGCGGTGTTTGTCGAACAGGCGAGCGGCTTGGGCTGTCGTGGGCATGTTGGCGCCTTCGGCCACGGCAATCAGGCCGTTCTTGATCAGCATCATTGCGTCGTTGTCGTTGAGTTCGTTCTGGGTGGCGCAAGGCAGCGCCACGTCCATCGGCACGCTCCAGGGGCGCATGCCGGCGTGGAACTCGGCGCCAACGCGCTCTGCATATTCGCTCACGCGACCGTGGTGGTGGTTTTTGACCTCCATCAATTCGGCGAGCTTTTCCGGGGTGAAGCCGGCGTTGTCGACCACCGTACCGCTTGAGTCCGATACCGTGACGACCTTCGCGCCCAGGGCAATGGCCTTTTCAATCACGAACTGCGCCACGTTGCCCGCGCCGGAGACGCCGACGCGCAGATTCTCGATCGAACGACCCGCGTGCTTGAGCATTTCGTCGGCGAAGTAAACCGCACCGTAACCCGTGGCTTCAGGGCGAACGAGCGAACCGCCGTAACTCAGGCCCTTGCCAGTGAAGACGCAATCGGCGCGGTTGGTCAGTTTCTTCACCATGCCGGCCATAAAACCGACCTCGCGCGCGCCAACACCGATGTCACCGGCCGGTACGTCAGTCTGGGAACCGATGTGACGATACAGCTCGGTAATGAAGGCCTGGCAAAAACGCATGACCTCGCCAGGACTCTTGCCCTTGGGGTCGAAATCCGCGCCACCCTTGCCCCCGCCCATGGGCAGTGTGGTCAAGGCGTTCTTGAGTGTCTGCTCGAAGGCCAGAAATTTGAGGATGGACAGGTTGACCGAAGGGTGAAAGCGCAATCCACCCTTGTAGGGACCGATGGCCATGCTGTGCTGGATGCGGTAGCCACGATTGACCTGGACTTCGCCATGGTCATTGACCCATGACACCCGGAAGATGAGGATCCGCTCCGGCTCGATCAGGCGGTCCAGCAGACCGTGCTCGGCGTACTTTGGATGCTGGGCCACGAAAGGCCACAGGCTTTCGACGACTTCGGTGACGGCTTGCAGATATTCCGGTTGTCCGGGGTTGCGCTCGGCGGCAAGACGAAGGAATTCGTCCGGGTTCTCGTATTTCATGGTGCGTTGGCTCTAGGGTTCGATAAGGTAAAGGCGAGACTGTATCACCCCTTGTCGCGCGGAGATCGCTTGATGCCCGTTCATCTGGCGCTACACCACGCGGGAAAGCGGGTAAATCGTGCGCCAGTCCCTGTTTTGGCTGACGCGCGCCGGCTCAAATGAGCAACAGCACAGGTTCAGAAACCGTCTTCGGGGCACTGCTGTTTTACCCGTTCACTTACTTTAAATCTGGCCGTGTTTAATCATCGAGTCCGGTATCGTTGACTGCTTTCAAATACCAGCAATCAACGCTGACCGAAAAAGAATCGGGCACGCGGCCGTAAGCTGACTCACATTGACGACCGCAGTCTGGGATTCAAGGTAGAGGCAGTCCTGCCCCTTTTTCTGCGTCGGTTCACTTTTAGATAGAATTGATCGACACACTTTTCGGGATGACAAGACATGATCGGACACCTCGATAAACTGCCCTACGCAGACGCTAAAGGCTTTCTCGACCAAACAGAGGACGCGCAAGCATTGCCGTTTTTAATCGATATCGCGCCATTCATGGACGAGAAAGAGTGGCTGGCGCTCCTTGAATTGACCTGGCCACGTATCAAGAATGCGGACAGCTATCGAGACGCGCTACGTCTAACGCCTTACGGCAAGCGTGCGGATGAATAGCCGCGCAGTACAAGCTAGTGCGCCAAGTCCCCAGGTGCCGTTTGCATCTTGATCTTGGGCCGCGGTGTCATGGCGAAGCGAGTGGGCGTCGGGAATGTGCGGAACAACGACGTGCGGAGCCTGGCCTGGTAAAGCCACAGTGAGCTCGCCCTGAGCGGCGATGATCGAATTTTGTTCTTCGTGGCCTGTGCCGGGTTACACTTTCGCCACTGGGCCTTCTGGTCAGTCTGGGGGAATAAGCAACCATGTCTCGGCAGCATCCCATCATCGCTGTGACCGGCTCACCTGGATCCGGTCTGTCCACGATACGCCACGCGTTCAAGTTTATTTTCGAACGCCTGAACATCCGGCCCACGATCATTCACGGCGACGGTTTCCAGCGCTATACCGAGCGGCAGTTCACCGCCCTGCTTGAGGAGGCGCGGGGTAGCGGCCGCAACATTTCCAGATTCGGCCCCGATTACAATCACTTCCCGGAGTTGGAGTCTTTTTTCAGGGCCTACGGCGAATGTGGCAGTGGGGTGTATCGCCAATATGCGCATACGGCCGAGCACGGCAGGGAATTAGGCGTGCAGCAGGGAGAGTTCACGCCCTGGACGCCGCTGCAAGCGGGCAGCGACCTCTTGCTCTACGAGGGTCAGCATGGTGGTCTGGTGGCCAACACCTGGACCCGCCGCAAGGTCGATTCGCGCCATTTTCCGCCGGAAATCGACCGTCGCATCGGGCGCCAGGGCGTTGACGTGGCCCAGCATGTGGATCTGCTGATCGGGGTGGCGCCTGCCATCAATCTGGAGTGGATACAAAAGATCCACCGCGACCACAAAAAAGGCAAGTGCTCGCCTGAGGAATCGGTGGAAACCATCCTGCGCCGCATGAACGACTACATCCATTACATCGTTCCCCAGTTTGGCCTGACCGATATCAATATCCAGCGCATGCCGCTGGTGGATACCTCCGACCCGTTCATTGCGCGCGATGTACCGCTGCCCGACGAATCGCTCTGCATCATCCACTTCCGCGACCGCGGACGCTATGATTTCCCCGACTTGCTTGAGCGTATTCCCGATGCCTACATGTCGCGTCCGACCACGATGGTGATTCCAAGCAAAAGCCTGCGCCTGGCGCTGGGGGTGATTTGCGGTCCGATCCTGGCCAAGTTCATGGAATTAAAGCATGGACCGATCTCAGGACAGTAGATAAACCGGAGCCTCACGCCGACGCTCATTCAAACCTTTCGGGATTGGCGTTGCTACGTGCTTGGTAAGCCGTAAATTTTCAAATGCATAGGGGTGTAGGAGTGGGGCGTCACTAGACCGTGGGGGTCGAAACAAACACAGCGTGTGACTAGGCGGGTCAGGAATATAAACAGACAAATAGATCAGGACTGCAGGTACCCCATCACCAACAGCAGCAGCGCCAATAGAGCCATGGCTGCGTGAAGGCTGACGCCTATCATCGATGGGGGCGAGCGGTGGTCTGGATTGCCGATGCGCAGCGCCAGAAGAACCAATCCGCCAGACAGCGCCAGAAAAAACAGCAGCGCTGCATTGTTGTACAAAACATGAATGGTGGGACTGCTGAAAATATATCTGCCCAACAGGATCAGGCCGAGTAAGGCGAGGCCGGCGTGGCCTGCCGCCAAGGCCCGAGAGCCGCGTCGATAGCGTACCCCCAGTACCACGAGCCACAGGCCGATTCCTGCTGCCAGACAAAACAGAACGATTGCAGCAAGGATCATGCGTTTTCCCGGATCATGGATAGGCTACCACTTGAATACGACAGGATTGCGCAAAGCGCGTCGTCGAATTTTGTTGCAGGACGGCAAAAGCTTACGCGAGTAGTCAAATGTGGCATCGTGCCATCCGTCATAAACAATGCTTAATCAGACCGTCCTGGCAGGTCGCCTGATCGCTGCCTGAGTGGTGTGAGCATATCTGACAAGCCGTTGTGATCAATTTCCTGCATCAGAGCGAGCAAGCGGCCAATTTCACCCTGAGGGAATCCTTTGCGTGCGAACCAGTTGAGGTAATTGCCCGGTAAATCCGCAATGAGTTTGCCCTTATGCATGCCAAAGGGCATTTCCCGGGTGACCAGCAGTTCGAGATCCTTCGGGCTCATATCGAATAAAAAAGCTTAGGCATCCTGTTCATTTCGACCTGGAAATCATCGGAATCGAGATATAGGGCGCTCGTTCAAACACAATTGATTGATCGTGGTAGGGGTAGGGGATAATAAGCCGGAATGGCGTTTTTTTGATACATGGGACTTTGGAGAGAATATGAAAGTTGCTTACGTTTTTGTTACCAATATGGCATCCACTTTTAAACTCAACACGATGATTTTGCCCCAGCTTGAAGCCGGCAATCATGGCGCGGAAGTGGTGGGCATGATGTTCTTTGACGACAATATCCACACTCTGCGGTCCGGTGACCCATACGGAGAAAGGCTGGCGAAAGTCGCTGCAGACAAAGGCATACTTCTGATGGCCTGCGATCAATGTGCAGTACGCCGGGGATTGGCCGAAGGGGAGTTCGAGCAATGTGGGAGTGGCGAGGTTAAACCCAAAGGTTTGGTCGAAGGCGTGCTTGTGGGTTGCTTCCCCCAGTTATACGCGGCATTGTCTGGCGCGACTGATGTTCAGGTTATTTCGCTCTGATTGGTTGGGTAGTCAAAGCAACGATTAGCGACATGAAGCTTCAGAGCCAGCATGGAGAGCACGGGGTCGGGCCTTGCGGGCAACGGGATGGTCAGTCGTGGCTTCACATGAAGCAACGGTGTGCCGTATGGCGTATGAATGCCTGAAATGTCATAAGATAAGCGGCGATGCATAATTAAGCTGCTGTTCCCTCAAGTATTTCCATGGCACTTGAATGAAGATCCGGTGCACATGAGATGCATGCCTTCCGTTTAGCAGCGTTTAAAGAGACGATTGATGCGCGATGATTTGAATGGCGGAATGTTGCTTGAAGTCAGTCTGAATGCATTACGATTGTGCCCGGATGGTTCTTTGAATGCACAGAGGATGCGCATGGGCGCACCGATGCATGAAGCGTAGCGTGTCGCGGCCAAAGAAACTGCGTAGTGTTGCGTGCGCATGGCAGACTCATTCCATCGCTCAAGCGAGTTTGCCTGACGTAGGTAGTGAATGTCGGACAACTGATCTAATCACAGAAACTCACCATCTCAATGCTGGAAGCTGACCCGATACCCTTTGATAGCCTGGCAATGCAGCCGGGGGAGATGCTGCAAATTCATTCTGCGCTGGAGATGGCGGGAGATTTTTTCCCGGTGGGTTTGTTGGGGTATCTGAAAAACCAGACGCTGATTGTGACCAATCCGATTGCCGCAGGAAAAGTGGTGCTGGTTAAAGAGGGTACGTATTTCAACGTTAAGGGGTTTTCAGGCACCTGGCATTACACGTTCAAGGCCAAAGTGCTGAAGGTGTACGCCCAGCCTTATCCACACATGCATATTGAATATCCGAGTCAGGTCTATGCCACCAGGATACGGAAAGCTTTGCGTGCGACTGTGAATGTGCCGGCCACTTTGTTCAATTCGTTGACCAAGAAGCATACCCCGGTGATTCTGAAGGATCTGAGCGTAGGGGGCGGGCAGCTCGCCTTGCAAGAATCCATCGGCAGAAAGGATACCCAATACGACCTGAGCTTTATGGTCAAGCTCGCCGATGATCTGGAAGAAGAAGTACGTATCAAAGTCATTGTGCGTTCGCTCGAGACGGATGCCAAGGGCGCGTGCTCGATGGGCGTGCAGTTCCTGGAATTGGATAAAAGCACCCGGCTTCTGGTGATGACATTTGTGTATCGCCAGCAGTTACGCAAGGAATAGTGATCAAGATGTAGCTCAGGTCTGGCTGGCTGCCGCGACAGGCCAGCCTCTGCGCGTGATAGCCAGCGACTCAGGAAGGGCTGTTAGGTGTCAATTCCAGTTGCCCGTCCCGAACAGGAATGCGCTGCCCTGGGTTGTGGTCCATGCGCACGGTGCCATGCTTGTCGTTCAGTCGATAGGTCACGTCGTATCCGAGGGTCTTGGTGCTGGAGTCATAAACTGTTTTGCAACGTGTTTCCGTCCCGGTGACCCGGTCGGATTCCTGCATGTTCTGTTGTACTTTATTGCCGGCATAGCCTCCACCCGCTGCACCTGCCACGGTCGCCAGGGTTTTACCCTTGCCGCCGCCAACCTGGTTACCCAGCACGCCACCCAGCACCGCACCGATGGCCGTACCCGCGATCCGGTGTTCGTCTTTCACGGGCGCCTGGTGGGTCACGGCGACCTCACTGCATTCTTTACGCGGCGTCCTCACCTTTTCAGTCACTTCTTTTGCGCTGATCACCTCAGCGTAATCCGGTCCTTTTATGGCTTGATATCCGGCAAATCCACCTACTGCGGTCACTGCAATGGCGCCTGCCACGATCCCGATGATCATTGATTTATTCATGACGGTTCCTTGAAATATAAGCCTGAAAAGTATCCGAATGGGATCATACCCCACCGCGATCAAGCAACAGTAAACGCAAATGTTGGTGTGTTCCGTGCGTTATCGAACATAGCCCTGAGCAACTTCGGGATGAGGTTCTGCTTTTGCCATTCAGTGGACGATAGCGAACAGACCACGGTGTGTTCGGCACCAAAAAGGGAAAAGTGGTGCCTGGGCTGGTGCTGAGGTGTGGCCATACCTTGGCGGATATCGGCAAGCTGCAGGATGACGCGATGCAATGGAGAGCCGCTCGGCGCAAACAATGGCAGAAATGTCATAAGATAAGCGGCGATGTCTTGACGCACCAGTTTCGCCCAAGCATTGACCTGGCACATGGAGAAGACCAGACGAGAAAGTGATGCATGCCCCCGTTTAGCAGCGTTTAAAGAGGTGTCCGATGCCCGATGATTTGAATGACGGTGAGTTGCTTGAAGTCAGCCTGAAAACATTACGATTACGCCCGGGTCTGTTTCTGACCCTTCAGAGAATGCGTGAGGGCGCACCGGTGCATGAGGCACAATTTATCGCGGCCATTGAAGGCAAGGGCGTGATGTTGACGCCCAGCGGCATGGATAGCCTGAAGACGGAAGTCATTATTGGCGAGGAGTATTTGATACAAGGCTTTACGGGGCAGACCGATTTCTCGTTTACTGCGCCGGCCTTGAATGTCTTTAAGGCACCTTTTGCCCATGTGCTCTTTGCTTACCCGGCAACGGCAAAAGCCAAAAAAGTGCGCCAATCAATGCGCATGAAAACCGCTCTCCCCGCGACCATCTCGCCCGCTGGTCAGAACAATCCGACTGAGATCTCGATTATCGATTTAAGTGTGGACGGTGCCATGGTATTGGCCCCCCGCTCGCTGGGGGTGATCGGGGGATTATTCGATCTGGTGTTTCCCGTCAAGTTTGAAGACGTACAGTCCAATCTCAACATTGTGGCCAAACTTCGCCACAATAACCATACGGACAATGAAGGTCGCAAGATCGGCTTGTCTTTTGAAAATGTATCTCGTGAGCACAAGCTGCTTTTGGGTTATTTTGTCGGCAAAATAACGGAGGAAAATTCCTTCATCATAGAGTCTTAGCGCTATTTTTCTGACCAGGCTACCCCTGCGTGGCTGTCAGCTGCGCAGCCGCAAATAAACGAAGTCCTCATGCCTGGATCGATGATTGCGATAGCCTCATGGTGATAACGGGTATGAGATCACACCTGCGCTAGCCCGGGTTTTATCCGGCATCCGGGCGCGCTGCCCCCAGGGGCGCAGCCATCTCAACCTGGCAACAGGCGAACGTGTCGTGACGATTCAGGCCAATGCCAGACGACTCAATTCCAGCTTGGGGGAGCAACAGTATCACTGGCCATCCCAACGCCACACACCACCGATATCGCAGTTACCGAACGTGGTGCACTATGTGTGAATGACTAGGGGAGTATTGAACATGCGGCACTTTATTCTTGGATTGGTTATGGCATTGTCGATGCAGGTGGCTTATGCGGCGGCGCCTAATATTCCCTTGCATGATCTCGATGGACAACCCCGTAACGTCAATGAGTTTATTGGCCAGGGCAAATGGGTGATCGTGGTGTTCTGGATGCACGATTGCAGAATCTGTGCAGAAGAAATTCATCATCTGGGTGCATTCCACACGGCCCATCAGGCAAAGGACGCAACGGTTCTCGGCATCAGCATCGATGGAGTTGCATTTTCGGGCGAAGCACGGAAGTTTGCAGCCACCCATCAATTACCTTTTCCCAGCTTGCTGACCGAACCCGATTTTGAGGCGATTCGTGTGTTTGGCGGAGGCAAATTGGTGGGCACCCCCACGCACTATTTTTACGATCCAACCGGCCGTATCGTGGCACGCAAAATTGGCCCGATATCAGGTGCAGATATCCAGGACTTTATTGCTGCGTTCAACAGCAGTTCGTATGCGGCGAAACCTCACAGCAATCAATAACAAGCCGATGCAAACCAGCACGCATCTCGAATGGAGGCATCAAGCTCAATGAGCTCATCCACCATGAATCATGGGGAGTAGTTCGAATTAGTTGAGTTGGCAATCTGTGGGTACATCCACGCCGTACAAGTCCCTCAAGGGATCCACGCTGATTCGCTGCCCCTGCTTGGCAAGAATGTTTCTGAATTTGAGTTTTGCACTGGCCAGCCGGATGGCATCCCGCTCCAGTGCGCGCTCGCATTCGAATTGTATGGATGAGGTGCGCAGTCGACGGAATCGCGACACGACCAGAAATACGACAATACACACCGCAATGAACGCGATTGTTGCAACAACAAACAGATAGCTCATGAATAGCCTCATAACTTCTACCCCAAATGGATGGGGTGGGCCTGAATACGATTAACAAGGCGCCATTCAAAATGGCGCCTGTCCTCTGTTGTTCTCACGCGTATCGTTTTTGAAATGACTTGTAGTGCAGATTCCGTGATTCCGAAAGTGGAGGTTGGTGGCGTCGCTAGGGAATCATCTTCATGGCATATCGATCCATAAGCGGGCGGAAATACTTGGATGTGGCCACCGCTCTGGCACCAATCTTGTGCAGGGATGAGGAAATCTCATTCATGACGTAGGTGGTGAGCCGGATGTTTTGTGGCGCGTCATCCATCAGCGTCATTTTCTCATTCAGCAACTGGCTCTTTTCCCGTTTGACATTCAGCCCCGGACGTTCGGCAAGCAAGTTGATGTAGGCACCCGTAATTTCGATAGAAGATTTCTTGAGTGATACGAATGTGTTTTCGTCCATTACCTTGTCGTTGCGGATGTCTTCGGCCATGAGTACGAGTCTTCCTGGCACCATACGGGCGAGCCATCGGTTGTTGTGGGCCGTCAGGATATGCTCAACAGTCCGTGCGGTGTTGTGCTCAACATCCGAATTGAGCATGCCGATTCTGCGGAATTCCATTTGCATCCGGATGGTATCCACCGCATCGTAATTTTGCAGCACGTACAGTGCAGCATAGGCATCCGCGGCTGATTCACTGCGGTGCATGGCGTAGGAGAGCCTCGTTTGCAATGCGTCTTCCCAGAAGCTCGTCATGGAGCCTCTTAGGTATTCGTAACAGTGGTACATCTCATGTGCGATGACGCTTGCCTGAATCACCTCGGTGTCGAGCGGATTAATGCGGTTGCCGGAAACCAGCGGGCCATCGATCTTTTTACTCAGCAGAGTCGTGTAGTTGCCCTGGCCATTCTGGTTGACGGCCAACACACACGCATTGCCTTTAGTGTTGTGCTCGGTAACCCATATCGGATGCGCAAAACCGGATTTGTCGCGGCGGAATTGCTGCCTGATTGATTCAATTATCTTGGGCGCATCCTGGGTAATTTTTCGGCTCTTGAGGAAGGAGGCAATCTTGGCCATTTCCTGCCGCTCATCGCCATCAGTGGAGATCACGATGATGGTGGAGTCTCGCAACAGTGTCTCAAAGCTGTTCACCACGGATTCCACCAGCGGCGACACTTTGCCAGATTCTGTATAAATAAGACCATTTTGCGTCGCAGACACCGGCTGTGCCACGACAAGACCGATCAAGAATATCCAAAGGGCGAGAGCGATTTTCATGCCTGATCATGCCTCTTGCTGTTTGCGTTCCAGCTGAACATGCGGATGGGCATGGCGCAGAGCGCGACAAGCTGGGCGCTTGGCGCAAAGCTCGGTCGATTCATGTCTGCGTGCGATTTCATTGTGGTTTCCTTGTTTGGGCGTATGGAGGCATACGGCAATGTGTCGTCATTCAGGGACAGTCGCATTGCACGGGGTTCGTATGCATCCACCATGCATAGTGGATGTATCGGGTGATGGAAGGCGTTCTTAAGACCTGGCTGACGACGGGCGACAGTTATAAATGATGGACCCGATCAGGATGGGCGTTTCTTAAGCCACGAGATGGGCCGAATGCCGGGGCCGGTAATGATCAGATTAATACACGCGAGTGATCAGCCATGGGTAGGACAGGCCTTGTGGGCACTAAGGGTGTCTGGTTCACAATGAGTCAGTTGTAGAGAAAAGCGCGGTTTGCATATCGCCTTTTTAACTGGCCATGATTGCCTATATTGATTTTGTACTAATCCGTAAGGGAGGACGGAAATGTTCCAAGTGATTGTTATTGTGTTGCTTTTTTTAATGGGGGTAGTCTGGTGGCACCATGCAACCAGACCGAAAAAACAGTTGATCGCGCCTGCTATCAAGCAGGATGCCCGCAGTCATTATCATTGCGTCGAAGTCAGCCCGGGTGTTTCAGCGTGCGAGGCCGCCCAAAGGCTGGGGGCTATTCGTTACCTGTCAGACGAGGCGCCCCTCTTGCCCGTGTCCGGTTGCAACGCGCAACACTGTGCATGTAATTATGTCCATTACGATGATCGCAGGGAGGATGATCGCCGTAACCCTTACGGGATATGGGCCAGTCTTCCATCGACTCCTGCGAATGAACGTCGCTCAAGAACCGAGCGGCGCAAGTCACAGGAAAGTGTGTTCAGGCCGTCGATAGCAAACTAATCCAGTTTGTCCAATGGCTGACCCAAAGAGCCAGTTTGGATTTGAGTTGCTTTTGTTAGCGTGTTTTCCGTTTGGACATGGGGTCTGCCATTCTGTCGTTCAGCCATGAGATCCGCTCATGCCCTGCGTTATTCGGAAAATCGTCTTCATTTCTTGAGCTTTGAGAATGCCGCCGCCATGGCGCCGCCCATCGGGGCCGCAGCAGGCGCACGATTAGGCTTGCCATCTGTTGGTTTGACCTGGCTGCGACTATCGCGCGGAGGGCGTTGGGCTATTTGAGTCTTGTCTCCTGATTGACCTGCTGCATCTGTCATTCGCATCGTCAGCGCGATGCGTTTGCGTTTCTCGTCCACTTCCAGCACTTTGACTTTCACGATCTGTCCGGCCTTGACC
Source organism: Thiobacillus sp. (assembly GCA_036568265.1). Lineage (GTDB taxonomy): Bacteria > Pseudomonadota > Gammaproteobacteria > Burkholderiales > Thiobacillaceae > Thiobacillus. The sequence continues at coordinate 23,520 of DATCSW010000015.1, forward strand.
ACGCTGTGCGGGTCTTTGACGAAAGTGTTGGCGAGCGCGGAGATGTGGACCAGGCCATCCTGATGGACGCCGATGTCGACGAACGCGCCGAACGCTGCGACGTTGGTGACGACGCCTTCCAGAATCATGTCCGGCTTGAGGTCGGATAGTTTTTCCACGCCTTCGCGGAAGCTCGCGGTGGTGAATTCGGGGCGCGGATCACGGCCGGGTTTCTCGAGTTCCTTAAGGATGTCGGTGATGGTGGGAATGCCGAATTTTTCATTGCTGTATTTCGACGGATTGAGTGATTTCAACAAACTGCTGTTACCGATGACGCCTTTGATATCCTGCTGGATGTCGGCGAGGATCGCCTGCACCAGCGGGTACGACTCAGGGTGGACGGCAGAGGCGTCGAGCGGGTCGTTGCCGTCCATGATGCGCAAGAATCCTGCTGCCTGCTCAAAGGTTTTTGCACCCAGGCGCGGTACATCCAGCAGTTGTGCGCGGCTGGCGAACCGGCCCGTGAATTCCCGATGGGTGACGATGGATTGCGCCACGCTGTTGCTCAAGCCTGAAACGCGCGCGAGCAAGGGCACTGATGCGGTGTTGACGTCGACGCCAACGGCGTTGACGCAATCTTCCACCACCGCATCAAGCGAACGCGCCAGATCGAACTGGCTGACGTCGTGCTGGTATTGACCGACGCCGATGGATTTGGGGTCGATTTTGACCAGTTCGGCCAGCGGGTCTTGCAGGCGGCGGGCGATGGAAACCGCGCCGCGCAGCGAAACATCCATGTCGGGCAATTCGCGTGAGGCGAATTCGGACGCGGAATAGACTGAAGCGCCGGCCTCGGATACCACCACGCTGGTCATTTTCAGTTCAGGCCGCAACTTGATCAGGTCGCGCGCCAGTTTGTCGGTCTCGCGCGAAGCCGTGCCATTGCCGATGGAGATCACCGAAACCTTGTGCTTCACGGCCAGTTGGGCCAGCGTGTGCAGTGAGCCGTCCCAGTCGTTGCGCGGCGGGTGCGGGTATACGGTGGCGGTATCGAGCACTTTGCCGGTTTCGTCGGTCACTGCCACTTTCACGCCGGTGCGGATGCCGGGGTCCAGCCCCATCGTCACGCGCGGTCCGGCCGGGGCGGCCAGTAGCAGGGCCTTGAGGTTGCGCGCAAACACGTTGATGGCTTCGGTCTCGGCAGTGCTGCGCAGCGTGCCCATCAATTCGAGTTCCAGATGCATGAAGCTCTTCACGCGCCAGGTGAAGCGTGCCGTGTCCATCAGCCAACGGTCGGACGGGCGGCCTTGGTCCTGGATGCCGAAGCGGCTGGCGATGCGTGCTTCGCAGGCGTTGTGCGGTGCGCTCCAGGCGGGTCGCTCTGCTTCGCTGTCCAGCCGCAGCCGTACGTCGAGCATGTCTTCGCGTCGGCCGCGAAACAGGGCCAGCGCGCGGTGCGAAGGGATGGTGCCGATGGATTCGGAATAGTCGAAGTAGTCGGCGTATTTTTCCGCTGCCGCTTCTTTACCCTCGCGCACTTTGGATTCGACGATGCCGTGTTCCTGCACGTAGTCGCGCAGCCATTGCAGCAAGCCTGCATCTTCGGAAAAGCGCTCCATCAGAATCTGCCGTGCACCGTCGAGCGCGGCTTTGGCATCTGCCACGCCGGGATTGTCGCCCTGTTCGGTGGTGAAAGGCTCGCGCAGATACTGCGCGGCTTCTTCGTCCGGGTTGAGCATCGGGTTGGCCAGCAAGGCATCGGCCAGCGGTTCCAGTCCTGCCTCCTGCGCGACCTGCACTTTGGTGCGCCGTTTTGGCTTGTAGGGCAGGTAAAGATCTTCCAGGTGCGTTTTGTCTTCGGCCAGCGAGATCGATTTCAACAGTTCGGGCGTCATCTTGCCCTGTTCGGTGATCGACGCGATGATCGTTGCGCGGCGGTCTTCCAGTTCGCGCAGGTAGCGCAGTCGGTCTTCCAGCAAGCGTAGTTGCGTGTCGTCCAGCCCGCCCGTCGCTTCTTTCCGATAGCGTGAGATGAACGGCACCGTCGCGCCCTCGTCCAGCAGGGCAATGGCCGCCGCAATTTGGGCAGGTTTGGCCGCGACCTCGGCGGCGAGTCGGTTTTCTATGGTTGGGAGCATGGTTCGATCTACAGTATGAGTCGGCCCCTGAATCGAGAGACCGTTGGGTGCATTTTAGCGGATGCGGTTGGGCGCTGTGTCAACGCAGAAGTCGAGTGTGTACGATAAAAAACTGGGGTCGTGAAATTCAACACTCATGGAGTCGTAGAACAAGTTTGCTGCCAGTCGATATCGATCCGGCCGAGCTTCAACATTGAACAGGTAGCGCTTACGCGTTTAGTCGTCCAGCGTTTCCAGGGTATAGCTGGCTCCCTCATCTTGTCCAAGCACATTCATCAGGTACGGCATGATGCGATCGAGTGTTTGATGCAAGGTCCACGGCGGGTTGATGATGAACATGCCGCTGCCGTGCATGCCGTATCCCTCCGTTGAAGGTGTGCGCACCGTGAGTGCAACGTTTAACCAGCTCTTGATGGGCAGGCGTTTGAGTGCGCCAGGGAGCCGTTGCGCTTCCGGGCGGGCGAGTTGTGGATACCAGATTGCATACGTGCCGGTGGCAAAGCGGGCGAGTCCTTCATCAAGCGCCGAGATGACATGGGTGTAGTCATCGCCCGTTTCGTAAGGCGGGTCGATGAGAATCAAGGCACGGCGCGGCGGTGGTGGCAGCAAGGTCTTGAGGGCATCGTAGCCGTTGCCGGTCGTGATGCTGACTCGGCGGCCCTGGTCCCTGAAGTTATCCTGCAGAATGGTGCTGTCGCTACTGTGAAGTTCGAACAGGCGCAGTCGGTCTTGTGGGCGCAGGGTTTGTAATGCGAGCCAGGGCGAGCCCGGGTAAAAGCGCAATGTGCCGCTGTCATGTGAAGCCTCCGGGTTGCAGGCGCGTACCTGATCGACATAGTCGGCCAATTCGGGCGGGAGATCCGGACGTGCCCAGAGCCGGCCGATGCCATCCTGGTATTCCTTGAGCTTGGTGGCATACCCCGCGTCCAGTTCGTACAATCCGGCGCCGGCATGGGTGTCTATGATCCAGTAGGCTTTGTCTTTTTGCCCCAGATAGTGGCTTAACTGCATGAGGACAAAATGCTTCAACACGTCGGCGTGATTGCCGGCATGAAAGGCGTGGCGATAACTCAGCATGGTTGGAATACAGTTAGATGGTGGCTTGAGTGTTACACATTCTTGCATCCATTGCAGCGCGCTTCGTAGCGGGTAAAAACATGCGGGAACTCATGCAGCAGGATAGGGCCGTTTCAATATGAGCATGCAATATGACGTGGTCTTCTCAAGGTATTCGAAATAGAGGACGCGATGCGTGTATGCCTGATGCCACACCCTTGATAGGTATAGCGGAGGTCGGGAATTCGAGTGTGGCCAGGCGCGGCTGGGTCAGTTGCTGGTCGATTCGGCCGAGCCGAACTGGATGCGTCGAGGGACCAGATTTTCATCCAGCAGTCGTTCAATCCGTGCAAATACCTCGAAACGCGAGAACGGTTTTTTCATGAAGTCATCCGCGCCAATGCGGCTTCCAAAAAATAATTCGGTCGCTTGTTCATTGCCACTGATCATGATGATTGGAATGTCGGTGGTGATGGGGTCTTTGCGCAAGGCTCGAAGCGCTGAAAATCCATTTGCCCCCGGGAAGATGATGTCGAGAAAAATCAGGTCGGGTGTTTCTGTACGGGCGATGTTGACTCCCGTTTCTGTATCCAGCGCTTCAAATGTAATGAAGCCAGCCGACTGCAGGATTTTCTTGAGCGCAAAGACGATGGTGGGGGAGTCGTCGATGATGAGTACGCGCGTTTCATCGCGTGCGTTCACACGCTTGTTGTGCCGTCTATCCACTTGGACGGGTGAGCTGGGCTCAACCGATGTGTCTGTCTTGGGCGTCCGGGCGAGACCCAATGCAGAACGGAATTTATCCAGAATTCCCACGGTTATCCTTTCTGTGAATAGCCAAGCATAAACCGTATTCTCTTTTTTTGCCCAGGATCAGGCTGGGTGTGCACTCGCTAGCTGGCCGTCCCCAGTATACGGGTGGCCAGCTGCCAGTCAGGCTGGGGTTATGCGCGCCGCCGCATAAAAGCCAAGGCGCCTATTCCCAGCAACGCCAGGGAAGAAGGTTCTGGAATACTCACCCGGGCATTGGCAGCATCAATTGCGCCTGCAGCTTCGTTGGGAGAAAAGTCGCTGATTTGCGCATTCAGGCCCGCGCCGAATCGTGGCCAGAAATTCCAGGTGTAGTCACTCAAGGCTTTTCCCTGGCTGGGCAGCAGCGTTTCATCCAGCAAGGCGGAAATGGTGTTGCCGCTGATGAGCGCCGTACCGATAGCCAGATTGGTGGCACCGCCACCCAGGCCAAACAGGTTGATCGTGGCTGAGCCATCCGGTCGCAGAATGAATACGGAGTCGAACGATACGCCATCGCCGATAGCGGGCGTGCCGGCGAGGAAGCGTTCGGTGCCTTGCCCGCGATCGATCCCCCAGACATACAGGGGACTTTCACCATTGATGGCAGCGGTGGTGCCAATGGCGCCTGCCAGGGTGCCGATGAATTCGAACCGGTTCAGGGTAGGGCGATAGATCACATCGGCTGATACCACATCGAGATCCGCGCTCGCTGGACGACCTGAGGCGATATAGGAGGGGAGGAAATCGCCCACCGGATCGATGATGGGCACGGCCATGACGGGGCTGCTGAGTCCTGCCAGCATGCTGACAGTAAGGGTGCTGTTGCGATTGATGTTCATTGTCTCTCCTGGGAAGGTGATTCGTGAGTGCCCAACAGGGGTACAGGCCGAATAGAGCCTGAGAGGCCCTGGACTGGTAAACAGCGCCGTATAAGGTTTTATTCCGCCTGGGAGAAAATATTGGTTGCCCGGTCGAGCGCTGGGGATGAATCGCGCTGACCGGGAGCATGCGCAACGGGAGGGCCTGAGCGGGCCTTCCTGGTCAGGTCATGGTGATTGAATGGATGCCAGCCATTCCAGTTTTTCGACCACCGCCAGCGATTGACGAATGCCTGATGCATCGACCATGCGGCCATCCAGCGTCACCACACCGCGACCGTTTGATTGGACTTGTTTGTAGGCAGCAACAATACGTTGGGCGCGCGTGACCTCTTTTTCGGTTGGCGTGAATACCTGATTGGCCAACGCGATCTGGGCAGGATGGACTGCCCATTTGCCCTCGCCGCCCAGTGAGGCAAAGCTGTGGGCAACGGCGAGATAGCCTTCAGTGTCGGGAATGTTGCCAAAAGGGCCGTCTATGGGTCGAAGGTCGTTGGCCCGGCAGGCTGCAATCATGCGTGACCAGGGATAGTGCCAGGGATTGACCAGTGAATGATGACGCGTGCCTTCGCTGTCAGGGTCTGACAGCATGGTGTAATTGGGAATGGGTCCGCCGGTTTGTGTGAGCCGCATGCGAGTGGACAGTGAGTAATCCGATACGCCGAACGACATGGCCTCCAGCCGCTCCGGGCAACAGCGTGCAATTTCTTCGACGCGTGTCATGCCAGGAGCCGTTTCGATCAGCACCTCGATGCCGACGGGCTTCATATTGCGCGACATTTCGATCTGCTCAAGGAGCCGCACCACGAAAATCACATCGCTTGGGTCGTTGACCTTGGGAATGAGAATGGTGTCGAGACATTCGCCTGCCTGCTCCACCACGTCGATCACGTCGCGATAGCATTGAGGTGTGTCCAGGCCGTTGATGCGCACAGATACGGTGCATTTCGACCAGTCCTGAGTACGCAGCGCATGGATGATATTGAGGCGCGCCTGGTCCTTGTCGGCAGGCGTCACCCCATCCTCCAGGTCCAGAAACACGACGTCCGCACCTAGCGTCGGTGCCTGCCCGATCAGCTCCAGATTGCTGCCAGGAACCGATAACATGCTGCGATGCATGCGATTCTTGCCTGCCATAAGCGTGCCTCCATTTAAGTGTTGTTGATCGCAACCGGATTGTGTCGACCTTTGCCCTGGGTCGCCTCGCTAGCTTATCCGAGCTTCCCGGAATCAGGGTCGATAGGCGGCAAGCCTGGAACTGGGGTCGTGATGTATGTTCTAGGATGCATGTTCTAGAGTGGGTATCACCTTTGTTTACATTGGTGCAGCCAGTTTCGTACGAAAATTCAAGCTCACCCAAGCAGGTACTGGATACCGTGCTGCGCATCAGGAGGGAAACGCATGACCAGAAATAGCCGACGTGTGTTCGTACCGATAGCTGGCGTGCTCATGGCTGCATTGGGCGCCAGTACACCTGCTACAGCCGGGGACTGGGGCGTGAATATTTACGGACTTTCCTATCATTGGGATCGCGAGCTCGCCAAACAGAATGACCTGGACAATGAGTTTAATCCGGGACTTGGCATGCGCTATCACATGGGGTCCTGGCTCAAGGCCGATGCCATCATGGATGCCGGCGTGTATCGTGATTCAGGGCGTAATACCGCCGTGTATGCCGCTGCAGGTTTGCTCTGGCCGCTGGACAAGGACAAGCGCTTGAGCCTGGGGGCGGCGCTGACGGCATTTCATAGCGACACCTACAATCGGGGTGATCCATTCATTGCCCCGGTTCCTTTGCTTTCACTCAGGCTGGACGGGGTGACCGTGAATCTGACGCACTTTCCCAAGATACGGAACTTCAATGAGATCCATGCCACCGCCATGTTCCTGACAATACCGTTGCGCTAACGATTTGATGCCTCCTGGGATTGCCACAGGGCAAGCACAGCCCCAGCAGGATCCAGGATGACGCTGAACCAGCCATGGCTGCTGACCGGGGTGACATCCTGCAATATGGTTGCTCCCAGATCGCGCGCCTGCTTGCTTGGCTTGTACGACAGGCATGCTGGTTAAACCTTTGGTTCGCAGCGCTTAGGGCTTCGCCAATAAACGGGTTATACAAGAGATTCAGCTTGAAGCATGGGCTCTGCAGAACGCTGGAAAAGCAGCCCTGTTCATAGGCTTGGCGATGAAAAAGCCTTGTGCAATCTCGCATCCCAATGATTTCAGTAATGTGAGGTCTTCCGCCGTCTCCACGCCTTCGGCGACGCTTTTGATACCCAGGCGGTACGCCATGTTTACGCTCGACTCAACGATGGTGCGTGATGAAGGGTTGTTCGAAAAGCCCGTGACAAACCCCTGGTCGATCTTGAGTTCAGTAAAGGGTACACGTGTCAATTGCCGCAAACTGGAGAACCCGGTTCCGTAGTCGTCAACTGACAGTCCAAAGCCACGCATACGCAGACGCGTCAGGTTTTCCAGGGCCGGTGCAACCTCGGTCATGGCCGCAGACTCCGTTATCTCAAGGGTCATGTGATGAGGGTCCAGCCCCGCGGATCGCACCACACCGGTGATCTGGTCGGCCAAAGACGTATTGCTCAATGACACCAGTGACAGATTGACAGATACGTTAAGCTCCAGCCCACCTTCGTGCCATTCACGGCAGGCTTCCGCTGCTATGGCCAACATGCAAAACGTGAGTTCGTCGAGTCTGCCGTTGCGCTCCAGCACCGAGATGAAAGCATGCGGGCTTATCATGCCATGCTCGGGGTGATGCCATCTGGCGAGCGCTTCTGCGCCAATAATTTGATTTGACTCAAGGTCGAGCTTGGGCTGGAAGAAGGGTTCAAACTGCTGGCGTTGTAATCCGTCCAGGATCTGGTCGAGGCTGAACGGGTTGTTCTGGGTTGCTTCGGGAGGCAGGATCGAATGATAGGGCTGATAAAGGGCAAGCAGGCTTTCCAGCCCGGCAAGTGATACGGGCTTTTCGATCGCGCCGAGCAGGTTGACGCCGTAAGCGGAAGCCATTTTTTCGACCGAATTGAGCAAGTTCTGGTCCTGGGCACTGCATATGATGACCGAAGCCCGGGTGTGCTCATGCCCCAGGTGTCGCAACAATTCCATGCCATCCATTTCGGGCATGTCGAGGTCGCATATCACCAGATCAATTTGTGGCGAACTATGGATCGTTTTCAGGGCTTCCTTGCCATCGCGCGCTTCCAGTACATCGTGAAGGCCCAGTGAGCGCAACATGCGTGCCATGATATGACGCTGGAAATCATGGTCCTCCACGACCAGTGCGACCAAACCGGATGCTGGACTCATTTGACCTCCTTCCCAAAGTGATAGCCGGCTTCGACTAGATGCGCAGCAAGCCGGTCAAGCTCAGATCGCACGGTATGCATGTGGTCAGGCTGCCCCTTGCCTGCTGTGTTCTGCAAGACCAGGCAGGCGGCGGTCAGTTCGCGCGCACCTACCATGCGGCTTGCGCCTCTCATGCGGTGTGCGATTCGGGCTGCAACAGAAAAGTCCCGACTGGCCAGTGCGGCTTCCAGCGCCGTAATATCAGACCAGCTTTGGGTCATGAATTCCTCTAGAACCTCAGCTTTGTCAGCTGCGCTCGATACTAATTTATCCAGTTCGGAGTAATCGATCGGCGCGATTGTCGTGGAGGTCGAATCTAAGTTTCCGGGTTGCGTTTTGAGAAGCAGCGGCGTGGCGATCCAGCGTGACAACACCATTTTCAGATGAGGCATGCCGGCGGGTTTGACTAATAGCTCGTCCATCCCGGCCTCATAGCAGCGTTTCGCTTCGTTCGGGAGGGCATTGGCTGTCCAGGCAATAATGGGGGTGTAGGCGCGTCCTTGCTCTGCTTCGGTCTTGCGTATTAGTTGTGCCAGTTCATAGCCATCCATTTTGGGCATATGGCAGTCGGTAATGACCGCAGCGTATCGGCCGTTTTGCCACATCACCAAGGCAATGTCTCCATTCTCAGCTGTTTCTGCCTGCAGCCCGAGCAAGCCAAGCTGAATTGCCAGAAGCTTGCGGTTGGTCGGATGGTCGTCGACTACAAGTATGGACGGCGCATCGACCGGAGGGGGGGAGTGCGTGAGTGAATACTCGGGGACGGTGCTCGGCAGAAATTCGTGCTCTTGCAGGGCAAACGGATTGTTTTCGGATAAGGGCAACGTCAGCGTGATGAAAAAAGTCGAGCCTTTGCCCGCTTCGCTTTGCATGCCGATTTTTCCTTGCATCAAGTCTGCCAAACGGCGGCATATCGCCAATCCCAGTCCTGTTCCGCCATACATGCGGGCTGTTTCGGTACTGCCCTGGCTGAAGTTCTGGAACAGCCGCTGCTGAACATCCAGGTCCATGCCGATGCCGGTGTCTTGAACGCTAAATTTAATGTGATCGTGTGTGTCGTCATGGCCCGTTCGCTCGGCACGGACCAGCACACGCCCCTTTCGGGTGAACTTCAATGCATTGCTGACGAAATTGTTGAGAATCTGGGACAGCCGGAGTGGGTCCACAATATGTGCTTCACTGAGGCGCTCATCAATATGGCTTTCGAGTATCAGGCTTTTGGCGCTGGCCACGCGCGCGTAGGTGTTCACGACGCTGGACAGGAGTTGCCGAATGGAAGTGGCCTGCGGGGCAAGCTCGAGCTTTCCGGCCTCGATCTTGGACCAATCGAGAATGTCGTTGACTATTCGAAGCAGGCTTCGGCCGGATTCATGGGCCGCACGAAGCGTGTCGCGCTGGTCATTGTTGAGTGGTGTAAAGCCCAGCAATTCCAGCATGCCCAGGAGTCCACCCAAGGGCGTGCGGATTTCGTGGCTCATGGTGGCGAGGAAAGAGTCCTTGGTGTGATTGGCCAATTCGGCCGTGGTTTTGGCCGCTACGAGCGCCAGTTCGGCGTCCTTGCGTTGGCTGATGTCTGCACGAATGGCTATGTATTGTGTCGGCATGCCTTGATCGTTCAGAAAGGGCACAATCGTTGTATTGACCCAATACGGGGAGCCATCCTTCGCGCGGTTCTGGATCTCGCCTTTCCAAACCTTGCCATTGCTGATGGTTTGCCACAGATCCAGGAAAAAAGTGTGGGGATGGTGCCCAGAATTGATAATGCGGTGATCTTGGCCGAGCAATTCATCTCGTGAGTACTTCGAAATTGCGCAGAATTTCTCATTGGCGTAAGTGATGATGCCGCTTGCGTCCGTCGTAGCCACAATGGCGTGCTCATCGAGCGCGGCCTTGAAGTCGGCCAGTTCTTTAAGGGTTCGGGTTATCTGAGCCTCTGAGGCTTTCTGGGCGGCAATATCGCGTGCAATGATGAGGTGGCCGATGGGGTTCCCCTTGTCATTCAGCATGGCCGAGATCGTGAGCATGACAGGCACGCGTGTCGCATCCTTGCGCAGGTAGGTCCATTCGCGGCTGTTTCGATTTTCTGCGCCAGAATATTCGACCAGAAACTCGAAGCCTGGACTGACGGGGTGCCCGTTAGGATGGGCTAAACCCTCAGCATGCGACGCGAGTTCCTCCGCGTCGTGAAAAGCAATCGGACTTTGCTTGCCGACCACTTCTTTGGCTTGGTAGCCCAGCAGGTTTTCGGCGCTGCGATTAAAGCTGGTAATGATGCCGTCTGGTGTGGTGGAGATGATGGCGGCATCAATGCTGTCCAGCAGAGTGCCCTGAAATGCGGCTCTGTGGCGTGTAACCTCGCCCATTTTCAACAATCGGTAAAAGGCGCCTGCGGCAATAAAAACCGCAAGCAGGGCGCTAAAAAAAACACCGAGCGTCAGATTGCGAATGTCTGTTGCCAGCCGCTCACTACGCTGCACAAGGAGCGAGTTTTCAAGCTTTTCGAAATCAGCCATGATGCGACGGATCTCGTCCATCAGCGCTTTTCCCTGGCCACTGGATACAAAGGCCTGAGCGTTGGTCTCATCTCCGGTCTTTCTGAGTTCGATTCCTGTCTTCAGCCTGTCTAGCCGGTCTTCAATCAAGGGTTGGAGAGCGTTGATTCTTGCTTGCTGGGATGGTTGGTCGGCGGTGAGTTCGCGCAGTTCGGACAACTTGCCGTCGAGCGTGTTGACAGCGGAGAAGTAAGGGCCGAGGAAGCGCTCGTTACCTGTTAAAAGGTAACCGCGTTCACCCGTTTCGGCACTGGCCAGGTCTGCCAGTAGACTTTCTTTTTTATTGAGGACGAGCAAGGTGTGTTTCTGCCACCCTGCGCTGATGCTGACTTCGTTGGCAGCCCATATGCCAAGCGCAGCTGAAATGGCCAGAAGCGCGGTTGAACCTATCCAGGTAGCCTTGTTGGGCATGGGATTCAAATCCTGAACCAATCAGTTGTACTTGGGATAAATGCGTTAAGTATTTGGCCTATAGGTTTTTTTCTCATTCTTAATGAACCCAAGATCATAATTGGAACGCGAATCATAAATCATTAACTATAGAATGGTTGAATGTGAAGTACCGAGTGCAGCTTGACCTCGTGTCAGCTTGTGTGAAGCGATCTCAAAAAAACCAATAAATGATTGATGGGTGTTTGAAGTGCAATGCGTTGGTGTGACTGGCTTGTTCCCGGGCGTATATTCCCGCGGGTCGTCCGGGTTGTGAAAACCAGCCTGATGCTGTCAGGGTTCGCACGATCCGTGCCTGCGCTAAGTGTTCATAACGCACTCCCTTAAAACATGCGCCAAGCTTCGCTCTAGCATTCATATGGCGATCACTGCCCGGGTCGACGTGCTTCGTTTGTTGTTCAATAGGTACGAAGGGACTGAGTTCTGATTAATTTTCCAGAATACGTCGGCTGTATTGATAGCCGATGGCCTGGTAAGCAGCAGATACGCCCGCTTGAAGTCACACTTCCTGTGACTGGCCCATGCAATCACGAGGACCCGAAATGAGTCGATCCGCCATCGCTGTCACATTGTCTGCACTGGTATTGCCTGGAGCAGGTCACATTTATCTGAAGCACATGGGGAGAGGGTTCGCCCTGGCCGGGGTGAGTCTGGTGTGCGTGTGGATCATCATGGCGCGGTTGGTTCGTCTGACCGCGGATGTCTGGTCGCAACTAGAGTCAGGCGCGACTCGTCCGGATGCGATCGAGATCGCCAATCTGGTCAATCAGACATCAGGCGGCACGGATAGCACTCTGGTCTGGGTTGCGTCATGGGCATTGCTGATTTGCTGGGTGTTGGGAATGGCGGATGCGTATCGCCTGTCTCAGCTGGAAACGTCGCGTAAAAGCGTACACCCGACCCAGAAAAAATGAAGATGGGAACATATGCAGGGGCGACTGAATTCGTTACCAGGCGGCTGACACCGCTTCAAGTTTTTATAATCGCTGATCATGATCGAGCTGGACTGCTATGAATAAATTTCTGTTGATCGCCGCGCTGGCTGTTGCCGGGTATTACGCTTTACTTCCTGAACCCGGTGGACCAAGCCGCCCTGAAACCTATTCAGGCCAAAGGCAGACTGCGGCGGCGGGGCAGCAGGCTGAGGCTTCACTTGAACATGCGTATCTCAACCGCTTGAGCAACCAACAGCTGGCGGGCGAGGGGACGGTCGTGAAATTGCTGCCGGACGACAATACAGGCAGCCGTCATCAGCGTTTTATCGTCAAGCTGAATTCAGGGCGCACGCTTCTGATTGCCCACAATATCGACCTGGCGCCGCGCATGGATCGCTTGCGTGAGGGAGATGTGGTCGAGTTCTATGGCGAGTATGAATGGAATGCCAAAGGAGGCGTGATGCATTGGACACATCACGATCCGCAAGGCCGCCACCCCGGAGGCTGGGTCAAGCACAATGGGCGAACTTATGAGTAGCGCGTGTGTGCGGAAAATGGGTTTCACCGGCAAGCCGATGAAAGGCTACGGTTTATGTCGACCCAGCAGGCTTCGAAACGGATACCGATTTGAAACGATGGACCATTTTGCCTGAGCTTCTATACGACTTTTCCAGCCAAATGAGCCGGGTCGTGTGGGCTTAGGTTCGCTCACTGGAGAGCGCGCATGACAAGTGCTCAAGCCATCATTATTGGCGTGTTGATCGCCACCATGGCCATGTTTTTATGGGGGCGCTGGCGCCATGACATGGTGGCGCTGGGCGCCTTGCTGGTCTGCGTGTTCGCCGGGCTGGTGCCGGGTCGCGAGGCCTTTGCCGGATTTGGCCACCCGGCGGTGATTACCGTGGCTTGTGTGTTGATCCTGGGCTACGGCCTGCAGATATCAGGCGCAGTGGATGTGCTGGCTAAACGTTTGTTGCCCACTGCGGCGGGGCCCACCTTGAGCATCCTGGCGCTGATCAGTCTGGCCGCTTTGCTCTCCGGTTTCATGAACAACGTTGGTGCATTGGCGCTGTTGATGCCGATCGCGATCCAGATGGCGGCCAAGCACAACCTGCCCGCAGGCAAGGTGCTGATGCCGCTGGCCTTCGGCTCGATTCTGGGCGGCATGACCACATTGATCGGCACGCCGCCCAACCTGATTGTCTCGGGCTATCGTGAAACAACGGGCATGGGTGAGTTTTCCATGTTCGACTTTTCCCCGGTGGGTGTCGTCGTTACGGTCGTCGGCATTTTATTTGTCGGCTTGATTGGTTGGCGACTGGTGCCCACACGCAAACAATCGGCCGAAGGCAATTTCGAGTCGGGTGCTTATCTCAGCGAGGTGCGTATCGTCGAGGGCAGCAAGGCTGTCAATAAGCCGCTGCGTGAGGTTGAGCTGATGCTCGATGAAACCGATGCGCAGGTGGTGGGCATGGTGCGTCGCGAGGTGCGGATTTCGGCGCCCAACCCCGGGCGCATCCTGCGCGACGGCGACATCCTGGTGATCGAGGTTGAGCCCGAATCCCTGGCGGCAGTGTTGTCGAGCCTGGGCTTGCAACTGGAAGAGGAGGTGCATCCCGACACAGAGGCGCAGGAGGAAGGTGAGGCGGATACTGCGCAAGCAGACGAAGCCGTCACAACGCCCGCTGCCGAGCAGACCGATGAAGACGCCGGTAAGGAAAAAACCCGTCCGGACGAAGTCGTCATCCAGGAACTGGTGGTGATGCCGAATGCCACGCTGACCAACCGCTCGGCGACCGACATTCAACTACGCACTCGATACGGGATCAACTTGCTGGCGATCTCGCGCCAGGGGCGGCGAACGATCAAGCGTCTGCGCACCGCGCGCATGCAGGCAGGGGACGTGCTGCTGATGCAAGGATCGCCCGAAGCCTTGTCCGGTTTTGCTACCGAGTTTGGATGCCTGCCTCTGGCCACGCGGGACATCCGGGTGCCTAAAAAAGGCCAGGCCCTGAAGGCGACCTTGATCATGGCCGCTGCCGTTGCTGCCACGGCTTTTGGGTTGCTGCCGGTGGCGGTGGCGTTCGCCGCGGGCGCGCTTGCATTTGTTGCGATGGGCGTGGTGCCGGTGCGCTCGATCTACACTGCGGTGGATTGGCCGGTCATTTTGTTGCTCGGTGCGATGCTCCCGGTCGCGGATGCCATGGCCACCACGGGCGCCGCCGACATGATTGCGCGCTATCTGATGGAAAACGTGGCGCAAGGCCATGCCGTAATGGGGTTGGTGGTGATACTGGTGGCGACCATGCTGCTGACCGATTTCATGAACAATGCGGCTACTGCTGCAGTGATGTGTCCGATCTCAGTCAGCATTGCGACTCAACTCGGGGTCAGTGCCGATGCATTCCTGATGGCGGTTGCTGTGGGCGCTTCCTGTGCGTTCCTGACCCCCATTGGTCACCAGAACAACACGCTCATACTGGGTCCCGGCGGGTTCCGGTTTGGCGACTATTGGCGCATGGGCCTGCCGATGGATATTTTGGTGGTGGTGGTCAGCGTGCCCATGTTGTTGTGGGTGTGGCCGCTTTAATCGAGCTTTATCACAGGCCTTGGTAGTATCAAGCCAGTGTGAGCATCACGCCCGGCTTTGGGCAGTACCCGTATAGGCCGCTTGTTGAATGAGGTTTCGCGGCGCGAATCTGTGATTTATGCTCAAGAATATGGCCATTTATGTCGATTAACCATCATTCAACCCGGTAAACAGACCACGCCAATGCCTGTGCGTAAGGCCACCTCCTTCTCCCTGCTACTGCGTAATGCCCTGCTGACCTTGTCTGTGGTGGGCACTACGGCTTTGCTGGCCTATGGTTTTTATAGCTGGCAGCGAGAAGAACGCGACGTGCGTGAGAATCTGCAAACGCTTTCGCGTTTTCTGGCTTCGGCATCGCAGTCATTCTTCGATGAATTGGGTAATGGGCTGGCGCCTTTGGGTGATTTGCTGCGTCAGTCGGAGTTACGTCGTGACCCGGAAGCCTTTCGCATCTATCTGGATGAGTTCCGACAACGTCATCCACAGGTTCGTGGCGTAGCCGTCTTTGCGCCGGATGGCGAAATGCTGCTGAATACCGCTGTCGCACCCGGTGAGGTTTTGCCCGACTTCCGGCTGGATCCGCCTTATATCCGGCAACTGCTGCTGGATATGGACAGTACAGCGCCTTATACCGTCGGCCCCCCAGAGTTTGGCAAGGCGATCAAGCTGTGGCGGTTTTCGATCCGTCATGTTGTCAGGGGGCGTGACGGCAAACCACAATTCCTGGTGCAGGCAGCGATCCCGTTGGAAAAAGAAGGTACTTTTCTGCATCAGCTACCGGTTCCTGAGCATAGTTTTATCGGCATCCTGAGGAATGACGGCTTCCAGCAGGTGCGTTTTCCGGTAGCCGATGCCAGTGCCGTGTACGGGCGACTCTCTCCGGGCCCGGTGGCACAGATGATTCTGGACAACCCGACCTTGCGAGAAGGATTTTTCAAGGCTACGTCCTCCTGGGTGACGGGGGATAAACAGCGAGTCGGCGCCTTCACCCGGCTCACAAAAATGGATATGTACGCTTACGTATCCGTCCCGGCCACCTATATGGCAAATCGCTGGTGGCGGCATAACGCACCCATTTTCATCAGTTTTGTAGCATTCTTTGGGGTATTCATTGCGATTGCGCGTCGCGTGACCCGACGTGAACGTTTCCATAGTCGTGAATTGATCGCGCAGGCTGAGCGGGATGCGCTGACCGGCTTGCCCAATCGCGGCTGTCTGAATGAATTGCTGGAAGCCAATATTTCGGTCGCGCGGGTCGGCGAAAACCAGTTTTCAATCCTGTTTCTTGACCTGGACCGTTTCAAAGGCATCAACGACACCCTGGGTCACGCAATCGGCGACAAGCTGCTGATCCAGGTCGCTGAACGGGTCCAGCCTTTGTTGCGTCATGGCGATGCACTGGGCCGCTTTGGTGGCGATGAGTTTATGCTGATTCTGCCCGGCAGCAACGAGTCGGGAGCGATCCTGACGACGCGCCGCATCATGGATGTTTTTGATTCGCCATTCGTGATCAATGGGCGCGCGTTGAGAGTGACGCCTTCAATCGGGATCGCGATTTACCCCGATCACGGACAGGATATAGAAACCCTGTTAAAGCATGCAGACACCGCGATGTATGAGTCCAAACGCCTCGGCCGCAATGCCTACACTGTGTATGCCGAGCAAATGGGGTCGCGCGTTCGTGAGCGTCTGGAAATGGAGCACGAGCTGCGTGATGCGTTGCAAAATGACGCATTCAGGCTGGTATACCAGCCCATTGTGAACATGCGCAGCGGCGAGATTGTTGCAGTGGAAGCGCTGGTGCGTTGGGTGTTACCCGATGGAAAGCTGCGGCCGCCGTGCGACTTTATTCAGACAGCTGAAGATTCCGGATTGATTATTCCATTGGGCCAATGGGTGCTCCGCACCGGCTGCCTGCAACTAAAGCAATGGCTGGCATCCGGACTGGATTTACGAATCGCCATTAATTTGTCGACCCATCAGTTTCAGGATCCAAATTTGATGGAAAAAGTGATGACGATCCTGCGCGAAACGGGGTTGCCCGCTACGCGCCTGGAACTGGAAATCACCGAGAGCGCGGCCATGCTCAACCCGGAAGAAAGCATGAATATTCTGGGTGAACTGTCCGCTCAGGGTGTACGGATCGCGATTGATGATTTTGGCACCGGCTATTCGTCGTTGAGCTATCTCAAGCGCATCCCGGCCGACACCATCAAAATTGACAAGTCATTCGTGGATGGAGTTGGTCTCAAGCAGGATTCAACTATTGTGCGCGCTGTCGTGGCACTTGCTCAGGCATTGGAGAAGGAAACCATCGCCGAAGGGATCGAAACCGAATCGCAGTTTTATGCCATTCAGGCCATGGGCTGCAACATGGCGCAAGGATACTGGATCAGTCGACCGGTTGAGGCAGACGTACTGACCGCATTGCTCGCACAAAAAACCCGACTGGTATCGGTTTCGAGCCCGGATCAGGCGGCCGTCACGACATGGATACATGCCCACGGAAAAACGGTTGGGCCATTTAAAAAAACGGACTCATGAAGAGCTGAAATCAATCAGCTCGCATGCCTGATCGTCTGGGCAGGTTATGATTTCGCCCATGAAATCGTTACGTTCCCGTCTGCCTTACATCCAAAAACGACATCGTGTCAGCCTGTTTTCAGTTCGTTTGTGGCTGCGTCATCTGCTCTTCTGGGGCGGGGCGGTGGGCGTGGGCCTGGTTGCTACAGGTTTTGCCTGGGGGAGTGATTACGCGCATGCCCTGTTCAAGGCCCTGCTCGAAATTTCACCCTGGGCGCCTTTGCTGATTACGCCGCTGACACTCGCGGGCGTGGCGGCATTGACCCAGCGTTATTTCAAGGGGGCTGAAGGCAGCGGTATTCCACAAACGATCGCAGCGATTCGCATGCCCGACGGCGAAGAACGGGATCGCGTGCTGTCCTTGCGATTGGCTGTGGGCAAGATGCTGCTGACCTGCGTGGGGTTGGCGGGGGGAGCCAGTGTGGGACGCGAAGGGCCGACCGTGCAGATTGGCGCGGCTTTGCTCTATAACCTGCGCTGGCTGACCCGCTTTCCACGTCACCTGATGGAGCGTGGTTTGATTGTGGCTGGCGGCGGTGCTGGTGTGGCGGCAGCATTCAATACGCCGCTTGCGGGCATCGTGTTTGCAATCGAGGAAATGGCGCGTTCCTTTGAAGAACGCTCCAGCGGAATCTTGTTAACAGCAGTCATTATCGCCGGTCTGGCTGCTGTGTATGTCCAGGGCAATTACACGTATTTTGGTGCGACGGATGCGGCGCTCAGGGGTGCATCCAGCTGGCTTGGCGTATTGGCGTGCGGATTGGCGGGTGGTTTGCTGGGAGGTGGGTTCAGCCGTGTGCTGCTGGCCATTTCTTCGCGGGGCTTGCCAGGCGCGGCGGGTCGCCTGATGCGGGGTTACCCGGTACGCTTTGCCGCTGTGTGCGGATTGGTTTTGGCCTTGATCGGGATGGCATCAGGCAACGCGGTCTACGGCAGCGGCTATGAAGAGGCCAAAAGTCTGCTGGAAGGAACCAGTGAAGTGTCGGCAGGCTATGGCATCTGGAAAATGCTGGCGACCTTTGTGTCGTTCATCAGCGGCATTCCCGGAGGATTGTTCGCGCCCAGCCTGTCAGCCGGCGCGGGTATGGGTCAGGTTGTTGCCAGTTTGATGTCCGAGGTCGAGCCAGGTGCCTTGATTGTGGTGGGGATGGCCGCCTATTTTGCGGGCGTGGTTCAAGCACCGATCACGGCGTTTGTCATCGTAATGGAGATGACCGGTAACCACGACATGGTTGTGCCGCTGATGTTTGCAACGCTTTTGGCAACAGCCGTATCCCGTATGATCTGTCCACGGCCCTTGTACAAGGCGTTGGCCGATCATTATCTGGCACGCTGCCGGCCGCAACCAGCCCCAGTAAACAAACCGGAAGCGGGTTGAAATGAGCCGGTTGACGGCTCGCACAGGAGAGATAGGATGAATAAACAAACCGTCGTGGCGCTGGGCTTGGCGTTGATGCTGCTGGGATGCGGCAAGCTCACGCTGGAGAATTACGACCAGATCAAAATGGGCATGCGCTATGACGAAGTCACTGGTTTGCTGGGCTCACCCGAGAATTGCGATGACCTGATGGGGGTGCGGAGTTGTATCTGGGGTGATGAAAAGCAGTCGGTCAATGTGAATTTTGTTTCGGGTAAAGTCTTGCTGTTTTCATCCATCAATCTGAAATAGGTTGGCCAGCACTTTGTGTCATCAAGGTTAAATTGTTCCCAATGTTCGCGGTGGCGTGCATCGAGTGCTAAGTTTACAGATACAGGCCACGGCGACCTGTCACCAATCATAAGGAGGCAACATGCGCATTACTTTAGCTATTGCAATGTTCGGGCTCACCCTGAATGCCTGGGCCGCACCCGAGAACTACAAAATTGACGACACGCACAGCTTTGCCAACTGGGGGATACGACATATCGTTGGCCGCACCACCGGCACCTTCACGGACGTGAAAGGCACGCTGATGCTGGACCCGAGCAACCCCTATGCCGGCGCCGCCAATGTCACCATCAGTCTGTATTCCCTGCATTCCGGTCACCGGCCGCGGGACATCCATTTGTTGACCAGTGATTTTCTTGATGCCAATACCTACCCGGATATGAAATTTGTTGCGAGTCGGTTCCGGCCAACGGCCAAGGATGCAGGGGTCATGACCGGCCAGCTGACGCTGCACGGCGCAACCCGTCAAGTTGATATTCCCTACAAGATTCTGGGCACGGCGACCGACCCCTGGGGCAATATCAGGACAGCGTTCGAAGGCAAGTTCAGCATCAATCGGTCTGACTACGGCATCATGAAATATGTGGAAGGTGGCAAAGGAATCGTCGGCAATGAGGTGGATATCACCTTGTTGATCGAGGCACTGAAACTGGGTGCGGACGGCCAGCCCCTCAACATGAAGGCACAACCTGCGTCCCAGCCCGTTGCGCAGCCGACCAATACGCCTCAGGCTGCCACCCCAGCACCCGCCGAACCGGTCAAGAAAGAGAAGCCGGATCTGCAGGATATGCTCAGGGGCATTTTCAAGTGAGCTGATGACGTATTCGGCTGCACGTTGGTTACAACAGGCATTGCGCAGAGGGACGGCACAATGCCTTTTTTCATGGGATTTCGCTGAAATCCGGATTACGAGGCCACGCGATGGATAGTCAGGCACGCCAGTTCAAGATCAAGGAAACGTTCGACACGGTATCAGTTGGATACGACAAGCCGGCTTTACGGTTTTTTATTCATGCGGCCGGACATTTGGCTGATGGCATGGCATTCCAGGGACATGAGCATATTCTGGACGTGGCATGCGGAACAGGGAACGTGTCGCTCATCTGCGCCGAGCGATTGGGCAGCGGGCATGTGACAGGGGTGGATCTTTCGGAGGGCATGCTTGAGCAGGCACGCGTGAAAGCCGCATCACGGCAACTGACCAACGTCACGTTTCAATGCGCGGAACTGACCACAATGGATTTTGGCGGCAAGCTATTTGATGGCGCATGCTGTGGATTCGGCGTGTTCTTTATGCCGGATATGGAGGCGGCACTCAGTGCCATTGCGCATCATGTTCGTCCAGGCGGCGCCATCGGGATCAGCAGTTTTACAGGCGCCGTGATGGAGCCCCTGGCCACAGCGTTTCTCGAGCGGATACAGGCTTATGGTGTGGACATCCCACCCTTGTCATGGAAGCGTTTGGACGAGGTGGTCAAGCATCAGGCCCTGTATGCCGCGGTGGGAATCAACCAGGTGGAGACCCGCCAGGTTCAGGTGGGTTATGACCTGAACGGATTTGACGAATGGTGGGACATAGTATGGTTCAGCGGATTCAGGGGCATGCTGAATCAACTGTCCAGCAGCGAACTGGATCAATTTCGGCAGGATCACAAACTAGAGATCGAGGGTTTTGTGGCTGATGGGCAAATCAGGCTGAACGTTGAAGTGTTGATCAGCGTGGGACGCAAACCCTAGCAGACGGAATGGGCTCAAGCCGCGGGTGGGCAGGCCGATAGTACGGATATCAACAGCGATTTGGGTGGGTTTGCTGAAAGGAGCCTGATAGTGCAGCAACCGGACAGTGTAGTGGGATGGCTTGATTTGTTCGGACAGGCCGATATCCCGGTATTACGGCAGACCGCGCGGGAACTCGAACGCCTGCGCAACGATCAGCGTCTGCTCAATGCAAGCAGTATTGCCAATGTGGTGACGGACGATCCGCTGATGACAGTCAAACTGTTGCGCTATATTCAATCGCACCCATCGCGTCATCAGCAGCAGGAATTACTCGACGTCAAGCAGATGCTGTTGATGATGGGATTTGAAACCTTCTTCCGCGAAGTGCCGACCACCCAGATCGCGGAAGATCAGTTCCATGGATATCCAGACGCGCTGGTTCATTTTCTGCTGACGATACGGCGAGCGCGGCGAGCCGCTTATTACGCGACCGACTGGGCGCAACGTATCCATAACCTGCACGCTGAGGAAATCAAGGTATCGGCGTTGCTGACGCATGTGTCTGAAATTCTGATGTGGTGTTTTAATCCCGCCCCGATGCTTGATATACGGAGGCGGCAGGCGATGAATCCATCTTTGCGCAGCAAGGCTGTTCAAGTTCAGGTGCTGGGTTTTGCGGGAGGTGATTTGCAGCGTCAGATGATTATTGACTGGCAGTTACCCGCGTTACTGCTGCGGTTGATGGACCCGGAGCAGGCGATGCTGGAGCCTGTGCTCAATGTGACCCTGGCGGTGCGGCTGGCGCGTCATTCCTCCAATGGCTGGCATGATGCGGCCCTCCCGGATGATATCCATGAGATAGGCACGCTCCTGCATATGGACCCTGGCAGGGTGATGTCTCTGGTGAAAACCGGGCCCGCAGCCGTCCTTCGCTAATACGGAACGTGCGGCTACCCCCTTAAGGCCGGGCGGGACAGGCCGATAGACTCAATAAGGGCTTGATTACCCTGATTGGGGTGCGAACGCGTGGCTGTCGATATTCATAGCCGTGGGAAGACGCACATGTCACATGCAAGGCGGCACAACGAGGAGAGTTCAGGGTGCAGCACACAAAAAACATGACCGGATGGCTCGCCTTGTTTGCGCGAGCGGACCTCCCCGTTATGCGTCATACGGCGAGGGAACTGGAGAGCCTGCGGGCTGAGCAGGGCACGCTCAATGCCAGCAGAATCGCCAATGTGGTGACGGATGATCCGTTGATGACGCTGAAGTTGCTGCGTTACATGCAGCAACATAAGCGTCATAGTCAGGCGTACGAATTGGTTGACGTCAAGCAGATGCTGCTGATGATGGGGCTGGATACATTTTTTCAGGCAGTACCGGCCAATCCTGTGGTGGAAGATACTTTGCGGGGTCATCTGGAAGCGCTGGTCTGTTTACTGCAAACCGTTCGGCGTGCTCAGCGTGCGGCGGATTTTGCGTTTGACTGGGCGTTGAGACTACGTGATCTGCGCGCGGAGGAGGTTTTGGTCTCGGCGCTGTTATCTCATGTGACCGAAATGCTCATGTGGTGTTTCAACCCTGAACAGATGCTGGAGATCCGCAAGCGCCAGCTGGCGGATTCCAAGCTACGCAGCATCGATGTGCAGACAGAGGTTTTAGGGTTTGCCGGCGTGGACCTGCAGCGTCAGTTGACAAAAGACTGGCAACTCCCTGAACTGCTACAGGACTTGATGGACCCGAAACTCGCACATACACAGCGGATGAGGAACGTGTCGCTGGCGGTTAATCTGGCACGGCACTCTGCCCAGGGCTGGGACAACGCAGCCTTGCCGGATGACTATGCCGAGATTGCTGCATTGCTGCGGATCGAGCCTTGGCGTGTGATGCGGTTACCTGGAATCCGGTCTGCCGCTCCACCAGAAACTTCTTCATGATCATCGGGCCGGCACTAATGCGCTAAGCGGGTTTGGGAATGACGGTTTTCTCCAGCACTTTTGCGATCTGAACGATTGCCTGGCCTGCCGGGCAGTCGGGCGTGTATTGCATCATGAGCTGGCGCCGCATGATGGCCTCACGCACTTTGGGGTCGACCGGAATGTCGCCCAGATGAATCAGTTTGACTGAGGGTTCACCATCCTTGGTTACAAAGCGGTTCAGAACCTGTTGCAGTTGATTGGTGATGGCCTGGCCTGAACCCGCCCGTGCGGATTGGTTGACAACCAGGCGGATGGTTTGCCGATGTTGTTGCCCAACCAGCACCTTGATCGTGGCGTAGGCGTCGGTGAGTGAGGTGGGTTCGGGTGTGGCCACCATCAATACTTCAGATGCCAGCGAAACGGCGAATAACACCACATCTGAAATGCCCGCGCCCGTGTCCATCAACACGATGTCGAAGCGCGGTACCAGGCTGCTCACAATTCTCAGGAATTCGTCACGGACCTCAGTCGTCAGGCGTGAATACTCGACCATGCCCGAACCCGCGAGCAAAACGGAGAATCCGCCTGGGGCGGGCAGAATGGCATCGTCGAGTTGGGCCTTGCCGGTGAATACATCGTGCAGCGTGATTTTGGGATGTAAATTGAGTACGACATCCAGGTTGGCGAGTCCCAGGTCTGCGTCCAGCACCAATACCCGATGACCTCGTTTGGCCAGCGCGGCAGCGAGGTTGGCTGACACGAATGTTTTACCCACGCCACCCTTGCCGCTGGTGACAGCGATGACCTTGCCGACCGGTTTGAGCGGCAGTGGGGTGGTTGCGGGACTGTCAGTTCCGGTAGACAGGCTGTCGTTCATAGGTTTTCTCGCTTGGTGGCGTGGCCCGGACCATCCTGGGATGGCGCATCCAGCGACGTGGGGTGCATACCGAATTCATCCAGCATCAAGTGACCGAATAGCAAACCTTTTTCTTCGGCGCTAACAGAGAGTTCCTGAGGTTGATCCAGGCAGACGCGATTCCGGCCTTCCGATTTGGCGCGGTAAAGCTGCAGGTCGGCCCGCTCGATCCAGAGGTCGGTGGTTGAGCGTACCCACTCCGGCGCATAGGCCCCACCAATGCTGATGGTGACCTGGAGGGATAGCAGTGGAGAAACCTGGATGCTGTGTGCTGCAATGGTTTGCCGGATGCGCTCGGCCACAGCCAGTCCAAAGGCCGGTCGGCAATTGGGGAGAATGATGGCGAACTCTTCGCCTCCGTAGCGGGCGACGGTGTCCATGGGACGCAGGCAGCGGGCCAGGCAGTCTGCAATCTCGCGTAGCACCTGGTCGCCTGCGAGATGGCCATGCTGGTCATTGATGGATTTGAAAAGGTCGATATCCAGCAGCAACAATAAAACCGATTCCCCGGATCGCGCCACGACATCAATCGAGCGTTCGAGTATTGAATGGAAGTGACGGCGATTGCCGAGGCCAGTCAAAGGATCCTTGAGCGACAGCTCGCACAAGCCGTTAATCAGCCGTTGCAGATAGTGGGTTGAGGATTCGCCGGGCTGCTGTTGTGTGTCGAGCGAGTCGTGACTGAGCAGCGCGCGTCATCCAGCCGTAAACCCGGCAAATTGACAGTTGGAGGATCGGAAAGGGGAGCCACAGTGGATTGGTTACCTGACGTTCATCGTCGGTGAAGAAAGACGGCTGGAAGCCAGTTTTGCCCAGCGGCAAGTATGTGGGTATTTATCCCTTTGATCAAGCGCAGGCGCTTCGGCTGATGAGCCCGAGGCACAAGCGTGTAAGTCAATAAGTATGGGGGAACAAAGAGGTGGCCCTCTGCGCGAGGACCACAAAATCAGATGCCGACACCTTCCAGTCCGAAGGTAAAAATGGGGTACATCCCGCTCATGGCTTGCCAGGGTCTTTAGGCCACTGTTCCGAAACCTTTGTCAGAAGCGATAAACGGCGCTTGTAGCCCCGCCAGTCTGCAGCTTTGTGCGATGGGGCCACCGGGAAACAGCGTGTACAAAAATTTCAAACCGCCTTGCTGGTGGAAATGTTCATCCAGCGCATCATGCAGGTTGCGCAGATTGATGGTGGCCTCGTCTTCATGATGGGCATAATAATTCTGCAACGCGCGTACCGCTTCCCAGTGGTTGTCCGTGAGCGTTAGCTTTTCCTGGCGCGCAACCGCTTCAGCTTCTTCCCGTGTCCAGTCGAGTGGAGCATGAGGGAAATCAGGGTCGGGGGCGGATTGCCGAATCAGTTGATTGATATCAGTTGAAACATGCAGCATGACAGTCTCCTTAAAAACACACAGGAATGTATTCAAAATAGGTCAGGCTGGGCTGGTATTCAAGGCGATTCTCTGATCGTGGCCGCAGTCTTCCGCTGTGAACCCGGATAGCGCAAAACTGCCAAACGTAGTTTTCGCCATGACGTGAGAAATAGTGTGAGGCCTTTACTTCGGCCCATAGGATAATCGAACGCTATGAATGGCGTTCCTTACTGGCGTTTGTCCGGTTTCTATTTTTTCTATTTTGCTTTTGTTGGCGCAGTCTCCCCCTTCTGGGGCCTGTATTTGCAGTCGCTGGCATTCAACGCGTTTCAAATTGCCGTGCTGATGTCGCTGTTGCAGGTGATGCGGATATTTGCGCCGAATATCTGGGGACATATCGCCGATCTGACCGGGCGGCGCACGGCCATCGTGCAGATTGCGGCCGTGGGTAGCGTCATTGTGTTTGCCGGAGTGTTTGTCAGCGATAGCTTCTGGTGGTTGTTTGTCGTGATGGCCGCGCTGAGCTTTTTCTGGAGCGCATCGCTGCCGCTGGTCGAAGCGATGACCATGTCGCACCTGGGTGAACGCACTGACCGCTACGGCCGCATCCGCCTGTGGGGCTCGATTGGTTTCATTGTCATGGTGGTGGGGCTGGGTTATGCATTCGATTCTGTATCGATAGCCTGGCTGCCGTGGGCTGTGCTGGCGGTGATGCTGGGTATTGTGGCGTTTGCATGGGTGATTCCTGATGCGGAAATTGTGTTGTATCCCGGTGATCACGAATCGGTATGGGACGTTCTAAAACGTCCGGATGTCGCGGCTTTACTGATCGCATGCATGCTGATGGCGGTCACGCATGGCCCGTACTACACTTTTTATTCGATTTATCTGGTGGATCATGGCTACGCAAAGTCTACTGTTGGCTGGTTGTGGGCATTGGGCGTGTTTTGTGAGATCGGCGTTTTCCTGATCATTCCGCGCATTTTTTCCCGGATTACGCCCCATCGGTTGATTTTGGCGAGTTTCGCGCTGGCGGTGCTGCGCTTTCTGGTCATAGCCTGGGGGGTGGAGTCGGCGAGCCTGGTGTGGGGCGCACAGATACTGCACGCCTTTACTTTCGGTACCTATCATGCGGCAGCGGTAGCGCTGATACACCAGCACTTTCGTGGCAGACATCAAGCGCGCGGTCAGGCGTTCTATACCAGTTTGTCTTACGGTGTTGGCGGCACCATTGGCGGATTGGCCAGCGGTTTGACTTGGGATAGCCTCGGATCCGCATGGACCTTTTCTCTGGCTGCGCTAAGCGCAGCGCTGGCATGGGTGGTCTATACCATCTGGGGTCAGACAAAAACCGTGCCTGCACCCGCCAAGCTATGAAATAATTGGCCTTTAGTATCGATTGCCTGTTTGTATGTCTGGATTAACCTTATTTCAAAAATTGTGGGACGCCCACGTGGTGCATGTCGAAGATGACGGCACCACGCTGCTTTATATCGATCGTCACCTGGTGCATGAAGTTACCAGCCCGCAGGCGTTCGAGGGACTGAAGCTGGCCAACCGTGTCCCGCGTCGTCCGGATGCCGCGGTGGCGGTGCCTGACCATAATGTGCCGACGACCGACCGTTCGCAGGGCATTATCGATCCGGTGTCTCGACTGCAGGTCGAAACGCTCGGTGCCAACTGTGCTGAATATGGCATCATCGAATTCAAAATGGGTGATATCCGTCAGGGTATCGTCCACGTCATAGGTCCCGAAGGCGGCCTGACCCTGCCCGGCATGACGGTGGTGTGCGGCGATTCGCATACCTCAACGCATGGCGCGTTCGGTGCGCTGGCATTCGGGATTGGCACGTCGGAAGTCGAGCACGTGCTGGCGACGCAATGCCTGTGGCAAAAACCTTCCAAGACTTTGCTGGTGAAGGTCGAAGGCGAACTGGGCCGCGGCATCACGGCCAAGGACATCGCGCTGGCCATCATCGGCGAGATCGGCACAGCGGGCGGTACCGGCTATGCGCTCGAATTTGGTGGTTCGGCGATTCGTGCGTTGACCATGGAAGGCCGCATGACGCTCTGCAACATGGCAATCGAAGCCGGTGCACGCGCCGGCATGATCGCGGTTGACCAGACCACGATCGATTATGTGAAAGGCCGCCCCTTCTCGCCCAAGGGCGCTGCCTGGGAACAGGCCGTTGCGTGGTGGAATACGCTGCATTCGGATGACGACGCGCAATTCGATCGGGTGGTCGAACTCGATGCCGCCAGGATTGAGCCGCAGGTCACCTGGGGCACCTCGCCTGAAATGGTGACCACGATCAACGGACGCGTCCCGGATCCGGTCGATGCACCCAACGATGTCAAAAAACAGGACTGGGCGCGTGCACTGGAATATATGGGTTTGCAGGCCAACACACTGATCGCCGACATTGCCGTGGACAAAGTGTTCATCGGCTCTTGTACCAACTCGCGGATAGAAGACCTTCGTGAAGCCGCGATCGTGGCCAAGGGCCGCAAGGTTGCCGCAAATGTCATGCTGGCGATGGTGGTGCCGGGTTCTGGCCTGGTTAAACAGCAGGCTGAAGCCGAAGGCCTGGACAAGATTTTCCTCGCCGCCGGATTCGAATGGCGCGAACCTGGTTGTTCGATGTGTCTGGCGATGAATGCCGATCGGCTGGAGCCGGGTGAGCGTTGTGCCTCCACGTCCAACCGCAATTTCGAAGGGCGCCAGGGGCAGGGCGGCAGAACACACCTGGTGAGCCCGGCCATGGCCGCAGCCGCTGCGTGTGCCGGGCATTTTGTCGATGTACGCAAGCTATAAAGCAAGGAGAGATACGATGAGGAACGCGTTCGCTGTGCTATTGCTGGGTATGTTTGTTGGACACGCGGCGCTCGCCGAGGAAGCCGGTGTTGCGGAAAAGGTTGGCAACAGCATCAAAAAGGGTGGCGAGGCCGCAGGCCAGGGCATTGAAAAAGGAATCGAAGCCACTGAAAAAGGATTGCGGAAAGGTGCGGCCGCAACTGGCAAAGGGCTGGAGACAGCGGGTCAGTGGATTGAGAAAAAAGTGCACGGCGACAAGTAGGGATAAGGCAAGCAAGCAATGTATAAATTTACTGTACTGGATGGATTGGTTGTGCCGCTGGATCGTGCCAACGTCGACACCGACGCCATCATTCCCAAACAATTCCTGAAATCGATCAAGCGCGCGGGGTTTGGCCCCAATTTGTTCGATGAGTGGCGTTATCTCGATCACGGTGAGCCGGGGATGGACCCTGCCACGCGTCAGCCAAATCCTGATTTCGTGCTCAATTTCCCTCGCTATGCCGGTGCGTCGGTACTGCTGGCGCGTGACAACTTTGGGTGCGGATCGAGTCGCGAGCACGCACCGTGGGCGCTGGAGGATTACGGCATTCGTGCGGTGATTGCCCCGTCTTTTGCCGATATTTTCTATAACAACTGTTTCAAGAATGGCATCCTGCCGATCGTGTTTGATGCTGCCGTGGTCGGTCGATTGTTCAGCGAATGCGAAGTGTCCGAGGGCTATCGCCTCAATATCGACCTCGACAAGCAGATCGTGACCACACCCGGCGGTGAAGTGCTGGCGTTCGAGGTGGATGGCGGACGCAAGCATCGTCTGTTGAATGGTCTCGACGATATCGGCCTCACCTTGTTGCAGAGCGACAAGATCAAGGCTTATGAAGAACGGCGCAAGCTGGACGCACCCTGGTTATTTAGTGGATCCTGAAAAATGAAGATTGCAGTATTACCCGGTGATGGCATCGGGCCGGAAATCGTTGCACAAGCAGTCAAGGTGCTCGAAGTGTTGCGCACTGAAGGTGCCAAAATCGAAATGGAAAGCGCGCCGATCGGCGGCGCAGGTTATGACGTGTCTGGTGATCCGTTGCCTGATGCGACGCTCAAGCTCGCGCGCGAAGCCGACGCTGTTTTGCTCGGGGCCGTGGGAGGGCTGCAGTACGACGCGCTGGATCGCCCGTTGCGCCCCGAACGCGGCTTGCTGCGCATCCGCAAGGAACTCAATCTGTTCGCCAATTTGCGCCCGGCGCTGTTGTACCCCGAACTCGCATCGGCTTCTTCGCTCAAACCGGATGTGGTGTCCGGACTCGATCTGATGATCGTGCGCGAACTCACTGGAGACGTGTATTTCGGCCAGCCGCGCGGGATCGAAATCCGAAACGGTGAGCGTGTCGGTTTCAACACTATGCTGTATTCCGAATCCGAAGTGCGCCGGGTCGCGCATGTCGCGTTCGGTATCGCAATGAAGCGTGGCAAGAAGCTGTGCTCGGTCGAAAAGGCCAACGTGCTGGAGTGTTCGGAATTGTGGAAGGAAGTGATGATCGAGGTGTCGAAGGATTACCCCGAGGTCGAGCTGTCCCACATGTATGTGGATAACGCGGCGATGCAGCTGATTCGCGCGCCGAAGCAGTTCGATACCATGGTTACTGGCAATATCTTTGGCGACATCCTGTCCGATGCGGCTTCAATGCTATCCGGGTCGATCGGCATGCTGCCGTCGGCCTCGCTGGATGAAAACAATAAGGGCATGTACGAGCCGATTCATGGTTCCGCGCCCGACATCGCCGGCAAGGACATGGCCAATCCACTGGCGACGATACTGTCGGTGGCGATGATGTACCGCTATACCCATGCCGATCTGGCTACTGCCGATCGTATCGAGACGGCGGTTAAAAAAGTGATTTCGCAAGGCTATCGGACCAGCGACATCTGGACCGACGGCACGCAAAAAGTATCGTGCAACGAGATGGGCGACGCGGTGGTTAAAGCGCTTTGATGGTGAGGCAAGCCCGCTGATGGGCTTGCCTGCAAGGTTTTGGAGACGGACATGATGAAAGTAGGACTGATTGGCTGGCGTGGCATGGTGGGTTCCGTGCTGATGGGGCGCATGCGTGAAGAGCGTGATTTCGACCATATTGAGCCGGTGTTTTTCACCACCTCCAACGTCGGCGGCAAAAGCCCCGATATCGGACGCGCGATTGATGGGGGGCAGCTACCGCCGCTCAAGGACGCCAGCAGCATCGACGACCTGAAACTGTGCGACACCATCATTACCTGCCAGGGCGGCGATTACACTCAGGAGGTGTATCCCAAGCTGCGCGCAGCGGGCTGGAATGGCTACTGGATTGACGCGGCTTCGACGCTGCGGATGAAAGACGAAGCCATCATCATTCTCGACCCGGTTAACGGCAACGTGATACGCGACGGCCTCGCTAATGGCGTTAAAACCTATGTCGGTGGCAATTGCACGGTGTCGCTGATGTTGATGTCGATGGGCGGATTGTTCGACGCCGGATTGGTCGAATGGGTCTCACCGATGACTTATCAGGCCGCCTCCGGTGCCGGTGCGCGCAATATGCGCGAACTGATCCAGCAGATGGGCGCGGTACATGGCGAAGTCAAGGAACTGCTCGACGATCCAGCTTCTGCCATTCTGGATATCGACCGCAAAGTGGCTGACTTCATTCGATCCGACCGTTACCCGGTTGATGCGTGGCCGGTGCCGCTGGCAGGCAACCTGATCCCGTGGATCGATAGTGCGCTGGAATCTGGGCAATCGAAAGAAGAATGGAAAGCTCAGGCCGAAGCCAACAAAATCATGCGTCGCATGGATAAGCCGATCATGATAGACGGCCTGTGCATACGCGTGGGTGCGATGCGTTGCCATTCGCAGGCATTAACCATCAAACTGAACAAGGATGTGCCCCTGGCCGATATTGACGGCTTGATTGCCGAACATAATCAATGGGTTAAGGTGATACCGAATGACCGTGAGCTCACTATGCGGGAATTGACTCCGGCCGCGATCACCGGCACGTTGACCGTACCCATTGGGCGGATACGCAAGCTCAACATGGGCCCGGAATACCTGACGGCGTTTACCGTCGGCGACCAGTTGTTATGGGGGGCCGCCGAGCCGTTACGTCGCATGCTGCGAATTTTGCTGGAAGCCCGGTAAATTAAGGCTTCATAATAAAAATCTTAGGATTGGTGCGGTTTATGCACTAAAGATTGCGCCTGCCGAGCCGTCAATAGTGGCGTCAAGTATTCAACAGTTCCGCGTGGCGGGGCGAATAGGGAGAAACGGGATGAAATTGAAGCGCTTCACGACCCAACTGGTGGCGGCTGGCCTGATCGCCGTGCCGCTCATGGCGCATGCCGCCGGGTTAGGTAAGCTGTCTGTCACTTCGGCTTTGGGTCAGCCACTTGCTGCTGAGATCGAGTTGTTCGCGGCAGACAAGGCCGAACTCGATAGCCTCTCGGCCACCCTGGCTTCTGATCAGGCATTCCGCGATGCGCGGATTGAATACGCCCCTGTTCTCTCGTCTTTGCGCTTCTCGGTTGAGAAAAAGCCCAACGGCAAGGCGGTCCTCAAGGTGGTCTCCAGCCGTCCGGTGACCGATCCATTCATCGACATGCTGGTTGAGCTCAGTTGGGCGTCTGGCCGACTGGTGCGTGAATACACCATGTTGCTTGATCCTCCGGGCATGGCCGTGCCTCAGTCAGTGGCACCCGTTGCAGTGTCTGTTCCCGCGCAGGCACCGGTTGCCAAGACGGCACCCGTGCCCGCAGCAGCGCCTACGGCACAAGCTGCGCCTGCTCCTGTGGCGGCCAAGCCAGCTGTTGCAGAAAAAGCATCCAAGCAACCCGCTCCCGTAACACAAGATGCGACGCCTGGCAGTGTCCAGGTGAAGCGCGGCGACACGCTCAGCGGAATCGCCAGCCGAGTTCGTCCTGAAGGCGTCAGCCTCGAGCAAACCTTGATTGGCTTGTACCGTGAAAATTCACAGGCGTTTGATGGCAACGTCAATCGGCTGAAGTCAGGCAAGACGCTTAGTATTCCGTCGTCCGAGCAGGTCGCGGCGATTCCGCAAAAAGAAGCGGTGCGCGAACTGAAGCTGCAAGCCGATGATTGGCGTGCCTACCGCCAGAAACTGGCAGGTACAGTCAGTGCGGCGCCTGAGGCCACAGCGGCGCCAGGTGACGCCAGCAGCGGCAAAATCACGCCCAAGGTCGAAGACCGCGCCAAGCCCGCACCCGAAAGCCAGAAAGATGTGCTGAAGCTATCCAAGCTTACGCCTCAAACGGCCGCGGCCGCTTCGGCCAAAGCCGATGAGACGCGCGCGCTGCAGGAGAAACTGCGGGCCCAGGAAGAAGATGCGACTGCACGTGAAAAAGCATTGAAGGAATCAGGCCAGCGTGTAGCTGCGCTGGAAAAACAGGTCCAGGATCTGCAAAAGCTGGTTGACATGAAGGAAAAGGCGCTGGCTGACGTGCCCGCACCTGTTGTGGCAACGCCCACCGAGCCGGCGCCGGCCCCTGTCGAGGCTCAAACGGCACCCGAAGTCAAACCGGCACCGGTCGTTCCCGTGGTGATTGCTCCTGAAGCGGTGCCTCAGGCAACCGAAAGCTGGTACGCCCCACTGTTGGCCAATCCCATGTACTGGGGAGGCGGTCTGGCTGCGTTGGGGCTGGGCGGTGTGTTGTGGTGGATGATGGCGGGCGGAGGACGTCGCCGTAAAACCGGTGGCTCCGTCCTGGAAGACAGTATCATGAGTGGCGGCGATGTACGCCCCAGTTCGGTGATAGGTGCGGCATCAGGTGGGAGTGTGAATACAGGCGATACGTCTTTCCTGACTGATTTCAGCCAGGCAGGTTTGGGAACGATCGATACCCATGATGTGGATCCTATTGCCGAGGCCGAGGTGTACATGGCTTATGGGCGAGATGTGCAAGCCGAAGAAATTCTCAAGGAAGCCATCAGCAAAAACCCGGATCGCCATGAAATCCGTTCGAAATTGCTTGAAATTTACGCCGCGCGGCATAACACGGTCGCGTTTGAATCGGTTGCCGGCGAGCTTTTTGCCGCACTGGGTAGCAAATCCAGCCCGCTGTGGGACAAAGCCTGTGAAATGGGTCGTGGCATCGACCCGACCAATCCGCTGTATGGCGGAGTGCAGTCGGGGGAGACGTCCGGAACGGAGGCGGCAACTGTTGCTGCAACCGCAGCAGTAGCAGGGGGCGCGGTCGTCTTTGAAGATGAAGCGGCGGCTGACCCGGAATCAGCGGGTACACCTTCCCAGGCTGAGGCCGAGACATTTAGCGCTGAAACCCCGAACGAAGTGATGGAATTCGAATCGCCTGGTCAGGTGCTCAGTTTCGACACTCAGGCCGGGGTTGTTGCCGAGACTGAGACCCCCGCTGCACCGGATTCCGGTTTTGGTGGCATGGATACGCAAGGTCTGGATTTCGATCTGCCGAACCTTGATGTGCCCGACAATTCAGACGACTCATTAACGTTGGATTTGGGTCTGGAAGAAGAAAATGGTCCGGACAGCAAGTTTGATTTCAGTGGCCTGGATCTCGATCTGGGCGATGCTGGTGGTAACGATCTGGAACTGGATGAAGTCGGTACCAAGCTCGACCTTGCGCGTGCTTACGTAGAAATGGGCGACAAGGAAGGTGCACGTGAGATTCTTGCCGAGGTGGTGGCCGAGGGCAACGAGAAACAGCAATCTGACGCGAAAGGCATGTTGAGTTCACTTGGCTGAGTTTCCCCATCCGGCAGCCCGTATTCTGTTGTGGTGCGGGTGGGCAGTCGCGGTGGAACGCGCTGTCATGCCCGGGTTCGCAGTATTGGCCGTCGCTTCTGCGACGGCCTTTCTGTTTGCGCCCGTTCGATCTGAAAGCGGGCGTCTGCTGCGCCGCACCCGCTGGTTGATGGCAGTACTCCTGCTGACCTACGCCTATAGCCTGCCGGGTACATTGTTGTGGCCGTCCTGGGGTTGGGCCAGTCCCAGTGTGGAAGGACTGGAAGCGGGCGCGTGGCGTGTCGGGCGGCTAGTGTTGCTGCTGATCGGCCTGGCTGTGCTGTTGGCGTACACTGCGCGCGCGCGATTGATTTACGGCTTGTATGTGTTGGCCGCGCCCCTGGTGTGGCTGGGATTTGATCGTCGCGCCTTTGCCGTGCGCCTGGGGTTGACGCTGGAGTATGTCGAACACGCACCCAAACCGGTGCGCTGGATGGACGCACTACGAGTGCCTGTGGCTGAGGATGATGGGCCTGCGACCTATGCGCTGCAGGTCGAACGCTGGCAAGCGCGAGACAGCGCCGTCATACTGGCGGGCTTGCTGGGAGTGGGGCTCGTGTTGGCATGGGCCGGATAACTATGAGAATCGTGTTGGGGCTGGAATATAGCGGGGTGGGGTTTTGCGGCTGGCAGTCACAGTTACAAGGCTGTGGCGTGCAGGACGCGCTTGAAGCCGCTGTTGCTGCCATTGCGGGCGAAGCCATCCGCATTACGGCAGCAGGCCGTACCGATACGGGCGTCCATGCCGCATTTCAAGTCGTGCATTTTGATACCGCTGTTGATCGACCGCTGACCGCGTGGGTTCGCGGCGTCAACAGCCACTTGCCTGCCGGTGTGGCGGTGCAGTGGGCGCGAGAAGTCAGCGGCGACTTTCACGCCCGCTTTTCAGCGGATCAGCGAGGCTACCGCTATGTATTGCTGAATCATGCGGTGCGTCCCGGCTTGAATCATGGCCTGATTGGCTGGTATCACCGACCGCTGGATCACGATGCCATGAATGCGGCCGCTGCTTATTTAATTGGACGCCATGATTTTTCTGCGTTTCGCGCGGCGGCTTGTCAGGCGAAATCACCGGTCAAGGATTTGCGGCTGGCTCAAATCGAGCGGCGCGGTGATTATCTGATGTGTGACTTTCTGGCGGACGGGTTCTTGCATCACATGGTGCGTAACCTCATGGGCTGCCTGATTCAGGTCGGCGCGGGTTCCCACCCGCCCGAGTGGGCACAGACGCTGCTGGACAGCCGTAATCGCACGCAAGCGGCGCCCACTTTTGACGCGGCCGGGCTATATCTGACGCACATCCGGTATCCTGCGCACTTTGGTTTGCCGGAAACCCCTGAGCGATGGCTGTTCGCGTAAAAATTTGTGGCATCACCCGATTGCAGGATCTACATGACGCCTGCAACGCCGGGGCCGATGCATTGGGTTTTGTGTTCTATGCACCCAGCCCACGCCACGTCTCGATTGCAACCGCAGCCGCGTTGGTGCGGGCGTTGCCCCCTTTTGTGCAGTCGGTGGGATTGTTTGTGAATGCCGACCCCGCTTTTGTCGAATCCGTACTGCGTGACGTGCCGCTTGACCTGTTACAGTTCCATGGCGATGAAACACCAGCGGATTGCTCCCGCTTTGGTCGTCCCTATCTCAAGGCCGTACGGGTCAATCCGCAGACGGATTTGTTAAAATACGCGGCTGATTTTGATGCCTCACGTGGTTTGTTGCTCGATGCTTGTGTACCGGGCCATCCGGGCGGTACGGGAGAGCGGTTCGACTGGAACCTTATCCCGCAAAACCTGCCCAACTCTGTCGTGCTGTCGGGCGGCTTGAACCCGGATAACGTGGCTGAAGCCGTTCAGCGCGTCAAGCCTTGGGCAGTGGATGTGTCTTCCGGCGTCGAGGCGGTAAAAGGCATTAAGGACCCGAACAAAATGGCGCAATTTATTGCGAGAGCTAAAGCAATATGAAACTGACTGATTTACCCGATGCACGCGGCCACTTTGGCCCCTATGGCGGTATTTTTGTCGCCGAAACGTTGATCGCGGCGCTGGAGGAATTGCGTGTCGAGTACGACAAAGCGCGCAATGATCCGGCCTTTGTGGCCGAATTCGAATACGAGTTGAAGCACTATGTGGGCCGACCCAGCCCGGTGTATCACGCCAAGCGTTTGAGCGAGCAATACGGTGGCGCGCAGATCTACCTCAAACGTGAGGATCTCAACCACACCGGCGCGCACAAGATCAACAACACCATCGGTCAGGCCCTGTTGGCGCGCCGTATGGGCAAGAAGCGGGTGATTGCCGAAACCGGCGCGGGCCAGCACGGCGTGGCTTCGGCCACGGTGGCTGCACGCTATGGCATGGAATGCGTGGTTTACATGGGCGCGGAAGACGTGATTCGTCAGTCACCCAATGTCTATCGGATGAAACTGCTGGGCGCTACCGTCGTGCCGGTGTCGTCGGGGTCCAAAACCCTGAAGGACGCCCTTAACGAAGCGATGCGTGATTGGGTTACCAACGTTGAGTCCACATTCTATATTCTCGGCACGGCGGCCGGCCCCCATCCGTATCCCATGCTGGTGCGTGATTTTCAGTGTGTGATCGGCCGCGAATGCCTGACTCAGATGCCGGAGTTGGCTGGCCGCCAGCCTGATGCAGTGGTCGCGTGCGTCGGCGGCGGCTCCAACGCGATTGGTATTTTCCACCCCTATATTCCGCATGAGTCGGTGCGCCTGATAGGCGTGGAAGCCGGTGGGTTCGGCATCGAGTCGGGCAAGCATGCTGCAACATTGGGCGCAGGCAGCCCTGGGATTTTGCACGGCTTCCGCAGCTATCTGATGCAGGATGGCGAGGGCCAGATCATGGAAACCCATTCAGTGTCCGCCGGCCTCGACTATCCTGGCGTGGGTCCTGAGCACAGCTACCTGAAAGATGCGGGTCGCGCCGAGTATGTGGCAATCAACGACGATGAAGCCCTGGCTGCTTTCCACGATTTGTGCAAATACGAAGGGATCATCCCCGCGCTTGAATCCAGTCACGCCATCGCGCAGGCCAAGAAATTGGCGCCGACACTGAAAAAAGACCAGATCATTCTAGTCAACCTGTCTGGCCGGGGTGACAAGGACATCAACACTGTGGCGAAGTTGTCGGGCATTACGCTGTAACCCCGGTACCTATTCAATTGAACCGTTTTTTTAAGACCTTATCATGAGTCGTATTGGCCAGACGTTTACCGCGCTCAAGGCGCACAACAAGAAAGCCCTGATCATTTTCATCACTGCAGGCGATCCTGGCAAAGGGCTGACCGTGCCGCTGATGCATACATTGGTGGAAGCAGGCGCAGACATGATTGAATTGGGCGTGCCATTTTCCGACCCGATGGCCGATGGGCCGGTGATCCAGCGTGCATCGGAGCGCGCGTTGGCGAACAAGGTCGGACTTAAAGACGTACTGGCCATGTCGGCTGAATTCCGCAAGACCAATACCACCACGCCGGTGGTGCTGATGGGTTATGCCAATCCGGTTGAGCGCATGGGCTACGAGCAGTTTGCACAGGCCGCGAAGGCGGCAGGCGTGGATGGCGTGCTGACCGTGGATATTCCACCCGAGGAAGCGCATGGCGTGGTAGATGTTTTCCAGGCCGCCGGGCTGGACCCCATTTTCCTCATGTCACCGACCACGCCGGAATCACGGGTGGAACAAATAGCAGCCATGGCAGGGGGTTTCATTTACTACGTGTCATTGAAAGGCGTAACGGGTTCGGCCAACCTCGATACCGACGAGGTGGCACGCAAGATCGAGATGATTCGTCGTCATTGCGATCTGCCCGTGGGCGTGGGCTTTGGTATTCGCGATGCGGCAACTGCCGAAGCAGTGGCGCGTGTTGCAGATGCAGTCGTGGTGGGGAGCCGCATCGTGAACGAAATCGAAACCGCTCCCGAAGGCGAATGTACTAACCGCGTCAACCATCTGGTGGCGGAATTGCGCCGGGGTGTGGACGCGGCTTCAAAATAAGCTGGCAGCATTCAAGCAGCGGAGAAAACAATGAGTTGGTTCCAGAAAATATTGCCGCCGAAAATCAAACGGCGCGCGCAGGCCGATAAGAAATCCATGCCCGAGGGCCTGTGGTCCAAGTGCCCGGCGTGCAACGAAGTGCTGTACCGCGCCGACCTCGAAGCCAATCTGGAAGTGTGCCCAAAGTGCAGCCACCACCATCGGATCGGTGCACGGCAGCGTTTGGCGATGTTGCTGGATGCCGAAGGTCAACACGAGATTGGCGCCCACGTGACGCCACATGACCCGCTCAAATTCAAGGACAGCAAGAAATATCCGGACCGTTTGAAAGACGCGCAATCGGGCACATCGGAAACCGATGCGTTGGTTGTGCTGTGCGGCAGTGTCAAGGCCGTGCCTGTCGTCGCGGCTGCATTTGAATTCAAATTCATGGGCGGCTCGATGGGTTCGGTGGTGGGCGAGCGCTTTGTGCAGGGCGTGGAAGCGGCGATCGAATCGAGCTCGGCCTATATCTGTTTTTCGGCCAGTGGCGGTGCACGTATGCAGGAGGGTTTGTTTTCGCTGATGCAGATGGCCAAAACTTCGGCTGCCCTAACCCAACTGTCGCGCCATCGACTGCCTTTTATTTCGGTGCTGACCGATCCCACCATGGGCGGTGTGTCGGCCAGCTTTGCCATGCTGGGTGACCTCATCATTGCAGAACCCAATGCACTGATCGGCTTTGCCGGTCCGCGCGTGATTGAGCAAACCGTGCGTGAGACGCTACCGGAAGGTTTCCAGCGCGCCGAGTTCCTGCTTGAGAAAGGCGCGATCGATCGCATTATCGACCGTCGCGAGATGCGCAATGAACTCGTTACCATGCTGTCGATCATGATGGGCCGCCACGCGCTGGCTTCCTAGAAGTGTTGACGCGTCCGGGATTTTCGCTGGCTGACTGGCTGGCGCGACTTGAGCAGTTGCATCCCAGCACGATCGAACTGGGACTGGAACGAGTCGGCAAGGTCAGGGACGCATTAGGCCTGGTGCCGGATTTCCCACTCATCATCGTCGGTGGCACCAATGGCAAGGGCTCGACCTGTGCCTACCTCGAAGCCATCCTGCTTGCCGCCGGATATAAAACCGGGCTTTACACTTCGCCGCATCTGGTTCGTTACAACGAACGGGTACGCGTTGCCGGGCAATATGCCGAAGACGCCGAACTGATTGCCGCGTTTGAACAAGTGGATGCCGCTCGTGGTGATACGTCGCTGACCTATTTTGAATTCGGCACGCTTGGCGCCATGCGCCAGTTCATCGACGCTGGCATCGAAGTGGCCATCCTCGAAGTGGGTCTCGGCGGACGGCTCGATGCGGTGAACGTGTTCGATGCGGATGTTGCCATTGTCACCAGTGTTGATCTTGATCATATTGAACTGCTGGGCGATACCCGTGAAAAAATCGGGTTCGAGAAGGCGGGTATTTATCGTGCCGCGCGGCCAGCCATCTGCGCCGATCCTCAACCGCCCATCAGCCTGGTCGAGCATGCGCATGCGATAGGCGCGGATCTCCGGTGCGTGAATCAGGATTATTTTGTTGAGGGTACGGCTGGCCATTGGACGGTTCGCGGGCCTACGCAGACGTGGACAGCATTGCCAGCCCTTCGCATGGCGGGTCCTTTCCAACGAGGCAATGCGGCTGCCGCACTGATCGCGCTGGAAGCAGTCAAACACAGCTTGCCGGTCAACGAGGCTGCCATCCGACAGGGACTGAAGGCAGCTCAAGCGCCGGGTCGGTTCCAGCGCATAACCTCTGAGCCAGATGTGATCCTGGATGTGGCCCATAATCCCGAAGCTGCAAGGGCGCTGGCCGCCACCTTGCGTGAGCAACCCATTGCGGGCCGCACCCTGGCAGTTGTCGGCATGTTGTCGGACAAAAATGCCGACGCAGTCTTTTCCGCTTTGGCGGATGAGATTGATGCGTGGTGGACGTGTACACCGAACTCACCGCGCGCACGCGGTGCCAATGAATTGGCCGTGATTCTGGCGGCACATGTGGGTAGCGCGACAATCCAGGTGCAGCCCGATGTGTGTGTTGCCCTCGACACAGCTCGAATCGAGGCCCGCGAAGGTGATAGAATCCTCGTCTTCGGTTCGTTCTATACCGTTGCCGCCGTGCTCGATCATGCCGCTACCCAGCAATGAAAATGACCTTAAACGCCGTGCCCGCCGCCGCCTGATCGGTGCGGTCGCTTTGACGCTGTTGGCGGTGATTGTGCTGCCGCTGCTGCTGGAAGACGAACCGCCGCCCGCGAGCTCGCTGGCCGTGCGTATGGCCGTCAAGCCGGAAGTGCGTCCTGAGCCGGTTCCTCAGCCCGTGCAAGCGCCTGAAATGGCCCCAGAACCGGCACTGCAAGCCCTACCCGAACCTGTGGCTCCGCCCGCAGCCAAGCCGGAACCGAAACCTGTCCCCAAGCCCGGGCCGGTCAAACCTGCCCCCAAACCTGCCCCGACCAAGCCTGTTCAGGCCAAGCCTGCCGAGGTGACGGTGCCAATTGCCAAGCCGGTGCCTGCCAGCGATCAATTTGTGGTGCAGTTGGCGGCTTTGTCCGATGCGAGTAAAGCCGAGGTACTGAAAGATCGCGCTGCCGAAGTGGGCTTGCCGGCTTTTACCGACAAATTCGGCAAACTGACGCGTGTTCGGGTGGGGCCTTACTCCACGCGTGCCGCCGCCGTCGCGGCTGCGGTCAAACTGGCTGAGCACAACATGGCCGGGCAGGTCGTCACGCAATGAGCATGCTCGACATCATCGTGCTGCTGGTGCTGGTACTCACCATCGTGCGGGGCCTGATGCGTGGCATGATTGATACCTTGTTTTCGTTGGCAGCCTGGATATTGGCTTTTTTGCTGGGCAAGTGGGGCGCGATGTGGGTGGCGCCGATGTTGCCGATCGGGATTGAGAATCCGGCGATTCGTTACTTCGCCGGGTTTGCGGTTATTTTTCTGGTGGTGCTGATCGGCGTGCTGCTGTTGGGGCACGCGCTGGCTTCGCTGGTCAAGGCCGTGGGCCTGGGGAGCGCCGATAAGGTCCTGGGTGGCGTGCTGGGGCTGGCCAAAGGGGTGGTGATACTGGTGGGCCTGACGATTGCCGCCGGACTGACTTCGCTGCCGCGGACCGAATTCTGGAAGCAGGCTGCAGTATCGGGCAGTTTGCAGAGGATGGCTGTTCTCGCCTTGCCGTTGCTGCCCGACGACATGGCGAAATACGTTCGCTACGAATGATGTGGTTTTGAGCAATACCGCTTGAATAACTTTATGGATGGGTGCACAGCATGTGCGGGGTAATCGGAGTTGTAGCCAATACGGCTGTAAATCAGTTGTTGTATGACGGGCTGATGGTGTTGCAACACCGGGGCCAGGACGCGGCCGGGATCGTGACAGCAGAAGATAGCCGCTTTCACATGCACAAGGAACCGGGGCTGGCGCGTGATGTGTTCCGCACGCGTGACATGCGCAATCTGCTGGGCGATATGGGGGTGGCGCATGTTCGTTATCCCACCGCGGGCAGCGCTTCGTCGTCAGCTGAATCTCAACCGTTTTACGTCAATTCGCCTTACGGCATCGTGCTGGGCCATA
Organism: Thiobacillus sp.; assembly: GCA_036568265.1. GTDB lineage: Bacteria > Pseudomonadota > Gammaproteobacteria > Burkholderiales > Thiobacillaceae > Thiobacillus. The sequence continues at coordinate 64,704 of DATCSW010000015.1, forward strand.
ACGGTAACCTCACCAATACCCATGAGCTGAAAGAGTCGTTGTTCCGTAGCGATCTGCGCCACGTCAACACCAACTCGGATTCTGAAGTGTTGCTGAATGTGCTGGCACATGAGTTGCAGGTACGTGCCGCGGGCCGGAAGCTGAGCCTGGATACGATATTCGGCGCAGTGTCGGGCGTGCATGCCCGCTGTCGCGGTGCGTATGCCGTCACTGCATTCATTGCAGGCTACGGCTTGCTGGCTTTTCGCGATCCTCATGGCATTCGTCCGTTGGTGATTGGCGTCAACGATCAGATTTTCCCGCATGAATACATGGTGGCCTCTGAAAGCGTGGCCATTGACACCTTGGGCTTCCGTTTGCTGCGCGACGTGGCGCCAGGCGAAGCGATCTTTATCGATTATCAGCGCCAGATGCATAGCCGTCAGTGCAGTGCGAAGTCGGTGCTCAATCCCTGTATTTTTGAGTATGTGTATCTTGCGCGTCCTGACTCGGTGATGGACGGTATTTCGGTCTACAGCACGCGCCTTGCAATGGGTGTGTCGTTGGCCGAAAAAATCAAGCGGGAGTTTTCCCATCTCAAGATCGATGTGGTAATTCCCATTCCCGATACCAGCCGACCTTCTGCGTTGCAACTGGCGAACCATCTGAACGTGCCCTACCGTGAAGGCTTCATCAAGAATCGCTATATCGGCCGTACCTTCATCATGCCGGGTCAAGCGCTGCGCAAGAAATCGGTGCGGCAAAAACTGAACGCCATTGCCGAAGAGTTCAAGGGCCGCAACGTGTTACTGGTCGATGATTCCATTGTGCGCGGCACCACCAGCCGCGAGATCGTCCAGATGGCGCGTGATGCGGGCGCCGCGAAGGTGTATTTTGCATCGGCTTCGCCCCCGGTGCGCTATTCCAATGTGTATGGCATCGATATGCCCACCCGTAATGAGTTGATTGCGAGTGGTCGTACCGATGTAGACATTGCACGCGAAATCGGTTGCGATGCGATGATTTACCAGGATCTGGATGCAATGGTGGACGTGGTCAAATCGGGCAACCCGAAGATTCTGGATTTTGATACGTCATGCTTCGATGGACGCTACATTACGGGTGACGTGACCACCGAGTATCTGAATTACATTGAGTCCGTGCGCAACGGCGACACCCCCCCGCCTTCTGCCCTGTCCACTCAGCAACTCGACTTGAACCTGGCAACCAACCGTTAACCGGGACCGGTTGACCTGAGCTCACTAGGCGCGTAGATTGGACATGCGCCGATTTGAGTTTCAGCTTGCGGGCGCTTGATAAATCCGGCTAAAGCGGCGCAGAGGAAACCCCGACACGCGTTAGCCGTTCGGGGTTTTTTTATGGATGCAGACATGAACGACGAATACGATATCGAGACGCTGGCCATACGGGCCGGCACTGTGCGCAGCCAATTCAACGAGCACTCTGAGGCGATGTTTCTCACCTCCAGCTTCGTGTTTGGGAGTGCAGCCGAGGCTGCCGCGCGTTTCAAGGGTGAACAGCCCGGCCCGATCTACGCTCGCTTTACCAACCCGACTGTCAGCATGATGGAAGCGCGGCTGGCCGCATTGGAGGGTGCCGAACGCTGTGTGGCGTTTGCGTCCGGTATGGCCGCCATTCTGGCGACGGTGATGGGCCTGATGAAGGCGGGTGAACATATTGTGGCGTCGCGCTCGATCTTTGGGTCCACGGTACAGTTGTTCAACAATATTCTGGGCCGATTTGGCATCGAGACGACGTTTGTATCGCCAACCGACCCGGCAGAATGGCGGGCTGCGTTGAAACCAAACACCAAGCTGTTCTTTGTCGAGTCACCATCGAATCCGCTGACCGAAGTGAGCGACATTCGTGCGTTGGCGGCAATTGCTCATGAGGCAGGTGCGTGGCTTGCAGTCGACAACTGTTTCTGTTCGCCCGTATTGCAAAAGCCGCTCGAACTGGATGCCGACATTGTGATTCACTCGGCCACCAAGTATCTCGATGGACAGGGCAGGGTATTGGGCGGCGCAGTGCTGGGCAGCCAGGCACTGATGGAAGGGGTGTATACCTTTCTGCGTACGGCAGGGCCTACGCTGTCGGCATTCAATGCCTGGGTGATTCTCAAGGGCCTGGAGACTCTGTCGATTCGCATGGAGGCGCACTCCAGGAATGCGCTTGCGCTGGCGCAGTGGCTGGAAAAGCAATCCCAGGTTGCGCGCGTGCTTTACCCAGGATTGCCTTCCCACCCGCAACATCAGCTGGCGATGGCGCAGCAAAAAACCGGCGGCGGGATCGTTGCATTTGAACTCAAGGGCGGCCAGGAAGTCGCATGGAAGGTGATAGATGCGACCCGGATGCTATCGATTACCGCTAATCTGGGTGACACTAAAACGACCATTACGCATCCGGCCAGTACCACGCACAGCCGGATGACACCTGAGCAACGTGATGCCGCGGGTATCAGCGATGGATTGGTTCGTATAGCGGTAGGTTTGGAATCCATGGCCGACATACAGGCCGATTTGAGTCGAGGATTGAAGTGATGCTACGTTGGATGATGCTGGTGAGTGTGTTCGGTATGGGCTCCGCCCAGGCCGCCGAGATGATTGAGTTGCGCTACCTGGATCAGGATCCGGGTACCGCCATCTATCCCACGCGAATTCTGGTGACGCCTCATTTCATGCGGATGGATAGCGGTGATGACAAGGGCGATTTCTTTTTGCTGGACAGACGCCAACGCAAAATGATCAACGTCATGAGCGAAAGCAAAATGGCGATGGTGTTCAAACCGGGCAAGGTGCCAGCCAAACCGGCCGACTGGAAGCCCAAGCTGGATACCCGGGCAGCGGCACAAGGGACGACGGCATTTACACTTTCAGTCAACGGCGTGGTGTGCAGTGAAGGCATCGTTGCACCAAAAGCTGCGCCGGATGCGGCGCGGGCGATGTCCGAGATGAAAGCTGTTTTGGCCAGCATGCAGTATCGCGTGTGGCAAGAATCCGTTCCATCAATACAGAACGATTGCGATCTGGCGAATCATGTCTGGGAGACCGACATGATACTCAAGCTGGGGTTGCCTCTGGAGGAGCGTGATTACACAGGGCGTACGCGGAAATTCGAGGCCGAGTCCAGAAAGCCATTGAATCCGAAGCTGTTCCGCATCCCTGCAGGCATGCCCCTGGTTGATGCGCCTTCATAAATTGTTGACGTTAAGCGAACAACCGGTCGCGTCACATACCACGTAACCCCATCGGGTATACCAATCCGGCAGGACCCATCGTTCGTAGCGCCGACCTTCAATTTCATGATGGTGCTGGGCCGGGCGGTGCGTATGGCCGTGGATGAGGCGGCTGGCTTGGTTTTCGCGTAACACGCGGATGACCTCGTTTGAATTCACATCCATGATTTCAGTGGTTTTCCCGGCTTTGGCCGACTCGCTGCTCGTGCGTGCCTGGCGTGCCATACGGTGGCGAAGCGATAAAGGCAGCCACCGTAACAATGTCAGCACCCAGGGACGTCGTACCCGGCGGCGGAAGGTTTGATACGCGGTGTCATCAGTACACAGGGTGTCGCCATGCATCAGCAGCGTCGTCACGCCGTAAAGTTCAATGGTCGTGGGATCGCTTAACAAGTGCATGCCTGACGATGCAGCGTAACGCTGCGCCAGCATGAAATCACGGTTGCCATGCATGAAGTAAATATGGGTGCCGGTGTTGGCCAGTGACTTGAGACGACGTGCCGTGTCTCGTGCCACGTGTTCATCATGATCGTCTCCCACCCAGGCTTCAAACAAGTCCCCCAGAATATAGAGCGCGGCTGCACCTTCAACTTCGCTTTCCAGAAAACGAAAAAAACGCCCGGTTGCATCCGGGCGTTCGTCAGTCAGGTGCAGATCTGCTACGAAATAGGTGCGATCCGTCTGGCTCAAGATACTTAGATGATTTCTGCGCGGGTGATCACGACATCTTCCAGTGGCACGTCCTGCTGACCGGCCCGGTTACCTGTCTTCACTTTTTTGATTGAATCCACGACTTCCGTACCTTCCGTGACCTTGCCAAAGACGGCGTAGCCATAGCCCTGCGGGGTGGGCGAGGTGAAATTGAGGAAGCTGTTATTGGCAATGTTGATGAAAAACTGAGCGGTGGCCGAATTGGGATTCGGTGTGCGCGCCATGGCAACAGTGTAAGCCTCGTTTTTCAGGCCATTCGCGGCTTCATTTTCAATTTCGGCACGCGTAGGCTTTTGTGTCATGCCCGGTTCAAACCCCCCACCCTGAATCATGAAACCATCAATTACCCGGTGGAAAATCGTACCGTCAAAAAAGCCGTCTCGCACATATTGGAGAAAGTTTTCAACGGTCTTAGGTGCTTTTTCGGCATCGAGTTCGAGTGTGATAGTGCCGTGATTGGTGTGAAGCTTGACCATGTGTGTCCTTAAAGTGAGGTTTCGTGAATAATTTTCCAGCGTCCGTTTTCACGACTCCAGAACTGGCGTTTCGAGGTGCTGTCGCTGAGGTTGCTGCTTTGGTAATCCTGTACAAACGTGACCAATGCAAAGTCGGGCCGTTCTGGATAAAGCAACAGGCTGACTTTGTTAAGTCCGACTTTGATCCAGGATTTGGTAGCGTTCACTTTGTGCTTGCTGGCAGCAAACGATTGCATATTCTGTGATCCGGCCCGAAAGGACGTCGCATAGTGGCTGAGCAGGCGATCGGTATCGCGGCTTTCCCAGTCTGTGCGCCATTGGTCGAGCGCGGCGGCCAGGTCGTTGCGGCGTGTATCCAGAATATTGTAGTCAACCCATTCAACCTGTTCGGCGATGATGACTGGCGTTTTGCCTGTTTCGATAAATTGACCGATGCGGCTCAAGTCGTCATTTGACAACACCACGCAACCCTCGCTGGCGCGAGGGGTTCTGCTGTAGGTATTGCTTGGGCTGCCGTGTATCCAGATGCCATGTCCGTTGCGGCCCTGACGGGTATCCCATTCATTGGGATAAGACAGGGTAAATGCACCGCCGCCGTAAAAATCACTCAGCTCGCGCGGCGACTTGAAGCTTGAAATGGTGTAGATCCCAATCGGGGTACGGTTATCACCTTCTCTTTGCTTCCCCACTCCAGCTTTGCCTATCGTGATGTAAAAGTCGGCTACCCGGATGGGCAGGCCGGCACGATTTTCGTAGACGTACAGGCGGGACCGGCTGGCATCGACGACCAGCGCATGGCGGTAGCTGTCGTCCAGATTCAAAAGATAGACAGGTACTTGATCGTTGGGGAGTGCTTCACTGACCGTGCGTACGCGCTGGCGAGCTTCGTCACGTAATTGTTCCAGTTCAACGTTGCCTCGGGTGCCCGTATTGCCTAGCGTCTGTAATGGCTGCGCGCGCGCCAGCAACAAGTCACCCTTGACGAGTTGAGCCAGACGGAAGTTGGGGTGTTGTTGGGTGAGCTTGTCAACAGCCGTCAGGGCTTCCGGTATCCGGCTCTGGGATATGGCGAGCAGACTGTTGGCCATTTGCCGATCCGCATCCAGGCTGGTGGCATGGAGAGCGGGCGAGGCCAACAGCAGCGCGAACAAGAATTGACGCATACTTTTAGAGGGTCCTTATTTATTTTGAATCTTCGTCAACGATGAGCCATTGGCCGTTCTTCAGGGCCAACTTCAGGGTTTTGGTCACCGTGGAGCTGAACCGGTCTGAACGGTAAGCCTGGCGGAACGTGGCGCTGGCCGTATCGCCTTGCTGGTCGATCGTCAGGTTGCTTAATTGCACATCAATATGTTTGGGACCCCCTACGCGGGTACGTCTCTGGGCTTCCCAGTCGCTGCGGGACATGCCATCTGCCACGTAGTCGCTGGCGTAGGCGGCCAGGTAGGCACTGACATCACGCGCGGACCAGGCTTGAGCCCAACGGTTGACGGCAGTCTCGATTGCCTTGTTCGCCGGGGTTGGTGTGGCCGGGCTGGGCTTGGCGGGTTCCGCTGTGGCGACAGCAGGCGGAGCGGCCGGGCGACTGGAAGCGACAGTCGGTTTGGTGGCCGTTGCTTTGCGTGGCTGACCCTGAATCATGTCCTGAATCAGCGATAATTTGGTTTGTGCAGCCGTGTTTTTGTTGTCCAGCGAGAGTGCTTTGTCATAGGCAATCGAAGCCATCTTGGCATAAATGTCACCCAGGTTCTCATGTGCTGTGGCATAGCTGGGATGCGTGCGTATGGCCATTTCCAGGGCATTCTTCGCAGCGTCGTATTTGCTTTGCGAGGCGTACAACACGGCGAGGTTGTTATAGGGCTCGGGCAATTCAGGGAAATCTTCGGTGAGCCCGGTGAATACAGTGATGGCGTCATTGGTTTTTCCCAGATCGGCCAGGATCAGGCCTTTGAGGAACCGTGCCTGCGCATCCTTGGGGTTCTTGGCGAGATACCGGTTGGCCTGGCTCAGAGCGCCAGACAAGTCACCCTTGCGGAATTGCTGGTTGATATCCTGTACTTCATTGGCCAGCACAGGCGCGCTGACCAGGATGGCACAGGCGGCAACGACAGTGAAAAAACGTGACAGGACCATGTGATATGCTCGGTTCATCTTGGGAAGCAGGCATTCTAACAACATCGACCTGACTGAGACAGTCGATACACAGCTTGATTCCCTAATGTCTTCATTTCATTTCCAGTTTGCCCGCGCCATGCTGCATATCACCAATTCCTTTACACGTTCCAAGGAAGAATTTGTTCCGATCACACCCGGTAAAGTCCGGATGTATGTATGCGGCATGACGGTGTATGACTTGTGTCACCTGGGGCATGCGCGCGTTTTCGTGGTATTCGATATGGTCACCCGCTGGTTACGAACGAGCGGCTATCAAGTTGACTACGTCAGGAATATTACGGACATCGACGACAAAATCATTAGGCGTGCGAACGAAAACAATGAATCTCCTGCTGAACTGGCCGAGCGTTTCATCGCTGAAATGCATACAGACGAACGCGCGCTGGGCGTTTTGCCACCTGATCATGAGCCGCGTGCAACGGCTTATGTCGCCCAGATGCTGGATTTGATCGCACAACTCGAGAAAAAAGGTCTTGCCTATGCTGCGCCGAACGGCGATGTGTATTACAGCGTGCGGAGCTTCCCTAACTACGGACGCTTGTCGGGCAAAAGCCTGGATGAACTGCGCGCCGGCGAGCGTGTAGAGGTCGATCCGAACAAACGGGACCCAATGGATTTCGTCTTGTGGAAGGCCGCCAAACCCGGTGAGCCAGCGTGGGATTCGCCCTGGGGCCCCGGTCGCCCTGGCTGGCATATCGAATGTTCGGCCATGAGTGCCGAGTTACTGGGCAATCACTTTGATATTCATGGCGGCGGCCAGGATCTTCAGTTTCCGCACCATGAAAACGAGATTGCCCAGTCAGAAGGCGCAAATGGGTGCAAATTGGCCAATTATTGGCTGCACAACGGGTTCGTGCGCGTGGATAACGAGAAAATGTCCAAATCGCTGGGCAACTTCTTCACCATCCGGGAGATACTGAAGCAATACGATGCCGAAGTGGTGCGCTTCTTTATACTGCGCGCGCATTACCGAAGCCCGCTCAATTATTCGGACGCCCATCTGGATGATGCCAGGAGTGCTTTGTCTCGCTTGTATACGGCGTTGAAGAACGCACCCGCCGCAGCACCAACCTTAGACTGGCAACACCCGGCAGCCATCCGCTTTCGCGCGGCCATGGACGATGATTTCAATACAGCCGAGGCGCTGGCCGTACTGTTTGACCTGGCAGGAGAGGCCAACCGGGGAGATGCCATTGCGGCGCAGACTTTGCGCGGTCTCGGCGGCGTACTGGGATTGCTCCAGCGCGATGCAGTTGATTTTTTGCAGGCCGGCGCAAAGGCGGATGGCTTGAGCGAGCAGGCCATCGATGCGCTCATCGCAGCGCGTCAAACCGCGCGCCAGGAAAAAAACTTTGCCGAGTCCGACCGTATTCGGGACGAGCTGATTGCTGCGGGTATCGTCCTGGAAGACAGTGCAGGCGTCACAACATGGCGTCGATCCTGAAAGCCAAGCGCTGAATGAGCATGCCCGGGTTGCCGTGGCAGCCCGCGTTGGTGCGGCAACCCGGCTTTATTTGGCCGGCGTTGAGGCGGGCGACGGCGTGTGTTGTGTATTTTCGTTTGCGGCAGGCTTGCCCGCAGCAGTGGGCGCCATATTCATCCAGGCATTCGGGTCAACAAAATTGAATGCAGGCGTACCTGCGGTGTTGGTGACGGGCGCAACTTGTGTAGCGGAAGGCATCATGTTGCCCATCGCCCCGTAGGTTTGCGGATTCATGGTGGTATTCATCCAGTTGTTATAGAGGGCGGGATTGGCGGGCGCCATCATGACCTGCCTGGCACGCGGGTCCATGGGCGCCATCATCCATTTGCTGTGCATGGCAGGATTCGTGGATTGCATCATCATCTTCATGGTGTTGGGGTCCATCGGCACCATCACCCAGCGCATCATCTTGCCGGGCTCCGCTAACTGGCTCATCAGGGCGGTGTAAAAATTAGGGTCCATGGAAGCCGCCATCCACTTCATGTACATGTTGGGATCGGAAAACTGCATGTAGTTGTTCATGGCTCGAGGGTCCATCATCGAGTTCATCATGGGGTACCAGTTGCCGGGTTCCATCATGCGCACCCCCATTTGGGTGTAAAAGCCGGGTTCGGTGACGGCATGGGCCCAGGGGACAAATACCTTGGGGTCGCGATAGGCTGTGCCATTTTGGGTGAAGTCTGTCATGCGCTCCAGCCACTGCGCCTGAGTTAGGGGTGTGGTAGCGGTTGGGGCTGCAGGAGCTACAGGGTCATTGGCCAGAGCCGAGCAAGCGACAAACAGGCCAATCAAGGGGATGACGGGATTCGTTTTCATGAGATTCTCCTTCTTGGGCAGAATGAAATAACAAGGGAACGCATTCATGGTCTGTGTATGCGCCATCGTCATGCGTACAGGATCTAAGGCTGATGTGTGTGTTGGGTGCCAGACTTGAATAATAGGAAACATGCAGAATAATCAACAAGTACTTGTGGGCGCCGTTCGTTGGGACCATCCACACTGGCATGGGGGTTTCTATCCTGACGATCTGCCCAGTGACTGGATGTTGTCTTATTACAACACTCAGTTTCAGGCGGTCTATTTGCCAACTGAAGTTTGGCAAAGTTGCACAGATGAGACCTGGGCTCAATGGCTGACCGATAGCATGGAGGGGTTCTTTTTTGTACTTGAACCCGCGAGCAATGGTCAGGCCCAACCGTCCTCGGAGCGCGTTTTAATGGCGACTGCAGCCTGGGAAAAAGAACATGTCTGGTGGCTGGATGAGCGGCCCGATTTGCGTGCCCTTGCCCAGCGCATCACACAACAAGCAACTGCTGGCATGCCTGTGTTTGTGTTCAGTCGCGCCGGAAATCTGAATTTGTTGCAGCAGGTTAATTCACTCAAACAGATCATGGGGTACTGAATCGCACTTAAAAGACGGACGGATGGCAATGCGACCTTGGGGCTTGGGTAAAATAACAATCTCCTAACAAAAATACAGGCACGATTTTTTGCTAAACGACAATCTGGTCGAAATCGAGAATGTCGCATTTAACTATGGTGCCCGGCCAGTCTTGAGGGGCATTAACCTGACGGCCAAACGAGGTCAGGTCATAGCGATCATGGGCAGCAGCGGTTGCGGCAAAACCACACTTTTGCGTTTGATTGGCGGGCAGATCAAGCCTGCCCAGGGAAAAGTGCGTGTCGCGGGCGAGTCCTTGGGCGAACTCGATCAAGCGGGTCTATACAGATTGCGCCGCACGATGGGCATGCTGTTTCAGTTTGGTGCCCTGTTTACCGACATGTCGGTATTCGACAATGTCGCGTTCCAGTTACGCGAGCATACTGATCTCCCCGAGGACGTCATTCGCGATATGGTGCTGATGAAGCTGCATGCAGTGGGCCTGCGCGGTGCCGCTTCGCTGTTGCCAGCCGAGTTGTCGGGCGGTATGGCGCGACGGGTGGCGCTGGCACGCGCGATCGCACTGGATCCTCAACTCGTCATGTACGACGAGCCTTTTGCCGGACTCGATCCCATTTCTCTGGGTGTGACGGGCAACCTGATCCGTCGGCTGACGGATACGCTTGGCTTGACTTCACTCCTGGTGACACATGATGTGCAGGAGTCCCTGAAAATTGTGGATTACGTTTATTTTGTTTCGGAAGGGGTGATCGTGGCAGAGGGAACGGCTGATGATATTCGTGCCTCCGATTTGCCCTACGTCCATCAGTTCGTACATGGCGAAGCTGATGGCCCGGTGTCGTTTCACTATCCCGCCCCGGCTTATAGGCATGATTTGGGTTTGGAGGGACACCGTGCTTAAGCAGGCGATTGAACGTTTGGGCAACCGCACGGTAGAAGGCGTGTGGCGGATTGGATTTGCGGCACGCTTTTTCGTTGCGATTGTGCTGCATTCGGGTACAGCATTTCGCCGTTTCGGCCTCACCATCCGCGAGATGTACTTCACGGGTGTGTTATCGCTCATTATCATCCTGGTGTCCGGGCTGTTTGTGGGGATGGTGCTCGGTCTGCAGGGCTACGAAACATTGCAGACTTACGGGGCGGAACAGTCTCTGGGTGTCCTGGTCGCACTGTCCCTGGTCCGGGAACTGGGGCCGGTGGTGGCGGCACTACTGTTTGCCAGCCGTGCAGGCAGCGCGATTACCGCTGAAATCGGGCTGATGAAAGCAACCGAGCAATTGTCAGCCATGGAAATGATGGCGGTAGACCCGATCGCGCGCGTGGTGGCGCCGCGGTTCTGGGCAGGCGTGATATCGATGCCCTTGCTGGCCGCTTTGTTTTCAGCAATGGGCATATTCGGTGGCTATCTGGTCGGTGTGCAATTGATCGGCGTGGATGAAGGTTCGTTCTGGTCGCAAATGCAAAGCGCGGTCGACTTTGAACAAGATATCTTGAATGGGGTGATCAAGAGTGTTGTTTTTGGTGTGGCCATTACGACCATCGCCTTGTTTGAAGGCTATGATGCGCCGCCCACAGCCGAAGGCGTGTCTGGCGCAACGACGCGTACGGTGGTGACCTCCAGTCTGGCTGTACTGGCGCTGGATTTTGTTTTAACTGCATTCATGTTCCGGGGGCTTAGCTGACATCATGAACAAGACCGTACTCGATCTCTGGGTGGGATTATTTGTCCTTGTGGGCATTGCTGCGCTGCTCTTCCTGACACTCAAGGTTGGGAGCATGAATGCCGTAAATAGCTCGGATAGCTATGAGGTGATCGCACGCTTCGAAAACATCGGTGGATTGAAGTCGCGGGCCCCGGTCAAGAGTGCCGGCGTGGTGGTTGGGCGCGTAGTGGATGTGCGGTTTGATAATGAAGCCTACGAAGCCGCCGTAACGCTTCGCCTCGACAAGCGCTATGCTTTCCCTAAGGACACGTCCGCTGCCATCATGACATCAGGTTTGTTGGGCGAGCAGTATATTGGCCTCGAAGCGGGCGGGGATAGCGCCAAACTGAAAGACAAGGATTCGATCCTCATCACGCAGGATGCGGTGGTGCTGGAAAACCTGATTGGACAATTTTTATACGGTAAAGCTCAAGAAGGAGCGCCACAATGACTTTGAAAATACTGACATCCACTCTTCTCTCCACAGGTTTGTTGTTCTCCGTACTGAACGTTCAGGCGGAAACAGTCAACTTGCAACAGGCCGTCGCCATGAGCCTTGCCGCCGATCCGCGAATCAAGGAGCGCGAGCAGGTGATCGAGGCAGCACGCGGCATGCTGCAGGAAGTGGAAGGCAATTCCGGATGGCGCGTCAGCGCCAATGCATTTGTCGGCCTGGCGCCAAAAGTGGAGGGTGGTTTTTACAAGAATGGTGCGTATACCGGGACCAACCCGCGCACGGATAACGATCGCATCAACGGCATATCCGACTGGACGCATCTGGATTTTGCGCTGATCAAACCGTTGTACACCTTTGGCAAAATCGAGCGTTATGGCGAGGCCGCGCAGGGCAATATTGACCTCAAGCGTGGTGAGCTGAAACAGACGCGTACCGATACGATTTATGACACCAAGCGTGCTTATTATGGCTATTTGACGGCGCGAGATACCCGTGTTTTTCTGGAGGACATGCAAGGCCGGCTGGATCAGGCAATCCGGTCAGTTGAGCGTCAACTGAAGGATGATACGGGCGAATCCAAGCAATCCGATCTGTATGCCTTGCAAACCGCTAAAAGCTTGTTGGCCAAGTATGTGCATCAATCACGTGCAGTCGAGAAAATCAGTCTGGACGGTCTGAAAGTTCTGACAGGCGCAGGCCTCAAGTCCAATTTGACCGTGGCGGACAATCGTATTGAGCCGGTGGTGTTTCCCCACCTCGAGTTGGCTGAACTACAGTCGCGCGCTTTGCAGGATCGTCCTGAAATGCAGCAACTTGAAGCCGGATTGCGGGCACGCCGTGCGCTGGTTGCGGCCAAAAAAGCGGATCGCATGCCTGATGTGTATGCGGGTGTGATCGGACAATTCAACTACGCTTCCCAGCGTGATCGACTGGATAACCCCTATATCAACGACCCATTTAATGGTGGTGGTTTGACCCCGGTCGTTGGTGTCAAATGGGATAGCGTATTCGGAGCGGCCACAGCCCGTGTCAATCAGGCGCAGGCTGAACTCGAGGCGATCAATCATAAAAAGGCGTTTGCAGTGGCAGGCATTCCTTTCGAAGTGGGTGAAGCCTACGCCAATGCACAGGCCAATTTTGCGTCCCAGGAAGAGTTGTTGGAAGGTGCGGCAGCAGCTCGTCGCTGGATGATTGCTTCGCTGGCTGATTTTTCGGCAGGAGTCGAAAAAGCGGACAAAGTGGCTGAAGCACTCAAGAGCTATGTGCTGACGCAGACCGAATATTTGCGTACTGTGAATGACTACAACATGAATGTGGCGCAGCTTGCCCGTTTAACGGGTGAACTCAAGTAAGTCACAGACGTCTACCCCTATTCGTCGTTCATGACGGCCTTTATTTTCGTACGGGATTTTAATTATGCTGCGCTCATTCTTACTGTTGTTGGCATTGATGACGGGTTATACATCCGCACTGGCTCAAACCGCCGATACGCCACCTGATGTGCTGGCACGAACCACCACGAATGAAGTCCTGACCATTCTGAAGCAGGATAAAGAGTTGCAGAGTGGCAATCTGAGTAAGGTGTATCAGCTGGTGGAAGCCAAGATCTTGCCGAACTTTGACTTCAATCGCATGACGCAACTGGTGATTGGCAAGCACTGGCCGCGCGCCACAGCACAGCAGAAGCAGGCGCTGGTCACCGAATTTCGCAACCTGCTGGTTCGCACCTATGCCAGTTCACTGACGGCATTTACCAATCAAACGGTAGATTTCAAACCCTTGACCATGCGGCCGGACGATACCAACGTTACCGTACGCTCTGAAATTCGCCAGCCAGGCGGGCAGCCCATCCCCATTGATTACAACATGTACAAGACTGCATTCGGGTGGAAGATTTACGACGTCACGATCGATAGCGTCAGTCTGGTAACCAATTACCGCTCTTCATTCTCCAGTGCCATCCGGCAAAACGGGATTGATGGCTTGATCAAAACCCTGGCGGACCAGTCCAATCGCAACGCGCCTGCGCCCGCTCCTGCGCCTCGCACGGGTTCGTGATGGAGTGCAATGAAACACTTTGCCAAATTTCGGGCGTAGTCACGGTAGATAGCGTAGGGAGTCTGCTACGTGAATTGCATCCAAAATTGGCACAAGGCGTCAACACGCTGGATTTTAGTGGCGTTGAGTCTGCCGATTCCGCCGCACTGGCGCTGATTTTCAGTGCCATGCGTCACGCCCAGCAAGCGGGCAACACACTCGTTTGCACAGGCCTCCCCGTTAGTTTTACCACCCTTGCAGGACTGTACGGGGTTTCAGAACTGCTGCCCGCATGAGCGGCGCGGTCCCGGCGATACGCGTTGACGCGCTGCACAAGCAGTTTGGGGAAACCCGCGCACTTGACGGGGTTTCACTCGAAATCGAGTCGGGCGCGTTTTTTGGGTTGTTAGGCCCGAACGGCGCAGGAAAAACCACGCTGATATCCATCCTGGCAGGACTCACCCGTGCCAGTTCGGGTAGCGCTTCGATCATGGGCCATGATGTGGTGGCCGATTACCGACAGGCTCGCCGCGCGTTGGGTGTCGTGCCCCAGGAGCTGGTTTACGACCCTTTCTTCAATGTGCGCGAGACCTTGCGTATCCAGTCCGGTTATTTTGGTCTTAAACACAACGATCAGTGGATAGACGAGATCATGCATCATCTCGATCTGACACAGCATGCCGAGAAAAATACGCAAAGCCTGTCGGGGGGTATGAAACGCCGCCTGCTGGTGGCGCAGGCTCTGGTTCATAAGCCGCCGGTTATTGTGCTTGATGAGCCCACAGCTGGAGTGGATGTCGATCTGCGGCGTTCACTGTGGGCCTTTATCAGCCGCCTCAATCATGAAGGCCACACCATTCTGCTGACCACCCATTATCTGGAAGAAGCCGAAGCCTTGTGCGGTCGCATTGCGATGCTCAAATCGGGTCGTGTGGTTGCACTGGATGAGACAAAAAATCTGTTGAAACTGACCAACGAACATAGCGCGCAATTCAGGCTTAATGCGACAAGCATTCCACCGGCGCTGCAGCCTCGGCTGGTGTCAGGTGACGACGGCAATTGGCGTTTCAATTTCAGTGAGTATGCTGACCTGGAGGCGGTGATGACTGATTTACGTGGTGCCGGCATTCAGGTGCTCGAAATGCGGCTCCAGGAACCCGACCTTGAGGATGTCTTTACCGACATCATGAAACGCGCATGAGTGGACTTTCCGCCCTTTTTTACAAGGAACTGCTGCGTTTCTGGAAAGTGGTTGTGCAAACCGTGGTGGCCCCGGTGGTGACCGCTTTACTGTACCTGCTGATTTTCTCGCATGTACTGGAAGCGCATGTCGAAGTTTATCCCGGCGTGCCTTACTCCAGCTTTCTGGTGCCCGGGCTGGTGATGATGAGCATGCTGCAGAATGCATTTTCCAACAGCTCGTCGAGCCTGATTCAGTCCAAAATGATGGGGAGCATCGTGTTTGTGCTGTTGCCGCCCTTGTCGTATCTCGAGTTTTTTCTGGCGTATCTGGGCGCTTCAATCTTGCGCGGGCTGGTGGTGGGTGCGGGTGTGTTGGCGGTGACGCTCTGGTTTGTACCCCTGCAGATGCCTCATCTGGGCTGGTTGATGGCTTACGCGGTGCTCGCCAGCGGCATTATGGGGGCGTTGGGCATATTGGCAGGGGTTTGGGCCGAGAAGTTTGATCAGCTGGCGGCTTTCCAGAATTTTCTGATTTTGCCGCTGACATTTTTGTCCGGGGTATTTTATTCCATCCATTCCTTACCGGCTTTCTGGCAGTCGGTATCGCTTGCCAATCCGGTTTTTTACCTGATTGATGGCTTCCGCTATGCGTTTGTGGGGCAGTCCGATACGGACCCGTGGCTGGGGCTGCTGGTCTCAGGGGCCTGCTTTGTGGCAATATCAGTGATTACCCTGTTGCTGCTGCGTGGCGGCTACAAACTCAGACACTGAAAAGGCAATGCACTATGGTTACCCCCGAAGACATCAAAGGCTGGATCACCGAAAAATTACCCTGCGATCATATTGAACTGGAAGGCGATGGCCAGCATTTCCAGGCGGTGATTGTCAGTCCTTCTTTCACTGGCAAAAACATGATCCAGCAGCATCGACTGGTCTATGATGCGCTGGGCGTGCGGATGCATGCGCAAATTCATGCGCTCTCGATGAAAACCTATTCACCCGAAGACTGGGCTGCCCGCTGAATGGAAGCATTATTGATTCGCGGCGGTAACCCGCTTGCGGGTGAGGTGCGCATTTCCGGCGCAAAAAATGCCGCGTTGCCTATCCTGACAGCCAGTCTGCTGACAGCCGAGCCGTTGCGGCTTGGCAATGTGCCGCACCTCAAAGACATCAGCACCATGCTGGCACTGCTGGGCCATATGGGCGTGCGTGTGACGTTGGATGATCAAAACCACGTTACGTTATGTGGCGAATCGATTCCGCACAAGGAAGCGCCCTACGAAATGGTGAAAACCATGCGTGCCGCGATTCTGGTGCTGGGCCCCACGCTGGCACGCTTTGGTGAGGCTCGGGTGTCCCTGCCCGGTGGCTGCGCCATTGGCTCGCGCCCGGTTGACCTGCATATCAAGGGTTTGCAGGCCATGGGAGCCGATATCCAGATCGAGCATGGTTATATTCATGCCCGCTGCAAACGTCTGCAGGGCGCCCGCATCCTGATGGATATAGTCACCGTGACCGGTACAGAAAATCTGATGATGGCCGCAGCGTTGGCTGAAGGCACGACTGTGCTGGAAAATGCAGCGTGTGAGCCCGAAGTCGTGGACTTGGCAAATTGCCTGATCGCGATGGGCGCAAAGATTGAAGGTGCGGGCAGCAGCGTGATCACGATCGAGGGTGTTGCGACGCTGGGCGGGGCCGAATACGTTGTCATGGCCGACCGCATCGAGACGGGTACATTTTTGGTGGCTGCCGCCATGACGGGCGGCAAGGTGCGCACCACGCATGCCCAGCCCGGCACGCTGGATGCCGTGATGAGTAAATTACGCGAAGCCGGAGCGCGGGTCGAAACCGGCCCAGACTGGATTGAAGTCGAGTCCGACGGCAAATTGCAGTCAGTTGATGTGCGCACGGCGCCGCATCCGGCTTTTCCAACGGATATGCAAGCCCAGTTCATGGCGCTGAACACCGTTGCAAATGGTGCGGCCAGCGTGACCGAAACCATTTTCGAGAACCGTTTCATGCACGTGCAGGAACTGATACGGCTGGGTGCCAACATTGAGGTATCAGGCCATACAGCACTGGTGCGTGGCGTGCCTCGACTTGACGGCGCCATCGTCATGGCAACTGACCTGCGCGCCTCAGCCTGCCTGGTGCTAGCGGGGTTGGTGGCGGCGGGCGAAACCACGGTCGAGCGAATTTATCACCTGGATCGTGGCTATGAACGCATCGAAGAGAAACTAACCCAGCTGGGTGCGCGGATTAAACGCACCCACTAATCCAAATACAAACATGAGTGACACAGGCATCACATTGGCCCTGTCCAAGGGCCGCATCTTTGAAGAGACGCTGCCTTTGCTGGCGGCTGCGGGCATTGTTCCCACGGAGAACCCGGAGTCTTCGCGCAAGCTCATACTCGGCACCAACCGGGCCGATGTGAGACTGATTATCGTACGCGCCAGCGATGTCCCCACGTACGTGCAATACGGCGCTGCGGATATGGGCATAGCCGGTAAAGATGTGCTGAATGAGCATGGAGGAGCGGGGCTTTATCAGCCGCTCGACTTGCAAATCGCATGTTGCCGCATGATGGTTGCGGTGCGCACAGGCTACGATTATGCCGGTACAGTCAAGCAGGGCGCGCGTATCTGTGTCGCCACCAAATACGTCAATGCTGCTCGTCATCACTTTGCAAGCAAAGGCGTACATATTGATCTGATCAAACTGTATGGTTCCATGGAACTCGCACCACTGGTCGGGTTGTCTGATGTGATCGTTGATCTCGTGTCCACGGGCGGTACGCTCAAGGCAAACGATCTGGAGGCGGTTGAGCACATTTGCGACATCAGCTCGCGTCTGGTGGTTAACCAGGCCGCACTCAAGCTTAAGCGCGGTTTGATTCAGCCCGTGATCGACGCGTTTTCAGCAGCGGTCGGCACACGCAACGCAGCGTAAGCGTGCCCAAAATATTCAATCCAGCATCATGGGCGCCTGTCGTCCTGGCGTGGTCGTTCCTGTTGTTGCTGCCTTTCGGTCGGTCGTCCGAATTGCCAGTGTTTATTATGGCGATTCTGGGTGGGATGCTGATCTGGAAACACGGCAAACAAGTCGTTTGGTCAGGTGGCGCCAAAACATTCAGTCTGTTGTTTCTGTGCATCTGGATACCCATCGCACTGTCGGTACCCGACTCGTTGTGGTTCAAAAAATCGCTCAGCACTGCGCTGACTTATCCGCGAATCTATTTCGCCGGAATTTATCTGATCTGGATGTTGCGCGACGATCTCGCGCAGCAGCGTCTGCTCAAACTGGCCGCGTGGCTGCTTCTGTTCTGGGTGGTGGATGCCCTGATTCAAGCGGTCGTCGGCTACGACCTGCTGGGCTACGCCTATCCTGAGCGCCTCAATGGAATCTACGGCCCGGACAACTGGAAGCTGGGGCTTACACTGGCCATGCTGGCGCCTGTCTTGTGGGAATACGTTTCCCGGCACGGCAAAAACTGGCAGCTTGCGCTGGCCTGGCTGGGTACCGCAGCCGTTGTTCTGCTCGCCAGCAACCGGGAAAGCTGGATTGTTTTTGCAATTGCGACGTTGATGTGGAGTTGGGTGTATGCCCGACGGCTGGGTTTTCATCCCGTCAAACTGCTTGCACCCCTGGCATTGATTGCGTTGGCGGCGGGGGCGGGGGCCTATCAAGCCAACGCAAAATTTGCCCAGCGCATGGACCAGTCCATGGCGGCCCTGGATTTCAGCTACCAGAGCCTGGACAAGGCCAGCTCATTTCGGGTGCATTTGTGGAACAACGCCGTCACGGTACTGGAAAACCATCCGATCAATGGCGCCGGCGTTCGCTCATATCGGTATGCCTATACGCGCTATGCCGAAAAAAATGACCCCTATGTGAGCGATGACGGCATTGGAATGTTTTACGCGCATCAATTGCTGCTGGAAGTAGGGTCCGAAACGGGCCTCATCGGACTGGCAGGTTTGCTGCTGTTTTTTGTGATTTTCATACGCGCGGGCGGGAGCATATCAAGCCATCCGTTGGCCTGGGCGGCCTGGCTCGGTGCGTTTGCCTGGCTGTTTCCGATTAATACGCATACTGCGGTTTATTCTTCATATTGGTCGATGCTGATTTGGTGGATGATTGCGATTTCATCATGCTCACACTTAATGTTACCCCATTCCCTAACCACTCTTACAGACAAAATTAAGCGTAATGCATAACCCTTCACTTGCGTCCCACGACGACATCAATCTTCTGGATCTGTGGCAAATTCTCGCTCGACGAAAATGGTGGGTACTTGGTCTCCCGCTTCTCGCGGTAATTTCCGCTGTGGTGGCGGTCACGTTTATGAAACCCCAATGGGAAGCAAAGGCTGCTATCCGGGTCGGGATGGTAGGGCAGGCAGGGCAGGCAGGGCAGGCCATCGAACCTTCGGCGCGAATAGTGGAGCGTATGAAACTCAAATCCTTTGAGGACGCGGTGCTAGTGCAACTGGGTCTTTTGGGGGAAAAAACGTCAGAAGTGGCACTTTTCCGAAGTGGTCTCAAGGTTAAAGCCTTGCCCAACACTGACCTGATCGAATTAAAAGTCCGTGGTTATTCGCAGGAAAGCGCTGAGCGCTTCGCCCTGGCGACCGTCGGTTATCTGCAGCATATTCATAATGAGATGTCGGCCTCTACGGTGCAGCGCACGAAGCAGCTTTTGGCCCAGGTCGAGCGGGAACTCGCCCAAACCAGGGCAGAGCGGGAAAAAGCACTCCAGATTGAGAGTTTGAAAGACAAGGTAATCACCGAGGCAAATTTCATGGGAAACATTGTGTTGGCCAACATCATGCTCAAGCGTGACAACGAGCTGAGGGGGTTGGAATTGGCCAAAATGAGCTATGAGGAACAATTGGACCCTATGCGCACCTACCCCACCTCGTACATGGAAAAAATCTCGGTGAGCGACGGGCCGGTGGCTCCGAAGAAGGCATTAATTGTGTTAATGGCGGGCGTGTTAGGGTTGTTTTTCGGGGTTATGGCGGTATTTTTGAGTAACGCCTTTCAGGTGCGTAGTTACTAAAACTTACGAATGCAAAGCCAGCCCTACAGAACATTCTTGAGCGGCAGAAATTTCTGCACGTGCGGCTTTGACCCTTACTACATTATTTCTTAATCTAAGATGAAACCTAGCCCTCGCATAGCGTTGCCGCTGTGAAGCTTGCAATCAAACTCGGCGCCCTGTCCGCAGCCAACATTGGCATCGCCTTTCTGTTCCAGTGGTATGTCCTCATCCAATTGGGCCCCGGAGTGGAGACTGACGCACTCTTTGCCGGCATGACGATCCCCCAACTTGTGTTGGCGGTCATCAGCGGATCACTCATGCATGTATTGGTACCGCTTCTTGCAGGCGAAAGTGAAGATTGTCTTCGGCATGATGCTTGGGGATTCCTTGTTCTCATCGGCGGTTTGTTCGGGTTGTTGGCCGTTCTTCTTTATATTGCTGCGCCGTGGTGGGTGCCGCTTACCGTGCCCGGCTTCGATGAGGCGGGGCAGGCCCTGACCGTCGAGCTTACCCGCATTCAGCTGATCGGCATGGTGTTTGCCGCGATTAATGGTGTGCAATGGGCCGCCTACCATGCACGGCAACAGTTTCTGTGGGCTGAATTCACCCCAATACTGGCCAGCGCTTTTGCCCTGCTGTTATTAATTTGGGCACTTCCCCGTTTCGGTGTGATTGCGGCTGCGTGGGTCGGCGCGCTACGCATGGGTGTGCAAACCCTGTTGCTCACCCCTGGCATGGGTATCCCGGTTCGTCCTGACCTGAAAAGCGCTGCCATCCAACAAGCCTGGCAGCGTATAAAACCCCTGCTACTGGGCACAGCTTATTATAAGACTGACCCCCTGGTTGATCGTTTTCTGCTCTCCTCCGCCAGCAGCGGTAGCCTGTCGTTGTATTATCTGGCTCAGCAAATATATGGCGCCGTCAGCCAAGTGCTCAATAAAGCCATTACGGCCCCTTTGGTGCCGGTGCTAAGTATGTTTCACAAGGCGGGAGACAAGGCCGGATTCCGGCGCGCCTATCACCGGAAATTGCTGCAAGTGGGGGCGATCAGTCTCGCGGGGCTGCTGATTCTGGGTCTGGTTGGGCAGGAGTTGCTTGCGTTTTTGGTGGGACACGGAAACGTTAGCGCCAACAATGTAGCGGAATTGTGGTGGATCATGATCTGGCTGGGCGGCATGTTTCTTGGTGGTGCCGCCGGGCAGATTGCATCGTCATCGTTTTATGCATGCGGCGACACCATAACCCCCACGCGGATGTCCATACTCACCTATACGGCTTATATTCCCGGCAAGGTGGCCGCTTTTTATTTCTGGGGTGTAATAGGTTTGGCGATAGCTACAAGTATCTACTATATGGCCAATCTGTCGTTACAGATTTATTTGCTAGAGAAAAAATCGGTTTTATGAACACAATTAAAAATGTTGTGCGTGAAAATGTCTCCTGCCCCCTAGGGTGCAACAAGAGCGATGATGTCGTTCTTACAGGTCGCGATCTGCTGCATGACTTACCCGGTGAGTTTACCGTCGTCAAATGCCGTGCTTGTGGACTGCTGCGCACCGCACCCCGCCCAACGCCGGACACCATCGGCTTCTATTACCCGGACGACTACGGCCCCTATGTGGGTACCAGAGTACAACAGGCGAGGCCACAATCAGCTGGTTGGATTAAGAAGCTATTGAGGCCCCTTTTTAGGCGTGTATTCAATTTCAATATGACAACCCTGCCAGCTATGGCAGCGGGACGGATGCTGGAAATTGGCTGCGCTTCCGGTGCTTTCCTGCATCAGATGGCGAGCCAAGGCTGGCAAGTACAGGGCATCGAATTTTCAGGGAAGGCTGCCCAAGCGGCAGCACAACTCGGCTACCGCGTTCATGCCGGACCGCTGGAAACCGCCCCGCCGCCCGATGAGCCTTTTGATCTCATCGTCGGCTGGATGGTGCTGGAGCACCTCCACGATCCTATTGACGGGCTGCGAAAGCTGCGCGAATGGGCCAAGCCAGGCGCATGGCTGGTGTTGTCCGTCCCCAATGCTGGGTCATTGGAGTTCCGCCTGTTCAAAGATAAGTGGTACGCACTGCAGCTACCTACACACCTCCACCATTTCATACCGGCTACGTTAGAAAAAGTGCTGTCAGCTAGCGGATGGAAACTGGAAAAAGTTCACCACCAGCGAGTGTTAAGCAACCTGATCGCCAGCACAGGCTACGTTCTGCGCGACAAGGGCTACGCGAAGTTGGGGCAAAAATTTATCGGCTTTCCTGAGCGTGCCGGCAGGTGGAACTATGTGCTGTATCCGCTGGCTTGGTTATTGAGTGTGTTCGGTCAGACCGGGCGCATGACTGTTTGGGCAAGGGTTAAGGCATGATTCAGGTTGCCGCGCTGACTCAAGGTCGTTTTATCCCTGCAGCACGATTTCGTGTTCGTCAAAATATCTCGAAATTGAAAGAACTCGGGATAAATGTCTCAGAATATTTTCCGGAAATCGATGTGTACAAGGGGGTGCCGTTCAATCTTGATCGATGGCCGCGTTTGGCTCGCTTCCCAATAGTTGCAGCTTGGCAGGGGTTAAAGATCGGGTTAAGAATTCCGGATATTTACCCAACCAGAAAATATCATATCACCTGGTTACAGCGGGAACTCCTGCCCGGGTATTTCACGCTGGAGCGGATGGTCGCTTCTCCCATCGTATTCGATGTCGATGACGCAATATGGTTAACGAAAAAAGGCGCCGCTGCATCTGTTTCTAAAATTGCTTCGCTCGCGACCACTGTGATTGCGGGAAACAGATACATTGCCGAGTGGTTTTCCACCTATTCTGATAACGTCGTAATAATTCCTACGGCAGTAGACGTTTCCCGGTTCTTTCCGGTTGAAGATGTTTCCAAGAGCGACTTAACAATTGGTTGGATTGGAACAAAGGGAAATATGCCATACCTGGAAGAAATTTCCCCTGCTTTGAAGGCATTTTTCAAACGATATAATGACGTGAATCTTTTAGTGGTTTCTGACAGCCCCCCAAAACTTCCGGCGATACCAGAAAACCGTATTCGATACATACCATGGTCAGAATCGGTTGAAGTTGAGGCGATCCGTAAAATGGATGTTGGTATCATGCCGCTGCCTGATAATGAATGGACGCGGGGAAAATGCAGTTTCAAAATGCTGCAATACATGGCTTGCGGTATCCCTGTAGTGGTCGCGCCCGTAGGAATGAATTCGGACCTAATAGGTGAGGACAATGTGGGGTTTGGCGCGTCATCCCCGGATGAATGGTTTGGTGCACTGGAGTTTTTATACCAGAACAGAATGGTAAGGCAGGAAATGGGTATGCGTGGCCGGGATATGGTGGTTAGGAACTATAGTACTGAGGTGGTTTCCGGGAAAATCGCTGAAGCATTCAAGTCGATTGGATAAAGAAAGAAGGCGGCTCATCATCTTCATCCATTCGCTGAGTGGCGGCGGAGCCGAGCGCGTCACAGCCAACCTCGCCAACCACTGGGCGAACAAGGGATGGGAGATCACCGTGGTCACATTGGCCGCGCGCAGTCTTGATTTCTACGAATTGCACCCGGCGGTCAAGCGCATTGCTCTGGAGTTGACAGGCGATAGCGGCAATTTTCTGGCTGGGCTGGTGCAGAATCTGCGCCGCGTAATGGTCCTGCGGCGCGTGCTGCGTCAGATCAAACCTGACATTGCCCTCGGGATGATGACTACCGCCAACGTGCTGCTGGCTCTGGCGACATGGGGGCTGCCGTGGTTACGCGCCATCGGCTCGGAGCGCACCCATCCTCCGCAGTACCCTTTGGGTGTCCTGTGGGAAGGGCTGCGCCGCTTCAGCTATAACCGCTTGGCCGCCGTGACGGCGCTGACGCGCGAGAGCGCCGTCTGGCTTAAAGACCATACCGGCGCCCGGCGGGTGCCGGTAATTCCTAATGCTGCCCTTTGGCCCTTGCCTATGCAGGCGCCTCAGATTGCTCCGGAATCCATCTCCCACACCGGGCGGTTCATAGTGCTTGCTGTGGGGCGGACATCGGAAGAAAAACAGTTTGGCCTGTTGCTTGAAATTTTTCATTCCCTCGCCAATCAATACCCCGTTTGGGACCTGGTGATTCTCGGAGAGGGCCCCCAGCGTCCCGCGCTGCAAACCCAGGCGAGGATGGCAGGATTGGAACAACGTGTGTTTTTTCCGGGCCGCGCGGGCAATGTGCGTGAATGGTACGAACGCGCCGACCTTTATGTGATGAGCTCCCGCTTCGAAGGATTCCCGAATACCCTGGTCGAAGCAATGGCCCACGGCTTGGCAGCGGTGAGCTTCGATTGCGACACCGGCCCGCGCGACATCATCCGTCATGAGGTCGATGGGTTACTGGTACCGCCCGGAGATGTGGCGGGACTGACCGCGGCGTTGGCTCGGCTGATGAGTGATGCCGCGTTGCTCCAGCGCTTCGTCGGGCGAGCAGTGGAGGCAAGGGAGCGGTTTTCCATGGAAAGGATTGCCGGCATGTGGGAAGAATTATTCGACGAGGTTGTTAAATGACAGGGCACGCAACAGAAGTCGCAAAAGGTGAGCGATTCGAGTTTGGCGTAAACTGGGCACGTTTCTTTCATGATGTTGTGGATTGGATTGGCGGTTATCCCTTCGAGGTAGCAAAACCGGAAGAAATTTTCGATTTCTACCGCGCAAAGGGCTTCGTTTTGGTAAAGCTGATTACCTGTGCAGGCGGACTGGGCTGTAATGAATATGTTTTTTCTGTGCCCGCCAAAGAGCAATAGTTGAAAATACTTTTTCTGGTTCGCTCGTTCGATATCGGCGGAGCCGAGCGCCAACTCGTTATCCTGGCCAAGGGTCTACACCAACAAGGGCATAAAGTTTCCGTGGCGGTTTTTTACGCCAATGGACCGCTGGAGAAGGAGCTTCACGAAATCGGCATTCCCATTTTTAATTTACGTAAATCGGGGCGGTGGGATGTATTTCCTTTCTTCATGCGATTGGTGCGCGTGGTTGGGAAGCTGAGGCCGCAGACGATCTATGGATTTCTTGGCATACCAAATATATTAACCGTGTTTCTTAAACCCCTTTTCCCAGAAATCAGGATGGTGTGGGGGGTGCGTGCGTCCAACATGGACCTGGATCGCTATGACTGGGTATCACGCGCCAGTTATCGTGTCGAATGTTGGCTTTCCCGGTTTGCCGATCTGATCATCTGCAATTCCCGTGCGGGGCTGGAGTACGCTGCCGCGCATGGCTTCCCCAGGAAAAACATGACGGAGATCCCGAACGGGATCGACACCGAACGTTTCCAGCCCGATGCGGCCGCGCGCGCGCGTGTCCGCCAAATGTGGTGCATTGCCGAAAACGAAATACTGATTGGGTTAGCGGCTCGCCTGGACCCGATGAAAGATCATCCCACCTTCCTACGTGCCGCGGCGATGCTGGCGCGGGCAAGGCCAGATGTCCGCTTTGTGTGCGTAGGTGACGGGCCGGAATCGTACAAGGCCGAATTGCATCGGCTGGCGATCGACTTGGAGTTGGATGGGAAATTAATTTGGGCGGGCGGGCATAGCGATATGCCCGCGGTTTTCAGCGCACTGGATATTGCTTGTTCTTCTTCTTTTAGCGAAGGCTTTTCCAACACCATTGCCGAGGCCATGGCTTGTGGCGTGCCGTGCGTCGTGACGGATGTCGGCGATTCGGCGTTGATCGTGGCCGGAACGGGAATTGTCGTGCCGCCTGCCAAGCCCGAGGCGCTATACGAAGGGTTTCTTCTGTTGCTGGAGAAACTAGAACCGGGTCTTCAGGGTGCGACACGCGCCGCGATCTGCAACCGGTTTACCGATAATGCGCTGGTGACAAAAACAGTGGCAGTGCTATGTCGTATGAGTTAACGTCAGACTTGATGCTTGCCGCCGCGACCATTTTTGTTTTGGGGATGGCGATATGCTTGCGTGTACTTTCCGTGCCTGCCTCCATGGCAGTCGCGGGAACGAAAACCGCCTTGCCTTTTGTTTATTTCAGTCTTTTTTTTGATGGCTCCTGGACGTTTCTGGACGACATGAGCTATCTCGAACAGGGGCAGAAATTGCTAGCGTCAGGCTATGATCCCTGGACCTTCTTTTTTAACGGCGAGGCTTTCGCTCAACTAGTGGCGTTGTCGGGTGGGCATCATATAGTATATGGCTGGTACAACCTGCTGGCGCAGTGGGTTTTCGGTGAATATTACTTTTCTCCGGTATTTTTAAATGTTGGCCTGACTTTTGTCGCCGGCTATTTCTTATACCGGCTGGCCATTGCCACAGGCTTCTCCCTACCCTATGCGCGCGGACTGTTCGTATTTTTTAGCCTGCACTGGGAATTGTTGGCATGGTCATCTCTGGTGAACCTCAAGGACACACTCGTCCTTTTAATGACAGTGGCCCTGATATACGCGGCATTGCGCCTTGCCCAAACGAAATGGACACGATACGCCGTAGGCACGGGAGTGCTTATTTTTGCCTTTTTTTGGATTCGGTTTTACGTTCCTATGTTGTTGCTTCTGGCGGCTTTTCCGGCTTTTCTCGGCCGCATGCCGGAACGCAGATATATGGGGGCGGCAATTTTTGTGGTGAGCGTTTTGGGGTTGTCCTACGGGGCGTATGTGGGCTGGGAGAATTTGATTCTTCAGCTACAACGGCTGGATTTGGGAAGTGGAATGCTGTTCGGCACGGGTCGAATGGTTTTAACACCCTTGCCTTGGTCGGTTGAACCCGAGTATACGTTCCTGCTGTTGCCGGCAGTCTTACATTGGCTATTCTTGGTACCGGCGGTTGTGGGGGGCGTAATGTTGTGGCGTGAGCAGCCCCAAGTGCGGCCGTTGTTCGTTTATCTGGCGATTGCGTTGCTTTTGTACGGGGCATTCGATGAATTGCAGGTTCCGCGTCATCGCGTTCAGTTGATTTTCATTTATGCCTGGGCGCAATTTCACTTCGTCTGGTACGTGTTACACAAAAGCGTTTCGCAGAACAAGCTATTGCGAGCCACCGCATGAAAATTCTGTATGTGATTACCGGCTTGGCGACCGGCGGCGCGGAAATGATGCTGCTCAAGGTGCTGGGGCGACTGGATCGCCAGCGATTTTCACCCCATGTCATTTCCTTGACATCATTGGGTGAACTGGCACCGCGCATTGCCGCACTCGGCATTCCGGTGGAAGCGGTGGGCATGAAGCCGGGCGTGCCTAACTTGCTGGATTTTTTTCGGCTGGTGCGAAAACTCAAACGCCTGAACCCCGATGTAGTGCATACCTGGATGTATCACGCTGATTTGCTGGGCGGACTGGCGGCACGCTTGGCGGGTGTATCTGCGGTCGGCTGGTGTATCCGTAACAGCAATCTGGATAAGGACAAAACCAAATTTTCAACCCGCGCCGTCGTTAGGTTGTGCGCATTGACGTCGAAATGGGTGCCGTTACGCATTCTTTCGTGTTCCGAGCAGGCGCGGCAAGTTCATGTGGTGTGCGGCTATGCAGCGGAGAAAATGGTGGTGGTGCCCAACGGGTTTGATCTGACCCGCTTCAAGCCGGACGAGGACGCACGCAAAAGGATACGTACCGAACTGGGGATTGAAGTTGATACACCGCTGGTGGGGCTGATCGGCCGATTTGATCCGCAGAAAAACCAAGCAGGATTTTTTGAGGCGGCGGGCGTGTTGCATCGCCGCATGCCGCACGCGCATTTTGTTCTCGCAGGCCAGGGTATCGACGTGAGTAACGCAGCGTTGATGCAGGCCGCCGCCCGGGCAGGCGTGCTCGCTAAGTCCCATTTACTGGGTTTGCGTAACGACATACCCGCGTTGATGGCGGCAGTGGATGTGCTCGCTTCTTCTTCTTACGGAGAGGCCTTCCCCAATGTGCTGGGGGAAGCGATGGCCTGTGGCGTACCTTGCGTGGTAACGGATGTAGGCGATTCCGCTTACATCGTCGGCGACACGGGACGCGTCGTGGCGTCGGGCGATATGTACGGCCTTGCTGCCGCGCTGGAGGAGTTGCTTGCATTGCATCTGTCTGAGAAAGCGACACTGAGTGAACGCGCGCGCGCGCGGGTGGCAGAACATTTTGAGATTGGCGGAGTCGTGCGGCAGTATGAAGATTTTTATGAAAGCTTGTTGGCGAATGCCAGGTAACGTGGCGCGCATGTCAAAAGGGTTGCAAATATGTGTGGTCTGATCGGTTACTGGAAAGCCAGCGGCCATTCGACACGGGAGGCGGAAGCGATTGTGGGCGCAATGGCCCGCCAAATAACCCATCGCGGTCCGGATGATCAGGGCGTGTGGACAGATGCCGATACCGGGATCGCTCTGGCGCACCGTCGCCTTTCCATTCTTGATCTCTCGCCACAGGGCCATCAACCCATGGTGTCCCACTGCGGCCGCTATGTGATTGCATTCAATGGCGAGGTGTACAACTTCGCGGTAATACGAAATGAACTGGAACACGTCGGCGTGGTGCCAGCGTGGAGAGGGCATTCGGATACCGAAGTGATGCTGGCGGCGATTGCCGCATGGGGGCTGGAAGCGGCGCTGAAGAAATTTGTCGGCATGTTTGCGTTTGCGCTATGGGATCGGGAAACACGCACGCTGTCGCTTGCCCGCGACCGCTTGGGCGAAAAGCCGCTTTACTATGGCTGGCAGGGAGATACTTTCCTGTTCGGATCGGAACTCAAGGCGCTCCGGGCGCATCCGGCCTTCCGTGCTGAAATCGACCGCGATGCACTCGCGCTTTTTTTGCGGCACAACGCCATTCCGGCACCCTACTCGATTTATCAGGGTATCTATAAACTGCCGCCCGGCAGCTATTGGCAGTGCGCCCTCACCCCCGGCCCCTCTCCCAGAGGCAGAGAGGAGATTAAACCTTATTGGTCGGCGCGGTCGGTGGCCGAGGTGGGGCAGCGCAATCTGTTTCGGGGCAGCGATGCGGAAGCGGTGACGGAACTGGAACGCCTGCTTGGTCAGGCGGTGGGCGGGCAAATGGTGGCGGATGTGCCCTTGGGCGCGTTTCTGTCCGGCGGCATCGATTCCACCACCATCGTTGCGCTGATGCAGGCGCAAAGCAGCCAACCGGTGAAGACCTTCACCATCGGCTTTAACGAGGCCGGTTACAACGAGGCCGAGCATGCACATGCGGTGGCTCGACACCTGGGCACCGATCACACCGAACTCTATGTTACCCCGCAGGATGCAATGGACGTGATCCCGAGCCTGTCGGCCATTTACGATGAGCCCTTCGCCGATTCGTCGCAGATACCCACGTGCCTGGTTTCACGCCTGGCCCGCAGCCATGTGACGGTGAGTTTGTCCGGCGACGGCGGCGATGAATTGTTTGGCGGCTACAACCGTTATTTCTGGGCGCGCAATATTTGGCGAAAACTTGGTTGGGCACCGCGCCCGCTGCGCGCAGCACTGGCCGGCGTACTCACCACGGTACCGCCGGCGTCGTGGAATACGGCTTTCCATAAACTGGAACGCTGGCTCCCGGCGGGACTGCGCCATGCCAATCCTGGCGACAAGCTGCACAAGGCGGCCGAGATTCTGGCGGTCCGTTCGCCCGAGGAAATTTACCTGGGGCTGGTGTCGCACTGGAAAAACCCGGCACAAATTATTCCAGGCAGCATCGAACCCCTGACGCTACTGACCGACCCCGACCGGCAAACAGATCTGCCCGATTTCGCGCACCGCATGATGCTTCTGGATACGGTGACCTATCTGCCCGATGACATTCTTGCCAAGGTAGACCGGGCGGCCATGGCCGTCAGTCTGGAAACCAGGGTACCGCTGCTGGATCACCGGCTGGTGGAATTCGCCTGGCGCTTGCCACTGGATATGAAAATCCGCGACGGCCAGGGCAAGTGGCTGTTACGCCAGGTGCTTCATCGTCATGTGCCACAGGCCATGATGGCGCGCCCCAAGATGGGCTTCGGTGTGCCCATTGATGTCTGGCTGCGCGGGCCGCTCAAGTCCTGGGCTGCGGCGCTCATCGAGCCCACCCGGCTGGCGAGGGAGGGGTTTTTTGATCCTCTGCCCATACAACGTAAATGGATTGAGCATCAATCAGGCAGCCGCAACTGGTCGTATTACCTTTGGGATGTGCTGATGTTTCAGCAATGGCACGAGGCCCAGAAATGAAGTTGCTGTTCGTCGTCACCGAAGACTGGTATTTCGTTTCGCACCGGTTGCCGTTGGCGATGGCGGCGCAGTCTGCAGGATTCGACGTGGCGGTCGCCACGCGTGAAGGACGACAAGCGGCTGCCATTCGCAGCGCAGGTATCCGGCTCATCCCCTTCGCCTTGTCGCGGCGCGGGGGCAATCCGCTGCGCGAGGTGGTCGCACTGTGGCGTCTGTATCGTCGCGAGCGCCCCGATCTGGTCCATCACGTGGCGCTCAAACCCGTCATGTTCGGTGCGCTGGCAGCCTGGCTGGCGCGGGTGCCAGCCCAGGTGAATGCGGTGGCCGGGCTCGGATGGCTATTCACTTCGTCGGGCCGTGTCCTGCAATGGGTTCGCCCCCTGTTAAGCTGGATGCTGGCACGTCTTCTCAACCAGCCGCGTAGTCTGACCATTGTGCAGAATCCTGAAGACCGCTCGCTGCTCGAGCGAGCGGGCGTATCAACAGCGCGCTTGCGGCTGATACGGGGCGCGGGGGTGGATATTCATGTTTTTTACCCTGCATCACCGCCACCGGAGCCAGTTTGCATTGTGCTGGTTGCGCGCATGTTGTGGGACAAGGGTGTGGGCGAGTTCGTTGCGGCCGCGCGCCGTCTGACCGAGGCCGGCGTCCATGCGCGTTTTGTGCTGGTAGGGGATCCCGATCCTGCCAACCCGGCATCGGTGCCAGAATCGACCTTGCGCAATTGGAGCGGGCAGCATGGCGTGGAATGGCTGGGCAGGCGGGACGACATTCGCGTCGTGCTGCAGGCGGCGCATATCGCCTGTCTGCCCTCTTATCGTGAAGGCTTGCCCAAGTCGCTGCTGGAGGCTGCGGCTTGCGGTTTGCCTATCGTGACGACCGATGCGCCGGGATGCCGCGAAATCGTGCGTCATGAGGTGAATGGCTTCCTGGTGCCCGTGCGCGATGCCCCTGCGCTTTCGGCGGCACTCGAAAAATTGATTGTCGATGCAGGGCTTCGCCAACGCATGGGCGCGCAGTCGAGAATGCTGGCAGAAACCGAATTTGGACTGGAGACCATTATTGTGCAAACGTTGGCGGTTTATCGCGAGGCGTGCGCATGAAGGTAGTAGTGACTGGCGCCACAGGCTTTGTCGGTAACGCATTGTGTACCAAGCTGGTGGCTTCCGGGTATGAGGTGGTGCCTGCTGTGCGTGGCAAGTCTGGTTTGCAGCATGAAGTGGCGGTCGGCAATTTGAATGCTTCTACTAACTGGCAGGCTGCACTGCCTGGTTGCGATGCGGTGGTGCATCTGGCCGCAAGGGTCCACGTGATGGACGATACCGCTCAGGATCCGCTCGCTTTATATCGTGCAAGCAATACCGAATCTACTCTGAATCTTGCCCGACAGGCGGCCCAGGCTGGCGTGAAACGCTTCGTTTTTATCAGCACCATCAAGGTCAACGGCGAAGGCCGCGGCACACCTTATCGCGAAACCGATGCGGCAGCGCCGAAGGATGCGTATGCGATTTCAAAATGGGAGGCCGAACAGGGCTTGCGGTTGATTTCGCAGGAGACGGGGATGGAAGTTGTCATTCTGCGGCCACCGCTGGTGTATGGACCTGGGGTGAAAGCGAATTTTTTGCGATTGATGCAGACGGTCAAGAAAGGGTGGTGGCTTCCGCTGGGAGCGATTCACAATCGCCGCAGCTTGTTGTATCTGGGCAATTTTGTTGATGCGATTCGACTGAGCATCGAACACCCCGCTGCCGCAGGCCAGACCTTTTTACTGGACGATGGACATCCGGTTGCGACGCCGGACTTGATCCGCGCGCTGGCGCATGCCTTGGGTCGGCCGGCACGTTTGCTGGCGGTGCCAGTTGGCCTGCTGGAGTGGGCGGGTGCGCTAGTCGGCAAGCGTGCGGCGGTGACGCGACTCACGGGTTCGCTCTATGTGGACAGTTCGCTCATCCGTTCGCGTCTGGGCTGGGTACCACCCTACTCAATGGCGTCAGGCTTGGCTAAAACAGTGGCCTCCTTAAAATGAACGGACTCGCTGTCATTGCGGCCTTTGTCACCTGTTGGGGCGTGCTGGCCTGGCTACTTCTGCGCGGCAGTCTGCCGATGGACCACCCTAACGAACGTTCGCTGCATCAAACACCGACGCCGCGCATTGGCGGGCTAGGCATTATGGCCGGGGTGCTTGTGGCCAGTCTGTGGCTGGTCGACGGGACCTTGCTGCCGGCGATGCTGGGCGCGTTTGCCCTGGCTGCGGTGTCGGTGCTGGACGATATACGGGGTCTGCCGGTGGCGCTGCGGTTCCTGGCACATTTTGTTGCGGCCGCAGCCTGCCTGCTGGCCCTGGGCTTAACCGGCTGGGCGCTAGTTGGGTTAACCCTGGCCGTGGTCTGGATGACTAACCTGTTTAACTTCATGGACGGCGCGGACGGGCTGGCAGGCGGCATGGCGGCCATCGGCTTCGGTGCGCTGGCGCTGGCTGCGTGGCTGGGCGGTGCACCCGGACTGGCTGCATTTTGTGCGGCGATTGCGGCAGCGGCGCTGGCCTTCCTGCGCTTCAATTTTCCGCCAGCGAGGGTGTTCATGGGGGATGCAGGATCGATCCCGCTGGGTTTCCTGGCGGCCGCGCTCGGCATCCTGGGAGCAATGCATAATGTGTGGCCGTGGCTGTTCCCGCTGCTGGTGTTTTCGCCATTCATCGTCGATGCCAGCGTGACACTCGTACGTCGTGGTGTGCGCGGCGAAAAAATCTGGCAGGCGCATCGTTCGCATTATTATCAACGGGTGGTATTGCTGGGAGCGTCGCACCGTCAGTTGGCGCTTGCCGCCTATGCGCTGATGCTGGCGGCGGCTGCGCTTGCATTCGCGCTGCTCTTTATGCCGCAGCACGTAGCGGAGTTGCTTATACTGTCGGCCGCAATCTACCTGATTATTTTTCTCGCCATCGACCAGCGTTGGCAACGTGCCCGTAATGAACATTAATCCACGCACCATCACAATCATCCTGCACGATATTCTGGTCGCCACTTTCGCCTGGCTGGGTGCGTACTGGCTACGCTTCAATCTGGAGCTGTCGCCCGAATATCTGTCAGCGGCACTGTCCACGCTGACTTGGGTGGTGCCGTTGCAGGCCGCAGTGTTCTGGCGCTTTGGCCTGTATCGTGGCATCTGGCGTTTTGCCAGCCTGCCCGATCTCAAGCGCATCGTGCTAGCTGTGGGGGTGGCGGCGCTGATGGTTCCGGTGGTGTTGATCCTGTTTCGCGTCAGCACAGTGGTGCCGCGTTCGGTGTTGATTCTCGACCCGCTTCTGCTGCTTATCGTGATGGGAGGCAGCCGCCTGGCTTATCGAGCCTGGAAAGAACATCATTTGGCGAGCGTATTGCGCCCTGGCAGCAAGCCGGTTCTGGTGGCGGGTGCAGGTTCGGCAGCTGATTTTCTGCTGCGTGAACTGGCACGTAATCCGGCAGGATTTCACGTGGTGGGATTGTTGGACGACAGTCGCGACAAGAAGGGACGGCTGGTGCAGGGAATCCCCGTACTAGGTGCGCTGGATGATGTTGTGATGTGTGCCCAAAAAATGGGGGTGGAAGATATCGTGCTTGCGCTGCCATCGGCCGCACACGAGGTCCGCAAGCGTATTACGGAAATGTGTGCAAAAGGCGGACTCAAGGTGATGACCATCCCCTCGCTTGAGGATTTGGTAGCGGGGCGGGTATCGGTCTCAAGTCTGCGCCGGATCGAGCTGGATGATTTGTTGGGGCGAGATCCCGTGCAGCTCGACGAGAGCGGCCTGCATACACTGCTGACCGGACAGGTGGTGATGGTGACCGGGGCGGGCGGCTCGATCGGTTCGGAACTGTGTCGCCAGATTGCACGTTTCTCACCCGCAAAACTGGTGTTGTTCGAGCAATCCGAACTGGCGCTGTATGCAATGGAGCAGGAGTTGCCGCAGCATTTCCCTCAAATGCCGATTGTGCCCGTGATCGGAGATGTGAAAAATGCAGTATGGGTGAAGCGGGTGTTGGCCGATCATCGTCCCGCGGTGGTGTTTCATGCTGCAGCCTACAAACATGTGCCGCTGATGGAGAACAGCAATGCCTGGGAAGCCGTGCGCAACAATGTGCTGGGTACCCAGGTTGTCGCCACCGCTGCGCAGGAGAATGGGGTGGGCAAATTTGTAATGATTTCGACCGACAAGGCGGTCAACCCGACCAACGTCATGGGTGCGACCAAGCGCCTGGCCGAGATGAGTTGTCAGGCCATGCAAAAGGCCATGGGCACGCGTTATGTTTCGGTGCGGTTTGGCAATGTTCTAGGGTCGTCGGGCAGCGTCATTCCCAAGTTCCAGAAGCAGATCGAAGCAGGCGGCCCGGTGACAGTGACCCACCCTGATATCACGCGATTTTTCATGTCGATTCCCGAAGCTGCGCAGCTGGTATTGCAAGCGGGATTGATGGGCGAAGGCGGCGAAATATTCGTGCTCGACATGGGCGAGCCGGTCAAAATCGCCGAGCTGGCCAAGCTCATGATTCGCCTGTCGGAAGCTGACGAAGACAGCATCCGTATCGAGTACACCGGCTTGCGTCCTGGCGAGAAACTGTACGAGGAGCTACTCGCCAATGACGAGTCCACGCTGCCCACCCCGCACCCTAAATTGCGTGTGGCAAAAGCACGCGCCGCCGATGCGGGCTGGTACGCAGAATGCCTGGATTGGCTGGGCCATCCAGATACGTACGACGAAGAAACCGTCAAACGCCAGTTGAACACCTGGGTGGCTGAATACCAGCCCGAGCTGAAATTGAAGTGAGCAGCTTCGATGCAACCATGCCGATGTTCCTGTGCCTCGCGCGTTCTGCCGAAGGTGGCTTGTGACTCGCGCGCGGCTTCGGGTCAAAGTCATCAGCAAATTGCCTGAGACAACCTGGCTGCATCAATTCCCAAAAAACCAGCCCACCTGGGGAGCATGCGATTTTGTGTTCGACCGTGATGCGCACGAGTATGACTGGCTCTTGGTTTACGATGATATTCCCGCTCGCAGCGATGAAGCCAAAAAGCTCAGCCAGGAACGACTCCGCTGCCCACGAACACATACCTTGTTGGTCACGACTGAACCGTCATCAGTCAAGATCTATGGTGAAGATTTCACGCGCCAGTTTGGCTGCGTGTTGACCAGTCAACCCGAGTGGGCACTGCCTCACCCGCAGCGTATTTTTTCGCACCCTGCGCTGCATTGGTTTTATGGCGTAGGAAGCGCCAATACCCAGTCCTTCGATGCCATCCTGGCAGAAACAGCAGACGCCAAAAAACAAGATGTATCGATGGTGTATTCGCCCAAGGCCATGCGACATACCTTGCACTATCACCGCGCACGCTTCATGCGCTGGCTGGTGCAAAACATGCCTGAACTGCATGCTTTTGGTCGAGAGACGCCGAACAAGCTGGATGACAAGGCCGATTGTCTGCGTGACTACCGTTACCATATCGCGGTCGAAAACTTTGTAGGCGAGCACCATTGGACCGAGAAACTGGCTGATCCGTTTCTGGGCCTGGCATTGCCTTTCTATTATGGCTGCCCCAATGCGGAGGCTTATTTTCCGGACGGGAGCCTGATTCGGATTGATATCCGTGACCCCGAGGGTGCGCTCAAAATCATACGGACGGCAATCGCCAATCATGAATATGAAAAACGTCTGCCGGCTCTGATTGAGGCCAGGAGACGCGTCATGTTCGAGCATAACTTGTTTGCTGTTGTTGAGCGGGAAATTGCGCGGCGACACCAGAATGCGGCACTAGTTGATCCACATGTGGTCATCATGTCGCGGCGGGCTTTAAGGCAATCCAATCCGGCGGTGGCCTGGCGCGATCTGGTGGGCAAGGTGCGCGGCCGCCTGCGTCATCTGCCGGGTGCGATCAGCGGCCGATCCTAGGTTGAGCGGCGCGGCGCGCGGACCAATTGTTCATACAGGGCGACCGTCTGATCGAGCATGGCCTGCCGCGGAAAAAAGTCGCTGGAAGGCACCGCTTGAGGCGCTTGCAGTAATTGCGTAATGCGTTGGCAGGCGTCATCAATATGGCCGAGCGGCAACAGGCCGGCAGGAAAAACGCTGCGCAATATTTCATCCACACCACCATGGTCGTATCCCGCGGTCGGAATGCCCAGACGCAATGCTTCCAGCGTGGTGCGTCCAAACGACTCAGGTTGGGTAGACAGCGACAACACCAGATTAGAAATAGCCAGAATATTCTTCAGGTCTTCGCGTTGGCCAGTCAAGCTGATGTCGGACTCCAGCCCCATACTGCGGATGCGATAGCGTAGTTTTTGCAAATAGCGTTGCTTGGATGCCGTTGCACCGCCAACGATCAGGCCATGCACCGGCAGCGAACGGCGTTTAAGCCGTGCAATCATCAAAATGAAATCCTCGTGCCCCTTGAGGCGCGTGATGCGGCCGGGCAGCGTGATCAACAACTTGTCTCGGGCCTGTGGAAACTGGTCGTAAAAGGCATCCTGCCAGCCAGAATCGGGTTTCCAGCCATATGGGTATTCACGCCCATCCACGCCGCGATAAATCACCTGGATGCGCCACGGTACGGTGTCCGGGTATTCGCGCAGGATGTAGTCGCGCACGGTGTTGGAGACCGCAATCACCTGCTCCCCCTGGGTCATGATGCGACTGTAGCGATTGACGCTATACAAACCATGTACCGTGGTGACAAACCGCGGCCGGGTCGAGGGATTCATGCCTCTCCAGGCAAACCAGGCGATCCAGGCGGGAATGCGGGAACGCGCATGGATGATGTCGACCGACTGCTCCAGACAAAATTGCCTGAGCTTTCGGATCAACAATAAGGTACTGGGTTTTTTCTCGCCGATGGGCCAGGCAAAATGTTCGGCGCCTGTATTGAGTAAAGCGGGAACTTGTCTGCCGCCAGCTGAAATCACCAATGCGCGATGACCTTTAGCAACCAGCGCCTGGGCAATTTCTATCGTGCCGCGCTCCACCCCGCCAGACTCCAGAGCGGGAAGCAGTTGCAGAACAGTTAGTTTTTTATCTTCAGCCATTCGAGTATCCAGTTGGCACAGCGGTCGGCTTCGGCCAGAGGCTGTTGATTCGGGTAGAGCGTGCCATGCGCAGCCCATCGAATGAATCGTGTCACACGCTCCGCATCCGCAAGGTGTGCAATGGCCCACCCTACACGGCTTGTGGGGTTGACCGGCAGATCGAACACGCCGACATCCGCTCCCGCAGTGAGCGCTTCGAACACCATCGAGGCACTATCGGGCGTCACCCAAACCGTCGCACTTTGGGCCAACTGAGCAGGCAGCCAGTCCGGGGTGGTTTGGGTGTGAGGCACAACGGTCAGATTGGGATAGGCGGGAAGCTCAGGCAGAAAGTCATCCGGTGTACGGCGCGAGGTCGTCAACGTCCAATGTGTTTCAGGGCAACGAGTGAGAATGCTTTTGAGCTGAATCTGAATGGCATCGTTATCCCATTCAAAATGTTTGGATACCCCCCCGATCAGCAATAAGCCTTTGTGTGAGTCTCGGGCGCCATCCGGGTGTATGCGATTCAGCGCGCCCTCGGTCAGCAAAATAGGCTCGGTTGGCGCGAGGCCGTCATGCTGCGGAATGATGCAGAGATCAAACCAGTTACGCGGGAAACTGGGTTTCATCAACACAATAGCGCGGCCGCCGTGAGCCCGGCGTGCGGCCAGCAAGGTCAGGTGCGTGGCGTGTCCCGCGCCCACGATCAGGTCTGGCGAAGGTAGGGTCTTTCCAACAGAGTATTTGAGCAGCCATGCCAGGCTTGCGCGCCAGGCGGGCAGTGCCGGTACAACATGGATCTCGGCCGGGGTGGCCCGTTCTAGCGCCTCGGCCAGGCCGAGCGATTGGTTGACGTGGCCCGGTTTGCCATCGCTGACAACCCAGATCTTCAAAGGGAGGATGGCGCCGTCAAACCCAGGCAAAAGCGCGTTCCATATCCATGCGGAGACCCGTATTGATACCAGCTTTACAGAGGAAGAAGACGTCTATTTGCAGCAACGTTAAGTGGCGCTGACTGAGAGGTGGGGCATTAAAAGCTGAAGTCATAAATGGGTCAGCGATCCAGAATGGCCAAAAGTGTAAACCATCCGCTAGCAAAGTGCGGAAACTCGCCGGTTTTAGCCGTGTCTGGGCGCCGGCCATGCGCGTTTGAGTGCCTCGTCCCAACTGTAGGGGCGAGGATCGATCGCGGGCGTCCGGCCTTCCATCAAATCGAGTAACAACTCAGCCGAGGCGGGCGCCAGCGTCACGCCATAGCGAAAGTGTCCAGCATTGACGAACAGGTTATCAAAATCAGGATGGCGGTCGATGATGGGAATGTTATCGGGCGCGCCCGGACGCAACCCGGCCCAGTGCTGGATCGGCTGAACCGGTTTCAGAGCAGGTAACAATTCGGCCGCCTGGGCGTGCAGACGCTGACGGGTGGCACCATCGGTTGATTTGTCGAACCCCACATCCTCGACCGTACTGCCTGCAAGAATGTGGCCGTCACGGCGCGGGATCAGATACAAACCGTCCTGATACAGAATCGTGTCGAGTGCACCCGCTTCGAGCTTGAAAAGTAGCATCTGGCCACGAATCGGCCGCACGTTGGGTACGCCAGTCAGGCCCGGCAAACCCAAACCCGCCCAGGCACCGGTGGCCAGCACAAAGCGGTCAGCAGCAAATGTTCCATGTTGGGTGTCGATGCTTGTGACCTTGTTCCCCTGCGTCGTGGCTGTTTCAGCGGCGCAGTGGGTGTGAATGATCCCGCCCAGTTTCAAGACGGCTTCGTGTAATGCAGCCACCAGATAAGGGTTGCGAACTTGGGCGACATCGGGGAGCCAAATGGACTCATCGACTGTGCTAGCGTCAAGTGTGGCAGCCAGGCGCTGCTTCTTGCACCAGGCGAGCGCGCTTTCAGGCTGCTGGAGCCCCCGTATATGCATGCCGCTACGCACGAGTTCAGCACACACACCGGATAGCGCTTCAATATCGTTGACCCAGTTTTCATACTGGGCCATCGAATGCAGTGCGAGTCGAGTGAATGAATCCGGGTAATCCCAAGGCAACAGCGGGGCCAATATGCCCCCACCTGCCCAAGACGACTCCGCGCCCAATTCACCCTGTTCTAGTAACGTGACGCCATAACCGCTTTTGAGCAAAGCCAGCCCCACGCTTAATCCCGATACGCCCCCGCCCACAACCAGTACGGACGGTTTCACCCCGGATGGGCTCATGTCAGGCACGCAGCACCTCTACAACTAAAGTTGTATAGATCCCGGAATAACAAAGTGACAAGCTGACGACCATAACAAAAGTGGGAGGAGGCGTATGAAAACACGAGGGTTTACCTTAGTGGAACTACTGGTAACGCTGGCGGTAGGGGCAATTTTATTGATGATTGCCATTCCCGGCTATGCTTATTTGGTCAAGACGAACAAATTGGCCGCCGTCACCAATACTCTGGTGACATCCATTCAACTGGCACGATCCGAGGCAATCAAGCGGGGTGTGCGCGTCACCGTCTGCAAGTCCAATAGTGCGCTGATGGCAGTACCGTCTTGCAATCCGTCTGCCGAATGGCATCACGGCTGGTTGGTGTTTGTGGACGAAGGGACGCGTGGCGTGGTGGATTTGAGCGATACCTTGCTATGGGCACAGGACAGCGCACCTGATGCGACCAACATCATATCCAACAATTTTGACCGTTATATCAGCTATCTCCCAAGTGGCGCCAGCCAAGGGTCAAATGGGCTCAGCAATGGAACAATTCGTGTTTGTGTGTCGGGCGTTCAGCGCAAAATCATCATCAACACGGCAGGCCGTCCACGCTTAAGTTCAGGCTACTGCTAATAGTGAAGCCGCTCAAGTTGGCTCATTTTTTGACGCTAATTACGAGTTGTCCCTCTACCTGAGTCGCAGCGGACAGGGGATGTTGGTAACCGTTAAGCGGGTTGATCCAACCTTTCGTCCTGCAGATGTGGACAACTGAGCGCTAACTTTTTATGGTGAAACTGTGAAATTGCGAGAACCCCAAAAAATGGTTGATGCAGGCGCCACAAACCGCGGATTTACCCTGATCGAATTACTGGTCACATTGGCTGTGGTCGCAATTCTACTCACCATCGCGGTGCCTAATTTTCAGATGTTCATATTGAATAGCCGTATGGCCACGCAGGCAAACGATTTGATTACCGCGCTCAACCTGGCGCGCAGTGAAGCAGTCAAGCGTGCAGCCAATGTCACAATATGTTCCAGTAGCAATGGCACCAGTTGTGCAACCGGTGGGTGGCAGCAAGGCTGGATCGTGACAGACGCGGGGGGAACCCCCTTGCATGTTCAGCCTGCTCTAGCTACAGGCAATACCCTGACCGGAGGAACAGATGTGGTGAGCACCATGACATTCACCTCAAATGGCCGCACTTCCATTCCCGCTACCGCTACGATTGCGAGCACGACGCTTACGTTGTGCCCACCCAGCCCGGCAAGCGTTCAAGGGCGGGCCATTCAACTTGAGCGCACCGGGCGCACGCGCGTTTCCAGCGTGGCCTGCCCATGAGGACACCCATGAAACAATCAGGATTTACCCTGCTGGAAGTACTGGTCGCAATCTTGGTCCTGTCGATTGGACTATTGGGCTTGGCCGGGCTGATGGCGTCGAATATCCGTAGCACTCATGGAGCGTACCAGCGAACGCAAGCGGTTTGGCTGGCTTACGATATGATAGACCGCATGCGTGTAAATCGTGTGAATGCTATTTCCAGCGCGAATAATTACAACATTGCCATTGGTACGGCCACTTCAGGTTCACCTGGCTTGGCGGGTGCCGATGTGAACTCCTGGAAAACAACGTTGGCGAGTACGCTGCCCGCGGGCGACGGTTCTGTAAACGTTAACTCGGCTTCGCGTGTGGCGATAGTGATTATTCAGTGGAATGATCCGGGTGACAAAAGTGGTACGACTACACAACGAATCCAAGTGGATACCCAGCTATGAGTAGAGCGATTTCCACACGCCTGATCCGGCCAGGACAGCAGGGCTTCAGCCTGGTTGAACTCATGATCGCCATCACGATAGGTTTGGTGGTTGTGGCCGCTGTCGGGTATCTCTATTTGGGAGCGCGGCAGTCATTCCGGCTGTCGGATGGAATGTCGCGCATGCAGGAAAACGCCCGAATGGCGACCGAACTGATGGCCCGTGACGTTCGCATGGCAGGGTATGTCGGGTGCGGCAATTTGCAAAATGCTACGGTCAATACTATTGCCAACGCACCTGTTCCCGCCATCTCAGCGGCAAACGCCATCGTGGGCCAGGATACGGCGGCATCTACGGCCAATTTCATGGGCTCCACCATCACCCGGCCCGCGGGTGATGCTTTGTCAGTCATGGGCGCATTTGGCGGCGGCGTGGGCTTGGTCGGTAACCTTGCGCCTTCTAACGCCAACGTGCAGATTAATGGCAATCCGCTCAATTTTGCGGTGGGTGACGTACTGGTAGTCACCAACTGTACCAATGCCGATGTCTTCCGGCCCACTTCCGTATCTGGAGGCGGAACGGTGACCATGGCGCACGGAAATAGCACCAATACGGGTAATCGTGTGGGTGACTATGGGCCGGATGCCTTTGTGTACAAAATGGAGCAGTACACGTATTTCATTGGCACCAACCCCGCAGGTAGGCGCTCGTTGTATCGAACCAGTCTGACAGAAGGTACGGCTGAACTGGTTGAAGATGTCTGGGATATGCAAATCGAGTATGGACAAGACACCAATGGCGACGGTGCTGCGGACAGTTATGGCGACGCTGCGACGATAGCCGGCGCCTGGGCACAAGTGGTCAGTGCCAGAATCAGTTTTCTGCTGAGCAGCCCTGAAAACAACGTGGTGCCTTCGCCCCAAACCTATAACTACAATGGCGCTCCCGTAACTGCGGGAGCGGGAGACAGGCGCCTATACCAGGTTCTTACCACCACCATTGCGGTGCGCAACCGTGCGCCTTGATCCGGATATGAATAC
The DNA here is from genome assembly GCA_036568265.1 of Thiobacillus sp. Lineage (GTDB taxonomy): Bacteria > Pseudomonadota > Gammaproteobacteria > Burkholderiales > Thiobacillaceae > Thiobacillus. The sequence continues at coordinate 106,803 of DATCSW010000015.1, forward strand.
TTCAACGATACGTACATTGACCGCCCAATCAGGGGCTGCACTCGTCACCGGCCTGATTTTTATGGTTGTCCTGACCTTGCTGGTGGTATCGGCGATGCGCGGCGCCATTCTGGAAGAACGGATGTCGGGTAATGCGCGTGATGCCGACCTGGCTTTCCAAGCGGCAGAGGCCGCGCTTCGGGCAGGGGAACAAGTGCTGAACGGTGCGACATTGCCCGCGTTTGCAGCAACCGGCGCCTATCTAACTGTGGCTAACCGTAACGATACGTATTGGCTGTCGACCCATGGCTGGGCGGCCAATTCCGTTGCGTATCCCACTGGCCCAAATGGTGTGGCGGCCGCGCCGCGTTATGTATTGGAAGAACTGCCTGCAGTGGCTGGAGCAGGTTTCAGCAAAAAAGCGGGCGCCATTCCTGAAACAGGGTATTACCGGGTTATCGCCCGAGGTGTGGGTGGCAACCTCAATACGGTTCGATACATTCAAACCACCTACCGTCGTTGAATGAAACGAAAAGGAAAAGTCATGCGCCATATTATCGCTAGCATTCTGGGTGTATCGCTGATACTGGGGCTATCCTCAGCTTCTGCTGCGATCGATATTGCGCAGAAACCCGTTTTCCTGAATCCACCCGATCCCCGCGTGATGTTGGTGATGTCACGCGATCATGAATTATCGAAAAAAGCCTACAACGACCATAGTGATCTCAATGGTGATGGTGTGCTGGAAATAACCTACACCGACACGATCGATTACTACGGCTACTTTGACCCCAAAAAATGTTACACCTATACCAGCAGTCGCTTTAACCCCGCTAGCGCGGCCACCGGAACCAATTCCCACGAATGTTCGAGTGCGTGGAGTGGAAACTTCCTGAACTGGGTGAGCATGACCCGTCTGGATGTACTGCGTAAAACCTTGTACGGCGGCCTGCGTTCAACTGATAACAATGGCACCGCACTTGGAGACACCGTTTTGGAGCGTGCGTTGCTGCCCAATGACGTGCACGCATTCTCAAAAGCATATGCCCCCGCTGGCGGTGCAACCGACATGGCCAAGTTCACGCCCTATAGTGATGCAGCCGTGTCATTTTGCAATTTCACGCCGGCGAGCACTGGTTTTTCCCGTGACAGTGCAGCAGCGCCAGTTATCCAGGTAGCAGCGGGTAATTTCCCGCGCTGGGCCATGACCGAGCATCCTCAGTGCGGCACGGCCGTGACAGCAGGAGACAAGCCGGCGGCGCTGACAGCCACCCTTACGGCTCGGGTGGTTGTTTGCGCGCCCGGCTTGCTCGAAACTGATAACTGCACGCTATATGGCACGAATTACAAGCCCACTGGCTTGTTGCAAAAATATGGTGAAAAAGAAGCGCTGGCACGTGTGCAGTTTGCGCTGCTGACCGGGAGCTATTCCAAGAATAAATCGGGCGGCGTCCTGCGCAAGAATATGTCTTGGTTGACCAGCAATACGACCGCATCGGATAACGAAATCAACCCTGCCACGGGTCAGTTCATCAATCAGACGGCGTCCAGTGCCGGAATTATTAATACCATTAACCGTATTCGTATTTCGGGTTGGGATTATGCAACGGGTAAGCACGAGAACGCATGTAACACTCCCGGGATTCTGACTTTTAATGATGGCGAATGTGTGGATTGGGGGAATCCGCTGTCTGAAATGTATCTGGAGTCACTGCGTTATTTCAATGGCCAGACCACGCCTTCGTCGGCTTTTGACTCCAATTCCACGGAACAGACGCATTTGCCCTCAATACCTAAAGTCGCCTGGATAGACCCGCTACCAAACAATCAGTGGTGTGCACTCTCGAATATTGTTGTGCTGTCAACCGGTCTCAATTCATTTGATCGTGACCAGCTCACAGGCCACGGCATTCCTGGGCTTGATCCCGTTGCACTGACCAATCAGGTGGGCGTGGCAGAAGGTGTGTCGGGTACTTATTTGATCGGCAGTAACGGAGTGACTTCAGATAATCAATGTTCAGGTAAAACACTGTCTAATTTGAGCGACGCGAGCGGTGTTTGCCCCGAAGTCCCCAGCCTCCAGGGTGGATATCATCTGGCAGGTTTGGCGTATGCAAATCAGAAAGTGGATTTGCGTACGGGGTATCAGACTCAGCGTACTCAGCGTTGGGGCCCTAGCAGTCCTAGTCCCAACGCGAATTTTGCGGCACGCCAGCCCATGGCAACCTACAGCGTTGCATTGGCTGAGAGTTTGCCAAAATTGGAAATCCCGGTGTCAGGCGGATCGGTCACATTCCTGCCGGCATGTCAGGCGAACTCAAACGGATCAGCTACTGCCGCCTCAACGGGTTGGCGCGTGTGCTCGCTGACCGATCTGCGGATTACCAATCTGGTGGCGAATGCGAGTGGCCAACCGATATCTGGAAGCATTGATGCAGCATGGGAGGATTCCACATGGGGTAATGACTATGACATGGATGGCGTGGCCCAACTGGATTTTTGTGTCGGAACCGCATGTAGTCCTGTCATAGGAGCGGGTTCAATCAAAATTACGGCGCAGGCCACTCGTGCGGCTGCGGGGCACGCGCTTCGTTTTGGTTATACCGTAACGGGAACCTTTGCTGCGGACGGGACCTACCTCGATATTTTGCGGCCCGGTGGCGCTAACTTTACGAGCTTGCCCGCGCCTGCATCGGTCACTCCCCCCACTTCACGTACATTCAGTGCGGGTACATCGACTGCAAAATTACTGGAAAGCCCACTTTGGTATGCGGCCAAATATGCGCGCTCGGATTGGGATACAGAAAATAATGCCACCGGCGTGGCTACTGCCGATGGCATTCCTGATAACTTCTTCAAGGTCACCAATCCGGCGGGGTTATTTAGCGCGCTTGGAAAAGTTTTCGAAAAAGCGGCTAAAGCTGATGCGTCAGCCTCAGCCATTGCCAGTAATTCAACGCGTCTGGATACGGATACCCATATTTATCAGGCTATTTTCAATAGCCCAGCCTGGACTGGCGAGCTAAGGGCTATTCCGCTGGGGGCGGGGGGCGTGCCCGGAGCCGCGGTCTGGGAGGCGGGATCGTTGATTCCTGCAGCGGCCAGCCGCAATATCGTGACCTGGAATGGCCAAGCGTGGAACGTGGCGGCCAACGGTGGGCGGGACTTTAGCTGGAGCGCACTCACCAACACTCAGAAAAGTGCAATCGATAACACGGCGTATCTGGCCAGTGCGGGTACGTCGGATATTCTAGATTATGTGCGCGGCGTACAGACGAAAGAAGAGTCGAATCTGAACGGAATTTACCGCACGCGTTCGACCTTGCTGGGCGATATTGTTAACTCAGACCCGCACTATACGGCGACAGAGAGCTATGGTTACGACCAACCAGGTAGCGGGCTATCGGCTACCGAAAAAGCCGCCTATACCACCTATCGTACGGGTACCACAGGGGTAACCAAGACCACCCGCAAGAAAATGCTGTATGTGGGATCAAACGGCGGGATGTTGCATGGCTTTAATGCGGCGAGCACGGTTGCAGCTGGTGGCGGACAGGAGCTGTTCGCTTATCTCCCTAATGCAGTGATTCCCAATCTGAAACAGTTGGCGGATCCCAATTATCCACACCTTTTTTATGTTGATGGCTCGCCGAACTCAGGTGATGCATATCTGAACAGTGCCTGGAAAACCGTGCTGCTGGGTACGCTGGGCGCTGGGGGTAAAGCAGTATTTGCCCTGGATATTACCGACCCGGATAGCTTTGACTCTACCAAGGTGATGTGGGAGTTTACGGATACGACAGATCTCGGGTTCATCATGGGACGTGCGCAGATTGGCCGGCTGAATGATGGTAACTGGTATGCCATATTTGGTAATGGTTACAACAGCACATCAGGTGAGGCCGTACTCTTTCTAGTGCCGCTGGATCGCTCGCTCGGTCTCCCGGTCCGTAAAATCAAAACCGGTGTGGCTACGGATAACGGCCTGTCCGAGCCAGCTTTGCTGGATGAAGATGGGGATCGCATTATCGACACCATTTACGCAGGCGACCTGAAAGGCAATCTTTGGAAGTTTGATGTGTCGGCCAGCAATGCCGGCACATGGGGGAGTGCATACAAGTCAGGTGCTACGCCCAACCCGTTGTTTAGTGCAACAGTTGGCACCGCTCCAGTGATAACTCAACCGATAACAGGACCGGTCGAGATCGGGGGCCCGCCCAGTGGATCGAGTGGCTATATGATTTATTTTGGGACGGGCCGTTATTTGGGCAATACCGATATTGGAGATAAAGCCACCCAAACGGCCTATGGCATCCTGGATTCGGGAACCAAAATCACGACGGGCCGCAGTGCTTTGCAATCTCAAACTTTTGTATACGAAGGCAACCGGACCTCAACTGATACCAGTCAGGTCAGGGTGGTGAGTGACAATGCCGTAGCCTACTCGGGCGGCAGTGCCAAGCGTGGCTGGTATCTGGATTTGCTGTCACCCAATACGCCCTCAGCGCTAGGTGAAAGAATTGTCAGCTCACCCATATTGCGCTTCGGACGTGTAATTCTGACCTCAATCGTGCCGTCTGCGGAGCCGTGCGAGCAAGGTGGCTACAGTTGGATTACTGAGATCGATGCGTTAACAGGTGCTCGCTTGGCCTACAGCGTGTTTGATTACAACAATGACGGCACGTTCGATGCCTTCGACTATGCAAATTACGGCTTGTCTGGCACGTCGAACCCGGTTAGTTCAAAGAAACTGGGTAGCGAAGGTTTAATGAAGTCACCTACAGTCATTAGTGCTGGCGAAGTTGAATACAAGGTAGGCAGTGGTACTGCCGGTGGCATCGTCGTGGTGAAAGAAAAAGGGACCACAGGTAAGCCACGTACTTCATGGCGACAGATTTTTGCACCTTGATTGATTGAGACGAAAGGTCATTATGAATAAGGGCGCTATAACCAGGCAGCGTGGTTTCACACTCATCGAGTTGATGATCACGGTAGCGATAATCGGGATACTGGCGGCGATTGCGTATCCGAATTACACGCAGTACGTGCAGCGATCTAATCGGGCTGAAGCACGGTCGTTGATGCTGGAGGCTGCTCAATTTATGGAGCGGAGTTACACAATGGCGAATCGTTATGACCAGGACAGTGCGGGGGTAGCGTTATCGCTACCCTGCTCGCTAACAACATCACCCCAGAGCACCTTGGTGGCCGGGGTGTGCACAGCCCCAGCTTCAGTCAAGTACAACATTGGATTTGCTGCGCAGGCTGCGCAAACATACCAGTTACAAGCAGCCCCGGCAGGCGTCATGACTGGAGATGCTTGTGGTACCTATACTTTCACGAATACAGGTGTGCGCGGCTCGGGGGGTAATGTGGCCGATTGCTGGGGGAAGTGAGCACGCTGCTTTTGTTAAAGTGCATACATTGAGGCTATAGCCCCTTTGGTAGGGGGAAGCCTACATTTTCGAGGACACCTGTCAGGTTCTCTATGGCGCGAATGCCATGGCGCTCCAGGCGTGCAATCACTTCTTGTACCAAGACATCTGGGGCGGATGCACCAGCCGTTAGCCCGATGCGCTGCTTGCCTTCAATCCAAGCCGATTGAATTTCGCTGGCGTTATCCACCATATAAGCCGGCACTCCCAGATTCTCAGCCACCTCCCTCAACCGATTCGAGTTCGAACTGGTCGGCGAGCCCACCACGATCACCACATCGCATTGCGGCGCCAGCGCCTTGACAGCGTCTTGCCGATTTTGCGTGGCATAGCAGATGTCGTCTTTCTTCGGTCCGGATATGGTGGGAAACCGTGCACGTAATGCTGCAACCACACGTGCGGCATCGTCTACGGACAATGTGGTTTGGGTGACATAGGCGAGTTGATCGGGGTTGTTCACCTGCAAGGTGGCAACGTCTTCCGGTGTCTCGACCAGGTACATGCCGTGATTGGATTGCCCCAGAGTGCCTTCGACTTCAGGATGGCCTTTGTGGCCGATCATGATGATTTCCTGGTCTTTGCTACGCATCTTGCTGACTTCGACATGAACCTTGGTGACCAGTGGGCAGGTGGCGTCAAATACGTTGAGGCCGCGTTGTTCAGCTTCGGCTCGTACCGCTTGGGATACGCCATGTGCACTGAAGATGACGGTGGACCCTGACGGCACGTCGGCGAGCTCGTCGACGAAGATCGCGCCTTTCGACTTGAGGCCGTTGACGACGAAGGTGTTGTGGACGACTTCGTGGCGCACATAGATGGGCGCACCGAACTTTGCCAGCGCACGTTCAACGATGGCAATGGCACGATCGACTCCTGCGCAAAATCCGCGCGGGTTGGCAAGCAAAATGGTGGGCTTCATGGTGTTCATCATAACGTCAGAGTATGCGAATGATTTCGACTTCAAACTCAATCGATAAATCAGCCAGCGGGTGATTGAAATCGACCTGGATGGCCGCTTCGTGTATTTCGATCACACGGCCTGCCAGGGTTTCCCCATTCGGCAATGTAAATTCGAACAATTGATCCAGTTCAAGTGCCATGTCTGCCGGCAGGTCGGACTTGGGCATGGTTTGAATCAATTCGGGCTGGCTTGCGCCAAAGGCTTGCCATGAATCGAGCAGAAAAACATGGCGTTCGCCGGGCACCAGATCAACCAGCCATTCTTCCAGCATAGGCGATAAGGTGCCATCGCCGAGGGTAAACGTATCGGGTTCGGCGTCGTCGAAATTGGAGATGATGTCATCGCCTCCACGCGGGCGCAGCGCGTAGCGGATTTCGAGGGTGTCGCCCGGTTGGACTACGCGCGTTGTCATGATGCCTGATCTGGTGAGAGGTGTTTGCCGAACAGGCTATCCCAGATAAGCAGGACGGCACCGACCGAGATGGCGGAGTCCGCGACATTGAACGCGGGCCAGGAAAAGCCTTGATAGTGGAAATACAGGAAGTCGACCACATACCCCAGCACGACGCGGTCGATCACATTGCCGAGCGCCCCGCCTAATACCAGGGCCAGCGCAAAAGCCAGCCGCGTTTCGTGAGCATGTCGGTTTAACAGGCGCACGATGATGACCGTGGCGATCACGCCAATCACAATGAAAAACCAGCGCTGCCAGCCACCGGCATCGGCCAAAAAACTGAACGCCGCGCCGGTGTTGTGCACCAGCACCAGCGAAAAGAAGGGCAGCACGGGAATGGCTTCCTGGTAGTCCAGTGACGAAGAGACCCACCACTTGGTGAGGTGGTCGAGCACGATCACGGCCAGAGCCAGGCCGAGCCAGGGGCGCATGCCGGGATTGAAATACTTAAGCATGGGTACGCGCCTCGCCGTTGCCTGCCAGGTTGCTGACACAACGCCCGCACACACCCGGGTGGTCGGCATGGGTGTCGACATCTTCGCGGTAATGCCAGCAGCGCTCGCATTTTTTGGCTGCGCTGGGGGTGACCTCCACGCGGTCAGTCTCGCTGGCGACTACGTGTGCCTGCGAGGTGATCAATACAAAACGCAGGTCGTCGCCCAGGGGGGCCAGCAATGCGGTGGTTTCGGGGCTGGCATGGAGTGTAACTTCGGCCTGCAGCGACGAGCCGATGTGGCCTGCCGCACGGGAGATCTCCAGCTCTTTTTGTACGTTGGCGCGAACTTCGCGGATACGGGTCCAGCGGTCGAGCAGACTGGTCTCGTTGGCCTGTTCGGGCAGCGCATACCAGGTGTGCAGGAACACCGATTCATCGCCGTCGAGCTGCGCCCAGACTTCTTCGCCGGTAAACGACAGGATGGGCGCCATCCAGCGCACCAGCGCATGCGTCAGGTGATGCAGCACATTTTGTGCGGCGCGGCGTTCCGGGCTGTTCACACTGCTGGTGTAGAGGCGGTCTTTCAGGATATCGAGATAGAAGCCGCCGAGATCTTCCGAGCAAAAGGCTTGCAGCTTTTGCACGATGAAGTGGAATTCGTAGGCGTCGTAGTGCGCTTGCAGTTCGCCTTGCAACTGGCGGGTCATTGCCAGTGCGTAGCGGTCGATCTCCAGCCAGTTTTCCACTGGTTGTGCGTGGGCCTGGGGATCAAAATCGGACAGGTTGGCGAGCAGAAATTTCAGCGTGTTGCGTATGCGGCGATAACCTTCGACCACGCGCTTGAGGATTTCGTCGGAGATCGTCAGTTCGCCAGAGTAGTCGGTGGTCGCCACCCACAAGCGCAGGATGTCGGCGCCGTACTGGTCCATCACCTTTTGCGGGGCGATGACGTTGCCTTTCGACTTGCTCATCTTGCGGCCTTTGCCGTCGACGACGAAACCGTGGGTGAGCAAGGCCTTGTACGGCGCGCGGCCGTCCGTGGCACAACCGGTCAGCAGCGATGACTGGAACCAGCCGCGATGCTGGTCCGAGCCTTCGAGATAGAGGTCGGCGGGGTGAGCCAATTCGGGACGACGCTTCAGTACGCAGGCATGGGTAACACCGGAATCGAACCAGACGTCGAGTGTGTGGCCGGTCTTGTTGTAATGCGCGGCATCCTCCCCAAGCAGTTCGGCCGGGTCGAGCGCGAACCAGGCCTCGATACCGGCCTGCTCGACGCGTTGCGCCACGTCTTCCAGTAACTCGGCGCTCCTTGGGTGCAGTTCGCCGGTTTCCTTGTGGGTGAAGAAGGGCATCGGCACCCCCCAGTTGCGCTGGCGCGAGACGCACCAGTCAGGGCGGTTCCTGATCATCGCCTCCAGCCGCGCGCGTCCCCAGGTCGGGAAGAACTGCGTCTGATCGACCGCCGCGTTCGCCAGGGCCCGCAGGGTCTCTTTTTTGCCGCGCTCCAAACCGATGAACCACTGCGGCGTAGAGCGAAAAATGATGGGCGTCTTGTGACGCCAGCAATGCGGGTAACTGTGCGTGAGTTTTTCCTGATGCAACAAATGGCCACTCGCTTCCAGTGCGTGCAACACGATTTCGTTGGCTTTCCAGACGAATACGCCGGCCAATGCCGTGCCGCCCACGGCCGGCGTGCTGGAAATAAATTTCCCGTCATCGCCTACCGGATTTTCGCTCGGCAGTGCATATCGCTGTCCGATCACGTAGTCGTCCACACCATGCGCCGGTGCCGTGTGCACCAGGCCCGTACCCGCTTCCAGCGTGACGTGGTTGCCATTGATGATGGGTACGGTGCGATCATAAAACGGGTGGCGCAGGATCACGTTTTCCAAATCTGCGCCGGTGCAACTTGCCACCCACTCTGTCGCCAAGTCGAAACGAGCCGCCGAACTCGCGGCGAGCTCGTGGGCCAGAATCAAATAACCCCGCGTCGTCTTGAGCAAATCGTACGTTTGCTCGGGATGCACGCTCACTGCCTGGTTAGCAGGTAACGTCCACGGCGTGGTGGTCCAGATCACCGCGTATACTTTTGCATCGTCGGGTAGCGTTACCTTGAATGCTTGGCTCAACGCATTTCGGTCATCCACCTCGAAGCCGACATCAATCGAAATCGAGACTTTGTCTTCATATTCCACTTCCGCTTCGGCCAAGGCGGACTGGCAGTCCAGACACCAGTTCACCGGCTTGCGACCCTGGTACAGATAGCCGTGTTCGTTGATCTGGCCCAATGCACGAATAATGTCGGCCTCGAACTGGAAATCCATGGTGCGGTAGGGATGATCCCAGTCGCCCAACACGCCGAGACGAATGAAGTCGGCCTTCTGCCGTTCGATTTGCACGGTGGCGTATTCACGGCACAACGCGCGAAATTTCGCGGGCTCAATGGCCTTGCCGTGGGTTTTTTCGACCTGCAGTTCGATCGGCAGGCCGTGGCAGTCCCAACCCGGTACGTAGGGTGCGTCGAATCCGCTCAGCGTCTTCGTCTTGACGATGATGTCCTTGAGGATTTTGTTGACCGCATGGCCGATGTGGATGTCGCCATTGGCGTAGGGCGGGCCGTCGTGCAGGATGAACTTGGGTCGACCGGCCGCAGCCTTGCGTATCGCTTCGTAGCGTTTTTGCTCCTGCCAGCTTTTGACCCAACCCGGTTCGCGCTTGGCGAGATCGCCGCGCATGGGGAAGGGTGTGTCGGGAAGATTAAGCGTGCTTTTATAGTCAGGCATGACGGTGCTTTAAATAGTGTTTTGCGTTGTCCACATCGCGCCGGATTTGCGCGACAAGGCTGTCGAGGTCGGGATATTTTTCTTCGTCGCGGAGCTTGTGCAGGAAATCGACGCGTACCCGGCGACCGTAGATATCCGCGTCAAAATCAAACAGATGCACTTCGAGCACAGGCACGGCCTCCGGTCTTTTGACTGTGGGCCGCTTGCCGAGGCTGGCCACACCCGGCAATGGCGCGCCGTTGAGTCCACACAGTTCCACCGCAAAAATGCCCATCAACGGGGGGCGATTGTGCTTGAACTGGATGTTCGCAGTGGGGAAACCGATGTTACGCCCGAGTTTATCGCCGTGTACCACGCGCCCCGAGATGCTGTACGGCCGCCCCAGCAGGCGGGTCGCGTGATCGAGATTGCCAGCGGCCAATGCGGTGCGCACGGCGGTGGATGAAGACCGCTCGCCGGCCACGCTCACCGTGGGCAGGGATTCGACGTCGATGCCGAGCGGTCGGCCTGAAGCTTGGAGTGATGCGAAATCGCCCGCACGCCTGGCGCCATACCGGAAGTCGTCGCCTACTAGCACGTAGCGCGCCTGCAGGGTCTGTCCGAGGACTATTTCAACAAATGCATCGGCGGTTAGCGAAGAAAAGGCACGATCAAAATGAAAGATGTGCAAGCGATCAATCCCGAGCTGACGCAGGGTTTCGGCTTTTTCACGCAAGCTGGATAGCCGCGCGGGCGCTTGGTCGGGGGCAAAGAATTCGCGTGGCTGCGGCTCGAAACTCAACACGCAGGTCGGCAAGCCGCGTTCGCGGGCAACCGCCTGCAAGCTGGCAAGCATGGCCTGATGGCCGAGATGCAGCCCGTCGAAGTTGCCTATGGTGACCGCGTGAGGGGTGCCGAGTGATCGAAAACCGTGGGTGATACGCATTGCCTACCGAACCGCAGCGTCTTGCGGGCGCTGAAAAGGCATTATTCTAGCTGATTCAGCGGCTTATTCCGCGGCGCTGCGGGTGAACTGCCGTGGCCGGAAGCCCATCAGTCCCAGCGCTGCAAAGTACAGGGCGATACCGCCTCCAACCAGCAGGGACAAGCGCGCGATCCGTTGCATGAAATGCGCGTCCAGCCACCATTGTGCTTCGCCCATGGCGTAATACAACATGGCCGACATCAAAATGGCTGCCAGGCTTACCCGAATCAAGAAGCCCATCCAGCCGGGCTGGGGTTGGTACACCTGCTGTTTTTTCAATAGATGCAGTAACAACAGGGCATTGATGCAGGCACCCAGTCCGATGGACAGCGCGAGGCCGGCATGGCCGAACGGGCCGATGAATGCGAGGTTCATCAGTTGTGTGGCAACCAAAGTGAATATGGCCACCTTGACCGGGGTACGGATATTTTGGCGCGCGTAAAAACCGGGCGCCAGCACTTTGACCAGTATGAGTCCCAACAAGCCCAGACTGTAGGCCACCAGGGCTTGCTGGGTCATGGACACGTCATGCGCATTGAATGCACCGTAATGAAACAGCGTGGTGATGAGTGGGGCCGACAGCACAGCCAGTGCGGTCGAGGCCGGCAATGCCAACATCAGCGTCAGTCGCAGGCCCCAATCGAGCAGCTTTGAATATTCGTCGGGAGAGTCGTCGGCATAATGCTTGGCCAGGCTGGGCAGCAGGATGGTGCCCAGTGCCACGCCCAGCATGCCGGCGGGAAATTCCATCAGGCGGTCGGCGTAATACAGCCAGGACACGCTGCCCGTCACCAGAAACGACGCGAACACGGTATTGATCAGCAGGCTGATCTGTGCCACGGACACCCCCAGCGTGGCGGGTGCCATGAGCTTTAAAATGCGGCGGACGCCGGGATCATTAAAGTGCCGCGTCGGGCGGGGTAGCATATTGATCTTGAGTAGATACGGCAGCATCCAGGCAAGCTGCAGAACGCCCCCTAGTGCAACCCCCCATCCCAAAGCCAGAATGGGGGGGTCGAAATAAGGCGCCAGCCACAGGGTGGCTGCGATCATCGCAACGTTCAGCAGCGTAGGCGAAAAGGCAGGCACCGAGAACTTGCTATAGGTATTGAGGATGCCCGCTGCCAATGCGGTTAGTGAAATAAAGATGATGTAGGGGAAAATGATGCGCAAGAGCGTGACCGTCAGGGCAAACTTCTCGGGCTCGGCCTGAAATCCTGGGGCGCTGATGTAAGCGACCCAGGGCGCACCAATCATGCCAAGCAAGGACACAAGTACCAGAACCAGTGTTAATGCCGTTCCGACCTGATTGACCAGTATCTGGGTGGCGTCATGCCCTTTGCGGTTTTTGTACTCGGCCAGAATTGGCACAAAGGCTTGTGAAAACGCACCTTCCGCAAATAGCCGCCGTAACAGGTTGGGGATTTTGAAGGCCACGAAGAATGCATCGCTGAACAATCCTGCACCAAATACGCGGGCGATCAAGGCGTCGCGCACGAATCCGAGGATGCGGGAGAGGAAGGTCATGCTGCTGACTGCAGCGAGGGCTTTGAGAAGATTCATGGCGGCATGTGTTTTGCGCGCATTGTGAGGCCCACATGGGCGCGCCGCAACTGTGGGCTGCCCGGGCTTCTCTGCAGGGCTTGATTTTTTGTAGGGATGTCCCGTACAATCGCGGGCTTTGGTGGATTTGCCTCGTGTCTTGGGGTGCCCAGATTAAATTGATTGCCTCGCACTTGGTGGGAGGCTTACAGGAGCAATACATATGGCGAACTCCGCCCAGGCGCGCAAGCGCGCACGTCAAGCCAGCGCTCAGCGCGATAGCAACGCCAGCCAGCGCTCGGAATTACGTACCGCGATCAAAAAAGTCCGTAAAGCCATTGAAGCAGGCGACAAGGCTGCTGCGCAACAGGTTTTCCAGACTTCCATGGGCGTGATCGATATCATTGCCGACAAGAAAGTGATTCACAAGAATAAGGCAGCACGCCATAAGAGCCGCTTGTCTTCAGCTGTTAAGGGCATGGCCTGAGCGCAGTTGATCGCAGCAGGTTATTCTGCTGCCCTAATAATTGCTGACAATAAAAAACGCCGCTTTTAGCGGCGTTTTTTATTGTCAGCGCTACTCGCGCCCTGTTTTACATAGGCTCTTTGATTAATCTACGTTCTCGGTCAGTAATTCATTACTGTTCGCAAAAACTTGCAGGAAGCGGTAGGCGTTGGGGTCCGTGTCCTTCAGCTTTCTGTCCACAATGATGTAACTGATGCCATCCAGTGTTCTGGGCTGGACGTAGGGGGAATAGCGGGTCCGATTGTTGGGGTCGATTTTTGCAAAAGCGCCCGCTAGCCGGTCGGCCCAGTCACTGGGGCGGAAACGTGCACCTTGGCGAGTGATGCCACGAATAATAAAGGAGCCGTTGTCGGAGGCGTCAACCATGTGCGGGTAGGCGGCTTAATAAGGGATGGCGGATTTTAGCACGTACGTATTCCGGGCGTTGGAGCGGGTGCTTGCATGGGCCGGTCGTTTTGTTGATACTGGCACAGCTTTACCCGACCAAATACTAAAACGGTCAAGCATTTGTCAGATAATTCTAAATGGAGGAGAGAACCATGAAAAACCCGTTGGATTCACTGTGGGGTACCGTCATTGCTGGCGTTGTCCTCACCGTCGTACTGTATGTCTTTTCTAAAAACTTTTTGGGTTAAGGGAGGGTAAGCAATGGAAAATATCGATTTCGTCGCCGCACTGTCCCGTTGGTTCCATTTCATGGCGGGTGTCATGTGGATAGGCCTGCTGTATTACTTCAATTTCATTCAGGTGGCGGCGTTGAAAAATGCGGCCGCTGATGGCACGGCCGGGGGCATCACCAAACACGTCGCGCCACGCGCCTTGTTGTTCTTCCGCTGGGCGGCCGTATTGACCTGGATAACGGGCGCTGCGCTGTTAGGCCCGCTTTTCGTTGATGCCTTCTTGCTGCGTAATGGCATGGGCCCCATCGGCATTGGCGCCTGGCTGGGTACGATCATGCTGTTCAACGTGTGGGTGTTGATCTGGCCGAATCAGAAGAAGATTCTGGGCATGGTTCAGGCCAGCGACGAAGAGAAGAACACGGCGCGTCGTGTGGCCTTCCTGGCATCGCGTACCAACACGATGTTGTCCATTCCCTTGCTGTTCTTCATGGCAGGCGGGATGTCTCATCGAGCACTTTTCGGCCTATAATCAAGGCGCTGCATGACAAGCACGGCGGCTTAGGCCGCCGTTTTCTATTTTGCTGCTTCACATAGAATGCGGCAGCTATTTCAGGACAGCCTGGTTGAGGACTGCCATGACAACACATTTAATGAATACTTATGCACGTCAGCCTGTTGCGTTCGTGCGCGGTGAAGGCGCTTACCTGTGGGACGAATCCGGCAAGCGCTATCTCGACGCGGTCGCGGGTGTGGCGGTGAATGGCCTGGGTCATGCGCATCCCAAACTGGTGAAAGCCATCAGCGAGCAGGCCGCGACTCTGATTCATTCTTCTAACCTGTATCGCATTCCCAAGCAGGAAGAACTGGCCGACCGCCTGTGCGCGTTGTCGGGCATGGATAAGGCCTTTTTCTGCAACTCGGGTTGTGAAGCCAATGAAGCCGCCATCAAGCTGGCGCGCATGTATGGCCACGGCAAGGGTATCGAAGTGCCGACCATTATCGTGATGGAAAAAGCGTTTCACGGTCGCACCATGGGTACGCTGACGGCCTCAGGCAGCCGCAAGATTCAGGCAGGGTTCGAGCCTTTGCTATCAGGATTCGCGCGGGTGCCGTTCAATGATATCGAAGCCATACGCCAGGTAGCCGAGCATAACAAGAGTGTGGTGGCGGTGCTGGTCGAGGTGGTGCAGGGTGAAGGCGGTATTAATATGCTGGCGGCGGATTTTCTGGTGGAGTTGCGCCAGATTTGCGATCTCCACGGCTGGCTGCTGATGCTGGATGAAGTGCAGACCGGTATTGGTCGTACCGGCACCTGGTTTGGTTTTCAGCATTCGGGCGTGGTGCCGGACGTGATGGCACTGGCCAAGGGGCTGGGCTCAGGGGTGCCGATTGGCGCGTGTCTTGCGCGTGGAGAAGCCGCTGATGTCTTCAAGCCCGGTAGTCATGGTTCAACTTTCGGGGGCAGCCCGCTGGTTTGTGCAACGGCATTGGCTACGCTGGATGTGATCGAGGAAGAGAATCTGCTCGAGAACGCCCGTGTGCGTGGTGAGGCGATTCGTGAAGGCTTGCGGCAAGCGCTGGCCAGTGTGCAAGGTGTGGTCGAGATTCGTGGCCAAGGCTTGATGATCGGCATTGAACTTGATCGCCCATGTGGTGAGCTAGTCGCTGTGGCGCGAGATGCCGGTGTGTTGATCAATGTTACCGCCGATAAAGTGATTCGCCTGGTGCCCCCGCTGATTTACGGAGAAGCTGAGGTCAATGTGCTGGTTGCTGCGGTGTCCGGTATGGTTACAAATTATTTGCAGCAGGCGGCGTGATGTTGAGACACTTTCTGCAGTTTAAAGACCTGTCGCGCGACGAACTGCATTACCTGTTCGAGCGTACGCGCGTCATCAAAACGCGCTTCAAGCGGTACCAGCCGTATCACCCGCTGACCGATCGCACGCTGGCGATGATTTTCGAGAAAAGCTCAACCCGCACCCGGCTGAGTTTCGAGGCTGGCATGCACCAATTGGGAGGCTCGGCGATTTATCTGAACACGCGCGATACCCAACTGGGTCGTGGCGAGCCAGTGGAAGACGCGGGCGAGGTGATCTCGCGGATGGTTGATATTGTGATGATCCGTACATTTGAGCAGGACATCATCGAGCGCTTTGCTGCGCACTCGCGGGTGCCGGTGATCAACGGGCTGACGAATGAATACCATCCGTGCCAGATTCTGGCTGATATCTTCACCTTCATCGAGCATCACGGTTCGATCCAGGGCAAGACGGTGTCGTGGATCGGTGATTCCAACAACATGTGCAACACCTGGCTGCAAGCGGCCGAGGTACTTGATTTCAACGTGCATGTGTCGACTCCGCCCGGTTATGAAGTCGAACCGGAACGTGCGGGCTTGTATGGCACCGGTCACTTCGAGAGCTTTATTGACCCGATGGATGCCTGCCGCGGCGCCGATCTGGTGACGACCGACGTATGGACCAGCATGGGTTGGGAAGCCGAAAACGAGGAGCGTATGAAAGATTTCGCCGACTGGCAGGTCGACGCCGAAATGATGGCAGTGGCCAAGCCTGATGCCGTCTTCATGCATTGCCTGCCGGCGCACCGTGGCGAGGAAGTCACTGCTGAAGTCATCGATGGCCCACAGTCAGTCGTGTGGGATGAAGCCGAGAACCGCCTGCATGTGCAAAAAGCGCTCATGGAGTTTTTGCTACTCGGAAAAGTGGAAAGCTGAATATGAATATTGCTTACTTCAAGGACATGGATTCGCTCTATGTTGAAATCAGCCCTGAAAACCCGGCGCATACGTGGGAAGCGCACGCGGGTATCGTGCTCAACATGTCAGCGGATGGTCGCGTCGTGGGCATCGAAATCGAAAAGGCCAGCCTGGCCACCAACCTCGATATCCTGAAAATTGGTGGCTTCCCCGGGCAGGTCGAAGTCATCGACACCAATGCATCTGGAACGACTCACTGAGCAAACTTATGAGCGATATTAAAAAAGTAGTATTGGCCTATTCCGGTGGTCTCGATACTTCGGTCATTCTCAAATGGCTGCAAGACACCTACCAATGCGAAGTCGTGACCTTTACGGCCGATCTCGGGCAGGGTGAAGAACTGGAGCCCGCGCGTGCCAAAGCATTGAAATTCGGGATCAAGCCAGAGCATATTTATATCGATGACCTGCGCGAAGAATTCGTGCGTGATTTCGTGTTTCCGATGTTCCGCGCCAACACCATTTACGAAGGCGAATACCTGCTGGGTACGTCGATTGCACGGCCGCTGATTGCCAAGCGTCTGATCGATATCGTCAACGAAACGGGTGCCGACGCGATTTGCCACGGCGCCACTGGCAAGGGCAATGATCAGGTGCGTTTTGAGCTTGGCGCCTATGCATTGAAGCCCGGCATCAAGGTGATTGCCCCCTGGCGTGAATGGGATCTGCTCTCACGCGAAAAGCTGCTGAGCTATGCCGAAACGCATGGCATCCCGATTGACATGAAGCACCGTCAAGGCGGCTCGCCCTACAGCATGGACGCCAATCTGCTGCATATTTCCTTCGAAGGCCGGCATCTGGAAGATCCCGATGCCGAGGCTGAAGAAGACATGTGGCGCTGGACGGTATCGCCGGAAAACGCACCCGATGCCGCCGAGTATCTGACACTGGATTATGCGCACGGCGACATCGTTGCGATCAATGGTGAAACCCTGCGTGCGCACGAAGTGCTGGCCAAGCTGAATGAGCTCGGCAGCAAGCACGGCATTGGTCGCCTCGACCTGGTGGAGAACCGTTACGTGGGCATGAAGGCACGCGGTTGCTATGAAACTCCGGGTGGCACCATCATGCTCAAGGCCCACCGCGCCATTGAGTCGATCACGCTGGATCGCGAAGCTGCGCACCTGAAAGACGAATTGATGCCGCGTTACGCGACCATGATTTACAACGGCTACTGGTGGAGCCCGGAGCGTCTGGCGCTGCAGGCTTTGATCGACAACACCCAGCAGCACGTTAATGGCACGGTGCGACTCAAGCTCTACAAGGGCAACGTCATGGTGGTCGGCCGCAACTCGAAGACTGATTCCCTGTTTGACCCCACTGTGGCCACATTCGAAGATGACGCAGGCGCATACGATCAGATTGACGCCAACGGTTTCATCAAGCTCAACGCGCTGCGCTTGCGAATCGCCGCCAAGCGTAACGCCCGTTAAATATTGTTCAGAGATAGAAGATCAGCATGAGTCAGTTCAACAATGTGTCGGTTGTCTCCAAAGCCAACGTGTATTTCGACGGCAAGTGCGTGTCGCACAGCATCACGCTCGCCGACGGCGTGAAAAAATCCCTGGGCGTGATCCTGCCTTCCACCCTGACATTCAACACGGGTGCGCCTGAAATCATGGAATCGGTATCCGGTTCGTGCCGGGTCAAACTGGCGGGTGAGACCGAGTGGACAACCTACCAGGCAGGCGAATCGTTCAACGTGCCGGCCAACTCCAGCTTTGACATCGAAGTGGGCAGTGAGCCGTATCACTACATCTGCCATTTCGGGTAAGCGATGACTACCGTCACGGTCGTCAAGAAGGACGGACGCATTGCCATCGCAGCGGATACGCTGACGAAATGGGGCTGCGGCAAGGAATCGGCTACTTACGTGGCCAACCACGAAAAAATCATACGCGTGGGTGACAGCTATGTTGCGATCACGGGATCAGCCACATTCAAGCTGATTTTGTCCGACTATTTTTCGAATCTGGAATCGCCACCGGATTTCAGCTCAACCGATGAGATTTTCCGTGTCTGGAATCAAATGCATCCGGTGCTGAAAGATCAATATTTTCTGCAAACCGGCGAAGACAAGGAAGAAGACCTCGAATCCACCCGCATGGATGTGCTGATCGCCAACGTACATGGCATTTTTGGCGTGGCGGCACACCGCACGGTGCAGGAGTTCTCACGTTTTTATGCTTATGGCAGCGGCAGTCCGTATGCGCTGGGGGCGATGTACGCGGCCTACCGGGCACCCTCACTTGATGCTGTCGCCGTGGCGCGCTTGGGCGTGGCTGCCGCAGCCGAGTTCCACGATGAGACCGGCTTGCCGATACAATCATTCGCCATCGATTTAGAGGAGTAAGCCCGTGCCGAGTTTTGATATCGTATCCGAGGTCGACAAGCAGGAAGTTCGCAATGCAATCGATCAGGTCAACAAGGAAGTAGCCACCCGTTTCGATTTCAAGGGATCGGACGCACGCGTCGAACAGGCCGAGTATGTGCTGACGGTTCACGCCGACACCGAATTCCAGCTTGATCAGGTCCATGACATTCTGGCCCAGAAGCTCGCCAAACGCAGCGTTGATGTGAAGTGTCTGGATATCGGGCCGGTTGAAAAAGTCTCGGGCAACAAAGTCAAGCGCAACGTGACGGTCAAGACCGGCGTGGAAATTGAACTGGCAAAAAAAATCGTCAAGATCATCAAGGACAGCAAGATCAAGGTGCAGGCCAGCATACAGGGCGATACGGTGCGGGTATCCGGCGCCAAACGCGATCTGCTGCAAGACACCATAGCGTTGGTGCGTAAGAGCATCACCGATTTTCCACTGCAGTATCAGAATTTCCGTGACTGATTGATCAACGGCAAGGAGACAACCATGGCCAAGGTTCTGATTCCTTTAGCAAACGGATGCGAGGAAATCGAAGCGGTGACCCTGATCGATTTGTTGCGTCGCGCCGGGATCGATGTAGTGGTGGCGGGGCTCCAGCCGGGTGTGGTGACAGCCAGCCGAGGGGTGAGGTTCATACCGGATGTCACACTCGACGAAGCCTTGAATAGTGATTACGACATGGTGGCGCTGCCGGGTGGCATGCCGGGCGCCGCCCACCTGAAAAACGATCCCCGGATTATTACGCTGCTGCAGAAAATGGCAGCAGCGGGAAAATACACCGCCGCGATTTGCGCCGCGCCTATGGTGCTGGCCGAAGCCGGTTTGCTTGAAGGCAAGCAGGCGACGAGTTACTCTGGCTTTCTGGACGCGTATCCCGGAGTGGTCCTCAGTTCGGCCGCTGTGGTCCAGGATGGCACGGTATTGACCTCACGTGGACCCGGAACAGCAATGGATTTTGCACTGACACTGATCGAGGTGTTGACTGATGCTGCAAAGCGGGAGCAGGTCGAAGCGGCGTTGCTCAGACCCTAGTCTCCCATCCCATCGCCATCATTTAATCCTTGCTCATTGGGCATCATTAGCAAGACAATAAGCCGAACCCGGAGAACACCATGCAGATTCGTGAAATCCTCACCCTCAAGAGTGCAGATATCCATAGCATTGCACCGACCGATTCCGTCACCAGTGCCGTTGATAAGCTGCTGAGGCTGGGCGTTGGCTCGCTGGTCGTGCTGCAAAATGGGGAAATGGTGGGCTTGTTGACTGAGCGCGATGTGGTGAAAGGTCTGGGCAAGAAGGGCTGCGACCTGAAAGATGCCGAAGTGAGCACCATCATGGAAACCGAGCCGGTGGTCGCCAGTGCCGATGACTCGGTCGACTATGCACGTGATGTGATGACCAAGTCACGCATTGGCCACCTGCCGATTCTGGACGGTGACAAGTTGTACGGCATCATCTCCTTCCATGATGTGGCGCGCGCCAGCCTCAAGGAAGCCAATTTCGAGAACAGCCTGTTAAAGCGCTACATCAAGCACTGGCCTGAATAAAGCGCGCCCCGCGCTCAGCGTATGGCTTCAATGCTGACTTTTTTGTCCATCACCTGAGGCACAATCAACGCGTAGCCTTGCTGCTGCCAGTGCGCCAGTTCGGTAATGGCATTGGGCACGACTTCGATGAAATCCTGAAAGTCGTGTAGCGCGTAACCATAATCCTCAGCTGCTGATCCGCATACTTTGAAGGTCACTCCCAGGTCAGCGTAATAACGCATGCGGTCGACTGCCTCCTGATATTTTGCCTCGTTCTTTTTGGCGACAGTCACGATTTCGGTGCCGTGTATCACGATGACAATTTTCTGGTCTTCGGGCGAATAATTGTAGGGTGCCGCGGACAGAGGGTTCATGAGTGAACGCACCCAAAACAGGGCGCTGTCAATTTTCTGCGGATGATCCAGATAAAACTCAAACATGACTTTGGCCGGCGCATAGGGGGTGGCCACCCACTTGCCCGTCGCCAGGGCGGGCTGGATACCGAACCACAACAAAATGAACAGAGAGAGAGCAGGTTTCATCGTGCACTCCTTGAGTCGGATGACACCCTGTTTATAGGCGTTGTGCGGCTTTGTGCTGTAATTGACGCAGAGTCTGGAAAAGTCTCAGCCGCCCTGGGGCAATTTCGCCCGAGTGGGCGGCCTCTTGCAGCCTGCAACCCGGTTCGGTTTCGTGTTTGCAGTCTCGAAAGCGGCACTGTCCGAAAAACGGTCGAAACTCAATGAACGCGTTCGCCAAGGCCTGCGCATCCAGGTGTTGCAAAGCAAATTCCTGCAGCCCGGGGGAGTCAATCACGGCTGTTTCAGTATTGAGCCGGTGCAATCGTGTATGTGTGGTGGTGTGGCGGCCGCTGTCCAATGCTTCTGAATATTCAGCTGTTTTAACAGCGGCGTCTGGGAAAAGGGCATTGATTAGCGTCGATTTCCCCATTCCAGACTGCCCGATCAAGAGCGTTGTATGGCCCTGAAGTGAAGGGCGAAGCGAGCTTACATCGGCCAAGGCAGATAGCGAGACCAGGGGGTAACCAATGTGTGCCAGCTGTTCCAGTCGTTCACGGGCGGCTGGGGTTTCCGGCAAATCTGCCTTGTTCAGAATAAGCAGGCTGGTGATGGCCTGGTCTTCGGCAGCGAGGACACATCGCTGTACCAGTTCCATCGAAAAACTGGGTCGAGCGGCCACGACTACGGCCAGTTGGGTCACATTGGCCGCGATGGCTTTGGATTTGAATGCGTCGGAACGATACAGCAAACTGGTACGTGGCTGGACCGATTCAATGACCCCCGCTTCACCATCCCGTTTGATGTTGACCTGGTCGCCGCAGACCACTTGCAAACGTCGGCCTTTGACCTGGCAGGGCAAAGACCCATCGAGGGTTTCAACGATAAAACGGCGACTGAACGCAGCCACAACCTGGCCGCTCAGAACCTCCACGCTTTAAATGTCGAACAACATATTGACCTTGGCGGCGCAGATGAAATCGTTTTCTGACAGCCCGCCGATGTCATGCGTCCAGTATTCCACCCGACACGTGTTGTAGCCTACGTTAAGGCTGGGATGATGGTCTTCCCGATGGGACAGCCACATCACCGCATTGGTAAAGGCCTGGATCTGATAGTGATCCTTGAGTTTGAATTCCCGAACGATCTTATCGCCATCTCGCTCCCATCCAGGCAGTCCTGTCAGCATGGGAGATACTTGTGCATTCGTCAAAGGCGCTGTGCCACTCGGGCACGGCGCACATTTTTTTCGGACAAGATCCTCAATCATGCTGGTCATGATGAATCCTTATTTGAATTTGTAGTATTGCTGATTGAGATAGGCGGCTACATGGGCCTCGTCCTCGGGGAACCAGCCTGCGCCCGTATTGGCATTGCAACCCGAGATGCGCTTAGCCAACTGCTGTGCGGTTTTGACTTTATGATCGGGCCGCGTATACATTTTGCTGCCATCCCCCCCGAACATGCCGACGTGGCAACTGGTGCAGGATTGATCGTGCAGGGCTTTGCCCTTGGATGGGTCGCCTTTTTCAAAAGGGGCTGCGTGGACGCCACTAATAAGCAAGGCACCAAAAACGAGGTTCAACAGGGCTTTCATGTGAGGCTCCTTGGAGTGGATAGATTGTCATTATCGTTATAGGGTAGCAATTGCGCCAGCTTTGCGCACGCCGTGTGCGAGAATGTTCGACTGTTTTTATGAAGGAATGCTGATATGGCCCTGAATCCCACGCATCTACTCTGGCTGGACATGGAAATGACAGGACTTTCGCCTGAAACCGATCGCATCATCGAAATTGCCATCGTGGTAACCGATGCCGATCTCAATACTGTAGCAGAGGGCCCCGTTTTGGCTATCCACCAGCCAGATGAGGTCATGCATGCCATGGATAGCTGGAATCAGGGCACGCATGGCAAATCGGGGTTGATTGATCGTGTCAAGGCCTCGCAACTGGACGAGGCAGAAGCTGAAGCACTGATGTTGGAATTCGTGAAACAACACATTCCCGCGAAAACATCACCCATGTGCGGCAATTCGATTTGCCAGGATCGTCGGTTCATGGCGCGTTCCATGCCGCAATTGGAGGCATTTTTCCACTACCGGAACCTGGATGTCAGTACGCTGAAGGAGTTGGCCAAACGCTGGCGGCCAGGATTATCCGAGGGATTCAAAAAAGCGAATAAACATGAAGCGCTGGCGGATATTTACGAATCGATAGATGAGTTGAAGTACTACCGCGAACACTTTATTCGTCATGAGTGATCGGGAATGGGCGTATAAAAAGCCGGCCCATATGGGCCGGCCAGGGTTGTGCTATCTATCAGCAATGAATCAGGGCTTCAGATACACATAACCCTCTTTAGCCTGCATGCGGCCGATTTCGGCAACGCCTGAGGGAACAATGCTGGCTTCCGGCAGAACGGTCTTGGCATCGATCTTGCGGCCTTTGAGGGTGTTGTTGCAAACGCGGAAATCAACACCACGCTGCTTCAGGGCCTGAACGGCCGGCTCGTAGGGGTTGCCATTTTTGTCAGCGGCACCCTCCAACAGGAAGTCGATCCCTTTGCTGTGGGTGACCACGACGATTTTGGCATCGGGAGCAGCGTTCAGGTGGTTGGCGATGTTGCGCATTGCTGCGGTGGCATCCGCACTATCGTTCACGTGATAAACCACTTTTTCTTCTGCGGAAGCAGAAGGCCCAGCAGCTTCAGCCAGTGGGCCAGCATTGGCCATGGGTGCAATGGACAGCATCAGGGCTGCGAGAATGGGGGTCAGTGTGCGTGTCATCATTATTAAGTCTCCTGTAGATTGTGAAAGTAAGTGGGCTTTCTCCAAGCCTATTGGTTAGACGGAGGAGCTGGCACGCTTATTCCATTTCAGGGGTTTTAATTTTATGGAATAAATGAACTAACGATTTCGTCTTACCAATATGACCATGATAACCCGATTTTTAACAGGTCCATTGCGCCCTGGTATAGAAGCACTAAGACCCGTGCTTTATCGTATTGCCTATGCTTGGTGCCACGATCCGGTTCTGGCGGACGATCTGGTGCAGGAAACCATGACCAAGGCTTGGGTCCGGCGTGCCCAATTGCGTGACCAGGCAGCACTCAAAGCCTGGATGCTATCTATCATGAACCATTGCTGGCTGGATTACCTGCGGAGCCGGCGCGAATTCGATGATGTAGACGATTGGGAAGACCGGCTGGAATCCAGGTCGGACTCTCCCGAAGCATGCTGTAACCGGCAGGAGGTCATTGCCTGCGTGCGAGCTGCAGTGGCCAAGTTGCCGATCGGTCAACGCCAGGTGCTGACACTGGTGGACCTGGAAGAGTTTAGCTATGCCGAAGTGGCCGGAATATTGGATATTCCGGTTGGTACGGTGATGAGCCGGTTGTCACGTGCACGTGAGAGTTTGAAAAATATGCTGGATACTGCGGCCAAGAAACATGCAGACCAGCCCGTGCTGAGGAGAGTGAAATGAAAACCTTTGTTTCGGATGAATCCCTGAATGCCTTTATTGATGGCGAGTATGACGTGGCCGAAAGTGAGGCCCTGATTGCGCGCATGCGGGACGATGTTGAACTGGCGCAGCGTGTGGGTACATTACGCAGTTTGCAGAGCATGGTGCGCCTGGCCTATACCGAGCCGCCCGAGGCACGCAGTTGGAAAAGCGGGGTGGCGCCACGCAAACAGTTCGTGCAGCGGTGCGCAGTTGGCTGCCTGATTTTGCTCGCGGGCCTGAGTGGCGGATGGGTATTACATAGTCTTGAGTCGCAGCGCGTGGCGGCCGCACCAACGGTGATGCCTGCCTCGCCTGTGGGTGCGAATGGCGGGTTTGAAATGGTGAGCCTGACGCGTACGGCCGACCCCAGCAAGGTGATGCTGCATATCGACAGTGCTGCACCCGGTAAAATGAAGACTGTTCTGGACCAGGCAGAGCGCTATCTGGATCAGGCAGAACAGCAGGGCCGCCTGATTCAGCTGGAAGTGATCGCCAATAGCCATGGATTGAGCTTGCTGCGCGAAGGGGTCAGCCCATATTCGGAACGTATTGCAAATATGAAGAAACGGCATGCCAGTCTGCAGTTCGTGGCGTGTGGCCAATCTGTAGCCCGATTCAAGGGAGAAGGTCAGCATGTCGTGCTGGTGCCCGCGGCGCAAACAGCGCCCACTGCCATCAGTGAAATCATCACACGCCTGCAGCAGGGCTGGACATATGTTCGGGTTTAAGTGGGGCGGGTTGGCAGGATTGCTGTTCTGGCTGTGCCTGATTCCAATCGCGGGGTGGGCCGCAGCGCCCGTCAACCGGCTGGCGAATCATCCGTCGCCTTATCTGGCTTTGCATGGACAGGATCCGGTTGCCTGGCAGGAGTGGAATACCGACACCATCGCTCGCGCCAAACGCGAGAATAAGCTGCTATTCGTGTCAGTCGGCTATTTTGCATGCCACTGGTGCCATGTCATGCAGCGTGAAAGCTATAAGAATCCGAAAATCGCTGCGATCCTCAACCGCGATTTTATTCCGGTCAAAGTGGATCGCGAACTCAATAGTGGTCTCGACGATGCGCTGCAGAATTTTTCGGCACGGCTCATTGGCGCATCAGGCTGGCCATTGAATGCGTTTGTGACGCCCGAGGGGTACCCTGCCTACGTATTGCTTTATGCCCCACCGGAAGATTTCCGCAAGTTGCTGACCCAGCTTTCGGGGCGCTGGACCACGGATAAAGCCAGTATCAGACGCCTGGCTGTGCGGGCCATGCCACCCGCCGCGAAAATGCCCGCAACGCAGCCTTTAACGGGCGCCCGCGTCGTCCGCGCGTGGCAACAATTTGTATCCAGCATCTGGCAAGAGGCTGACACCATGCATGGCGGTTTTGGCCAGGTAAACAAGTTTCCCATGGCTCCCCAGTTGCATGCTTTGCTGGACTGGCAGGCTCAGCAGCCAGACGCCAAGCTGGGTGAGTTTCTGCGTTTGACGCTGGATCAAATGGCCACGCGCGGCATGCGCGACCATATTGGCGGCGGCTTTTTTCGTTATACGGTCGACCCGGGGTGGGAAACGCCCCATTTCGAAAAAATGCTCTATGACAATGCCCATTTGGCAACGCTATACATGCGCGCCGCTACGGTTCTGAAACAACCGAAGTACCGCGACATCGCGCGCAGTACGCTGGATTTCATGCAGGATGAAATGCTGGACCCAGCGGGCGGGTTCTACAGCAGCACGTCAGCCGTCGATGAAGCAGGGCGTGAGGGTGCGACTTATTTATGGGAACCCGAAGATTTGAGGAAGCGCCTGTCGCCCGAGGTTTTCGCCGCCGCCAAGCGGGTATGGCGGCTGGATGCGCCACGCAGTTTTGATGAAGGTTATTTGCCTGCCGAACTCAATCCTCCCAGCGTGGATGAGCGTCGCTTGCTCGCTGACGCTGCGCGTGTCCTGCGGCCGGTTCGTCGTGCCCGGAGTTTGCCCAAGGATGACAAACTGAACGCTGGGTTGAATGGTCTGGCTTTGTCGGCTTTTAGCCAGGCGAGTGCACTGGACAAAAGCTATCGTCAACGCGCCGATCGCTTGCAGGCATTTTTACTGACCAAGCTGTCTAAAAATGATCGCCTGATGAAATCCATGGCGCGCGGCAAGGTGCTGCCGGGTGCTGAGCTTGAGGATTATGCGTATGTGGTGCAGGGTTTGCTGGATCACGCCGATGCAACGGGTAATGAGCAATCGCGTGTTCGGGCGCGACAATTTGCCTTGTCTGCCTGGAAACTGTTCTGGAGCGAGCAGGGTTGGAAGCATGAGGCTCACCCCTTGCTTGCCACCTTGCGCCCCGAGCCGGCTTTGGCTGACGGGGCGCTGTATTCGCCCTCGGATATTCTGATCCTGGCGAGCCAGCGGTTACAGGACCCTGTGCTGACTCAAAAGGCGCTTGTCGCAACCCGCTGGCGCTTGCCGGGTATGGAACAGGACCCCTACACCTACCCAACACGTGTTCGCTTGCTGTCGAGCACGCGGCCAGATTCGGGTCCGTAGCCGATCAGGGCTCCTGCAGTTCCTGCGGGCGCTGCATGGGGCGCCGCCCAACCTGTATCTTCAAGTCCAGCTGCTTTTGCTTGCGTGTCACCTTCAGTTGCGCATTGACGCCCGGTTTGAGGTCTGCAATCAGATTGAGTAGCGAGGCTGAATCAACCACTTTTTTCCCATCCACCATCAGCAGGATGTCACCCGGACGCACGCCACCGCTATCAGCAGGGCCATTTTTGAGCACGCCCGCGATCAGGGCACCCTCAATGGTTTTCAAGCCAAAAGAGTCTGCCAGTTCGGGCGACAGGTCCTGTACTTCGATGCCCACCCAGCCCCGAGTGACGCTCCCGGTCTTGATGATTTGTTCCATTACCTGGCGTGCAATGCTGACCGGAATGGCAAAGCCAATGCCTTGTGAGCCTCCGGTCCGCGAATAAATGGCACTGTTGACCCCTACCAGATTGCCAGCCGCATCCACCAGCGCGCCGCCCGAGTTGCCTGGATTAATCGCAGCATCTGTCTGAATGAAGTTCTCGAATGTGTTGATTCCCAGATGTGTGCGGCCAAGCGCACTGACGATGCCAGCAGTGACCGTTTGGCCCACGCCAAATGGATTGCCCACTGCGAGCACCCAGTCGCCCACTTTCAGGCTCTCGGACTGGGCAAATGTAATGGCGGGCAGACCGGTGGCATCAATCTTGAGCACAGCCAGATCGGTTTCCGGATCAGCCCCGACTACATGGGCGGGCAGGGTGCGACCATCAGCCAAAGCAACCTGAATCTGATCGGCGGCTACGACAACATGGTGATTGGTGAGAATGTATCCATTGGAACTGACGATGACCCCTGATCCGAGGTTGGAGGCCTGACGAGGCTTGGGGTCCAGGCGGTCACCAAAAAAATAGCGGAAAACCGGATCTTCCAGCGCTGGGTGGGCCGGGTTGCTGATTTTTTGCTGGGTAAAGATATTGACCACCGTCGGGATGACTTTGGTTGCAGAAGGCGCGAACGATTCACTCGGCGTCGTCACGTTTGTAGCCGATTGTTGCGCCTGGCTGATGGTGAGCGTTTGTTGCTGCCATTGCCAGCGCAGCAGATCAGGTTTGAATAACGCGATGATGAACAACACACCCAGGGCCACGGTGGTGGATTGGGCAAAAAGCAACCAGAGTTTGCGCATAGTGATTAAATTCATAGGCTTGGCGTGATTTCGCCACGTCGAGATTATATCGCTTCGCCATCCTGCGTGACGACTTTCTATTGTTGGGCTTCCGGAGTGGGGGACAATTTGGTTAGAATGCCGGTTTAATCGAAATACGTACGGGTTAGGTAAACATGAGCCAGGAAGTCGATGGGCAGAAAGTGGATACACGCAAACGGAGATTCCTGATTGCAGCGACCAGCGCTGTAGGGGGGGTTGCCGCTGCAGGTGTGGCCGTACCTTTGGTGATGAGCATGATGCCTAGCGCACGTGCCCGCGCAGCGGGGGCGCCGGTAGAGGTCGATATCAGCAAGATCGAACTGGGTGGGATGCTGACAGTGGAATGGCAGGGCAAGCCCGTCTGGATCGTCAATCGATCGCCTGAAATGCTGGGTCTGCTAGGTAAACATGATGACAGGCTGACCGATCCGCTGAGCGAGCAGCCGCAGCAACCAGCGTACTGCAAGAATCCCACGCGCTCGATCAAGAAAGAGTTTCTGGTCGCCGTGGGTATCTGCACCCACTTGGGTTGCTCACCCACTTTCCGTAAAGATATTGGAGCCGCGGATCTGGGAGCAAGCTGGCCAGGTGGTTTTTTCTGCCCCTGTCACGGCTCGACTTTTGATCTTGCCGCGCGCGTGTTCAAAAACGTTCCTGCCCCGACCAATCTGAAGATTCCGCCTCATCAATACCTCAGCGACGCCAAGTTGCTGATCGGTGTAGACGCAAAAGGAGCTTAATAAATGTCTGCCCTGCAAAAAGTGATGGGTTGGGTCGATGACCGTTTCCCCCTCACCGCCACCTACAAAGCGCATCTGTCTGAATACTATGCGCCGAAAAACTTCAATTTCTGGTACTTCTTTGGTTCGCTGGCGCTATTGTTGCTGGTGTTGCAGATTGTGACCGGCATTTTCCTCACCATGAACTACAAACCGGATGCAGAACTCGCGTTTGCATCGGTTGAATACATCATGCGTGATGTCGAGTGGGGCTGGCTGATTCGCTACATGCACTCCACCGGCGCATCGCTGTTCTTCGTCGTCATCTATCTGCACATGTTCCGCGGGCTGATGTACGGTTCGTATCGCAAACCGCGCGAACTGATCTGGATTTTTGGCGTGCTGATTTACCTTGCACTGATGGCCGAGGCCTTCATGGGGTATTTGCTACCTTGGGGCCAGATGTCATTTTGGGGTGCACAGGTCATTGTGAACCTGTTCTCCGCTGTGCCCTTTATTGGTGAAGATCTGTCGATCTGGATTCGCGGTGATTTCGTGGTCTCGGATGCCACGCTGAACCGCTTCTTTGCCTTCCATGTGATTGCGCTGCCATTGGTGCTGATTGCCCTGGTAGCCGTTCATCTGGTTGCGCTGCATGAAGTCGGTTCCAACAATCCCGATGGCATCGAAATCAAAAAACACAAAGACCCAGTGACACATATTCCGCTTGATGGCATTCCCTTCCACCCGTATTACACGGTGAAAGATATTGTCGGCGTGATCGTGTTCCTGATGGTGTTTTCGGCGATCCTGTTCTTTGGTCCGGAAATGGGCGGCTACTTTCTCGAGGCGGCCAACTTCATTCCTGCCGATCCATTGAAGACGCCGGAGCATATTGCACCGCTGTGGTACTTCACGCCGTTCTACGCGATTCTGCGTGCGGTGCCGCCGATGTTCGGCTCGCAGTTCCCCGGTGTGGTGGCAATGGGCCTATCGATCGTGTTCCTGTTCTTTCTGCCATGGCTCGACCGCAGCAAGGTCAAATCGATCCGTTATCGTGGCCCGATCTACAAAATCATGCTGGCACTGTTCATCGTGTCATTCATTGGGCTTGGTTATCTTGGTTTGTTGCCGTCGACCCCGATCGCAACAATTTTCGCCCAGATTTTTTCAGTGGTCTACTTCCTGTTTTTCCTGCTGATGCCCTGGTATACATCGATTGAGAAAACCAAACCGGAACCAGAAAGGGTGACTGGCTAAATGAAACGCTTGAAGAATTTTCTGTTACTACTGGCAGCGGCACCGGTGATGGCTTTTGCCTCGGGCGCCAGCGTCCCTTTGGACAAGGCACCTGTTAACCTGGCCGACCAGGACTCACTGCAGCGCGGCGCGCGTATGTTCGTCAATTACTGCCTCAATTGTCATAGCGCGTCATACATGCGTTATACGCGATTGCAGGATTTGGGTTTGACCGAAGAGCAGATCAAGGACAATCTGCTGTTTGCTGCCGACAAGCCGGGTGAAACCATGCGGGTGGGCATGAGCAAAGCTGATGCCAAGACCTGGTTTGGCGCCACGCCACCCGATCTGAGCGTGATCGCTCGTTCGCGCGGTGCAGACTGGCTGTATACCTACTTGCGTGGCTTCTACCGTGACGATTCACGCGCCACAGGCTGGAACAATACCGTGTTCGACAAGGTGGGCATGCCGCATGTGATGTGGAATCTGCAAGGTGAATTGGCGCCCATCTACAAAAAAGTAGGCGAACATGAAGTAGTCGACCGTCTTGAGCTGGTTAAGCCAGGCAGCGTGACCCTGGCTGAGTACGACGCCATGGTAGGCGACCTGGTTAATTATCTGGTATGGATGGGTGAGCCAGCCCAACTCAAGCGCAAACAACTTGGCCTGATCGTTCTGGCTTTCCTGGCATTTTTCTTCGTGGTGGCTTATTACCTGAAGAAAGAGTACTGGAAAGATATTCACTAAGCCAGGCAACGCGGTTGAGCCAACAGCCGGACTGCGTCCGGCTGTTGGCGTTTTAAGTATTAAACACACGTAACACCTGAGGGAGCTCCCACCATGATGACCTTGTATTCCGGCAGCACTTGCCCATACAGCCACCGCTGCCGCATCGTCCTGTTCGAAAAGGACATGGATTTTGAAATCATTGATGTGGACATGCACAACAAGCCAGAAGAAGTGGCCAGCATCAGCCCCAGCGGCAAAATGCCAGTGCTGATCGAGCGTGATCTGATTCTGACCGAATCCAATATCATCAACGAATACATTGATGAACGCTTCCCGCACCCGCAGTTGATGCCGCCAGATCCCGTGATGCGTGCCCGTGCACGGCTCGTGCTGTTCAATTTCGAGCATGACCTGTTTACGCATGTAAACACCCTCGAACACAGTCTGGGTAAAGGCTCGGACAAGGCGCGTCTCGAAATTCGCGACAGCGTATCCCAACTCACACCGATACTCACCAAGCAAAAATACTTGATGAACGATGAGTTCTCCATGCTGGACGTGGCGATTGCCCCGCTGCTGTGGCGTCTGGAGCATTACGGCATTGAACTGCCTAAAGTGGCTGCGCCCGTACTCAAGTACCGTGAACGTTTGTTCAGCCGCCCGGCATTCATTAGTGCGTTAACACCTACCGAAAAAGCGTTACGCAAATAAACGAGAAGCGTATTGGCCGACATTTCAACCAAACCCTACTTGATCCGGGCATTGCATCAATGGTGTGCGGATTCCGGCTACACGCCGCAACTCCTGGTTTCGGTGGATGGCCACACGCGTGTGCCGCAGGCTTTTGTGAAAGACGGCCAAATTGTATTGAATGTTAGCGCAGGGGCTACCCGCAATCTCATGTTGGATAATGACTGGATCCAGTTTTCGGCTCGCTTTGGTGGAGTGTCGCATGAGATATCCATACCGGTGGATCGGGTAGCCGCCATTTTTGCCCGGGAAAATGGGCAAGGTCTGCATTTTGAACCCGTAGATGCAACTGATGATTCTGATCCGGAGCCTCCGCCCGCCCCAGGTGAGGCGCCAGTCCCACCTAAAGGTAAGCCGACGCTAAAAGTCGTTAAGTAAAATTGCCAATCTGGCTTGTGGCGTCGTTATAATGTCGCCCTTTGCCGCTTTAGCTCAGTTGGTAGAGCAACCGCCTTGTAAGCGGTAGGTCGTCAGTTCGATTCCGACAAGCGGCACCACTAACATGTATCACCAAGTATCAAGACGTAACCTAAACCCGCATCTAGTAATGGATTGCGGGTTTTTTGTTGTCTTACCCCACTGCATTTTTCATGGATGGAATTCCGTGGGGACACCACCAACTTGACGGTATTTTTGGCGGGATTGTTCTGGTGGCGCAACTGAAGGTCATGCCGCAGCCGTGGTTGGTGATGGGCGGATTGATCTGACTTGGGGCCGCAATTCAATATTGATCGCAGTGTGATCGCCGGCAGCGTGGCGGCAGGGGGCCTGCTTTCGAATGCCTTCGACTGTTGAGGGTGATTGCGCGGGTGCACATTTTCGGGCCAGCCTCGTCAAGGTGCTGTCGGTCGGCTTGATCCAGCGGTTGAATGCGGTGGGCTATCTGCTGCCCTGCATAGCCCTTCGTCGTGGCTACTTGAAGGATGCCCTAACGTATCCGTGGGCTAACGGCTACGGTCATCACCGGCATCGTCATTGGCTTTGTAACCAGGCAAGTTAATCCAGGCTTGTTCGTTGGCTTGCATGATCGTATGGGCTAGTCTTTGCAAGCTTGCGGGCGTTAAATCAGTTGTTTTGAATTCCAGGTCATTGGGCGACGGAGCGTAATTTTTCATGAGCGATCTAAGGTACGCCGGGTCGTAGTGTTCCTCGAGCAGGGCGGCTACCAACTGATCCCAGGCATGTTGACGTGCCATTTCCTGCCACGCAGAGACCATTTCATGGCCGCGTAGTTGAACCAGATGGGCGAGTTGTTCGTTGATGGTGTCAGATCCATTCAGGAAGTGGGCATAATCTTCTATCAGCAAATTCACGCGGGTATCCAGAGGCACTTCAAGCCGCACGCAAGGGCTTGAGCGCATGGCCATGATCAACGCATCCGGGACACGCAGTGCGCCGATTTTCTTGCTTTCGGATTCAACGTAAACCGTTTGTTTAGGGTCGAAACGGGATAACGCATCCCAAATGGCGCTTTCAAAAGCCTTCTGGGTAGGTTGCGGCTGATTGGGCAATGCCCCCAGCAGCGAGCCACGGTGTGCTGCCAATGCCTCCAGATCCAGGACTTGGGCGCCCGCTTTCTCGAGTTCGAGCAGCAGACGGCTTTTGCCACTACCCGTGGTGCCACATACGACTCGATATGAAAGCTGTTCGGGCAGGCTGGTGAGTTCGCTCGATACGTGTCGACGATAAGCCTTGTACCCGCCGTCCAGTTGTACCGCTGCAAAGCCGATTTTCTGCAGAATATGGGTTAACGCCCCACTCCGGCTGCCACCGCGCCAGCAATAGACCAGTGGACGGTAAACTTTGTTTTTGCTGGCAAAAAAGTATTCAAGGTGGTGCGCAATATTGCGTGACACCAGTGCTGCACCTACTTTTTTGGCTTCAAACGAAGACACTTGCTTATAGAGCGTGCCGACGCGTTCTCGCTCGCTATTGTCGAGCACGGGCAGATTGATGGCGCCGGGAATATGGTCCTCTTCAAATTCGCCAGGCGAGCGAACATCTATCACTTCGACAAAGCTGTGCAAATCTTGGATTGAGGCAGGGGACAAGGAAGACTTTCTTTCGGAGACGCATTGAGCATGATATGCGTCGGAACGCTATGAACGCATGTTACTCCTAACCCAGTAAAACGCTTGCCAGGCAGTCTCTTTCAAGCGGCGGAGAAGGGGTGGTGGGTGTGTAACTGGACTGGATTGCCTGCGGTGGGACGAACGGATGAGTGGTGCCAATACGATTCAACCCAGCCAGGCTGGGTTGAATGTTATATCTGATTCAAACGATTTTCAGGGTCGCGAATAGTCGGTCATCGTTCCGGCGTCCTGAGACTTTTCGGCGGTCTGCCTTGATCTGAGCCGGCAGTTCGGCACCGCGTGGGGCGATACGGCGATCACCCAGACGACGTTCCAACGGGATAAACTCTACGTGGTATACAGGAAGTGCCGACATGTGGACGACCCTCGCTTGTCGAAATTACGACAATTATAGTCGACTTCTCAACATTCGAACGGATATCCGAACAGATAATCCGACCGATCAACAGGCGATAAGCGCCGCTTGTCGGCACGTTAAATGGGCTTTAAACCAGCGTTTTTCGTACCAGACGCTGTTTTTCACGCTCCCATTCCCGGTCTTTCTCGGTGGCCCGTTTGTCGTGTTGCTTTTTACCTTTGGCCAAGCCTATGTCCAGCTTGATTCGCCCTTTGCTGAAATGCAGATTGAGTGGCATGAGTGTGTACCCGGCACGCTCGGTTTTACCAATCAATTTATTGATCTCGGCGGCGTGAAGCAACAGTTTGCGTGAACGGGTCGGATCGGGAAGCACGTGTGTTGAGGCCGAGAGCAGGGGGCTGATATGGCAGCCGATCAGGAAAACGCCTCCATTTTTGACAATGACATAAGCCTCTTTCAGCTGTACCCGGCCTGCGCGGATCGCCTTGACTTCCCAGCCTTCCAGGACGAGGCCAGCTTCGAATTTTTCTTCGATGAAATAATCGTGAAAGGCTTTTTTGTTATCGACGATACTCATGACGTGTGTGCTTGCGTACAATCCTTGATTTTACAAGCCTTTGGAGGCTCATGGCGCGTGTGGAAAAAAGTGTGCTGGTCTCCCATCCCCCAGCGCGCATGTTCGAACTGGTCGACCGGGTGGAGGATTACCCCGTTTTCTTGCCCTGGTGTGGGGGAACCGAGCTGAAAATGCGGGATGCCAGCCGTACTGTTGCGACGATACATATTGCTTATATGGGGATACGTCAGAGTTTTACGACCGAGAATGCCAAAATTTATCCAGGCGAGATGAAAATCAAGCTTAAGGATGGGCCGTTTTCCGAACTGGAAGGTGATTGGAAGTTTATTCCACTGGGGGAAGATGCGTGCAAGATCGAGTTTCGCTTGCACTATGTGTTTTCGAGCAGGGTGCTTGAAACAATACTGGCCCCCGTGTTTACTCACATTACCAATACTTTTGTCGATGCTTTCGTACGTCGCGCGGATGAATTGTTTAGCCAATGAATGCAGATGCCATCCAGGTTGAGGTTATCTATGCCTTGCCCGACACTCAGCCCTTGTTGACGGTGCAGGTGGGAGCCGGGAAAACAGTGGAAGAAGTCATCCACGCCTCTGGAATATTGGAGGACTTTCCCGAGATTGATCTAACCCAAAATAAAGTGGGTATTTTCAGCAAGTTGGTCAAGCTGGACGAAGTCGTACGCGATAAAGATCGTATCGAAATATATCGGCCGCTGATTGCAGACCCGAAGGAAGTGCGCCGCAAGCGCGCCGAAGCAGGCAAACTCACCAAAAAAGGCGGCGGAGATGCCGAACCCGGGAAACTGTCTGAAACCGGTGAGAAGCCTGCTTGATTGTTAGATACGACGCAGTTTGGGTGCGACGGCCTTATTTACAGAAGTCTTGAATGGCTTTCTGGCTATTGGCCAGCGCATTTGAGCGAGCGGCATCGTCCATATAAACCCGTTGACCGGCTGGGTTGGTTGAATAAACGCGCGGGGTATTCTGTAAAACGGCCAGATTTTTACGGGCTTTTGCGCAGTTTTCTTGTTGAGCGCGCGCTTTTTCGGCTTCGGACTCGGCTTTTGTTTGGGCTTCTTCCGCTTCTTTTTTCCGTTTCAGGTAGTCCTGGTCTTTTTCGTTCAGCGATTTTTTAGCGTCGGTCGTGATGGCTGACTGGCCTGCGGTGGCCTGTCCGATGCTCTTGGTATCCACACTGGGCGGTTGGTCTGAATAGTGAATCTTGCCCTGACCATCGGTCCATTTAAATAGTTCGGCGTGCGTAGGGCCCGAAGCGAAGGCCATAAAACACAAAAACAAAAGCCTCCCGGCATGAGGCCGGAAGGCTTTTGTATAGGGCTTAAGCCAATCAGTCACCGACTTTGATCTGCGGGTAGTTCAGCTGGGCCAGGCCTTTACGGACATGGTAGCTGGCTTCGGAAGCCTCTTTGATGACGGTGGCGCTGTCACCTTTTTTAGCGGCAGCTTCAGCATCTTTCAGCGAGTCCGCTGCAGTCGTCCACAGCGCATTTTTGGCCTTGGCTTCCTTGACATCAGCCTGAGCCTTCTTGAGTGCGGTTTCTGCTTCTGCGCTAATACCGGCCTTGCCGGCCTCAGCCGCTTTAGCGGGAGCCGCGCTACCTGACTTGTTGATGTACAGATCAGCACAGCCAGACAGACCCAACAGGGCAACGGAAGTTAGTGCAATTAGAACTTTGGACATTGTTTTATCTCCTCGAGTTGTATGGCATTCAGGGGTGGGCAGTCGAACCACGCGCCCTAGCAGCTTTTTTGTGCTGAAAGCAAAGTTAGCTGCATCGGCGGCGCGAGTCAACCTATCAGCCTGTAATTAAGTTGGTAGATTACAACCAAAGGCGATGGCAGGCCATGCTGGTTTGTGCGCCAGCAGGCGCGCGCGTATAATTTCGCTTTGCTATAAGGAAAATCCATGCGTGTTCTGCAAAAAGCGCTGACGTACGACGACGTTCTGCTCGTTCCCGCCCATTCTGCCATCCTTCCCCGCGAAGTCAGCCTGTCCACGCAGTTGACCCGCACCATTTCCCTGAATCTCCCTTTGTTGTCGGCCGCCATGGATACGGTGACTGAAGCGCGCCTTGCGATTACGCTGGCTCAGGAGGGCGGGATTGGCATCATCCACAAAAACATGAATGCGGAGATGCAGGCAATTCAGGTGGCAGCGGTCAAGCGTTTTGAGTCTGGCGTGGTCAAAGACCCGATTACCGTCGAGCCGCAGATGACGGTGCGTCAGGTGCTTGAAATTACCCGAACCAAGCGTATTTCCGGGCTGCCGGTAATTGATGGCGGTAAAGTGGTGGGGATTGTGACCAATCGCGACCTGCGCTTTGAAACCCGCCTCGATCAGCCCGTAGCCAACATCATGACGCCAAAAGATCGGCTGGTAACAGTGCAGGAAGGCGCCAACCTCGATGAGGCGATGGCTTTGCTGCATAAATTCAGGCTGGAGCGTGTGCTGGTGGTCAACGATGCATTCGAATTGCGCGGCCTGAT
Source organism: Thiobacillus sp. (assembly GCA_036568265.1). GTDB lineage: Bacteria > Pseudomonadota > Gammaproteobacteria > Burkholderiales > Thiobacillaceae > Thiobacillus. The sequence continues at coordinate 143,902 of DATCSW010000015.1, forward strand.
CACCGTCAAAGATATTCAAAAATCGAGCGAACATCCCCTGGCATGTAAAGATTCGATGGGCCGATTGCGTGTAGGCGCGGCGGTTGGCACGGGTGAGGGCACGGAAGAACGTGTGGCCGCGTTAGTCGCAGCTGGCGTCGATATCATTACGGTGGATACTGCGCATGGCCACTCCAAGGGCGTGCTTGAGCGGGTGCGCTGGGTGAAGCAAAACTTCCCAGACGTGCAGGTGATTGGGGGCAATATTGCTACGGCAGCCGCTGCTGTGGCACTGGTTGAGCATGGTGCCGATGCCGTCAAAGTGGGCATTGGTCCAGGCTCTATCTGCACCACGCGTATGGTCGCAGGGGTCGGCGTGCCACAAATCACCGCAGTGGCCAATGTGTACGCTGCACTGGCCGGCAGCGGTGTGGGGGTGATTGCCGATGGTGGCATTCGTTATTCAGGCGATATTGCCAAGGCGATTGCCGCGGGCGCCAGTTGTGTGATGCTCGGCGGTTTGCTGGCGGGCACTGAAGAAGCGCCGGGCGAGGTCGAACTGTTCCAGGGCCGTTCGTACAAGTCTTATCGGGGCATGGGTTCGCTCGGCGCCATGCAGCAAGGCTCTAGCGATCGCTACTTCCAGGACAACGAGAAGAGTGCCGAGAAATTGGTCCCCGAGGGCATTGAAGGCCGCGTGCCTTACAAAGGTAGCGTGCTGGGCGTGATCCACCAGTTGATGGGCGGTTTGCGTTCCAGTATGGGTTACCTGGGTGTGGCTAATATCACCGACATGCATGCCAAGGCTGAGTTTGTCGAGATCACTTCGGCCGGTGTGCGTGAATCGCACGTACACGATGTGCAGATTACCAAGGAAGCCCCGAATTACCGCATTTAGTAACAGGTGGGCTCGGTAGCAATTTCGATGGGAAGTCACGCCAGGCGTGGCTTTCTTTTTTCTGGCTGCGGCCTTTACTTACTCGTACAAGTTGAATCCTGAAATGCATCAGAAAATCCTCATTCTTGATTTCGGCTCCCAATACACCCAGTTGATTGCGCGTCGCGTGCGCGAAGCCGGTGTGTATTGCGAATTGCACCCCAATGATGTGACCGACGATTTCGTGCGCGAATTCGCACCGGCGGGCATCATCCTTTCGGGTGGGCCGAATTCAGTGTATGAGGATGAAACACCGCGGGCACCGCAAGTGGTGTTTGAAATTGGGGTGCCGGTGCTGGGGATTTGCTACGGCATGCAAACCATGGCGGCGCAACTCGGTGGCAAAGTTGAAAATGCGACCAAGCGTGAGTTTGGGTATGCGGAAATTCGCGCACGTGGACACACCACGCTGCTGCGAGATATTCAGGATCGCGTCAACGACGAAGGTCATGGCCTGCTCGATGTCTGGATGAGCCATGGCGACAAGGTCACCGAGCTGCCTACTGGCTTCAAGATCATGGCCTCCAACGCGGCTACACCGATTGCCGGCATGGCCGACGATGCCCGCAAATTCTACGGCGTGCAATTCCACCCCGAAGTTACCCATACCCTGCAGGGCAAAACGTTGCTCAACCGCTTCGTGCGTGATTTGTGTGACTGTGCCGGCGACTGGAACATGCCGGATTACGTCGACGAAGCTATCGGCCGTGTACGTTCGGAAGTCGGCAGCGACGAGGTCATACTCGGGCTGTCGGGTGGCGTCGATTCATCGGTAGTCGCCGCGTTGTTACATCGCGCCATTGGCAACCAACTCACCTGTGTGTTTGTCGACAATGGTCTGCTGCGGCTGAACGAAGCGGAGCAGGTGATGCAAACCTTCGCTGACAATCTTGGTGTCAAGGTCATCCACGTTGACGCGCGTGATCGCTTCATGGATGCGTTGACAGGCGTGTCAGACCCCGAGCAGAAGCGCAAGATCATTGGCCGCGAATTTGTTCATGTATTCCAGGACGAAGCCGAAAAACTGCCGAAAGCTAAATGGCTGGCGCAGGGCACGATTTATCCTGACGTCATCGAATCGGCCAGTGCCAAAACCAAGAAAGCGCACACCATCAAAAGCCACCACAACGTCGGCGGCTTGCCCGATACGCTGCATCTGAAGCTGCTGGAACCGCTGCGCGAACTGTTCAAGGACGAAGTGCGTGAACTGGGCGTGGCGCTCGGTTTGCCGCATGACATGGTCTACCGCCATCCTTTCCCGGGACCGGGCCTGGGGGTACGCATCCTCGGTGAAGTGAAGCGTGAATACGCCGATCTGCTGCGTCAGGCCGACGCCATTTTCATCGAAGAACTGCGTGCTTCCGGCTGGTATGAAAAAACCAGTCAGGCGTTTGTCGTGTTCCTGCCAGTGAAGTCGGTGGGCGTGATGGGCGACGGCCGCACCTACGATTACGTGGTTGCTTTGCGTGCCGTGGTCACCAGTGATTTCATGACGGCACACTGGGCCGAGTTGCCGTACACCCTGTTAGGAAAAGTCTCTAACCGCATCATCAACGAAATCCGCGGCATCAACCGGGTTGTCTATGACATCAGCGGCAAACCCCCCGCGACCATCGAATGGGAATAATCGACTGATGACTGTTGTCGCCGTGATGGGCGGCGGCCCGGCTGGACTGATGGCGGCTGAAATGTTGGCTCGGGAGGGAGTCGAGGTCGATTTATACGACACCATGCCTTCGGTGGGCCGCAAATTTCTGTTGGCGGGGGTGGGTGGCATGAACATCACCCATTCCGAGCCTTTCGATGTGTTCCTGTCGCGCTTTGGTGCGCGAGCCGCAGCCATCCGGCCATCACTTGAAGCTTTTCCGCCTGACGCGCTCCGTGAGTGGATCCACGGGCTAGGGATCGAGACCTTTGTGGGCTCATCCGGCCGCGTTTTCCCCAAGGAAATGAAAGCCGCGCCGCTGCTGCGTGCCTGGTTGCATCGCCTGCGCGCGATGGGTGTGCGTTTCCATGTACGCCATCGTTGGCTGGGTTGGGATGCTGCGGGTGCGCTGCGTTTTGCGGCATGTGGCGGTGAACGTAGCGTGCAGGCCGATGCCGTGGTGTTGGCGCTGGGCGGCGGCAGTTGGGCGCGTCTGGGATCGGATGGTGCGTGGATGCCGTTGCTGACGCAGCGCGGGGTGGCGACCGCGCCACTGCGGCCATCGAATTGTGGCTTCGACGTGATGGGGGGGTGGAGCGAGCATCTGCGTAGCCGCTTCGCCGGGCAGCCGTTGAAAACCGTGGCTTTGCGTTTTACCGATGCCGACGGCAATGTGCATCAGCGCAAAGGTGAATTGATGCTGTCCAATGACGGGGTCGAGGGCAGCCTGATTTACGCCCTGTCGGCGCCATTGCGCGACACCATTGCGGCGCAGGGCGCGCTCGCCGTCGAACTGGATTTGGCGCCAGACAAGTCGCTGGAGCAGGTTGTCGCCGAAGTGGATCATCCGCGCGGCTCGCGTTCATTGTCGAGTCATTTACAAAGCCGAGCCGGGATCCGGGGCGCGAAAATGACCTTGCTGCGCGAAATACTGTCGGCCGGGCAATTGGGTGATCCGATTGTCCTGGCTCACGCGATAAAATCGCTGCCGCTCACCCTGCTTGCACCGCGTCCACTCGACGAGGCCATCAGTTCGGCTGGCGGGGTGTGCTTCGAGTCGCTCGATGCGCACCTGATGCTGCGGTCGCTGCCCGGTGTATTTTGTGCGGGCGAAATGCTCGACTGGGAAGCGCCTACCGGCGGTTACCTGCTGACGGCCTGCTTCGCCAGCGGGCGCACTGCGGGGCTGGGCGCGCTGAATTATCTGGCTGACAAACATTAAAGCACGACATCATGTTGCGACTGACTGAAATCAAACTGCCACTCGACCACCCGCCCGAGGCCTTACGCGCAGCCATACTGAAGCGCCTGGGCATCGAGGATGGCGAACTGCTGGCTATCAGCATATTCAAGCGCAGCGTGGACGCACGTAAAAAGCACGCCATGTTGCTGATATATGCGCTGGATCTTGAGGTTAAAAATGAAGCAGCATTGCTGAAGCGATTTCGCAATGATCGCCAGTTGATGCCGAAGCCGGACACTCACTATCGGTTTGTGGCGCAGGCTTCAGAACCGCTCGCGTCACGGCCGGTCGTGGTGGGCTTCGGCCCATGCGGCATTTTTGCGGCCCTGGTGCTCGCGCAAATGGGGTTCAAACCCATCGTGCTGGAGCGCGGCAAGGCGGTGCGCGAGCGGACGAAAGACACCTGGGGCTTATGGCGAAAACACACGCTCAATCCTGAATCCAACGTGCAGTTTGGCGAAGGCGGGGCGGGCACCTTTTCCGACGGCAAGCTCTACAGCCAGATCAAGGATCCCAAGCACTACGGGCGCAAGGTGATTGCTGAGTTTGTCAAAGCGGGTGCGCCGGAAGAGATCCGCTATGTTTCGAAACCGCATATTGGTACTTTTCGTCTGGTGGGCGTGGTCGAAACCATGCGCCATGAAATCGAGGCGCTCGGCGGCGAAATCCGGTTCGAGCAACGGGTGACCGATGTGTTGATCGAGGATGGCCCCGCCGGAAAACGCATACGCGGATTGACGCTCGCAAGCGGCGAGACGTTGCAAAGCGACCACGTCATTCTTGCGCTCGGCCATAGTGCGCGCGATACGTTCGAGATGTTGCACAAACGCGGCGTCTACATGGAGGCCAAGCCGTTTTCAATCGGCTTTCGTATCGAGCATCCGCAATCGCTGATCGACAAGGCGCGGCTGGGGCCGAACGCTGGTAATCCGTTATTGGGTGCAGCGGACTACAAGCTCGTGCATCACGCCCAGAACGGTCGCTCGGTCTACAGCTTTTGCATGTGCCCCGGCGGTACGGTGGTGGCGGCGGCGTCCGAGCCGGGGCAGGTGGTGACCAATGGCATGAGCCAGTATTCGCGCAACGAGCGCAATGCCAACGCAGGTATCGTGGTGGGGATCACACCCGAGGATTACCCTGGCGACGTGCTGGCAGGGATCGAACTGCAGCGCAAGCTCGAAGCACATGCGTTCGAACTGGGCGGAGGAAATTACGAGGCGCCGGGGCAATTGGTGGGCGATTTTCTTGAGGGCAAGCCTTCCACACAGCTCGGCAGCGTCGAACCGTCGTACAAACCCGGCGTCAATCTGACCGACCTGGCTTCAACACTGCCGGATTACGCGATCGAAGCGATCCGCGAGGCTTTGCCGGCGTTCGACAAACAAATCCAGGGATTTGCCATGTCGGATGCCGTGCTCACCGGCGTCGAGACGCGTACTTCCTCGCCGGTGCGCATCACGCGCGGAGGTGATTTCCAGAGCCTGAACGTCAAGGGGCTGTACCCGGCCGGTGAGGGAGCAGGCTACGCGGGCGGGATTCTCTCTGCTGGGGTGGATGGGATCAGGGTGGCGGAAGCGGTTGCGCTGGATAGTCTGGGGCAAGCCGCACCCGCAGGATCGCACTGCGCGGATGCAAGCGGTTACGCAGAGTAGGCTGTCTGCCATTGAGACTGCAGGCAGGTAAACACGCCAAATGAAAAACGCCCCCGAAATCATTCGGGGGCGTTTTTTTTGCTACTGGATGGTGGCTTCTTAATGAGCCTTATTTTTCCTTGCGCAGCTTGGCCAGCCAGTGCTCCATCTGCTTGCCAGCCGCTTCACGACCGCCCAGTCCAAAGGACAGGGCAATGGCGATGGCCACAGCACCAAACACCAGCAGGAAGGCCAGGTTGACGATGTCGTCAGCAATGCCCATGGCGGACAACCCCATGGCGACTACCAGGCCCAGAATGGCATAGCGGGCAATACTGGCCATGCCGAGGGCACTGTCACCGCTGGCACGCATAATGGCTTTATGCGCCAGGTTGGCAAGCCAGAAGCCAATCAGCAGGATACCCACGCCCAGCAGGACATCGCCGCCAAACTGGATGAACATGCTCACCAGGGATTCAACCTGAGTGAAGTCCAGGCGGTGCGAGGCTTCAACCGTGGCAAACAGCATGGCAAAGAACACCATGACACGGGTCACCAGATCGGAAACCTTGAAGTCTTCCGTAAACACATGCTGCATGCCCATTTTGGCCGGGAGATTGTTCAGCCCCATGTTGACCAGCAGGCCACCCAGCAAAGCGGCCGCAAAACGTGCCACATACCAGGTGATGAACAGGATCAGTACGGCAGCGAAGATGTTGGGAATCGACTGCATCATCAGGCCCAGCATTTCGGTTGCGGGTCCGGAGATGGCTGTGATCTGGAGCGCATCCAGCGCGGCAATCAGCACCGGCACGAATACCAGGATAAAGACCAGCAAACCGGCGAGTTTCGACAGGTCGAGGCGATCTTCCATCCCGGCTTTTTCGCCCAGCTTATCGGCGCCTGCGGCTGCCAGCAGATTGGTAATCAGTCCGCTGAGAATTTTGGCGACCAGCCAGCCGGCCAGCACAATAATGGCAGCGGCAAAAATGTTGGGCAGCATCGCCAGGGTTTCACTCACCATGTTGCGCACCGGATCCAGCATGCCATCCAGTTGCATCACCCCCAGTACCGCGGGCAGGAACATCAGGATCACCAGCCAGAACAGGACATTGCCCACGCTGTCACCCATGGGCGACATGCCGGCGTGTTCGACGAGTTTTTCATCCCACTGGGTGGCTTTGAGCGCACGATTGGCCAAGGCCTGGACGATCGTGGCGGCCAGCCAGGCTACCAATAACAGCAGGATACCCGCGAGCAGATGGGGCAGATAAGTCATGATCTGCGACATCATCTCAGCGAAAGGTCCTGAGAGCTGATCCAGATTCAGCGTATTGAATACGCCGAGTATGGTGGCCAGCAGGATGAACCAGAATGCCGCGAGCGCCACGCCACCTTCGATATCCATGGGCTTGCCCACAGAGTTTTTGACGAAGCTGTTGACCCTAAGCATGGAGAGCAGCTTGCGTACCGCTGCTCGAGCAAGTAGGGCAAGCAGGTAGCCTACAATCAGAATGCCCACTGCCCCGAGTATTGCGGGCAGGTGGGCGCCCAGGGCATTTTGTATTGCCGAGGAAAATACACTCAGATCCATTTTATTGCTCCTTCCTTGGTAGAAACATTCATCGTTATTGTGTGTTTGAGCGGTGGGCCAAGCCCTTTGAATCGGTTAATATTATCATGCAATATATTTTTATTGAAAAATGATGGCATAATCTGACTTACTCATCCTGCGCGCCTCAGACGCAAGATGCAAACCCGGGCGTCTTCAGCGGCTGTTTAATTGATATGCCGTTTGTAAGCATAGAAGATGAATCGTTGATGTGCCGGGATCAACAGGAGCGACGTTTTTGTGATGATCAGCCCACTAGCCACCGACACCCTTAAACAACTCAGAATCATCATCAGCGCGGTGCGCCAGCATTTCCGTGCGTTGGAGGAGGCGTGCGGCGTGTCCGGCGCGCAGGTCTGGATTTTGTCGGCAATCGCCGAATCACCCGGGATTACGGTTTCGCGGCTGGGCGAAGCACTTTCGGTTCATGTGTCCACCGTGAGTAATATGTTGGATAAATTGGCCAAAGGCGGTTTGGTCGAGCGTCTGAGGCGTGAAGATGACCGCCGGGTGGTGAATCTGCAGCTGACGGCCAAGGGGCAAGAAGTCTTGAGCCGGGCACCGCAACCTTTAACAGGTCTGGTGCCTCATGCCCTGGAAAAGCTGCCCGAGCCCGTCCTGATTCGTCTGAATGAAGATCTGGCATTGTTGATACAACAGATGCAACATGTTGATCACAGCAATGGTGAAAAACCTTTATCGGTCCTCGTCCGTTGATCGGCAATTAGTTAACTGGAGGGAATGATATGAATACAACTGAAAATCCGACACCCAAACAAACGTCTGGCCTGGATGGCAGCAAGAAAATCATGCTGGGCCTGGCGGCGGTGCTGGTGGTCGTGGTGGCTGTCATGTATTTCTGGAAAACATCTGCTGTCAGTGCGGTTGAAAGCAAACTGGTTGAGGCTCAAGCCCAAAGTGTTCAGGAGCGATCTGAACTGATTGAACGGGCCCGCCAGCTTGACGCGCGCGACGATGTGGAATCGCTCAAGCGCTTTAGCATACCGCTGGCCTGGGCGATCCGTCGTGAACTCATGGCGTCTAACCTCGATCAGGTCGACCAGTATTTATCCGAACTGGTCCAGATGCCGGGCTTTGGATCGGCCGTCCTGGCCAATCCGGAAGATAAGGTGATGGTCGCGACTGACCGCAAAAATCTGGCTGAGCCGTTTTCGACCCTATACCCCGCACAATATCTGCAAGCCAAGGAAGTGCGGATTGAGCCCACTTCGGCCGGCGGTTTGCGGGCGATCATTCCCGTGATGGGCCTGAACCAGCAACTGGGGACGCTGGTGGTTGAGTACACCTCCCCCGTGTTCCCTTTGAAATAAATCACGCTTCTTTTCGCTGCCTGGAATCGATATGAAGTTATGGCAACAGTTATTGGTGGTTTTGGCGGCGATGTTGATCGTGAGTTATCTGGCGGGCCGTCTCTGGTTTTCAATATTTGACTTTACCCTTCCTGCCTATCTGGCAGGGGTGATTGGTGGGTTTACCGCCTTACCCGTGTGGGAAATGATGCGACGTATGCGCGCTTCTCAACCCCGCTAACAGCCACTTGACTCACCGTACTGCCATGCACCTTGAGGTGCATGGCAGTTTTTTTTGCAAAGCTTGCTTTTGTTTCTATGTTTCTACTATTATGGAAATATGGAAACAAATGATGTGGTGTCCGCGCTCTCAGCATTAGCCCAGTCTTCCCGGCTGGCGGTCTTTCGTGCACTGGTGCAGGCCGGGCCGACCGGCTTGGCAGCGGGGCGGATTGCCGAGCTGACGGGCATACCTTCTTCGTCTTTATCCTTTCATTTAAAGGAATTGACGCATGCCAATCTGGCTCATGCACGCCAGGACGGCCGATTTGTGATTTACACCGCGCGCTTCGACACGATGGGTGCTTTGCTGGGATTTTTGACCGAAAACTGTTGCGGCGGCCAGTCTTGCGGGCCCGTTTGCACACCTGATTGTTCAACCGAAAAGGAGTCATCATGAAACGCTTACATGTCCATGTCGCTGTGACCGATTTGAATACGAGCATTCGTTTTTATTCAACCATGTTCGCGGCTGAGCCCACTGTACTCAAAAGTGATTACGCCAAATGGATGCTCGAGGATCCGCATATGAATTTTGCGATTTCAGCGCGTGGAGCATCACCAGGCCTCAACCACATGGGAATTCAGGTTGAGTCGGCTGATGAACTCGCCGACATGAGTACCCGTCTGGACAAGCTGGGCACTGACGTGGTGGCAGAAATGGGTACGGCCTGCTGCTATGCCAAATCGGATAAATACTGGGCCACCGACCCGCAAGGCATCGCTTGGGAAAGCTATCGCACGCTCGATACCGTGCCGGTGTTTGGCGGCGAGGAGGCAGAGGGTGGATGCTGTGTGCCTGAACCCGCCACAGTGGGTGCTACGGATCAGACACCGGTGAGCGCCAAGCCGGCAACCGGCTGTTGTTCATGAATTGAGCTCGGCTCATCAAGGGAAAGGCATGACAGCAAAAACGTTCACGGTCCTGGTTTTATGCACCGGCAATTCCTGCCGGTCGCAAATGGCAGAGGTGTTGTTGAATCATGATCTGGCGGGCCAGGTACGGGCGCTTTCGGCGGGGACGTGTCCCCAGCCAAAAGTGGCCGATGGCGCAATCACGGCGCTCAAACAGGCGGGTTTATCGACGGAGGGTTTGCATCCCAAGGACATTGACGCGGTGATGCATGAACCGATCGATCTGGTGGTGACCGTGTGCGATCACGCGAAAGAAGCTTGCCCGATCTTTCCGAAAGCGGTACCCGCGATTCACTTGCCGTTTCATGACCCACACGGTGAGCCATTGGAAAGCTTCGCCGCCGTACGTGACGATATTCGTCTACGTCTGATTGCCGCCGTCAGGCAAACTCTGCACCTGGTATGAGCGTGCAGTGTGAAATCACCGCTAAACATGCGGCCGGCGAGCCAATGAGCGTGTTTGAACGCGGGCTGACGCTGTGGGTGGCGCTGTGCATCATCGCCGGCGTACTGCTCGGGCAATGGCTGCCCGCGCCGTTTCAGGCGCTGGGTCGGATGGAAGTGGCGCAAGTCAATATTCCGGTCGGTGTGCTGATCTGGGTGATGATCATTCCCATGTTGATGAAGATTGATTTTGGTGCCTTGCATCAAGTGAAATCGCACTGGAAGGGTATCGGCGTCACGCTCTTCGTCAACTGGGCGGTGAAGCCTTTTTCCATGGCTTTGCTGGCGTGGCTGTTTATCCGGCACCTGTTTGCCCCCTATCTACCGGCAGAGCAACTGGATAGCTATGTTGCTGGACTGATTCTGCTGGCAGCCGCACCGTGTACTGCCATGGTGTTCGTATGGAGCCGGCTCACCGGGGGCGACCCGTACTTCACCTTGTCGCAGGTGGCGCTGAATGATGCCATCATGATTTTCGCCTTTGCACCCATCGTCGGCCTGCTTTTGGGTTTGTCATCCATAGTGGTGCCCTGGAATACGTTATTGACCTCAGTCGTCCTGTATATCGTCGTGCCGGTGGTCTTGGCGCAAATCGGGCGGAAGTGGTTACTCGTTCGAGGGCAGGTTGTGTTCGATCGAGTCATGGCACGGTTAGGCCATGCATCCATGCTGGCCTTGCTGGCGACACTCGTTTTGCTGTTCGCTTTTCAGGGCGAGGCCATTATTCAACAACCCTTGATTATTGCGTTACTGGCCATACCCATCCTGATCCAGGTGTTCTTCAATTCGGCACTGGCGTATTGGCTGAATCGCCGAGTGGGCGAGAAACACAGCGTGGCCGGTCCGTCAGCGCTCATCGGTGCTTCCAATTTTTTCGAACTGGCGGTCGCTGCGGCGATCGCGCTGTTCGGCTTTCAGTCGGGCGCAGCGTTAGCAACCGTGGTGGGCGTACTGATCGAAGTACCCGCCATGTTGCTGGTTGTTAACGTGGTGAATCGAAGCAGATACTGGTACGAATCTCGCCTGCGGCACTGAGCAATTTCATTTGCACGATCCAGACCCGGCATAAGCGGGTCTTTGTCATTTCGGCGTTGCCCATTTGCTGGATTAAAGCTGTGGTTGTAAATGGCCGTAATCAGACAGGTGTGAAATGTGTCTGCTCCCATACAATAATTAGGGCCTATTTTGCAGTGGGACTTGCACCTTGGGGCGGACCAGGATTGAGTCTTTTACTGATTCGTCGCGTGAGAAAATGACAGACCAGCCTTCGAATATCAGCTACAAAGAAAAGCGACGTTATGTCCGGCAGGCCACACTATTCCCTGTACGTATTTTTTTGGGTGATGGCGAGGCCATTCCGTCCGAAATACGCGACTATTGCCAGACAGGCCTGTATGTCAGCTTTGTGGGAGGGGGAACGCCGGACGCTGCAGTGATGGCTTTGGTGGGTATGCCCGTGTCGGTGGAAATGTCGGATGGCGCCGCCAATGACTTCCGTTTCAAGGGTCGGGTTGCCCGTGTTACGCCAAATGCGCTGGGCGTGTTTGTTTTGACAATGCCTGACCGGGCATTGAAAATTCTCCAGCAAGCGAAACACGCTGTGGCTCAGCAGGCAAGCCCAGCCAATAAGCCGACAGCGACCACGACATCCGTGCCAACCCCACCGAATGAATCAATCACGGGTTCTCCTACTCCATTACAGTCGCAGACAACACTCAAGCTGGAATGCACCAATCAGTTCCGGAGCTTTCTCGATGCAGTGATGCAGGATTTTTTTCCGCGCGCAGAAGAGCATTTGATTGAAGCGGGACTGGAGGCATTCAGTTTTCTGGAGCGATCCCGACGTCACCCCACTTTCAGTAGCACTCGGCTTTAGAGTCCGTGGTTAATATAACTGCTTTGGTAGCCAGTTGTCTGGCATAGGCTGAGGGCGTCATGCCTCCCAGCGATTTCTTCGGTCTTTCCTCGTTGTATTCCCG
>DATCSW010000016.1:0-2267 GCA_036568265.1 Thiobacillus sp.
TGGTGGGCACCACCGGCATCCGCCTGCACGCCGCCACCGGGCAAACGCACTTGCAGGCGCACAGCGGCAAGATCGACATGCACGCCGACAAAACCGTCACCGTAGCCAGCCACACCCAGATCACCGCCGACACCCCCACCAGAATCCTGCTCGCCGCCGGCGACAGCGCGATCACGATCCAGGGCGGGCAGATCGTGTTGCAGTCGGCAGGCTCGATTAGTTTGATGGGCAATCCGAAGAGTCATACCAGCCCGGCGGGCGCGGGGGCGAAGGTGGCGGGGTTGGCGAAGGGAAAAATGAAGGGTTGCGCGCAGCGCCAGGTCAAGGGGCTGGACGCCATCGCCGAGTTTTAACGCATGTACAACTCGCACGACATTTTTGACCACCGTTGGTTTAACACACATCGCTACGCCCTGATTGATGCGGAGTGGCGAGATGAACTACCCACCTCATGGCCCTTAACGCTCATCGCCCCGGCGTTTCTGGGCGAAGACACGGCACGCTGTCCAGTGCTGTTGGACATCCATGCGCTGTCACGCGATGACCTTGGAAAACTACTGCAGCAATTATCCACGCAAGTCACCAGCAGGCAGGACGCGCTGTGCAGCCTGCTGTTGGCTTCTCAACACGAACCCAAATCTGTCGCCAATCATCTGGCGCAGCGCATGGTGTTGACGCTGCCCGGAGAGTCCGTCCGCAAGCAACTACGGTATTTTGATCCCGGCACCTTCCTGCAGTTGCCGCGTTTGCTGGGTGCAAATGGACTGGCCTGGCTACTGGATAAAGTTGAATCCGTGATCTTGCCTTGGGCTGGACAATGGACGCACATCACCCAACCCGAGCCAGTCGGCAGCACATTCCGTCTGGAGGCTGACCATTTGGCGGCCTTGTCTCGGTTGGGTGTAGTCAATCGCGTTGCGATGCAAATGGCACAGCCTGTCGATGCCCAGGAATGGGAGCAAACCTGCGCCAAAATAGACGATCACGTCCAGCGAGCCATGGCCAAATATGGTCTGACGCAACAGGCCGATCTTGTTGCTTTCGCCTCACACGCGCTGGATCACCACCCCATGTTCGATAGCCATCCGCGGCTGGCCGCATTATTTCAAACCTTGCGCACAGCAACACCCGAGGACGAGTTGGACTATCGGGAACTGACGTCGCGTTTCTCGCCAGAAGACTGGCAACAGATTTGCATAGAACAGCAAAAACAAGGCCTGAAAAGCCCACAACAAGGACTCCGATCATGAGCGCTGCACCCACCCTGTGCCAGAACCCCTGCGAAACCTGCGCCAAAGAGGGTTTGCCCCTTCTACTCACGCGCTATGCGCTGATGCCCAAAGAAATCAACGCCCCCAAGCTGACAGGCAAACTGGATTCCGCCGATCTCAAAAAAGTGCCTTTAGGAAGTGGCGCCCACTACGGGCTGCGCCTATTGCGCAGTGGGTATGTGTATGTCTTTGACGAGAAACGCACGCTTTGGGACGAATACTTCGTTACCGTCGATGGTTGTCTAAGCAAAATGCCGCCTCGCATTCGGGCGCTCAAGGTACAGCCCAAACCCGCCACAGAGTTCCGCTGTGCACGCAACGGCGTAGCGCCGCTGGCAGGAGTCATCACCGTGCGCAACGCCAAGCACGCGGGCAATATATGGATCGCTTTCAGTGACGTGGAGTGGACCGATCAAGTGCTTCTGGATCACATGAAAAGTGAACACCGCCGCAAACACATGAAGTGTGTGGTCGTCTCCGGTGGCAAGGTAGCCGCCCAAGCCGACACCGCGCCGTTGGAGCAACTGGAACAAGTGCTGCCCGAGTTCAAGCAAGGCATGTCCGATCAACAGTTTGCCAAGTGGTGCCCACACCGCTACAACACACGCCAGGGCAGCGCCGAGTCCCTACTCAAAGCGGCGGAAATCATCCGCCCCGGCGGCGGCGCGGCCATCGTCGCCCTGCACGACCCCGTGGGCCTAACCATGGAAATCGCTTCCCTCATGGAGGTGCGCAAAGTCACCTTCATCAACCACGATAGCGTGGTCAAACCGCGTTTTGCGGCCAGCACGATTGCCAGTCTGGAGGCCTCGATCAAGGAACAGGTCAAACTAGCGGAGATTGCAGCAGGCGAGGAACTGAACCGCCCCGGGTTTTGAGGAGGCTCCTTTTCCCGAGAGAATGGAGCCATGATGAAGAAATCCAAGACGAACAAATATTCCCCTGAAGTACGTGAACGCGCGGTGCGCATGGTGCAGGAACACCGAGGCGAGTATT
>DATCSW010000017.1:0-28505 GCA_036568265.1 Thiobacillus sp.
GCAGGGTGAACAGGCTCTCGGTGAAGGTGTCGGGTCCGCGCATGAAGGGGGGCTCTGGCTGGGTCAATGAATCAGGATCAGTTTAACTTCTGAGGGGCTGCTGATGTGGTCCGGTTGGGAGGTATTTCAGCAGCCTGTTAAGCCGACTCAAGCCGGAATATTCCACGCACCCGGAATCCCGCGAAATCAGGCGCGCCGCTTCATGCTAGACTGCCTCAAAACTTGAGGCGAGCATGGCCGAGGAGACCGATTTATCCCGTACTGAACCAGCTAGCCCGCGGCGCCTGCAAGAGGCGCGTCAAGCGGGTGATGTGCCGCGCTCGGCCGAGTTGTCGGCTTGGTTGGTATTGCTGGCTGCACTGGCCATATTGAGCTGGTCTGCCCAGCATGTGTTTGATGTGATGCAGGGACTCATTCGCTCAGCCCTAACCCACGCAGCGCAGCCGCTTCATCCCGTATTTTTAGAATCGATTCAATCAACGTTATGGGCAGTACTGCCTGTTTTGGCTGCCATTTTCGTCGCGGCGCTCGTAGCGCCTATGGTGCTTTCGGGCTGGACGTTTGCGCCGCAGGTGACCCAGTTCGACTGGGGTCGCGTCAATCCATTCAAGCCGGTTGCCCGATTGTTTTCTGTGACAAGTTGGTTCGATGGGGGTCTAGCCTTGTTGAAACTGCTGCTCGTGATGATTGCAGTGGGCTGGGCGTTAGCACAGGGTTGGCCTGGGCTGGATCAGCTTGCCGCAAGTGAGATGAGTGTTGCGCTGAGTACGCTGGCAGCCTGGATCGGTCGGGGCGTTCTGGCGCTGGTTGCAGCATTGGCTGTAACCGCGGTGCTGGATGCGGGCTGGCGCTGGTGGCGTTATTTGCGACGTCACGCGATGACCTGGCAAGAGGTGCTGGCCGAGGCGCGTGAATCCGAAGTGAGCCCGGAGATGCGTGCACAGATGCAGAACCGTCAACAGCAGGCGGGACAGCGGATTAACGAGGTGATCGGGTGAGTGCGCAGGGCGTGATGGTGATGGGCATGCCGATCAATCGGCTCGCAGTGCCGCTGCTGGTGCTGCTGATCCTGGCGATGATGGTATTGCCGTTGCCGACCTTCATGCTCGACGTGCTGTTTACGCTGAATATTGCGTTGGCGATGATTGTCATGCTGGTGAGCCTGAATGCGCGGCGACCGCTCGATTTTTCGGTGTTTCCCACGGTGTTGCTGCTGACGACGTTGTTGCGGCTGTCGCTCAATGTGGCGTCCACCCGGATTATTCTGATGCAAGGGCACACCGGGCCGGATGCAGCCGGCAAGGTAATCGAGTCTTTTGGCAATTTCCTGGTGGGCGGCAACTACGTCGTCGGTTTCGTGGTGTTTTTGATTCTGGTCATCATCAACTTCATCGTGATCACCAAGGGCGCAGGGCGCATTGCCGAAGTGGCGGCGCGCTTTACCCTGGATTCAATGCCGGGCAAACAGCTGGCTGTGGATGCTGATCTGAATGCGGGATTTATCAATGAATCCGAAGCGCGGACCCGGCGTCATGAGATTGGTCGCGAGTCAGACTTTTACGGCGCAATGGACGGCGCCTCCAAGTTTGTGCGCGGCGATGCCATCGCCGGCATCATCATTCTGATGGTCAATCTGGTTGGCGGTATTCTGGTGGGGCTGTTTCAGCATGATCTGGGACTGACCGAAGCGCTTGGACGGTATGCATTACTGACGGTGGGTGACGGCCTGGTCACCCAGATTCCAGCGCTGATTATTTCGACTGCTGCGGGCATTGTGGTGAGCCGTGCATCGAGCGAGCAGGACTTGTCGCGTGAGTTTTCCACCCAGATTTTTGGCCGGCCGCAGACACTGTTTGTGGCCGCTGCCGTGCTGGGTGCGTTGGGAATCATCCCAGGCACGCCTCACCTCGCATTTTTGACCATTGCGGCAGTACTGGCAGGGCTGGGCTACTGGTTGATGTTGCGGTTACGTACGGTAGCCGAGATCGAGCCCCTTGAAAGGATTGAAGCCGTCACCGCACCGCTCGATGTCACCTGGGATGATATTCCCCCCGTGGACGTGCTGGCACTTGAGGTCGGCTACCGATTGATTCCGCTGGTGGACCGTAATCAGGGCGGGGCAGCCTTGACCCGGATTACCGAGGCGCGACGCAATTTTGCGGCTGACATGGGGTTGGTGGTGCCGCTGATTCGGGTACGCGACAATCTCGAACTCAAGCCCAATAACTATCGCATCACCCTCAAGGGGGTGGAAGTCGCGCATGGTGAATTGCTGACGGGCCATGTGTTGGCCGTCAACATGGGTGATGTGCTGGGCCGACTTGATGGGCAGGAAGGTGTGGAGCCCCTGACTGGCATGGTAGGCGTCTGGACTGAAGAAGACCGTGAAGAAGAAGCTGAATTACGCGGCTTTGTGGTGTTTCCCGCTGCCGAATTGATCGCGCGTCAGGTTGAAGCCGTGTTCCGTCAGCATGCCCCCGAATTGCTGGGGCGCACCGAAGTGCAGCAGTTGCTGGATACGTTGGCCCGTAATCACCCAGGTCTGCTTGAAGATGTAACGCCGCGCCATTTGCCTTTGACCAGTGTGCAGGCCATCTTGCAAAACCTGATAGCCGAGCATGTCTCGATTCGCGACATCCGTACCCTGTTCGAAACCTTGGCGGCGCGCGCACCACGTAGTCAAAACATTGATGATCTGGTGGAGTCAGTTCGGGCGGCATTGGGTCGAAACATTGTTGATCGACTCTTCGAAGGCAGTAATCTGCTACATGTGATCGGGTTGTCGGCTGACGTCGAAACGCGATTGATGAATGAAATGGGTGATGAGGGCGAGGCCTTGTTGTCGCCTGCTACGCTGGACGCCCTGAATGAAGCCGCCGAACAGGCGCTGGCCGAACAGGAACGCGAAGGCTATCCTGCCGTATTACTGACCTCATCAAGTTTGCGGGCAGTGCTGTCCCGGTTGCTGCGTCGCGGACTGCCGCGCTTGGCTGTGATTGCCTATGCCGAAGTGCCAGCCGATAAAATTGTGCAGGTCAGCACCGAGTTGAGATTCGAGGAGGGCGGAAGCGCATGAGTGTAAAGGTGTTTGTAGCAGCGAATGCGCGTGAAGGCTTGGCGAGGGTTCGCCGCGAACTGGGGGAAGATGCCGTGGTGATTTCCACGCGCCCCCATCCCAAAGGCGTGGAATTGCTGGCCAGCCCTTATGGTGACCTGGCAGAATCGGTATCTGGCGAGGCGCCGGATACCGCGACCAGTTCACGCATCCTGTCAGAATTGGGGCGGTTACGCGGCATGCTGCAAAATCAGCTGGCAGGCTTTGCCTGGGGGGCAACCAAGCGACGCGACCCGGCACGCGTCGCCATCATGCAAACCCTGTTTGCGGCCGGATTTGGGAGCTCGCTCGCGCGCACACTGGCCGCGCGTTTGCCGCGCGGGCTGGGGGCAGAAGCCGCGCAGCGCTGGTTACGTCAAGTACTGATTCGTAATTTGCCTGTCCAGCCCAAAACATCCGATTGGCTGATCAAGGGCGGGCGTTATGCGCTGGTGGGCTCCACTGGTTCTGGCAAGACCACCACGCTCGCCAAACTGGCTACGCGCGGCGTCGATGCGCATGGTGCGGATCATGTTGCCCTGGTGTCAACCGATGCTTACCGTATTGGGGCTGCTGCGCAACTGGCGGTTTACGCGGATTTGCTGGGTGTGTCGTTACACGTGGCAGATGACCATAAAAAACTGACCCTCTTGCTCCCCCAACTGGCAGAGAAAAAGCTGGTATTGATCGATACTGCCGGATTTGCGCCATCTGATCCGCGCACGAAGGAGGGCCAGGCACTGGATGCGCTAGGCATACGTCGCTTTGTTGTGATCGCAGCCAATCAGCAAGGGGCGGCGATCGAGCAGGCGATCACCCGTTTCGGACTGGGTGCGATCGCTTGCATCCTGACAAAACTGGATGAAGCTCCTCAACCGGGTGGCGTGCTCGATAGTTTGATTCGACATCGTATGCCGTTGGCTTATATCAGCGGCGGGCAACGCGTACCGGAAGATCTCCATGCGCCCAATGCCCCGTATCTGATTGATCGGGCCCTCAAGGGCGGGCAACTGGCTACGCCCTATGCACTGGATGCAGATGATTGGCCATTGTTTGCCGGCGTGGAAGCTGAGCGCTCGGAGCGCAGGGCATGAACAGGGGATGACACCTGTATCGTGAAGAATACGAATGTCTGTTGATCAGGCCGCCGGTTTGAGGCGTCGCACCACATCGCAACAGGTGCGCTGTATCCACTGTTTTTTCGATTCGCCAACGGCCAGCGCGCGTTTAGCCCAAGCGCTTCATGATCTGGGGCAGGTTTCCTTGCTGGTTGATCTGCATGGTCGTTTGTTTTCGGCTTCAGCGACACGCAGTCTGTTTGACTGGAAACACCAGCTTGCCTACAAGCAACTCAATACCCTGCCTCAACTATATGGCGATGGATGGCTTGCACCCGGATTACGTCTGGACACGGCAGATTTGCTCCAGGCGTGGCAAGCCTATGACTTTGTCATTCTGGACGCTGGGCCCATCGGGAACACATTCATGTTGCTGCAGGACACGCACAGCCCAGTGATTGCGGAAGTTCAGCCCGGCGTCGACTCGCCCCAGCGTGTGTTTCGCTTGCTTAAAACCTTGTCGCAAGAGGAGAGGCCTGTGTCTATCGGTCTGCTGGGTGACACAGCGAACTGTGATCAAGTGCTGGCTGCTTGCAGCCACTTTTTTGAGCAAAGTTTTACACAGACTGTGTATAGTGTGGCCCTGGAAACTGACGCATTTGCAGCACTTGCCGTTAGAATGACACACGAGGAGACGCATCGTTTGACGCGTTGCACATAAGGGAAAAACCCGCACCATGGCCGGTAAAAAAACGTCTTTGGACGATCAGGTTAATAAATATGCGCCGCTGGTTAAGCGCATTGCGTATCACATGATGGCGCGTCTGCCCGCCAGCGTAGAAGTCGACGACCTCATTCAGGTTGGTTTGATTGGTCTGCTAGATGCCGTTTCTCGTTTTGACGGTACTCAGGGCGCCCAGTTCGAATCCTATGCGACTCAGCGTGTGCGCGGTGCCATGCTCGATGAGCTGCGTGAAGCGGACTGGCTGCCGAGGCACGTGCGCCAGAAATCGCGGCAGATCGAGGCGGCTATTTCCAGACTTGAACAGCGGCTTGGCAAGCATCCATCCGAGCAGCAAATTTCTACCGAACTATCACTTTCCATCGATCAATACCAATCCATGTTGGGCGATGTGAAATGTTCTCAGCTTTTATATTACGAAGACTTTTCGGATGAGGACAGTGCGAGTTTTCTGGAGCGCTATCTGGTGGATGGCAGTGACGATCCACTTGCCGTGCTGGAGGATGAAGGCTTCCGCGACAGCCTGATTTTTGCGATCCATCATCTGCCCGAGCGTGAGCGCAGCATGATGGGCATGTATTACGAACAAGATATGAACCTGAAGGAAATCGGCGTGGTGCTAGGCGTCTCTGAATCACGGGTCTGTCAGCTGCATTCGCAAGCGGTAGCCCGATTGCGTGCGCAACTCAAAATCTGGAAAGACTGATTCACGTTTTTTCAGGTTAATCCTGTTGGGGGCATACAAGGCACGTCATCGATAAATCCGCGATAATGGGGCTTGTTTATCACATTTGCATCTGTCGCCATGAGCCAAGCCAAACTGAAGAAAAAAGCCCTCGATTATCATCGCCTGCCCAAGCCGGGCAAGCTGTCGGTGGAGTCATCCAAACCCTGTTCCACCCAGGCCGACCTGTCGTTGGCCTACACGCCTGGTGTCGCACAACCGGTGCTGGCCATCGCCAAAAACCCGAAAACTGCCTACGACTACACCAACAAAGGCAACCTGGTTGCCGTCATTACTGACGGTTCCGCCATACTGGGTTTGGGCAACCTGGGGCCGCTTGCTTCCAAGCCGGTCATGGAAGGCAAGGCGGTCCTGTTCAAGCAGTTTGCCGGCATCGACGTATTCGATATTGAAGTCGCGGTCAAAACGCCGCAGGAATTCATCAAGGTCGTCGAGGCCATCGCCCCCACGTTCGGCGGCATCAATCTTGAAGATATTGCCGCACCGCATTGCTTTGAAATCGAGGCGGCGTTGCGCAAGAAACTCAACATCCCGGTATTCCATGACGACCAGCATGGCACCGCTGTCATCATCTGCGCAGGCCTCATCAACGCGCTGCATGTTCAGGGCAAGACGCTGGAAACGGCCAAAATTGTTTGCCTGGGTGCGGGTGCTGCCGGTATCGCCTCGATGAATCTGCTGGTGGCGTTGGGCGCGAAAAAAGGCAATATTCTTTTCGTGGATTCGAAGGGTGTGATTCACAAGGAGCGCACCGATCTCAACAGCTTCAAGAAAGCTTTTGCGCGAAAAACCAAACTGCGCACGTTAGCTGATGCCATGACTGGCGCCGATGTATTTGTCGGTGTATCGGGCGCGAATCTGGTGACCCCCGCCATGGTGAAAAGTATGGCCGACAAACCCGTGGTGTTTGCGCTGGCCAACCCCAACCCGGAAATCCTGCCGGAGAAAGCCAAGGCGGTGCGTAGCGATCTCATCATGGCGACCGGTCGCTCGGACTATCCGAATCAGGTCAACAACGTGCTGGGTTTTCCGTTCATTTTCCGGGGAGCACTGGATGCGCGTGCTACGGAAATCACCCAGGACATGCTGATTGCTGCCGTGATTGCGCTGGCCGAACTGGCGCGCGAACGTGTGCCGGCTTCGGTTCTCAAGGCCTACAATCTGAAATCACTCAAGTTTGGGCCGGATTACATTTTGCCCAAACCTTTCGATCCGCGCCTG
Organism: Thiobacillus sp.; assembly: GCA_036568265.1. Taxonomy (GTDB): domain Bacteria; phylum Pseudomonadota; class Gammaproteobacteria; order Burkholderiales; family Thiobacillaceae; genus Thiobacillus. Next base: position 6,861 of record DATCSW010000017.1, read on the forward strand.
CTCGACCGGGTGCCACCGGCAGTGGCAAAAGCCGTCAAAAAAACCAAGGCGGGCGGCAAGCGCCGCTAGTTTCACTCAGGAAAACGGCCCACTTTGAAACCCGTACCGCGCCCCGTCTACCTCAATCTGTTTCAAATTCATCTGCCGCTGGCCGGATGGGTTTCGATCCTGCATCGAATCTCGGGTGCGTTGTTGTTTCTGGTGTTTCCGCTCGGCGTATGGGGGCTGTCAGTTTCGCTATCGGATGAAGCAGGATTTCAACGCGTGGCCGACTGGGTATCGCATCCCCTGAGCAAGCTCATGCTGCTGTTGTGGGTCTGGGCATTCGTGCATCACGTCCTGGCGGGTCTGCGGCATTTGGCGCTGGATGTGCACTGGGGCGTAGAAGGGCGTTGTGCGCGAGTAAGCAGCATCGCAGTGATGAGCGTGACAGCCTTGATAACGCTGTTCGCGGCCTGGAGACTGTTCGCATGAAGATCGCGACAGGATCGCACACTGGCACTGGCCTATGGCTGATGCAGCGGGCCACGGCTTTGCTGCTGGTGCTGGCTTTACCCTTTTTACTCATGTATTGCTTGTTGGCCCTGCCACTCGATTTTAATGGTTGGCAGACGCTGTGGGCGCCGTTGTGGAGCCGTGTGCTCCTGGTTATGAGCGGCGCCGCGCTGGCCCTGCATGCCTGGGTCGGGATGCGTGACATTTTGATGGACTATGTGCACTGCACCCTGTTGAAACTGGCCATGACGCTGGTAGTGATGGTCGTACTCGCCAGCAGCCTGGTCTGGCTGACCGCAATCTTGTTTGGGTCAAACGCAGGGAGTGGTGCATGAATAGCCGGCGTTTCGACGCACTCATTATCGGTGGCGGCGGCGCGGGCTTGCGGGCAGCGCTGCAACTGGCGCGTTCGGATTTCACCGTTGCAGTCGTGTCCAAGGTTTTTCCCACGCGTTCGCATACGGTGTCGGCACAGGGTGGCATTACCGCCGCGCTCGCCAATGTCGATGAAGACAAATGGGAATGGCACATGTATGACACGGTCAAGGGCGGCGACTGGCTCGGCGACCAGGACGCGATCGAGTTCATGTGTCGTGAAGCCGCCAGTGCGGTGTACGAGATGGAGCACATGGGCTTGCCGTTTTCGCGGCTGGATAATGGCAAGATTTACCAACGTCCGTTTGGCGGCCAGTCCAAGCATTTCGGCGGCGAGCAGGCCACGCGCACTTGTGCGGCAGCCGACCGCACCGGCCATGCGTTGCTGCACACGCTTTATCAGCAGAACATCAAGCACCGCACCCAGTTTTTTGACGAGTACTTTGCGCTCGACCTGGTGCGTGACGCCGATGGCTATTGCCTGGGCGTGACCGCCATGAGTATCGAAACCGGCGAGCCCTTGCTGATTGAGGCACGCACCACGTTGCTGGCTACGGGCGGGGCAGGGCGGGTGTACGGTAACAGCAGCAATGCCATGATCAACACCGGAGATGGCCTGGGCATGGTGCTGCGTGCCGGCTTGCCGTTGCAGGACATGGAGTTCTGGCAGTTTCATCCCACCGGTATTGCGGGTGTGGGTTGCCTGATTACTGAAGGCGTGCGCGGTGAGGGCGGCTATTTGTTGAATAAAAACGGCGAGCGCTTCATGGAACGCTACGCGCCCCATGCCAAAGACTTGGCCGGCCGCGATGTCGTCGCCCGCGCCATCGCCATCGAAATTGCCGAAGGCCGCGGTTGTGGACCCAAAGGTGATTATGTCGACATCAAACTCGATCATCTGGGAGAAGCTTTTATTGCAGCGAAGCTGCCGGGTATACGTGACCTGTCGATTCGTTTTGCCGGGGTCGATCCGGCTCAAGCCCCCATTCCCGTTGCCCCCACTGCGCACTACATGATGGGCGGCATTCCCACCAATCTGCATGGGCAGGTGGTGGCACCAGCACGTTTTGGCCCCGAGGAACCGGTGCCGGGGTTGTATGCCGTAGGCGAATGCGCCTGCGTTTCCGTGCATGGTGCAAATCGCCTCGGCGGCAACTCGTTGCTGGACCTGCTGGTATTTGGCAATGCCGCAGGCAAGCATATGCGCGAATACTTGCGCGACAACCCCTATCCCCGTTCATTGCCCGATGATGCCACCGCGCCCAGCGAGGCACGCCTGCAGCGTTGGGAACAACCTGGTATCGAGCGGGTGGCCGCGATCCATGACGACTTGCGCAGCATGATGCAAAAACATGCCGGCGTGTTCCGCACTGATGCGGTATTACGTGAAGGATTGGCTAAGCTGAATGAACTGGAAGCCCGTTTGGCGCATGCCGGCTTGCAGGATAAGAGTCGCATTTTCAATACCGCGCGCATCGAGGCGCTGGAACTGGAAAATCTGATGGGCGTGGCGCGCGCCACCCTGGTGTCGGCGATCAACCGGACCGAAAGCCGTGGCGCGCATACGCGGGAAGATTTTCCCGAGCGGGATGATGAGCAATGGTTGAAACACACGTTGTATTCGCTGGAAGGTGACCAGGTGGATACCAAACCCGTCAAATTGAAACCGCTGACGGTGGAGTCGATTCGACCGAAGAAGAGGGTGTATTGATGGGATTCTGGCCTTCGCTTTCATTGTGTGGAGTGCTATGGCTTCGCTTTTCGCCTGTAGGCGAAAAGCGAAGCTGTTGCAATCACTTGAAAGGCTAAAATCCATGAAATTCCGCCTTTACCGCTACGATCCGGAATCTGGCAACAAGCCTTACATGCAGGATGTCGAACTCGACATCGAACCGGCCGGCAACATGCTGCTCGACGCGCTGATCGCGATCAAGGCGCAGGATGAAACGCTCACCCTGCGGCGGTCCTGCCGTGAAGGCGTATGTGGGTCGGACGCGATGAATGTCAACGGCAAGAATCGGCTGGCGTGCATCACGCCCTTGTCCGAGCTGAAACAGCCGATCGAGGTGCGGCCGTTGCCGGGTTTGCCGGTGATTCGCGATCTGATCGTGGACATGGAACCGTTCTACAAGCAATACCGCTCGATCAAGCCCTATCTGATCAACGACGAGCCGGAGCCTGAAGTTGAACGGTTGCAAAGCCCCGAAGATCGCGCGCTGCTCGATGGTGCCTACGAATGCATCCTGTGCGCCTGTTGCACCACTGCGTGCCCGTCGTTCTGGTGGAACCCGGAAAAATTCGTGGGGCCGGCCGGCTTGTTGCAAGCCTATCGTTTTATTGCCGACAGCCGCGATGAGGCAATCGGCGAGCGACTCGACAACCTGGAAGATCCCTACCGTCTGTATCGTTGCCACGGCATCATGAATTGCGTCGATGCCTGCCCCAAGGGTTTGAACCCGACAGCTGCGATTGGCCGCATCAAATCGCTGCTGGTCAAGCGCCGTGTCTGATGCCGTTGGCTGGCGCTGTCGGCGCGGCCTGCTCGAACTCGATCTCTGGCTGGGTGGCTTTTGGGGTGCCTGCCGCGCTACACTTCAACCTGACGAGATTCACACGCTGGAACGCCTGCTTGCCCTGTCGGACATGGAGATCATGGACTTGCTGCAAGCACGACAACCGGCAAGCGATCCCGACCTCGAATCGCTGGTACAACGACTGCAACAATATCGAGCAGCATCACTTTTGGAATCACAATGAAAAAAACCGTCACCCTTACCTTCAGCGACGGCAGTCCCTCGATCGAATTACCGGTTGAGCAGGGCACCTATGGCAAGCCCGTCATCGACATCCGCACACTGGATTTGCACGGTTACTTTACGCATGACCCTGGTTTTACGGCGACTTCGAGCTGCAATTCGGGCATCACTTACATCGACGGTGATGAAGGCCTGCTGTATTACCGCGGCTACCCAATCGAGCAACTCGCCTATCAGTCTGACTACATGGAAGTCTGCTATCTGCTGATGCACGGTGAACTGCCGAATGCGGAGCAGAAAGGCGCCTACGAGCAATCGATCCGTCGCCACAGTCTGTTGCACGACCAGATGGAAAACGTCTTCCGGGGCTTCCGTCGCAGTGCGCATCCCATGGCCGTGATGATTGGCGTAACCGGCGCCATGTCTGCCTTCTACCATGAAGGCAGTGACCTGTTCGATCCCATTGAACGAGAGTTGGTGGCGCATCGTCTGATCGCCAAGATCCCCACCGTGGCAACCTGGGCTTACAAGTTCAACGAAGGCCAGCCTTTCGTGTATCCGCAGAACCGGTTGAGCTATGCCGAGAATTTTTTGTACATGATGTTCTCCACGCCGTGCGAAACCTACGAACCTAACCCGGTGCTGGCGCGCGCGCTCGACCGTATCTTTATCCTGCACGCCGATCACGAACAGAATGCGTCGACCTCGACGGTGCGATTGGCGGGCTCCAGCGGTGCCAATCCCTATGCCTGTGTGGCTGCCGGCATGGCGTCGCTTTGGGGGCCGTTACATGGCGGGGCCAACGAGGCGGTACTGAAAATGCTCGACGAGATGGGTGATGTGTCGCGCATTCCCGAGTACATCAAGCGCGCCAAGGATAAAACCGATGGCTTTCGCTTGATGGGATTTGGCCATCGCGTATACAAGAACATGGACCCGCGTGCGCGCATCATCCGCGAGACCTGTTACGAAGTGCTGGACGAACTCGATCTGCGCGACGACCCACAATTCAAAATGGCGATGGAGCTCGAACGCATCGCGCTGGAGGATGATTACTTCATCTCGCGCAAGCTGTATCCCAATGTCGATTTTTATTCCGGCATTATTTTCCGCGCCATGGGCATCCCCCCCAGCATGTTTACCGTGATGTTTGCGCTCGCCCGCACCTCGGGCTGGGTAGCACAGTGGAACGAGATGCTGGCCGATCCTGCCCACAAGATCGGCCGGCCTCGCCAGCTCTACACTGGCGCTGCGCGACGCGAGTATGTTCCCCTGGATCAACGTGGCGCATGAGCGCATAACCTACAGGCCCCACGCCTATGAGTGCATCTGACTGGCATCTGACCTCACCGCTGTACGCAGGCAATGTATCGTATCTGGAACAATTCAGCGATGACGCGCTCGCACCCTGGTTAAGCAAGCCACTACCTGGCGCTGCTCAGGGATCTGATCTGGCCCAGGTAGCGGTACTGCGGCTGATCAACGCCTATCGCTACATGGGAGTCGGGCAGGCCGATCTCGACCCCTTGCGACGCTTTGAATTGCCTTCGATTCCTGAACTGGATCCGGCTCACTATGGCCTGACCGAAGCGGACATGAGTCGTGAGTTCGAAACAGGTTCGTTGTTTGGAGTGGGGCGAGCGACGTTGGCCGATATCCTGCAGCGCGTGAAGCGCGCCTATTGCGGTCATATCGGTGCCGAGTACATGCACATTACCGATGTGGCCCGTAAACGCTGGTTGCAGGAACGTATCGAAAGCGCTCAGGGTCGTCTGGAGGTCAGTCCCTCGCTGAAGAAGCAACTGCTGAAACGACTGACCGATGCCGAGACGCTGGAAAAATTTCTGCAGACCCGCCACGTTGGACAAAAGCGGTTTTCGCTTGAAGGCGGCGAAAGCCTGATTCCACTGCTGGATCTGGTGATCGAACGTTGTGCGCGTCACGGTGCCAAGGAAGTGGTGATGGGCATGGCGCACCGTGGGCGCATCAACGTGCTGGCCAATATCATGGGCCGCTCGCTGGACAGTTTGTATGAAGAGCCGCATAACGGTGATCCCGGCTCGCCCTTGTCAGGTGACGTCAAATACCATCAGGGGTTTTCCACCGATATTGCCACCTCGTATGGCCCCATTCATCTGGCACTGGCATTTAATCCCTCGCATCTGGAAATTGTGCATCCGGTGGTGCGTGGCTCGGTACGCGCGCGTCAGGATCGGCGCGGCGACGTGCTGGGTTACGAAGTGGTACCGGTCATCCTGCATGGTGATGCAGCGCTGTCGGGGCAGGGCGTGGTGATGGAAAGCCTCAATATGTCGCAGACACGCGGCTTCCGGAACGGCGGCGCCATACATGTGGTGATCAACAATCAGATTGGTTTTACGACATCTGACCCGCGCGATGTGCGGTCGACGCTGTACTGCACCGATGTCGCGAAAATGATTGAGGCCCCGGTGCTGCATGTGAACGGTGACGACCCCGAAGCTGTGGCGTTCGCTGTGCAGATAGCCGTGGATTTTCGCTACACCTTCCACCGCAATTGTTTTATCGATCTGGTGTGTTACCGTCGTCATGGCCACAATGAGCAGGACGAACCACTCGCCACCCAGCCGATGATGTATCGGCGTATTCAGGCCCATCCCAGTACACGGGTGCTGTACGCACAACGCCTGGTGGATGAAGGCGTGCTGACGCAGGATCAGGCAGATGACCTGGTCGATGCGTGCCGTGAAAAGCTGGAACATGGCGAGTTGTTGAGTTCGCCGGCACTGTCTGATTTCAAGCAGATTTTTGCCACCAACTGGAATTTATTCAAGGGACAGTCCGATGTCGTGGTGTCGACCGCGGTGCCCGCCAACCAGCTCGATTTTCTGGGCGAACGCATTACCACCTTGCAGCATCCGATTGAACTGCATTCAAGGGTTCAGAAAATACTGGATGACCGTCGAAAAATGCGCGCGGGCGAACTGCGAATTGATTGGGGTTATGCCGAGCATCTGGCGTACGCCAGCCTGCTCGACAAGGGCGTCAATGTCAGAGTAACAGGGCAAGACTCTGCGCGCGGTACGTTTTTCCATCGGCATGCCGTGTGGCACGATCAGAAGCGGGAACGACGGCAGAGTGGCGTGTATATCCCGCTTGAACACATCCATGATCGGCAGGGCAACTTCACCATCATCGATTCGCTGCTGTCGGAAGAAGCGGTGCTGGCTTTTGAGTATGGCTATGCCACGGCTGATCCGGAATCGCTGGTGGTATGGGAGGCGCAGTTTGGTGACTTTGTAAATGGTGCACAGGTCGTGATCGACCAGTTCATCAGCAGTGGTGAGGCCAAATGGGGGCGGATGTGTGGGCTTACCCTGCTATTGCCGCATGCGCTCGAAGGCCAGGGCCCGGAACATTCTTCGGCACGCCTTGAGCGGTTTTTACAGCTGTGCGCGCAAGACAATATCCAGGTTTGCGTCCCCACTATGCCTGCGCAGTTATTTCATTTGTTGCGCAGACAAATCGTTCGCCCGATCAGAAAGCCACTGATTGTACTGAGCCCCAAAAGCCTGCTGCGGCATCCCGCTTCGACCTCGTCGCTGGACGATTTGTCGAACGGCGAATTCATGCCGGTCATCGATGACGAGCGACAGCCACGTCAGGCCCGGCGGGTGGTGGCGTGCAGTGGACGTGTATGGTTCGACCTTGAAGCGCAGCGCGAATCTCGTGGCCTGGAGGAGGTGGCTGTGGTTCGGGTGGAGCAGCTTTACCCGTTTCCCGATCAGGCATTTCGTGATGTGCTGAATGCCTACCCGCAAGCGGAAACGTTTGTCTGGGCACAGGACGAGCCGATGAACCAGGGCGCCTGGTTCCAGACCTTGCATCATCTCAATCACTGCGCACCACGTAGCAAGCAATTTCACTATGCGGGGCGACCCGCAGCGGCCGCACCGGCCTCAGGCTATGTATCACGACATCGGGCCGAGTTGGAAGCGCTGCTGACTGACGCACTGGAGACTCCGTATGAAAATTGAAGTGCGCGTACCCACCCTGTCAGATTCGGTATCCAGCGGTACGCTGCTGCCCTGGCGCAAAGCCGTGGGTGAAACCGTCACTCGCGATGAAACTCTGGTCGATCTGGAAACCGACAAGGTGATCCTGGAAATTCCAGCCCCCGCATCCGGCACGCTGGTGGAATGGCGGCAAGAAGAGGGTGCAGTCGTTAAAGCAGAAGAAGTGGTAGGCGTGATCGAGACTGGCGATCCGACATCTGATGCACCGGCCAAGCCGGCAAAGGAGACTGCATCTGCACCTGCGCGTCCCGCGGCGGAAGCGCGAGCCGAAGCGCCAGCAGCCGAAAAAACGACCGAGAACGTGCCGGTCCACAGTCAGCCTGCCGCGCCGGCACGGCCACCGCATGTTGACTTACCCAAGTCTGCTGTCCCCAAGGCGGTGACGGCGCCTGGAGAAGCCCGCCGCGAGCCCATGTCGCGTCTGCGCAGCCGCGTGGCCGAACGCCTGGTTGCAGCCCAGCACACTGCGGCCATGCTCACCACCTTCAACGAAGTGAACATGGCGGCCGTCAACGATTTGCGGCAGCGTTTCAAGGTCGAATTCGAGGTCAAACATGGTGTCAAGCTGGGCTACATGTCTTTCTTCGTGCGCGCGGTGTGCCAGGCGATGGAGCAGTTCCCCATTGTTAATGCCGCCATCGACGGCACGGATATTGTCTGGCCGGCCGACGTCGATATCGGCATCGCCATTTCCAGCCCACGCGGTCTGGTCGTACCGATTTTGCGGCGGGCCCAGACCTTGTCGTCCGCCCAGATCGAGGCCGGCATTGCAGACTTTGGTCAGCGTGCACGCGATTCCAGGCTTACGCTTGAAGATCTCTCGGGTGGCACCTTCTCGATCACCAACGGCGGCGTATTTGGTTCTTTGCTGTCCACGCCCATCCTCAACCCGCCGCAATCGGCCATACTTGGCATGCACAGCATTCAGGCGCGCCCCATCGCCGAGAATGGCCAGGTGGTGATCCGTCCCATGATGTATCTGGCACTGACCTACGATCATCGCCTGATCGACGGTCGTGATGCGGTACAGTTTCTGGTTGCGGTCAAGACCGCGCTGGAAGCACCCGAAGCCTTGTTGCCCGGCATTTAAGCCCAGTCTATGCCCCCCTCAGAACATCATTCGCCCGCCGTACCGCAGACCGCTGACCTTTTGGTCGAGGTACGTGATCTGCATTTCGCGTACGACAACAACGCCGTTCTCAAAGGCATCAATCTCACCATCCCGCGCGGCAAGGTCGTGGCCATTCTCGGCGTGAGTGGGTGTGGTAAAACCACCCTGCTGCGCCATATTGGCGGCCAATTGCAACCGTCTCAAGGCAGTGTCGTGCTTGACGGAGAAGTGGTACACGAGCTCAATCATGCCGGCCTCTACGCGATCCGCCGCAAGATGGGGATGATGTTCCAGGTCAGTGGATTGTTCAGCGATCTGTCGGTATACGACAATATTGCCTACCCGATGCGAGAGCACACCGATCTGCCCGAGGAGGCCATTCACGACCTGGTCCTGATGAAGCTGCATGCAGTAGGCCTGCGCGGCGCCCACGGGTTAAGCACCAGTGAACTGTCGGGTGGCATGGAGCGTCGGGTCGCACTGGCGCGGGCCATCGCGCTCGATCCCATGCTGATCATGTACGACGAACCTTTTGCCGGGCTTGACCCGATTTCGCTCAATACCATCGCCAACCTGATCCGGCGCCTCAACGATGCACTGGGTCTCACTTCGATCATCGTGACCTACGACGTCACCGAGTCACTTAAAGTCGCGGACTATGCCTACTTCATCCATGACGGAATAGTGGTAGCAGAAGGGAATACCGTCGATCTGGCTGACTCTGATGACGCTTTTGTGCGTCAATTTGTCCATGCCATGCCTGACGGCCCGGTGGCTTTCCAGTATCCCAGCCAGCCGTTTGGCACTGAGTTGGAGCTTCCGCCCAGCTAATTTCATGGTTTGGCACCGCTTTAGAGGTCCAAAGGTTCAGTTCAGCCAGTAGCGGCCGATATTTCCTGTATCGACCTTCAAGAATTGGCAACGTAGTGTCCCTGGATGCCCTGATTAACCAAAGTGATCGCGTGGGCTTGTCCGCGCTCACCGAAAGCAGTGATAGTCGTATCGACTACAGTGCGCTTCGGGCATTGGTAGTAGACGATTATCCAGGTATTCGCAGTGCACTCAGGCTGACCCTGTCCAATTTTGGTGTCACCAAGGTTCAATTGGTGGCCAATGCAGCCGAGGCTATTTTTCAGGTCAAGCAAAAAAAATACGATTTCATCCTGTGCGACTTCAATCTGGGCGATGGGCGAGACGGTCAGCAATTGCTGGAAGAGTTGCGTCATAGCAACCTGATTGCCATCGATACCGTGTTCATGATGGTGACGGCTGAATCCTATTACGAGAAAGTGGTTGCCACCGCCGAATTGGCGCCAGATGATTACATGATCAAACCGTTCAGTGCAGACTCTTTGCACGGTCGACTGGAAAGCATTTTGTTGCGCAAACGTGCATTTCGGCATGTGTATCGACATTTTCTGGATCAGAATCTGGAGGCGGCGATTACGGCCTGCAATGAGCTGATTCACAAGTACCCCAAATATGTCGTGGATGCCCTGCGCTTTAAAGGTGAATTATTGGTGACCTTGGGGCGCTTCGAAGAAGCCGAAGAACTGTACCAACAAGTCATCAAATTGCGCGCCATACCCTGGGCGCGTCTGGGCTTGGCGCGTTCGCTGCACTTACAGAAAAAAGATGACGAGGCCGAAGAAGAATTGCGCGACGTGCTTGAAAAGTCGCCTGAAATGGTATCGGCTTATGATCTGCTCTCGGATGTTTGCTTGTCCAAAAAAGATGTTACGGCCGCGCAAGCTGCATTGGAACAGGGCGTAGCTATTTCAGGGAAGACCGTGCGCCGGCAACAAAAGCTGGGTGAGCTCGCCCATGCCAACGGAGATCTGGATACGGCACGCACCGCATTTACCAACGCGTTGGAGAAGGGACGTCATTCCATTTTCATCACACCATCCGACTTCGGTAACTTGTGCCGGGTTCAGCTCGAACAGGGTGATATGGATGGTGCGGCTGCTACGCTTAAAAAGAACAAAAGCACCTTGCAGTCGAGCCCTGAGGGCAAGTTGGTAACAGCCGTTACTCAGAGCCTGTCGCATACCCGGGCGGGAAAACTCGCCGAAGCGTCCAAATCCCTGGATACCGTGGCTGAATTAAGAGCTGCCGGCACGCGTGGCGACCCGCAGATGATGCTGGATCTGGCGAGCGCTTGTATGGCCAATGGGCGATTGGATGAAGCGGACGGTATTGTTGCAGAGGTCGCCAAGAATGCACACGATAGCGAAGCGTTGTTGGCCAAGGCGCGCAAGATATACGACGATGCAGGACGAACTGATGCCGGAGCCGGTGTGTTGTCTAGCGCAACGACAGGTGTACGAAAACTCAACAACGAAGGTGTAGTGCTCGCTCAGCGAGGCGATTTCAAGCATGCAGTTGAAAAATTGATGACCGCCTGCGAAGAGGCGCCTTATAACCCGCGCATCATGATGAACGCTGTATGGGTCATACTCAAATACATCGATCAGGTGGGCATGGATGAGGCCATGATTGAAGCCGCGCGCCGTCACCTGGCCGAAGCCGAGCGCCAGGCGCCCGGTCACGCTCGTTTGTCTGGCTTGCGGCTTCAGCTCAAGGACGTGGAAACCCGGTTTGGTGTGCGTAGGGCCGCCCCACAATGAAATTTGAAAATCCTGATTTTTATGCAGCCTTGATTCATGAACTGAAGAATGATCTTGGTTTGTTGTCCCTGACTATCGACAGCATTCCGCTACAAGATACGGTGGCGCACAATGAAACCGTGGATTCAGCGCGTTTGCAGTGTCAGCAAGTGGTGGATCGTTTGCAACAAACACTCTTGATCTACAAGGCATCCCGTCAACAGTTTCATCCTCGTATCGACGCTTATTCTCCGCATGATCTGCTGAATGTGATCAAGGCCCGTGCCGAAACGCTATCTCGAGGACGCTTACAGATCGAAACCGTGATTGATCCGGATACGCCGGCCATCTGGTTCTTTGATCGTGATCTGATCGAGATGGCATTGGTCAATGCCGTTCAGAACTCACTGGCTTATGCGCGGAAAAATATCTGGCTTGAAATGAAGCCGCAGGAAAATGGTCTGGCGTTTCTGGTTCGAGACGACTCGGAAGGGTATCCCGAGCATGTTCTGGAAAGTGTGGCGAACAATACGCCTTATCGCGCCACTGGCACGGGGTTGGGCCTGCAATTTTCCAGGCTGATCGCTCAAAGCCATGAAAATCAGGGGCGGACAGGTGAGTTGCGTTTGCTCAACGACCAGGGCGCGGTGTTCAGCTTGTTGCTTCCCTGACAAACGCACTGGCTGACTCGACTAATCTGGCATCAGGCTGATTTGCGTTTCAGATGTGGTTTTGTCTATGTCCAGCTGGATGACACAATATTCATTTTGCTCGTCGATGGGGGAGGGGTCATCGGCGCAATTGCAGCCAGCAATGACCCCTGTAAAAAAGACCCCGGCCTTGACGGAAATGAATTGAGCCGTTTCACTGGTTGTGATGGGCATGATCTGAACTTGACGATCCGTGACGTGGCTGCTCAACGCCAGACCTTCCTGCAACGGCAGATGGTGCGGATCCAATGCTTCGACTTCCTGCCTGAATATCGCATTGAAATGGTCCTGGCCCCAGGCTTTGAGTGATTCGGGCAGTCGTATCATGGCGTGGATGGTAAAAGTATCAATTCCCGACGACTGTAGATAAAAAACACCAGAATGGCCAATGTGACCATCCAGCCCAGGATGTAAACGACCATTGCGTGTCGCGCTTTCTCAATTTCCAGCCCGCCGCGTGGATGAATCCCCTTGATCAGAAATACCACCTTGCATGCCAGGTTGACGCACACCAGATTGATTGCCAGTAACAGGCCGGCACCCATCGCGAGTTGAACATTGCCATGACCGAGCATCAGCCCGAGCGTAACGGCTGGTGGCAGCAAAGCCACTGCCACCATCACACCTACCAGCACACTCGATAGCCCGGTTGTCATCGACAGCGCTGCGGCAGCACCCGACGCAAGCGCAAGCGCAACCGAGTCCATTCCGACCACCGTGCGCGAAGTAATTTCGGGGCTGGCAATGTCGAATGGCCAGATATAGGCAATGATGATAGAGAGCAAAACAGCAAGAGCGATGCCCGCTGCTGTCGTGATCACCGACTTTTTCATCAGCGAGCCATCTCCCAATGCGGTGCCCAGGCCAAATGCCAGATTAGGGCCGAGCAGGGGAGCGATCACCATGGCGCCAATGATGACGGCGACATTATTTTCTATCAGTCCGATGGCGGCTACCACCGTAGACAGAAAAACCAGCACCATGAAATTCAAATCCAGGCGAGCGTTTTTTTCTACATCGCTATAGAGCGATTCACGTGTTGTCGTAGCCGAGTCTTCAACCTTGCGCGCTTCATCTGAGGTTTGAGGCAACGAGATCTCCACCGGCAACACTGCGATACGCGCCGATTGCTGCGCACCGAGCACTTTTTGCAAGGCATCCAGTACAGCCTGTAACTTGTCATCGGCAATCAAAATCCGCATGGATTGAACTTGCTTTTCGTCAACGATGCCGAGACGAAAGTCTGAAGCCATATTGCTATCTGCAATGGCTTGAACTGTATCTGCGTTACCTGAATCGGCTACGACCTCAACGTATTTCATGCGGAGCCTCTCTGGATACGCGTTTAATTCAAGACGGGCTTCGGGGTGTCCTGCCTGAGTTCAAGCATGATGGCTTGATCCACCTGGATCAAGCCTCGCTTGGGGCGATCCAGATCGATGATGATGAACACAATCAGCGCAATCAAAAATGACACCAGTGCAGCTGGTGCAACGACACGTTTGCTGCTCAGTCCGCTTGAATAGCCGAGTATGCCGCCGGATGCGATAAAAACGATGAACAGGAGGAACAGCACCACTTCAGGAACGTGCATCTGCAGCAGGGCATTGCGCTTGCTCTGGCTATCGATCAGATCGTTCAAGGCCTTGACGAAAGCTCCGGTTGTGACTGGCCGGGGGTCATCTTGGGTGGCCAATACTGCGAGTGACCATAGCTCACCTTGCAATGCAGCAATCTGCTGGTTGTATTGTTTGCGCTCGGCTTGATGGGTGAGATCCACTCCACTGATAGCAATGCGTAACTCGATGTATTGTTTCAGCTTCTCGGAAACTGCATCACGATGGACGGCGGGTAGCAACTCTGCTCGTAGGACTGCAGTTCCTATGGAATTGGCCTCTTCGATCAATGCCTGATTGCGATGGTCATAACGCTGCATCGACATGTTGAAAGTAAAACCCAGTAATAACGCGAGCAGACCCAGAATGCTGGCCTGTATCGAACCCGTCAGCGATTTGATTTCGTTACTGGTTCGGCCCTGGACATATCGGCCGATATGAAAACCGATTTCATTGAACAGCAGAATCAATAAAAAGAGCGCAGCCGTGATGGCCACGCTGCTGTGGTTATATAAAAATTCTTGTGAAATCATATGAAATCGGATGGAGGCCGGGTTGAAATTGAGAACGAGCCGCTAACACGCTTGAAATATCGAATCGTCCGCAATGCGTGTATGCGCCGTATATCAGGATACTCGCTTATAAAGGGCCCAATTGTAATCAGGATGGTTTTGCAAAGCCAAGACACGCTGGATAAAGGTGTGCCAGATTGGGTTGGGACTCCATACGGCAGACATGGGATAGGATGCCGTTGTTTCATCCTCGGCCAGGCAAAGCCGACGATAGAGATAGATGAAAGCTGAAACCCGCATGTTTTTGGCGCAATGCACCCATACCTGATGGCCTTCAAAGGTTTTGAGCAGGCCAAAAAACTGGATCAGTTGCGGGAGTTCAGGGCTTTCCCATTCAACCGGGATGTGTAAATAATTCATGCCTTCGCGCGTCACATATTCGGCTTCGCCTGGCAGGGCGGGCGTAGAGCTCGGTAGTGCCAGGTTGATTACCGTGGTGTAACCCAGCTCGGGTAGCTGTGCGATATCGGATTCGGACAGTTGGCCAGATGTCCCGAGCCAGTCAAATACCTGATGTATGTTTTTAGCGTCCATCTGAATACCCATCAGCAGAACGCACCGTCATGATTGATGGGTTGAAGTTTCGTGCACAAGCAGGACGGCTAAGACTCAGGGTATTAGATATTGTCCTTGATCGTGGTCGTGGGCCCATTCGTTTTCACGCTGGCAATACCCGACTCGCAGGATGCTTCGGATGCATACATTTGACTGGACCCGATGACTTGGTGGTTGCCAGCTTTCAGATTGAAGTAGGCCTTGCCATTGGATGAGGTCTTGCGGGCATAGCGCTCATCGAGCGGGCTGTTCTTTTGCACGGACGCAATCCCGTTTTCAGCCGATACACGTGTCTTGTACAACTCGCTGGTTAGTATGGTTTCGGCGTTGCCTGCCTTGAGGACAAAACGAAATTGTTGATCTTTGCTTTTACTCAGCTCGTACCAGCCAGCCATGGAAGTTCTCCTGTGTAATTCAAAAAACTCAAAAAACGCCTGCGCGGGGTTGGGTTATCTGTCTAGCGTCCAGGCAACGTCACATGTATCATTTTGCCGCCGTAGCCATACCGTTTGTCGCGGGCCTGGATAACAACAGTCTTGATACCAGAAGGGATCGTGATGCCATGCAGATCCCGGGTAAAGGGTTGTTCGCTTGCATGGTCATGGAACAACGTACGTTCGCCTAATTGCTTACCATCCGCGCTCATGACCCGAAATGCATCCGCGTAGCGTTGTGGCGTGTCGTAGGGTGAAGCAATCGTAGCGTCAAAATCAAAACGATTATCGCCACGCGCATGCACCCGAACATCGATGACATCAGGAAACCGTTGGGCCAATACACCTGCATGTTGAGCAGTGGCCGCCCCCGACGTGAACGCACCCAGTGCAATGACACACACTACAAGCAAACGATGCATTGAGCCTCCTGACGGGGATAACTGATATAACCCAGCGCCACCTTACCAAGGGGAGCAGGCTTTTCGCAAGTCATCCTGTCGTTTTGCGTCGAGACTTAACGAATCATTACAACGACCAGACTCGTAACCGCCACCAGCACCACAATAGCCACCAGGCCAGTGAGCCATCGCGTGCGCACCCGGTTTGCTTCAACGCGGCGTATCAACTGCGTGTTTTGATCGGCCAACACCTTGATGAGCTCGGATGATTTGAGCATTTGCGTACGCAAGTCATTGATTGCCGCCTCCTGGGCGGCTAGTCGGATTGCGTAGTCAGCTGTTGTCGAGTCGGTGGAAGCCGTATCAGGCTGTGTCGGACGGGTCGAATGAGCAGAAGGCGGCTGCTTGGATACCGCTTTCCATAATTGTTTGGCGCCTTCGGCAACCAAGGGCGCGGTGCTGATGACACCAGACCAAGGCACGCCTTTCAATAATGTAATCCAACCAATCGCCATGGTGATTTCTCCTACTTGTGTGTGCTGGCTTTCTCTGCGTGCCAGGGCCAGCTTCCTTCGGTTTCCAGGTGCAGAGTAACGCTGAGAAACGTCCGGATCAGAATAATCAAGCCGTGTATGGTTACATATTCCAGTGTATCGGCCATCACTACAGTGCGGATGATGTGCCCTGCAATCAAAAGTTCCAGCCCTGAAATAATGGATCGCCCAAGCAAGTGTCTAAATTTAGTATAAGCAATTCCAGTGGCCTGCAGTCGGTATGTACGCATGAAGTTGTATGACGACAAGGCCGACCCGACGAGAAGACACAGGACTAATCGTGCCTATAGGCAAATGGGTGCTTGAAACAGCTTGTGCACAATTAAAGATCTGGCACGATGCAGGTCACCCCGCACTCAAGATGTCCGTCAACGTGGCCACCCGTCAATTTCGCGATGCCATGTTCACCGAAACAGTTCGCCATGCGATTTTGTCGGCCGGTATTCCAGCCGGATCACTTGAACTCGAAATCACCGAAAGCATCCTGCTTGAAAACAGCGAAGGCACGCTCAATACACTCAACGCATTGAAATCATTGGGTGTATCGCTGGCAACTGATGATTTTGGAACGGGGTATTCCTCGCTCAGTTACCTCAAGCGTTTCCCGATTGACCGAGTCAAGATCGACCGTTCATTTGTTCGAGATCTGGCGACAGATACCGATGACCTCGCAATTGTTCGGGCCATTATTGCGCTAGCGCAGGCAATGCGGCTTTCCGTCATAGCCGAGGGAGTGGAAACCGAAGCACAACTGGCATGATTGCAAAGCGAGAAATGCCATGATTACCAAGGTTACTTTTACGCGCGCCCAATGGATGCCGACAGTATTAGTGGGAGGTTTGTGCACCCTCAGCCCACTCAGCTCAAGGCAAGCCCAAGCCAAGCGAGTGCATGGTTGAGCCTCAGCAGCACAAGCCCGTGTCCTTGCCTGCCCCAGAGACACTCGGCCCACAAAGGATAGTGGCCTGACACCTTGGTATGACAAGTTTCTCGATGCATCGAATATGCGAGGAGAACGAGCTTAGTTGAAATGCTGGGAAGAGGGCAGAGCAGCCGAAGCTCAGAATTTCCAAGTGAGTCCTGCACCAACTTGCCAAGCCTTGGCATCAACTTTTGTATTGCCGATGGTTTCTTGCTTGCTGAGGGCCATACCCACATGTGTATCCAGCTGTATATTCTTGGTCAGTTCATAACCGAAGCCTGCAGTTACTTGATCTTGCCAAATAACCTCAGCATTTGTCGCTTGCAGGTAACGTACCAAAGACGGCGTAAGGGGGATATTCGTGCCGTTATGAGCAAGTGAAGTTGCCTCGCCGACATTCGACCCGACGTTGCTCTTCATCGGACCATTGACATGGCTGTAGCCAACCCTCCATTTCGCTTTTCCCTGGGTCAGTTGAGCACCAAGCGCCACGATGGTCTGATTCTCGTAAATGTCCTTGTAGAACTTGGCGTCCTCCCAGTTCTTCCAGATCACATCGGCAGCCAGAAGCAGTTTTCCGTTAAGCAACGATGCGTTTGACAAGCCAAATGCGAACTCCTCAGGCTGTTCGAGCGTTAGATCCCAGAAGGCGTTCGTATTGTAATTCACAACATCTTTGTACTTGATTGAGAGTTTGCTGCGGTAATAGGCGCCTACATTCGTCAGCCCAAGGTGATAGTTTGCGCCGAGCGTCCCACGTACGCCAAAAGCACGACGCGACGCGGTATTGGAGGAAAGCCCCGCCTGGAAGAAACCGTTGCCGATGGTCACGGCGCCACCCAGATCGAGATTATTGTTTACCCTATGTGATATGCCTGCATTGGCACCGAACAACACCAACTCTGCAAGCGGATCCAGACTACCGGGGGTGCCGCGAAAATCCGATCCCACTCCGGAAATGGCGGTCAGGCCAAGCCCCAATACCGTGTCTTGGCTTATTGCTTGCGTCACAGCGATGGAAGGAACCAGATAATCACTCGCTTTCGAGTCGGCACTCCAAGCCGTCCCTGTATCGCCACCGTTATGTTGGGCACTGACCTCGGGTTTATAGAATGTCGCCCCAAAAGAAAAAGAGGTGCCACTGTTGAAGTTCGCGAGTGTTGCCGGATTGCCGAACAGTGCTGCCGCAGGCTCCAGCGGATTCGCGATTCCCACTCCTGCCATGCCGCCCGAAGCGGGCATCATGGTCAAGTTAAGGTCAGTACCATAATTAGCAGCATTCGCAACTGAGACAGCCCCCAATGCGAGTGTAGCTGCGGCAAATATTTTCTTCATTTACTACCCCTTTTCTTTGAAGTAATTCAGATCGAAATCGAAGATGACCGGCTCTAAGCCGTGCATCAGAAGGTGCTTGACACACTCGAAACGATTTAATCGTTGATGGGGCTATCTGTATATAGGGGTAAATAGTTAGGCAGCGTAGGGGGGTTTACTTATTTGATTTCGACGTCGACCTGCGAGTACTGAACACGGGGCAGTCCATACGGCATGATCCGCTGCAATTCAAAGTAGGGTGATCCGCATCATTATGGACGTTACAAACTGTCATTTTTTGTACTGACCTGGTGACATGCCTATTACTGTCTTGGACTTCGGTATTGTATTAAAGCCCAGAATGCGCGTGTACTGAAACCATTCCGCCTAAGTTGGTTCGGAACTTGCTTGATGAGCATGAATGGGGGTGCGGGCAGCACTTGTTCTTATGAACTGCTCAATCCGACCGGGAGTCATCCATGACGTTCATCATCCATCCTCTTGATGGGGTAATTCTGACAGCCGCTCTCGGCCTGATGGTCGGGCTGGTGATCTATGTCACGCGCCTCAACTTGAGTTTGCGCCATTCCAAGCGTGTGCTGGAAAGAGAAATGAGCGAACGATGCATAGCAGAAGAGAAGCTAGCTGAAAACGAGAACCGTCTGCGGCAAGTCATTGCGTGCGAACCGGAATGCGTGAAGTTACAAACCATGGACGGTACGCTTCTTGAAATGAACCCGGCTGGACTTTGCCTGCTCGGAGCCAGCCTGCCCAGCGAAATTGTCGGCCGTTCGATCTACAGCATCATTGCGCCAGAATTCCACGAAGAGTATCGCCTGTTATCCGAGCGGGTATTTTCCGGCAAGTCCGGTGTCATGGAGTTTCAGATAATCAGCCTGCAAGGC
This sequence comes from Thiobacillus sp., assembly GCA_036568265.1. Classification (GTDB taxonomy): domain Bacteria; phylum Pseudomonadota; class Gammaproteobacteria; order Burkholderiales; family Thiobacillaceae; genus Thiobacillus. Next base: position 26,245 of record DATCSW010000017.1, read on the forward strand.
CATAGGCGCTGGATGGAGACACACGTTGCGCCATTGCGCGACAGTCGCGAAAAGATCATCGCATTGCTCGGAATCACGCGAGATATCACGGCGCGCAAACATGCTGAAGATGAAGTCCGTTTGCATTATCGTGAACTCGCACATGCATCCAGGGTGAATACGATGGGCGAGATGGCCTCCGGTTTGGCGCATGAGTTGAACCAGCCACTGGCCGCCATTGCCAATTACTCGCGGGGCTGCTTGCGACGTATACGCTCTGGCACCGGCACGATGGACGAACTTAGCCTGGCGATCACGCAGGTTTGCAATCAGGCAGACCGTGCCGCAGACATTATTAGAAGCCTGCGTCGCTTTGTGAACAAGGAAGACAGTCCGCACCAACCACAGTTTCTCCACACAATTGTACGAGAAGCCATGTTAATAGCCGGCCCCGAGGTGAACCTGCACCAGACCCATATCAACCTTAATCTGGCTCAACACATGCCGATGGTAATGGGGCATGCAATTCAGATCGAGCAGGTTGTTCTCAATCTAGTACGCAACGCTGTCGAAGCCATGGGCGAAGTGCCAGCCGAGAAACGCCACCTTGAACTGTGTACCTATTTGCACGAAGACATGGCTGTGGTGGAAGTGCGCGATTCGGGCACAGGTTTGTCCAGTGAAATGCTGGCTCGCGTCTTCGATCCATTTTTTACTACCAAATCCGCAGGTATGGGTATGGGTCTGCCGATCTGCCGTTCCATTGTTGAGGCGCACGGCGGAACCCTGACCACACATTTAAATCCTGGAGGCATTGGTCTTACATTCCGTTTCACGCTTTGTCTAGCCACAGAGGAGGAGGCTGTTTGTGCCTGATCAACAAACTGTATTTGTCATAGATGACGATCAAGCGGCAAGAGAGTCACTGCGGTGGCTGCTGGAATCGGTAGGGCATCACGTGCAGTGCCATAGTTCGGCGCAAGAATTTATCGATGCCTACGATGGCACAATATCCGGTTGCCTGGTTCTCGATGTACGCATGCCTGGTATGGGCGGGTTGGAACTGCAAAATCACTTGCTCCATAGTGATAGGTGTCTGCCCGTGATTATCGTCACCGGCCATGGTGATGTCCCTATGGCAGTACGAGCCATGAAAGCGGGGGCAGTGGACTTTCTGCAGAAACCATTCAATGACCAAACGTTACTCGAACGTATTCAGTGGGCGCTCGAATTATGTCGCCATCGTCGCCACAGCCAAGGCGAGTTGTTGCATATCCAGGCTAACTATCGCCTACTTACGCCACGTGAACATGAAGTGGCGGAGCTGGTGGTGGCAGGTAAATCAAACAAAGTTATTGCCATTGAGCTGGGCTTAAGTCCGAAGACCATTGAAGTGCATCGTGCCAACGTCATGTCCAAAATGAAGGCGCACTCTCTTTCGGAGTTGGTGCAGATGTATATGCGACAGGAAGTGCTGGAAAGTAATGCCAACCAGATTTTATGAGCTGCCTTGCTCCCTAAAAAACAAGCCAATGCATAACGGCGACGATACATTTTAAAAAAGCTTACATGTATATGCAGACTTGGCGGGTGATCAAGCAAGTTCGTTATTTACTAGGGAAATCCCTACATAGGGTACCTAACCGCCCACATTATCTCGCTACGCTTTTTCCGGCCTAATCTCATAGCGGTATCCAATTTATAGTGGACCGTCCCATTCGCTAGAGTCTAGGAGATCAATCATGTCACAAGAAACCGTTAAAGCAGCCCTGGTGCAAGCCATCACTGGCATTCAGAGCAACCCGGCAGGCGCCAAGGTAGTGTTTCGGGCAGAAACCCAGCTGGAATCTGATGTGCGTTGCAGCGCTAAAGTGCGCGATTTTGCACCACTTATTATTGACGAGCCACCCGAATTGGGCGGTGGTGATGCCGGCGTTAACCCGGTTGAACTGGTACTGGTTGCTTTGGGAACGTGCCAGGAAATCATGTACAGCGCGTATGCATCAGTAATGGGCGTGCAGCTGAATAAAGTCAAAGTGCATCTGCGTGGCTATCTCGACCTCCGCGGTTTGCTAAGCATGGATCCGGCGATCTCGTCTGGTTACCAGAAAATCACCTTTGAGACCGAGGTGGACAGCCCGGCTGAACCGCCCCGGGTTTCGTGGAGGCCATTTGGTTTAAGTGCAGGCCGTTGACTCGGCCTGTTCGGCGAGTTGCCTGTAGTAGTTTGCCTCAGCTTCGGCGGGCGGGATATAGCCGATGGGTTCGAGCAGCCTGACGTG
>DATCSW010000018.1:0-53093 GCA_036568265.1 Thiobacillus sp.
ACTGAAGGAAAAACGCCGAGGTCGGGAGTACGCATTCGCCGGAGTTAAAAGCGGCCATTCAACGGTATTCATAGCCAATGGCCGGTGTGCGGTACATAGCCGACCCCAGTGGCGTAGAACGCCAACGGCCGCAATGGCCGAACTCCGGACGGATAGGTAGGCCAGACCGAATGACGGCTCCTGGCCGATAACAGCCCTTTTCAAAAACAGGAGGCATGCCCTTCTGACACACGTAAAAAAGCCCGCAACCAAGCGGGCTTTTTTACGTGCTGCGGGTTTGATCAAGCCGTCAAACTAGCCTTCACACGTTGCAGGCGCTCACGTGCTTCGTTTGCGACGCCATGCACAGCGGTATTGCTGACCAGCTTGACCATGATGCCGGGGTCGAGGAAGGAGACGGTGATTTTGCCGTCTTCTTCTTCGCGCACGACGACGTTACACGGCAGCAGCATGCCCACATCGGCGTCGGCGCTGATGGCCTGGTGTGCCAGGGGCGGGTTGCAGGCGCCGAGGATGCGGTAGGGGCGCAGGTCGACGTCGAGCTTGGTCTTCATGGTGGCTTTGACGTCGATATCGGTCAGTACGCCGAAGCCTTCGGTTTTGAGTGCATTGGTGACTTTTTCAACGGCGGCGTCAAACGGGCCGCTGATCTGGGTGTCGAATCCGTATTCGTCCATGGGTTTACTCCTGGTGGGTCGGTAACAATGGCTGCCATTTTACATGGCTGGCCATGTACTGATGCGGAAAACGCTGGCAAGTTCATCTTTCCTGTGCATGCCGGTTGATGTTCCACCATAGTCGGTACACCGGCGGCGACCAGAGTGACTGGATATACACCAGGACATTCTGCATATCCTGTTTGCTCAGCGTGTTTTTCCAGGCAGGCATTTTGCCTTGACCCGGTGGACTGCCGTCACGAATGATCTCGAACAGGGCCGATGCAGGTTGCTGTGCGGTGTTTGCGGTGCCGTTCAGGGGCGGCGGCGGAAAATGTCCGTCGTCGTCCCGTATGCGCCAGTCCAGCACGCGCCCTTTTCCGGATTCGCCATGGCACTGAATACAGTGTTTGTTATAGATTGCCTGTCCGCGCGCCACACGTGAGGACTCCGGTTTGAAACTCGATGGCGACTGCGCCCGCTCATCGCGCGCTGCCCCGCCAAACGGTGCCTGCTCACACCCTGCAATCAACCCTCCCGCCAGCACGACCACACACGCCAGCGCAGATGACTTACCCATACATGTTCTCACCTCAAAATATCCATCCCGCCTGCCATCCAGCCCTAAATTGCGGCGGCGGCCACAACCAATCGGGGCTGCGATGATTAGCAACGTTCTCATCGCGGAACGACACAGGGTAAACGCCTGCGCGCGGTGCGCCAAATGCTGGCATGCCGCTGCAACCCTGTGCAATCTGCTGCAAACAGGCTGCCAACCGGCTGATGCCAGCCGGGTGATATGATTTTCAGGTTATTTCACGAAAGCATCCTGATGCGGTTCTGGTGGATATGCCTGCTTACAGCCAGTTGTGCCGTCAACGCGCAGCCGTCGAACGTGCGTCAACTGAATGAGCCTGCATTAACCGCTCGTCAACAAGTCGATGTGCGATCGATACGGCTGTATCGCGCCGGACTGGCGCGCACGCTTGAATATGTTCAGGCGCAGCCACAGGTTTTTCCCAATAAGCGCATTGAGCGCAACCTGCTTCTGGAAGCCGACAGGGCGCTTGCGCGCAACGTGTGGCGATCCGTACTCGATTATCAACTGGTTCTCGAAGCCATTCAGAATTTTCATGGTCATTTCTTTTGGCTTAAAAACAAGGTTTCACGCGAACGCTCGTTGTTTGCTACCTATGCGGCCCATGTTGCCCGTTATCGGTTTGCGCTGGATTTCATCGAGCGTGTGGAAAACAATCCAGGACTGGCCAAAGTACTGAATGAACCCGTGCCCGACCTAGGGTTGGAACAAGGCGCTTACGATCGTTTCAAGTTCAACTTTTTAAACCGGGGACTCGGCACACAATTCGCGGCCTTGTCCGTGCTGCAAAAATCCAGCCGGCATCAGGATGAAAGTGGCCTTGCCGCAGCGATCCAAACCGACAGCGCCCGGATCTGGCAATTGGGACAGGGAAAAGGCGAAGCCATGACGCTGGGCAATGCATTCGCTACCCTGCGCACGCTCGGCCGGCAGGCGGTCTTCCCGGTGCAGGCTGGTGTGTCGGAGTGGATGGGCGATACAAAAGTATTGCGGCACGATCATGCGCTGATTTCAGATGCACAAATTGCGGCCATGGCGCCCCGCTTGCAACCGGGTGACGTGATGCTGCAGCGACGCGAATGGTATGTATCCAATGTAGGGCTCCCGGGATTCTGGTCGCACGCAGCCTTGTACATCGGCACGCCCGACACGCGACGCGCCTATTTCGATGATCCGGATGTGCGTGCGTGGGTCAAAACGCAGGGCGTGGCCAATGGCGATTTCGAAACCTTGCTGCGCCAGCGTCATGCCCGGGCCTATGCCACCAGCCTGGCACCCCAGCCACACGGACACCTCTCGCAAGTACTGGAAGCCATCAGCGAGGGCGTCAGCTTCACCACGCTGGAGCACTCGGCGTCTGCCGACTCATTGGTCGTGTTGCGCCCGCGCCTGTCCAAACAAGACAAGGCTTACGCCCTGCTGCGCGCCTATGGCTACGCGGGGCGGCCTTATGATTTTGATTTCGATTTTCAAACCGACAGCAGCCTCGTCTGCACCGAACTGATTTTCAAGGCTTACGAACCCAGCGCCGTGTTTCAGGGCGTCCACATGCAGCCGGAAACGATTGTGGGCCGCCTCGCCATCCCGGCTAACAGCATCGCGCGGCAGTTCGACGCTGAATATGCCACCCCGACCCAGCAGTGGGACATGGTGCTTTTTCTCGATGGACTGGAACGCAACAAACGGGCCGAAGAAGCGGATGTCGACCGCTTTCGCATCAGCTGGAAACGGCCCAAATGGCATGTGCTGCTGCCCGACCTCAAACAAGCCCGGAATAGCGATACCCAATGAAGGCATTGCTGATCGGGCTATGCCTGCTGCCGCTCGCTGCCTGTACCGAGGCCAATCAAGCACTGTTTTACGACAGCTATGGCAGCAGCCAGCATTTCGTCATCAAGGGACGGCTGATCGAAGCCGAGACCCTATCAAAAAGCAATGAACATGACAGCAAGCTGCGCAATCTGTGGCGCAGCTTCCGCACCTTTAAAAACGAAGAGCAGGATGGTGTCACGCTGACCATCAAGGCCGGGACATTCCAGACCACGGCCACGACCGATGACGAAGGCTATTTCCATGTTGAAGCCTCACCCGAACAGGCGCTCGACCACGGCTGGCAACGCATCACGGTACGCGGCGGAGACGCCCAGGGTACAGGCCATCTGCTGATCGTGCCCCGAGCCAATACGCTCGGCGTGATTTCAGATATCGACGACACCGTACTGATGTCCGATGTGCTGAACAAGAAAAACCTGCTGCGCAATACCTTCCTGAAAAACATCCAGCAACGCCAGGGGTTTCCGGGAACGGCGGCGTTCTATGCCTCGCTTCTCTCGCTGAATGCCGACCCTTGGGCAGCACCCATGTTTTACCTGTCCGCCTCGCCTCGCCAACTGGCCGGCAACATCGAAGCGTTCCTGATACAACACCATTTTCCGCGGGGAGTACTGGTCACCAAACAAATCAGCGGTCAGGGACACGATCCCTGGCTCGACCAGCAACGATATAAAACCGCTCAAATCGAAACGATTTTCTCGGCCTTGCCGTGGGTTAAATTCACACTGGTGGGTGACGATGGCGAACGGGATCCTGAAATCTATCAGGCCATCCAGCAGGCGCATCCCCAGCAGGTACATGCGATCTACATTCGCAACGTGAACCCTGATCCCAATCGCCCGAGCTACCCCGGACAGCTCAAGCTGGATGACGCAGTGATCGCGCCGTCGGCCCATTCGATTCAAGAGGAGTCAACTGCGGCAGGAGCTTTGAGCCCATAACGGGCGAACGGGCTCCGCTGACCAAACGGTCGGTCACGGCTCCAGTGATTGCTGCTCCAGCTTCATCCACAGCCGGTACACCTCATCGCTCCAGAGCGATTTGATATACGCCACCACATCCTGCATATTCTGCTCGGAAAGCTTGTCTTTCCAGGCCGGCATATTCCCCTCTCCATTCGGACTGCCATCACGAACGGCTTCCAGCAACACAGCCGTCGGGTGATGCCAGGCATGCGCGCTGTCATCCAACGGAGGCGGCGGATATTTGCCATCTGCATCACGAATCCGCCAGTCGCCGGGCAGACCCTGGCCGCCCGGCCCATGACATACCGCACAGTTTTGATCAAAAATGGCTTTGCCACGCGTAATCTGCGCGGCGTCGAGTTGACGATCCAGCGGGCCGGCGGCAACAACCAGGGCTTCATCCACGAGCGGCACTTGCGATGCAATCGATTCGGTTTTTTTGTCGCAAGCTGACAGAAACAAACCTGACACCAGAACAACCAGCACAGGGGTCAACAATTTATTCATTTTGATCCTTTAAAAATTCGAGTATTCACGCCTCGGGCATCCAGGGCGATCACCTGCCTAAATCCGGCTCGCGGTCTTTCGCATCACGTCTGCCGCCAACTGCATCGCCCACTTCACTGGCGGGGGCAAAGGCACGCCTCCATGATCGACAGCGGTTTGAGCATGACGCGCCTCGTCTGCTTTCATTTGCCCGACAACCGCCCGGCTCTTGACATCGGCAGCAGGCAATTGTTCCAGGTGGCCATCAAGATGGGCCTCAACCTGGCGTTCGGTTTCAGCAAGAAAGCCCAGATTCCACTTATCGCCCAGCAATCCTGCTGCGGCACCCATGGCAAAGGCACCACCAAACCACAGCGGATTCAGCAGGCTTTTGCGGCCACCCAGTTCATTGATACGCTGCTCGCACCAGGCGAGATGATCGGTTTCTTCTCTGGCAGCCTGCTCAAGTTCGGCACGCACGTTTTCGTTTTGGGTCGTGAGTGACTGCCCGGCGTACAACGCCTGCGCGCAGACTTCGCCCACATGGTTGACGCGCATGAGGGCAGCGGCCTGGGCGCGCTCGGACTCATTCATGTCGGCTTCCGGCCCCAAGCCAGGGTAGGGGCGACCGGCATGCGGGCTGGCGAAAACGGTGCGCAAACCCAAGTCAAATGTAGTAATTAATTGGTCGAATCTGTTCATGAGCGCTCCTTATTTCGCTTCCAAATTGGCAAGATCGCGAAGGCAAGCCGAAGACAGTGCTAATAGCACGGCAGAGCGTGGTTGTTGCCGACTAGTCGGCTTTACAACCACGGCCTGCCCCTTGCGGGTAAGGCGAAGCCGACAAAGAGATTGCGGGTTTGGATGCGAAATCATTTCACGTAATAGTTAAAGTTGGCATACGCAGCTTCGGCGACCTTAAACCACTGGAACTCGGTATCGCGGAATCGTTTCCACGGGCGATAGATGGCGGCAAATTCAGGGTTGGTTTTTGCTTCTGCTTCGTACAGTTCGAATGTGGCGCGCCGCGCAGCAAGCATGACGTCCTTGGGAAAGGGGTGCAACTTGACACCCTGCCCCATCAGCCGCAACAAAGCTGGCGGATTCTTGACGTCATATTGCGCGAGCATCATCTGATTGGCTTCGGCCGTGGCTACTTCAAAGGCCTGGCGAAACACTTCAGGCAGCGCTTTCCAATGATCCTGGTTCACGTAGAAACTCAACTGCGGGCCACCTTCCCACCAGCCGGGATAATAGTAATGCTTGGCGATTTTGTGGAAACCGAGTTTTTCATCATCGTATGGACCCACCCACTCGGTCGCGTCGAGCGCGCCCCGTTCAAGCGCGGGGTAAATATCGCCGCCGGGTATGGTTTGCGGCACCACGCCCAGCTTGGCCATGATCTTGCCGCCGATGCCGGGAATGCGCATTTTCAGTCCCTTCAGGTCGGCCAGCGACTTGATTTCACGCTTGAACCAGCCGCCCATCTGGGTACCGGTATTGCCGCCGGGAAACTGCATCACGTTGTACTTGGCATAGAGCGCACGCAGCGCTTCGATGCCACCGCCGGCATACATCCAGGCATTTTGCTGGCGCGAGGTCAGGCCAAACGGCACAGTGGTATCAAAAGCCAGGGCGAGATTCTTGCCGACGTAATAATAGCCGGCCGAATGGCCACATTCCACGGCGCCGTTACCAACTGCATCGAGCACCTGCAGACCAGGCACCAGTTCGCCTCCGGCAAATATGCGAATCTGGAATTTTCCCCCGGTGAGCGCGGCCACCCGTTTGCTCAGCAATTCGGCCGCACTATAAATGGCATCGAGATTTTTCGGAAAGCTCGAAGCCAGCCGCCAGCGTATCGTGGGCAGCGGGTTCAAGTCACCGGACACGGCCTGTGCATTCGCTATCGGCAACATCGCTGCCACGCCGGCCCCGGTCAGAAAATCGCGTCTTTGCATGGGTTTTCCTCTATTTCGGCTTGATTATACGAGGCGCAAGCGCAAACCGCCGCGTGTTAAAATGCGGCTCTTTCAAGTACAGCCCTATTGCCATGTTCAACCGCCAAGACACCCTCGCCAAGACCGATGCCGACCTGTGGGCAGCGATTCAAAAGGAAGACCGCCGCCAGGAAGATCACATCGAACTGATCGCGTCGGAAAACTACACCAGCCCGGCTGTGATGGAAGCACAAGGCTCGCAGCTCACCAACAAGTACGCCGAAGGCTATCCCGGCAAGCGTTACTACGGCGGCTGCGAATACGTGGACATCGTTGAACAGTTGGCGATTGATCGGGTGAAAGCGCTGTTCGGCGCCGAAGCTGCCAACGTACAGCCCAACTCAGGATCACAAGCCAACCAGGCGGTGTTTATGGCTTTCCTGAATCCCGGCGACACCATCATGGGCATGAGTCTGGCCGAAGGCGGTCACCTCACCCACGGCATGAAGCTCAACATGAGCGGCAAATGGTTCAACGTGGTGGCCTACGGCCTCGACGAAAAAGAAGAAATCGATTACGACAAGATGGAAGCCCTGGCGCGCGAACACAAGCCCAAGCTGATCATCGCCGGTGCTTCGGCCTACGCGCTGCGCATCGACTTCGCGCGCTTTGCCAAGGTGGCCAAGGAAATCGGCGCGATCTTCATGGTCGACATGGCGCACTACGCCGGCCTCATTGCAGCGGGCGTCTACCCCAACCCGGTGCCGCACGCCGACGTGGTGACTTCGACCACCCACAAGACCCTGCGCGGCCCGCGCGGCGGCATTATCCTGATGAAGGCCGAACACGAGAAAGCCATCAACTCGGCGATCTTCCCCGGCCTGCAAGGCGGTCCGCTGATGCACGTGATCGCCGGCAAGGCGGTGGCGTTCAAGGAAGCGTCGAGCAAGGAATTCAAACACTATCAGGAACAGGTGATCGCCAACGCGCTGGTGATGTGCAAGGTACTGGTCGAACGCGGCCTGCGCATCATTTCCGGCCGCACCGAGAGCCATGTGTTTTTGGTTGATTTGCAACCCAAAAATCTCACCGGCAAGGAAGCCGAAGCGCTGCTCGGCCGCGCCCACATCACGGTCAACAAGAACGCGATTCCGAACGACCCGCAAAAGCCTTTTGTCACCAGCGGCATCCGCCTTGGCACCCCCGCAATGACCACGCGCGGTTTCAAGGAACACGAAGCCGAGCAACTCGCCCACTTGATCGCCGACGTGCTGGATGCTCCGACTGATGAAGCGGTAATCGAGCGCGTGAAGGCGGATGTGTCGAAAATGACGGCGAAATTTCCAGTTTATGGCTGAGAGTCTGTGAAGGGATAAGGGTCAAGGGGGAAGAGTGAGGCGGAGCCACCGTTCGTTGAATGCTTGGAAACAAGCCATGGAGTTGGTGGTCAACGTGTATTCCGTCACAGCGACCTTTCCCCAGCACGAACAATATGGTTTAGTTAGCCAACTAAGACGCGCTGCGGTATCCGTGCCCGCCAATATTGCTGAAGGGGCCGCTCGCAATGGGAGCAAGGAGTTCTTGCACTTTTTGGGCATAGCGAGCGGATCACTCTCAGAGCTGGACACCTTGATCGATTTGTCCAGGCAACTGGGATATGTTGAAAACACGGAGGAGCTGAATGCAAAGGTGGATGATGTTTCAGGGTTGGTCATGGGTCTGGCGTCGTCTATCCGCCGCAAACTCTAACCCTTCCCCCTTCACCATTCACCCTTTACGCTTTCCCCAATCATGAAATGTGCTTTTTGCGGTTCCATGGATACCCAAGTCATTGACTCTCGCGCCAATGACACGGGGGATGCTATCCGTCGGCGGCGTCGCTGCACGGCTTGCGACAAGCGTTTCACCACCTGGGAAACAGCCGAGTTACGACCGCCTCAAATCGTCAAGACCAACGGCATGCGCGAAGACTTCTCTGAAGACAAGCTACGCGAAGGATTTCGCCGCGCGCTGCACAAGCGCCCGGTCTCGACTGAACTGGTCGATGCGGCTGTCGACCGCATTCGCCAGCGCCTGCTCACCCTGGGCGAGCGCGAAATTCCGGCACGCGAAGTAGGCGAGCAGGTGATGAAAGAGCTGAAGAAACTCGACAAGATTGCCTACATCCGCTTTGCATCGGTGTACCGCAGTTTCCAGGACGTCGAAGACTTCCAAGACGTCATTCGCGACATCGATCAGCCCTGACATGTCGGCCGGAAATCGTTTCAGCGCAGCCGACCATACTCACATGGCGCGTGCACTGCAACTCGCGGCACAAGGGCTATACACCACCAGCCCTAACCCCCGCGTAGGCTGCGTCATCGTCAAAAATGGGCGCGTCATTGGCGAGGGCTGGCATCAACGCGCCGGCACGTCGCACGCCGAAATTCATGCGCTCAGTGTCGCCGGTGATGCCGCACGGGATGCCACACGGGATGCCACTGTATATATCACCCTTGAGCCGTGTTCGCATCATGGCAAAACGCCACCATGTGCCGAAGCCCTGATTCAGGCGGGTGTGGCGCGCGTGATTTCGGCCATGACCGACCCCAACCCATTGGTAGCAGGCAGCGGTATCGACATGCTGACCCTGGCAGGCATTCAGGCTGACATCGGGCTGATGGAAAACGAGGCACGTGCGCTTAACCCCGGTTTCATCTCGCGCATGACGCGGCAACGGCCATGGGTGCGCCTCAAAACCGCCTCCACGCTGGATGGCAAGACCGCGCTCGCCAATGGGCAATCGCAATGGATTACCGGTGAGGCTGCGCGCGCCGACGTGCAGCATCTGCGCGCACGCGCCTGCGCCATTCTGACCGGCAGCGGTACGGTGCTGGCTGACAATCCACGCATGAACGTGCGCGACTTTGACATCGACCGGCAACCGCTCCGCGTGATTGTGGATTCCAGATTGCGCACCCCGGCGGATGCCGCGATGTTGCCCGCCCTGATTGCCTGCCACCACGCCGATCCAGCCGCACGCGACGCGCTGGAACAGGCCGGCGCCGAGATTGTTGAATTGCCAGGTGCTGACGGTCGGGTTGATCTCGCGGCCTTGCTGACGCTGCTTGCGCAACGCGGCATCAACGAGCTCCATGTCGAAGCGGGCACCGTGCTCAATGGTGCATGCCTGGCAGCCGGTTTGGTGGATGAATGGGTAGCCTATATGGCACCCATGGCGGTAGGCGACGATGCGCGTGGCCTGTTCACGCACGCACCGCTTGCCACGCTGGCCGGGGCGGCACGCTTTCGCATCGCAGACGTACGCCAGATTGGGGATGACCTGCGCCTGACCTTGCTGCCCAAGTGAGCGACTTCAAGGATCACTTTTCGTCTGCATCCAACCAGTACGCCGCTTATCGGCCAGATTATCCTGCCACGCTGTTTGCCTGGCTCGCCGCACAATGTTCTGAACACACAACAGCATGGGACTGCGCAACAGGAAGCGGTCAGGCCGCACTGGGTTTGACGCAGCATTTTTCCCACGTCATCGCCACCGACGCATCTGCCGAGCAAGTCCGTCACGCCACGCCGCATCCCCACATTGCATACCGCGTGGCGCCCGCCGAAACGAGCGGCCTCGGTGGTCACAGCATCGACCTCATCACCGTCGCGCAAGCGGCGCACTGGTTCGACCTGCCACAATTTTTTGCAGAAGCATCGCGCGTATTAAAGCCCGGCGGGGTGGTCGCCTTGTGGGGTTACGGTCGCATGGTGCTGCCGGGCAGGATGGATGCGCCCTTCCAGCATTTCTATGCTGAAACCGTGGGTCCTTACTGGCCACCCGAACGATCACTGATCGACGATGCGTACCGCAGCCTGGATTTTCCATTCAGCGGCATCCAGCCGCCTGCTTTTTATATTGAAGTTGAATGGACGCTGCCTCGGCTGATGGACTACCTTGCCACCTGGTCGGCGGTGAAACGCTATCAATCCGCACACGGCCATGATCCGCTGCCCGCGCTGAAGGCCGAATTTGAACCGTTATGGGACAGCCCCGATGCGGCCTTGCATCTGCAATGGCCGCTGTTCTTCCGCGTGGGCCGAACCCCGAACTAGGTGCGCACCGAAAAGCTGTCGAATAATCCGGTCAGCGCTTCGCCGGCTTCCGGCAATGAGCGTTCACGCACGGCACTCTGGTGCAGGGTTTCGTTCTTGCAGCCCTGATTGCGGAACACCTGTAGAACATAGTGTCGGACGCCGCGCTCCGCCAGATCATGCCCAAGCCCGATCAGATCAGCATCGTTGAGTAATGCGGGATGTACGGTAGTTCGGATTTCATGCTCGACACCGGATGCCAGCACGTGCTGCAGGCCGGCGGACGCCTGGCTGCCGCTCCCCGCCGCACCGGTGGTGCGCTCGTATTCGGCGAATGGCGCTTTGACGTCCATCCCCACCCAGTCGACAAGTGGCAGCACGGCCGCAAGCCGCGACGGATACATGCCGCCGGTATGCAAACCAATCTTGAACCCCAGTGCACGCACTTCACGCATCGCGTTGAGCAATGTTTTCTGCAGCGTCGGCTCACCTCCAGAGAACACCACACCATCGAGCAACCCCTGACGATGACGCAAAAAATCCATCACTGCCGCCCAGGGAATCTCCTGTTCACCGCGCGACGGAATCAGGTCGGGATTGTGACAATAACCGCAGCGCCACGGACAGCCCTGGCAAAACACCACTGCGACCAGCATGCCGGGCCAGTCGGTGGTGGAAAGCGGCGTCAAGCCGCCCACGCGCAGCGTCATGTCTATCAATCAGAAAATCATCAGCACGGATAAACGCGTCAGCCCATCCGGCAACGACCTTCGACAAAAAACTGCCGCTCGCGGTGCTCGCTCTGCTTGCCTTTGTTGAAACTCGTGGTTGGGCGGTGGTAGCCCATTACACGGGTCCATACCTCACAACGGGTGCGCTCCTCGTCCTTTAATTCAATCGTCTGGATTTGGGTTGAAACACTCATGTCGTTCATGTCTATCTCCTTGGGGTCAGGCTGCGGCTGCGTGTTTACGGGACAGGGCTTCTTCATCGCAGGTGGGGCAGAACTCGTGCTCACCAGCGATGTAGCCATGTTTGGGGCAGATCGAAAAAGTCGGCGTGATCGTGATGTAAGGCAGATGAAAGCGCTCAAGAGAACGGCGCACCAGCTTGCGGCACGCTTCCGCAGACGAGATGTGCTCTGACATATACAAATGCAGCACGGTGCCGCCTGTGTATTTGCGTTGCAGATCGTCCTGTTGCTCCAGCGCTTCAAACGCATCGTCGGTGAACCCCACCGGCAGTTGCGACGAGTTGGTGTAGTACGGCGCGTCGTCGGTGCCCGCCTGCAGAATCTTCGGATAGCGTTTCTGGTCTTCCTTGGCGAAGCGATAGGTGGTGCCTTCGGCCGGCGTGGCTTCCAGGTTGTACATATGGCCGGTTTCTGCCTGGAAGGCGGCGATGCGAGTGCGAATGTGGTCGAGCAGGCGTATCGCAAACGCATGCCCCCAGGGGGTGGTGATGTCGTGCTCGTCGCTGCTGAAGTTGCGGATCATCTCGTTGACGCCGTTGACGCCGATGGTCGAGAAGTGATTGCGCAGCGTGCCGAGGTAGCGTTTGGTGTAGGGGAACAGGCCGTTGTCCATCAGCCGCTGGATTTCCTTGCGCTTGATTTCGAGGCTATTCTTCGACATGTCGAGCAGCGCGTCGAGCCGGCTTAACATCCCGGCTTCGTCACCTTGATATTCGTAACCGAGACGTGCGCAGTTGACCGTCACCACACCGACCGAGCCGGTCTGCTCGGCCGACCCGAACAAGCCGTTGCCGCGTTTCAACAGTTCTCTGAGATCGAGCTGCAGGCGGCAGCACATCGAGCGGATATGGTTCGGCTTCATCTCGGAATTGATGAAGTTCTGGAAATACGGCAAACCATAACGCGCGGTCATCGCAAACAGCCGGTCGGCGTTTTCCGATTCCCACGGAAAATCCGGCGTCATGTTGTAGGTGGGAATGGGGAAGGTGAACACGCGGCCTTTGGCGTCGCCGGTGGTCATCACCTCGATATAGGCGCGGTTGATCATGTCCATCTCGACCTGCAGATCGCCGTAGGTGAACGGCATTTCCTCGCCGGCAATGATGGGTATCTGTTCGCGCAAATCCTCGGGGCAGGTCCAGTCGAAGGTGAGGTTGGTAAACGGTGTTTGCGTGCCCCAGCGCGACGGCACGTTGAGGTTGTAGATCAGTTCCTGGATGCACTGCTTCACGCTGTCATAACTCATCGCGTCGCTGCGGATGAAGGGCGCCATGTAAGTATCGAACGATGAAAAAGCCTGCGCGCCAGCCCATTCGTTCTGCAGCGTGCCGAGAAAGTTGACGATCTGGCCGACCGCTGAGGACATGTGCTTGGGTGGTCCGGCCTCGACCTTGCCCGGCACGCCGTTCAGACCTTCGTGCAGCAACGTGCGTAATGACCAGCCAGCGCAGTAACCGGCCAGCATGTCGAGGTCGTGCACATGCAGTGAGCCCTCGCGATGCGCTGCACCGAGTTCGGGCGCATAGACATGGTTGAGCCAGTAATTGGCGACCACCTTGCCCGATACATTCAGAATCAGCCCGCCCAGCGAGTAACCCTGGTTGGCGTTGGCGTTAACCCGCCAATCCTGACGCGAGAGATATTCATTGATCGACGCTTCCACGTCGACCACGGTTTTGCGGTCTTGACGCAGCTTTTTGTGGGTTTCGCGATAAACGATATAAGCGCGCGCCGTCTGAAAGTGATTCGCTGCAATCAGACTTTGCTCGACCACATCCTGAATGCGCTCGATGCCGGGGGGCGTGTTGGAGAACATGTAACTCAGCACTTTGACCACCTGTGCGGTCAGCAAATCCGCCTCGGCCTCGTCGAATTCGTGGGCCACCTGTGCGGCCCGCAACAGTGCCGAGCGAATTTTCCCGGCATCAAAGCTTACCCGTCGCCCGTCGCGTTTCAGCACTTCACGCAACGACATCATTACCACTGTATCCACACCCGCATCCAGCATTGCCATCTCCTCGATTATCTATATTTTGTGCTAACCGGCAATTCAAGATACAACATGTAGAGAAAACGTCAAGATGATTTTAAGGTTAATTTATCCTGTTAAACTCTGGCGCAAGCTTGTAACCAGTCAACACGGGAGAAACCCATGAGTACGATTCTGGAATTTTTAGGTGGCGACCACCGCATGTGCGACGATTTGTTTGCTTCTGCCGAAGAAACCGTGGGACAAAAGAACTGGGACGGCGCGCAGAAGCTGTTCGACCAGTTTCATGCCTCGATGAACCACCATCTGGCGATGGAAGAAAACGTGTTGTTTCCCGCGTTCGAAGCCCAGACTGGCACCACCGCGGGGCCGACGCACGTGATGCGCATGGAACACGAACACATGCGCGAGTTGATGCAAAACATGGCGCATGCTGTGTCCAAAACGGATGTCGAAGGCTATCTGGGTCTGTCGGAAACACTCAACATGTTGATGCAGCAACACAACCTGAAGGAGGAGAACATGCTCTACCCCATGACCGACCAGGCATTGGCGGGTGAGCGTGACCAACTGCTCCACGCCATGCAAGCCGTGACACCATAAGGTTCAGCATGCCCGCACGCCCCCACGAAATATGCATTGATGCACGCGACCTGGAGCCGCCGGAACCGATGGACAAGGTCTTGCAGGCATTGAGCCTGCTGCGCCCAGGCCAGTCGATCCGGCTACTGCTGCACCGCGAACCCTTTCCCCTCTATTCACTGTTGGCAGAACGCGGGTACCAACACGACACCCGCATGCAACCGGATGGCAGCTATGTCATTCTGATCCAGCCCGTAAACCCCTCACCGGGCGAAGCCGCCTGAGGTGAGTCGCCCGCGATGAACCCGCAAGCCAGCCTCTCTTTCGAGCAGGCGCCCCCGTTCTCCCTGCCGCTGCGTTTTTTTCTGACGGCCCCGCTCTTCCTGCTGGCGGCAGCCATCCTGATCATGCTGGCGCCCGAGGCGCTGGCTTCCCGCTGGACGCCGCAGGCACTCGCCTTGACCCATGCGCTCACGCTGGGATTCCTCGCCATGGCCATGCTGGGTGCACTGCTGCAGATGCTGCCGGTAGTGGCCGGGGCCACGCTACCTGCTGCCCGATTCGTCGCGTGGTTCAGTCATGTCTCACTCACATTGGGAACGGTTGCCCTGATCACCGGATTTTTGACAGCCCAATCTGCCGCATATGGCGCGGGCTTCGGGTTGCTCGCGAGCGGGTTTGTGAGTTTGATTCTGGCGGCCTCAATCAGCCTCATGCGCGCCGTGTCCGGCGTCACGGTGATCGGCATCCGAATAGCGGTCGCGTGCCTGGGGTTCACCATCCTGCTCGGGCTGGCGCTCGTGCTATTACGCGCAGGATGGTGGACGCCGCCAGCGGTCGAGGTTGCGCTTTCGGCACATGTCGCGCTGGGACTGCTCGGCTGGGTCGGGTTGCTGATCATGAGCGTCGCCTACCAGGTGGTGCCCATGTTCCAGATCACCCCGCCCTACCCGCCACATCTAAGCCGCTGGCTGGTGCCAGTGATGGGTTTGCTGCTCCTGCTACACGCTGCCGCCCCATTGTTTTTTCCGGCTGCAAACGATCTCATCCATGCCGCGCTCGCAATTGGCGTGCTGGTCTTTGCCTTGACCACGCTGTACCTGCTGTCAAAACGGCGTCGCAAACTGCCGGATGTCACGCTCGATTTCTGGCGTTTCGGTATGGCCAGCCTGATGATCTGCGTGCCCGTCTGGTTTGTCGCGCAATGGTCGCCAGCATGGGCACACAGCGACGCCTATCCGCTGCTGCTGGGCGTGTTGTTTATCGGGGGCTTCGCGGTCAGCGTGGTAAACGGCATGCTCTACAAGATCGTGCCCTTCCTCGCCTGGTTTCACCTGCAGGCGCAGCCACAAGCCCGCGCCGGCAGCATGCCCACGATGAGGAACATGATTGCGGAACGCTGGACACGTTGGCAATTTCGTCTCCACCTGTTGACTTGCGTGCTGCTTGTTGCGGCCACCGGGTGGCCGCAGTGGGCCATCGCAGCTGGGAGTGCGCTGGCGCTGTCGGCACTGTTGCTGTGGCTTAATCTACTGACGGCTGTGCGCCGCTATTCCAGCCACGGCGGGCGTTTTTCCCAGCAGTCTGTCAGCTGAGCGCGGGAACCAGTCCCAACATCACCAGCATCACCCACGCGATGAGTCCGAGCGCGGTGACGATATGGGCGATTTCGAAGGCAACGAGTTCTTGCTCGACCCGCAGAATACGCTGTATCCCCCGGAAAACCAGCAGAACCGAAACCGCCAGACCCAGCACCACCAGGCCGATAATCACACCCACCTGGCTGGAGAACAATGCCAGCGACGAAAGCCATAGCGGGATCGCGGCAATGGCCGCCAACGCAAAGGCATCGCCGTATTGACTCGTGATTCCCCTGCTGTGGGCCACGGCCTTGATGCCCCATGCCATCAGCGGCACGGTGACCAATTCGGCAAACAGGAAAAAGAGGGCCGCGATACTCCAGGCCTGCCCGGTGGTGTCGGGAAACAGGACGGCTCCATAATGTTGACCTGCATACTCCAGCATCAATGGCGGGATCAGCGAAAAGGGCAGCACCAGCAGAACGAACAGCCTGAGCGCAGAAGGTCGCGTGCGCACAAACTCATCCCATCCTTCGGGAGACGAAACGAACAATTTGTGAAGGTGCAGGATACTCATGTGAATCTCCTCATCAAACCGCGACATGCGGGCAGCAACGGTTTTTGATCAGTGTTCCATCCAAACCATGGGCGCCCGTCCTGAACAGCAACTACAACCTGTTTATATCACACTGTGATATAAACACCAGTCAAATGACCCACCCCTAAGCAATGACGCCTTCCCCACTCAGCAAGCACGATTTCGAGACACTCTCCCATTTCCGCTATCAGCTGCGGTGTTTTTTGCGTTTCAGCGAAGAAGCGACGCATCGTCATGGCATCACCCATCTTCAATACCAGTTGCTGCTGCACATACGCGGATTTCCGGATCGCGAATGGGCCACCGTAAGCGAACTGGCGGAGCGCCTGCAGGCGCATCACCATGGCGTGGTCGCACTCATTTCGCGTTGCGGGAAACTGGGGCTGGTGCAGCGCCAGGTGGGACGCAACGACCGGCGCGCGGTCGAAGTCCACCTGACACCACAAGGAAACGACGTGTTGAATGCCCTCGCCAGTCAACACCGCGAAGAATTGCTGCGGATACAGGGCATCTTCCAGGTGCCGGGAGCGGACAAACTGGGGGCAGGCCCATAGTCCGGCTATCCGGCCGTATCAAACGGTAGCCGGACGGAATTCTTTTGTCGCAGCAGGCGCTTTAACGGGCCTGAGAGAGCACACGCGACAGGACGGAACAGACACTGACCGGTACAGGGCCTGGCCAGACGGATGGCTCAGACCGCATATCCAAGCACGGCAAAATAATGGAAGCCTGTGCCCATCATGACAAACAGATGCCAGATGAAATGGCCGTATCGAATGCGTGCGTCGAGCGCAAAGAAAATCACCCCGACCGTGTAAGCCAGGCCGCCGGCGATCAGCCAATTCAAGCCGGGAGTTGGCACGCGCGCTGACAGCGGATCGATTGCGATCACAATGAGCCAGCCCATCAGCAGATACAGGCCGGTGGAGATCACCGGATGGGAAACCCGGCTGAATATCTTCATTGCGATGCCCAGCGCAGCCAGTCCCCACACCAGTCCAAACAAGGTCCAGCCCCACGCGCCGCGCAGCACGCCGAGGGTAAATGGCGTGTAAGTCCCCGCGATGAGCAGGAAGATCGCCGAATGCTCGATGACCCGGAATACGTGCTTGGCACGGCCGACCGGCAAGGCATGGTAGAGGGTGGAACCCAGGTAAAGCATCAGCATGGTCGCGGCAAAGATACTGGCGCCAACGATCGATGCCGCATCCCAAAATCGGGCTGCGTGAACGATGAGAAACGGGGTCGCCACGATGGCCGCAATCAGTCCCAGTCCGTGGCTGATGCTGTTGGCGATCTCTTCGTGACTCGACTGCGGACGGATGATGGCGGCTAGTGACATGATTTTTCAAATTCTCCGGGCTGTTTTTCGTGGAGTCAGTCAGGCCGAAATCAACCCGCCATCAAACGTCGCGCCGTGTATGCCAACGGTGCGGGCAAGCTGCGCCATACCGCCTCGGGGTCGAGGGCATCGAGCAGATTTTTGACGGTGAGACCGAGTTCGGTGTCGCCCTCGCTCACCAATCGGCGACTGAAGAAAAGCGTGTCGGGGTCTTCGCGGCGACTGAGCAACAGCAAAAAGTCGCGGGCGGTGGCGCTGATGGTGAGATCGGGTGCAGCGCCGTTCTGTGCATGCAAGTCCCGCGCGAACCCGCGCTGGGTGACGGTAAAACGCAAGTTAAGCCCAAGGTCCTTGACGCGGATCGCGTAGCGCCGGCCGACCAGTGGTTGCCAGTCGAGGGTTTTCAGCGCAGGCCACAGCAGGCGGTTTGCCAGCGCTGAAAATGCCAGGCTGGGCGGCGCAACCGGAAGCCGGGTGACCAGAGTGGCTAACTGCGGGGGGAAGGCAAGATTCAGCATGATGGCTCCTGATTTCAAAGCGGGGCGCTGTTTTAACGGACTGCGTCGGCCCAGTTGTTGGGCGTTTCGTACAAGCGCACCCGCTGCAACCGCAACGAGTTGCCGTAGGTGTCGAGGTAGGCCGCGTCGAGCAGGCGAAATGCCTCGGCGGCGAGATTTTCCGCTGTGGGCACCACCGGCAGCACCACGGTTTTATGTTCGGGCAACGTGGCCAGAAAGTCCACCACCGCATGGTCGCCCTGGTACACCAGAAAAGCATGATCCCAATGATGGACGAGTACCGCATTGGCGATATTTTTCACGTCGGAAAAGTCCATCACCATGCCCTCCTCGGCCGCGCCTTCGGTACGGATGATCTCGCCTGACAGCGTAATTTCGATCGCGTAGCGATGGCCGTGCAAATGCCGGCACTGGCTGGCGTGATGAGGGATGCGGTGGCCGGCGTCGAATTCAAGTCTGCGCGTAATCAACATTGGGGGCATCTCAACATCTCAGGCGTGTTTCTCCATGCTGTTTTCGAGACCTGGCCGGCCATGCCAATACCCATCGACCGCGGGTCCGGGCATGATGCGCGCCAATCCGTCAGCGGCGGCCTGCTCCCCCGCCAGCGCCGCCTGGAAGGCTTCGACCACACGACCCATATGACGTGACTGCGGCGACAGGCGCAGGCTGGCGACGTCGAGTTCGCGCAGGCGATCCAGTTCGCCGATGAGGTTGTAGACGCCGGCGGACTGCGTCTGGATGCCGTTGAGCGTCAGGAAGGGCTCACCCTCGCGGGTGGCCAGTGCCAGTCCGTCGGGATGGTCGAGGCAGCGGAACTGGCAATCGTCTTTGGGCAGGTTGTAGTGGCGCGCGGTGAAGCAGCGCGCGGAATACGCCAGTGGCAACCGGCCGTAGGCGAACACTTCGGTTTCCATCCCGGCCGGCGCCCCGGCAAGCAACGAGCTCAGGGTGATGCGCGACATTTCCACCGGCGGCAGCCAGCGCTGCGCACCCAGCCCGGCAAGCACGTCGAGCGTCTCCGGGTTGTAGACATTGAGCGTAGGCCCGGCGACAAAAGGCACACCCGCCTCGGCCAGCAGCCGCACTGCACCCCACTCATTGGCCTCGACCCTGAAACGGCCATCGCCGACGATCCGGCGCAGCATCTTGAGATCGGATTCCGATTCAATCAACGTCAAACTGGAGAGCACCACCTCCTTGCCGGCAGCGGCAAGTTGTTCCGCAAGCATCAGCCAGTCTGGCAACCGCAGCAAATGGCGACGTGAGCACACGCTCTCGCCCAAGTACACGCGCGCCACCGGCCAGCTCATCGATTCGGCGTAAAAAGCGAGCGTATCCTCGCGCGACCAGTAGTACAGCAAGGGACCCAGACTCAGATTCATGACAACCTCATTTCCATGGGCGGTTATAAGCCCCGAGCGTATGGCTCTGCCCTTCCGACAGCTTGTTGAGTTCGGCCTGCCAGGCAGGCGTGGGCTTGAAACTGTCGGCGCTTTTCTTCACCGCGTCGATGGCAGCACGCCACACTTTCGTCACCTGCGTCACATAGGCCGGGCTGCGTTGACGACCTTCGATCTTGATGGCGGCAATGCCCATTTTCAGCATCTCGGGCAGCAAGTCGAGGGTGTTCAGACTGGTGGGTTCCTCCAGCGCGTAATAGGTTTCACCGTTCACTTCGAAGCGACCTTTGCACAAGGTCGGGTAACCGGCCTTTTCATCCTTGCCGTAACGATCGAGCAGCACGCCATTGAGACGCGACTCCAGTCCGACTGGCGTATCGGTCCAGCGCACCGCTTTCGGCGGCGAACATACACCCGCCGAATTGGGTGATTCGCCGGTGCAATACGAGGACAACAAACAGCGTCCTTCCACCATCACGCACAGGCCACCGAATCCAAACAATTCGATCTCGACATCGGTGTGCTGCACCACGTTTTCCACCTGCGGCAGCGACAGCACGCGCGGCAGCACGGCACGCTGAATGCCGAAGTGCTCGCGGTAAAAATTCACCGCCTCGTAGCTGGTGGCCGAGCCTTGTACCGACAGATGCAATCTGAGTTTGGGGTGATGCTTGACCGCGTAGCGCATCAGCCCGGCGTCAGCCAGAATCACCGCATCCATCCCCAGCTTCGCCGCGCGATCAACCGCGCCGGTCCAGCGGCTCCAGGTGTCGGACTGCGGATAGGTGTTCAGCGCGAGCAGCACGCGGCGGCCACGGTCGTGCGCGTAGCGCAACCCCTCTGCTGCCTGCGCCTCGTCGAAATTGAGCCCAGGAAAAGCACGCGCGTTGGTATTGTCGCGAAAGCCCATGTAGACCGCATCGGCACCGTTGTCGATTGCAGCCTTGAGTGAGACCAGGCTGCCCGCCGGGCAGATCAGATCAAGCGGCATGACTCGTCTCCTTCCATGATTCGCCCGCATGCGCGCCCTGGCGACTATCTCGACGTTCCAACTCATTGGCGATACCGTTCAAAATGTCCCATTTCTTCGCGCACCACGCAGGCGCCAACAGGATGTCGGGCGCAGCGGTGCCGGTGACGCGGTGGTACAGCACGTCCCACGGCGTGCGCTCGATCAGGTCGGCCGCGATGCGCACGTAGTCCGCTTCGGAAAGCGGCGCGTAGTCGCCACGCTTCCATTCGATGGCGAGCCGGGTGTGCTTTACCACGTGCAAGGGATGCAATTTGAGTCCATCGACGCCGACCTCGAGCACGCGATCGAGGCTGGTGTGACTATGGGATGCGTCCTCGCCCGGCAGACCGACGATGAGGTGGCAGCACACCGGAATGCCCCTCGCCCGCGCCGCACGGGTGGCCGTTACGTATTCGGCGAAACCGTGGCCGCGGTTGACGCGCGCCAGCGTGTCGTCGAACGATGACTGCAAGCCAAGCTCCAGCCACACTTCGTGCCCACGATCGCGGTATTCTGCCAGCAGATCCAGCACCGGCGGCGGCACGCAATCGGGCCGCGTGCCGATCGCCAGCCCCATCACGTCGGGCGCGGCCAGCGCGTCGTCATACAGCGCGCGCAGTTCGTCGACGTGCGCATAGGTGTTGGTATAGGCCTGAAAATAGGCAATGAAACGGCGCGCACCGGTGCCCCGCGCAATGCGGCCGCGTGCACGGTCGAATTGCGCGGCTAGCGGAACCTGATCACGCGCGCCGGGGGCGAGCGTGGTTGTTGACGCTTTAGCGTCTTTACAACCACGGCCTGCCCCCTGCGGGTGAAAAGATTTATTGTTGCAAAAGCTGCAGCCGCCGATGCCTTTGCTGCCGTCGCGGTTGGGGCAGGTGAAGCCGGCGTCGAGCGCGATCTTGTGCACGCGTTCGCCATGCCGCTCCAGCATGGCGCGGCCAAACGTATGGATGCGGTCGGTGAGCCTGCTCACTCTGCCGCTGCCACCGCCCGTTCGGGCTTCACGCCGGTCATCAAATAATCGATCAGGTCCTGCACCGGCCGGATCTCATTGCCGAACGGCAGGCTTTCGCTGCCGCGGAAGAACAGCCCCTTGTTCACCTCGCCTTTCAACGCGGCAACCAGTTGCGAATCGATGCAGAACTGTCCGGCTTTTTCGAGGCCATCACGCAAACCGCAGTGCGTCAGGCAATGCAGACCGATGGCGCAGCGCTTGGGGTCGGCCTTGGCCACCGCCTGCAGCTTGGTTTCGCGCTTCATGTAGTTGGTCAGCCACGGCGTGTTCACGGCACGCGCCGGCAGGCCGGCTACGCTCATGAACGTAACGATATCTTCTGACTTCGCATCGGCCAGCACGTGTTTGAAATTGATGTGGGCATCGCCCTCTTCGGAAACAGCGAACGGCGTGCCGAGCTGTACCGCACTCGCCCCCAGCGCCAGCGCGGCCAGCAGTTTTTCATGACTATTAATACCGCCACCGACGATGACGGGTATCTGCTCGCGTGCGATATTCATGTCGTCGAACAACTTGAAGATGCCCGGCAGCGCCTCGGAGAAATTAAAGCGTTCATTCGCCAGTTCGGCCGGGTTGGGCGCGCCGAGGTGTCCGCCTGCATAGAGCGGATGCTCGATCACGATAGCGTCCGGCAATCGACCTTTACGCGCCCACTTCTTGAGCAGAATAGCCACCCCGCGCGCATCCGACAGAATCGGAATCAACGCCACGTCGGGATAGCCCTCGGTCATCTCCGGCAAGTCGAGTGGCAAACCCGCCCCCATCACGATGGCCTGTGCGCCCGAGGCGCACGCCTGGCGCACCAGCGACGGATGTTCAGTGACTGCTTTCATCACGTTGACCGCCACCAGCCCGCTGCCTGCCGCCCGTTCGAGCGCGGCCTTGATTTCACGGTCGAGTGCAATCAGGTTGAGTCGGTTGAGTTCGTCCTTGTCGCGGCAGTGCCTGGACTGCTCGGACAAATCGTCGTGATGGTGACGCAGGTCGATGCCCGCAATGGTGCCCAGCGCCCCGGCATGCGCCACGGTGCCCGCCAGCCGATGCGCGGAAATGCCCACGCCCATGCCGCCCTGAACAATGGGCAGCAAGGTTCGTCCGCGTATGACAAATGATAAAGGCGTGGTCATGCCGGTCCCTCAGACTTGCGCTATGCGACCATTATAGTCTTTTAGGACCCGCATATCTTCATATGGGCTTCGGCAATTACGTTGTCGTGGGTGTCATGGGGTTCACCCGTGCAAGCTAAACGCCTACAATGCTCGGTCTTACTGGTTGTATCCATCGCACATGTTCACCGGCATCATTCAATCCATCGGCCGCATCCATGAATACGACGCGCGCGGCGCTGACGCACGCATGATCATCACTGGCGGCGGGCTGGACTTTTCCGACGTCGCGCTGGGCGACAGTATTGCCGTCAACGGCGTGTGCCTGACCGCAGTGGCACTCGGCTCCGATCGTTTTACCGTCGACGTCTCGGCCGAGACCCTGCGCTGCACCGAAGGCTTTACGCCGGGTGCCGAGGTCAATCTGGAAAAGGCGCTACGGCTGGCTGACCGGCTCGGCGGCCATCTGGTGTCAGGCCACGTCGATGGCGTCGGCACGGTGCACCGCTTTGAACAGGTGGGCGCATCGCATCTGCTGGAAATCGACGCACCGGGCAACCTGGCGCACTACATCATCCGCAAGGGCTCGATCACGGTGGACGGCGTGTCGCTGACCGTGAATGCAGTCGATGATGTGCGCTTTACTTTGAATCTGATCCCGCACACGCTGGAGCAGACCACGCTCAAGCATTTGCAAACCGGCAGCCGCGTCAATCTGGAAGTCGACATGATCGCGCGCTATGTTGAACGCATGACCCAATTCACCCAACCCACGGACAAAGACTGATGAGCCTCGCCTCTACCCCAGAAATCATCGAAGAATTGAAAGCCGGCCGCATGGTCGTGCTGGTCGATGAAGAAGACCGCGAAAACGAGGGCGATCTGGTGATGGCGGCCGAGCACGTGACGCCGGAAGCGATCAACTTCATGGCCAAGTTTGGCCGCGGTCTGATCTGCCTGACCTTGACCGATGCGCGTTGCCGCCAGTTGGGCCTGAAACAAATGGTGGACAACAACCAGGCACAGCACAGCACCGCCTTTACCGTATCGATTGAGGCGGCCACGGGTGTGACCACCGGCATATCCGCAGGCGACCGTGCCGTCACGATACTGGCTGCCGTCAAAAAAGACGCCCTGTCCACCGACATCGTTCAGCCCGGTCATATTTTTCCGCTACGCGCCCAGCCTGGCGGCGTGCTGGTTCGCGCCGGTCACACCGAAGCCGGGTGCGATCTGGCTGGCCTCGCCGGGCTGGAGCCTGCCTCGGTGATCTGCGAAATTTTGAAAGATGACGGCACCATGGCGCGGCTGCCCGACCTGATTCCGTTTGCGCAGCAACACGGCCTGAAGATCGGTGCCATCGCCGACCTGATCCACTATCGTAATCAAACCGAAAGTCTGGTCGAGCGTGTCGCCGACCGCCTGATCCAGACCGTGTACGGCGCGTTCCGCCTGGTGGCCTATCGTGACAAGTGCGCACAGGAAACGCATCTGGCACTGATCAAGGGCGAAATCGTGGCCGACAAGGAAACGCTGGTGCGCGTGCACGAGCCCTTGAGCGTGATGGATTTTCTCGATGTCACCGGTGGTGGCCACTCCTGGCCGATCCTCGGCGCGATGGAGCGCATTGCCGAATCGCAGTGCGGTGTGATCGTGTTGTTGCATCGACCCGAAACCGCCGACGCGCTGCTCGCTCGGGTTAACCCAGCCCGCGTCAACCCGGCGCCGACCGCGCAACAAAAATACGACCTGCGCGACTACGGTATCGGCGCGCAAATCCTGCGCGACCTCGGCGTTGGCAAAATGAAACTGCTGGCCAGCCCGCGCAAAATGCCCGCCATGGACGGCTTCGGGCTGGAAGTCACCGGATATGCCGACAAGGCGTAATGAAGCCTATCCTTAGCGCAGCAAGCACCCAACAAACCATTTACTGAAAGGGCTTTTCATGGGCACCAGCAACAGTCTCTCCGAACTTGACCCTGTCTATCAGGGCGAAGGCCTCAAAATCGGCATCGTCATGAGCCGCTTCAACAAAGATATTTGTGAAGGCCTGTTGTCGGCCTGTCAGACCCAGTTGGTCAAACTGAGTGTGGCAACGACAGACGTCCTGCTGGTGGAAGTGCCCGGTGCGCTGGAGCATCCACTCGCTTTGCAAAAAATGGCGCAATCCGGCAAGTTCGATGCGCTGATCGCGCTTGGCGCCGTGGTGCGCGGCGACACCTATCATTTTGAACTGGTATCCGACCAATCCGCACGTGGCATTCTTGATGTGCAACTGGAAACCGGCATCCCCATTGCCAACGCCATTCTGACGGTCGATACCGTCGAGCAAGCGCATGTTCGCATGGCCGAAAAAGGCAGCGACGCAGCACGCGTGGCGGTTGAAATGGCCAACCTGTTGAAACGTCTCTGATATGGCCGGTTCCCGTAAAAACGCACGTGAATTTACGTTACAAGGCGTCTACGCCTGGCTGGTGGGCGGTGCCGACATCACGCTGATCGCAGCCAACCTCAAGGAAGACGCGCAATTCAAGCGGGCAGACGAAGACTATTTTCGTATCCTGTTCTACGGCGTGATCAAGGATGAGGATTTGTTGAGCACGCGCCTGGCGCCCTGCCTCGACCGGCCCATCGCTGAGCTCTCGCCGATTGAACGCGGCATCCTGCTGATTGGCGCCTATGAACTGGTGAGTTGTCTTGACGTGCCCTGGCGCGTTGCCATCAACGAAGGCGTCGAACTGGCGAAGAAATTCGGCGGCACCGACGGCCACAAATATATCAACGGCGTGCTCGACAAACTCGCGCAAGACGTGCGCGCCGTCGAAATCGCACACGCCAAACAGGCCAAGGCCTGACGTCACGCAAGTGGCGCATGCAGGCACCGCTGCGTACACACCTGAATCCGCCCATGGAATTTGACCTCATCGCACAATACTTTACCCGCGACACATCTGACGCGGTGTTAGGGGTGGGCGATGATTGTGCATTGCTGGCGCCGTCACCCGGCATGCAACTCGCGGTCTCCAGCGACATGCTGCTCGAAGGCCGTCACTTTTCGCCGCAGGACGGCCCTGCCGGCATCGGCCACAAATCACTCGCAGTCAACCTGTCCGACCTTGCGGCCATGGGCGCCACGCCGCGTTGGGCGACCCTGTCCATCGCGTTGCCCGAAATCAATGACGCCTGGCTTACGGCATTTGCGCGCGGTTTTTTTCGCATGGCGGATTTGCACGGCATCGAACTGGTCGGCGGCGACACCACGCGTGGCGCGCTCACAATCAGCATCACGGTAATGGGCGAAGTGCCGCCCGGCCAGGCGCTTCGACGTGATGGCGCACAGGCGGGCGACGACATCTGGGTGTCGGGCGTAATCGGCTCGGCTGCGATGGCGCTGGCGTATCGCCAAGGGCGTCTGTTCATGGAGCAGATCGACGCCGCCAGGGTATTGCCCGCACTGTATCTGCCGATGCCGCGTGTGGAACTGGGCATTGCATTGCGCCGCATCGCCCATAGCGCAATCGATATTTCGGATGGTCTGCTCGGCGACCTCGGCCACATTCTGCAACGCGCCCAGGTCGGTGCCACACTTGAATTCGCCGCCCTGCCCACGCTGCCGGTGGTAAAAAACTATCTGCATGAAGCCGTCGCCCGCGAATGCGTGCTGGCTGGCGGCGATGATTACGAACTGTGTTTTACTGCGCCCCCAAGCCAGCGCGATGCGGTACTCGCTGCTGCAGCCGAATCAGACGTGACCGTAACCCGTATCGGCCGCATTACCGCCGAATCCGGTCTCACCGTCATGGACGCAGACGGCCAGGCCATGTCCATCGAACGCACAGGTTATGACCACTTTGCAACCTGACATCAAGTTTCTGCTCGCGCATCCGGCGCACCTGATTGCCTTTGGTTTAGGCAGCGGTCTCGCGCCCAAGGCGCCCGGTACGGTGGGCACCCTGCTGGGGTTGCCGCTGTTCTGGCTGATCGTCGTGATCGCACCCGACTTGCCCAACCAGATCGTGCTCATCATCGCCACCTTTCTGCTCGGCGTGTGGGCCTGTGGCCGCACCGGGCGTGCGCTGGGCGTGGCAGACCACGGCGGCATGGTGTGGGATGAAATCGTCGCGTTTGCGCTCGTGTTACTGTTTACGCCTGCCAACTGGCTATGGATCGCCGTGGCGTTTGGACTCTTTCGCTTGTTCGACATCCTGAAACCCTGGCCGATTCGCATCGCCGACACCCGTCTGAAAAACGGCTTCGGCGTCATGTTTGACGACCTGCTGGCGGCAGGCTATGCCATCGTCACCCTGAAAGGACTGCAATGGCTCGTGTAAGTAACGAGGAACTGAATCAGCTCGCCATTGAACTGGGCGAAAAACTACAAGCCCGCGGCTGGATGCTGGCCACCGCCGAATCGTGCACCGGCGGCTGGGTCGGGCACCTGGTCACGGCACAGCCCGGCAGTTCAAGCTGGTATGAACGCGGCTTCATTACCTATGCCAATGCCGCCAAGATTGAAATGCTCGGCGTGCCGGCCGCCACCCTCGAAGCACATGGCGCGGTCTCTGAAGAAACCTCCAGCGCCATGGCAGCCGGCGCGCTGGCCAACAGCCATGCGCAAGCTGCGCTGGCCATTTCCGGCATCGCCGGTCCCGGCGGCGGCACGCCACAGAAGCCGGTGGGCTTGGTGTGTTACGGCTGGGCGCTGGCCGACGGCACGCTCTTGTCGTCCACCTGCCGACTCGGTGGTGACCGCGATGAAATCCGTTCACGTGCCGTAGCGGCGGCGCTACGTGGCTTGATCGACCTGGTGAGATAAAGCATCAAAGGGAGCATAATTTTTCACCCTTCACCCTTCACCCTTCACCCTTCACCCTTCACCCCATCAGTAAAACGCCCACGCGGCAAACTGCTCGATCTCGTCCCGATTCAATAGCATCAGCTGGTAGGCATTCGGATTCATTGCATGATCTGGCGTGGTATCGACATTCAACCGCTGCAACACATAGCCCAATAGCGCACGCCGCACGTTCACTTCGATGATGTCGTCCTCGGCGCCATAGTCCAGCAGCAGGCTTTCACGCTTTTTTTCATCCAGCCCACGATGTGGCGCCAGCTTCAAACTCACGTTTTCCACCCAGTCATCGTCGTATTGCATGTTCGACTCTGCCTGTTCATTCAGGCACTCAGCCTCGACAATGCGCGACAGCACAAAATCGCGAAAATCACAGGTCTCCTCGTTATAGGCACGAACATGCCAGCGTATGCCGGTATTGGCCAGGCTGTGTGGCTCCAGCATGCGTTCGGTCTGGCTGGCACGGTCTGACAGCGAACGATAAATCACTCGCAGCTTGCGGTTGCCATGAATGGCGCGAGTGATCTGCGCGAGCGTGTGTTGGCTGGGTAAACGAGCGGGCAAGGGCAAAGCGGCCGTGGGCAGACCATAAATCAACTCCGCGCCATACGGCCCACTCGCCACCGCCAGGTTGGCTGCAATCATCGGCAGCACGGTGGCAGGATCCAGGTCAGCGAACACGGCGCTAAACCCTTGAGCCGGCACAAAACCAAACACGCTGTGGTGATAAACCAGATTGCCGGGCGCCAGATCGTTATACAGCTTGAGATCCTTGGTCGCCGCCGGGTCAGACAGGCCAAACGCGCGCGCCACGTCACTGCGCGTCACCACTCCGGTGTACCAGGCCATCACCTCGATGTAGTGCAGCCGCTGGCGTGTGGCCCACTTCACGTCCAGCTGCATCCGCTCTTTTCTATCCATCCTCCCGCCCCGTTTGTTTTTGTCCCTTGAAATTATAGGGGTACGGCACCCCAATACAAACTATTACTTAGTATTTTATAGTTAGGTGATATTTTGTATTGACATGCATAAATGTATAGCCTACATTGCACCCATGGCGAGCCCCACGCTCGCCCCCAAACGAAACCACCACCGACACAGGAGAGACACCATGGCAACATCCCCCGCCGTACTGGCCGACGACAAATCCAAAGCACTCGCCGCCGCACTGGGCCAGATCGAAAAGCAGTTTGGCAAAGGCTCGGTCATGCGCCTGGGCGACCACGATGTCTCGCGCGACATCCAGTCCATCTCCACCGGCTCACTCGGACTCGACATTGCACTCGGCATCGGCGGCCTGCCGCGCGGCCGGGTGGTCGAGATCTACGGCCCGGAATCCTCCGGTAAAACCACCCTCACACTGCAGGTCATTGCCGAAATGCAGAAAATCGGCGGCACCGCGGCATTCATCGACGCCGAGCACGCACTCGACCCGTCCTACGCCAAAAAGCTCGGTGTCGACGTCGACAACCTGCTGGTGTCTCAACCCGATACCGGCGAGCAGGCACTCGAAATCGCCGACATGCTGGTGCGCTCGGGCTCGGTCGACGTCGTCGTCATCGACTCCGTCGCCGCCCTCACCCCCAAAGCCGAAATCGAAGGCGAAATGGGCGACTCACACATGGGCCTGCAAGCCCGCCTGATGAGCCAGGCGCTGCGCAAACTCACCGCCAACATCAAGCGCACCAACACCCTGGTCATCTTCATCAACCAGATCCGCATGAAAATCGGCGTCATGTTCGGCAGCCCCGAAACCACCACCGGCGGCAACGCGCTCAAGTTCTACGCATCGGTTCGTCTCGACATCCGCCGCATCGGCGCAATCAAGAAAGGCGACGAAATCGTCGGCAACGAAACCAAGGTCAAGGTCGTCAAGAACAAGGTCTCGCCCCCGTTCAAGGAAGCCTTTTTCGATATTCTGTACGGTCAAGGCATCTCGCGCGAAGGCGAAGTCATCGAACTCGGTGTCGTCCACAAAATCGTCGACAAATCCGGCGCCTGGTACGCCTACAACGGCGACAAGATTGGCCAGGGCAAAGACAACGCGCGCGAATACCTGAAAGAGCATCCCGAAATCGCCAAGGAAATCGAAGCCAAGGTCCGTGCTGCGGTCGGCGTCGGCATTGGCGCAGCTGTCGCAACAGCAGAGATAGAAGAGCTCGATGCCTGAGTTCGACACCGAACCCACCACTGCCTACCTGCGTGAACGCGCCCTGCGCCTGCTGGCGCGGCGCGAACACAGCCGCTTTGAACTCACCCGCAAGCTCGGAGGAGCAGAGTTCGCCCGCGAAGAGATCGATAAGTTGCTGGATGCGTTTGAAGCGAAGAACTGGCTATCCGACCAGCGCTTCGCCGAAAGCTACGTCGCCGATCATCAGGCCAAAGCGGGCAGCATCAAGCTGGCGTATGAGCTCAGGCAGCGTGGCGTGCCCGATTCGATTGTTGAAAGTGTACTAAGTAGCAACCGCGACAGTGAACTCGAGCGGGCGCGTGACGTGTGGCGCAAGAAATTCGGGACGCCACCTACGACTCCATCTGACAAAGCCAAGCAGATGCGTTTCATGCAAGGCCGTGGATTTGGCGGAGAAATTATCCGGCGTGCAATAGCAGATAACGACCGAAAAGACACTGACTAAGCCAACGACTGAGCTGCTTCCATTTTCGTTGCAGCAGCAGGAGGCAGGGTCAGGCCTTGCCTTTTGCCCCACCAGCTTCCCAGCCTCGCACGATGCGGCTTATCCTCGAAACCGACAGACCCACTTCTTCTGCTATTGCACTCATGGTGTGTCCGCCCTCAATATGCGCTAAAGCGATGGCCTCATTGCGAGGGTGTCGATTGAAATACTGAGCCAGACTCATCGGGGGAGATCGCCGCTGAACGCTGGGCACATCAGACGCCACGGTCTGCTCCGGCGCCAGTAGCGTCTGCAGGAGGCAGGGTCAGGAGGCAGGGTCAGGCCTCAATACTGTTCGTTTAGATAAAAATCGCCTATATTTCAGCCATTGTCCACACGGGAGCGGGAATGGCGCGAACCAAAGCGGTATTGGGAGCCGGAGCGCGGCTCAGCGACTACCTGAGCGCCAGCTTGTTGGCGCGTGTCTATCCGGCAGAACGGGTCGAGCAGATACTCGATGAGCAAGGCGTCAACAGCCAGCGCATTCGCAGCCTGCCTGCTGCTGTCACAGCTTACTACTGCATGGCTCTAAGCTTGTATCCCGAGGCTGCGTACGAAGAAGTCTTTGCCGTCATTGCCCAGGGGTTGGCCTGGGCGCGCGGTGGAATCTCTGCACCGACCGTCGCCAAATCCTCCATCAGCGCCGCGCGCAGCAAATTGGGCGTGGCACCGCTGATAGAACTGCATCGACGTAGCTGCCTGCCGCTGGCTGACGCGCAGCGGCAACCCGAAGCCTTTTATGCCGGATTGCGTCTGGTTGCCATTGACGGCAGCAACTTCGAAGTGCCGGACGAAGCGGCCAATGCGGCCGCGTTCGGCTATCCGGGCAGCCGCACCGGTCACAGGCCTGAGGCAGGGGTCAGGCCTTGTCTTTTGCCATCTTAGCTTCCCATCCTCGCACTATGCGGCTTACTCTGGAAACTGACAGGCCAATCTCTTTTGCTATCACGCTCATGCTGTACCCACCGACAATATGGGCCTGTGCGATGGCTTCATTGCGAGGATGATGATTGAAAAACTGTGCCAGACTCATTGGCGGAGACCGGCGCTGAATGCCTGGCACGTCGGACGCCGCAGCCTGCTCAGGCGCTAATAGTGCCTGCATCCGCGTCATGAACGACTCGTCGCCCAAATATATTTGTCCCCTGAGCGCTTCGTCCCACAGGCGCACATCCTTGCCTTGCGCCACCAGCGCGGCATAACGGCTGGCCGCCAACGCACGGTCACGGTCAGACACCACATCGTATCCCAGCAGATAGCCCTGCACCGCCGATGTATCCAGCCAAGGCAGTCCTGTAACCAGACCTGTGTGCACCTGATAACTGCTCCAGGGCCACTGCGCCGGATCAGCCACCATCGCCGCACGCACCGGATTCAGGTCCACATATCGGCACACCTCCAGCAAATAAGCATCCCGATCAACCAGAATCGCTTTGAACCGGCCCTGAAACAAATGCCCAACTTTGGCATGCCGACGGTTGTAAGCCTGGGTATAAACCCCGTTGACCAGATGCATCAGCGCCGACAGATTGGGTTGGCGCGTATTCAGCACCAGATGGTAGTGATTGTCCATCAGGCAAAAGGCCAACACGCAGGCGTCAAAACGCTTGAGTGCCAGCGCAACCACATCGACAAACGCCTGGCGGTCAACATCATCATCAAAAATAGGTTCGCGCCTGTCGCCACGCGAAGTGACGTGATACACCGCACCGGGAAATTCAATCCGTAAAGGCCTAGTCATGGGGGAAGGTTAATAGGCCGCTTGGCAAAAGACAAGGCCTGACCCTATGTTTTTGACCCTATGTTTTCTATGTTTTTGGACCCTATGTTTTTGTATGTTTTTCTATGTTTTTCTATGTTTTTACTCGCATCTTCACCTTAAGGAATCCAGCCCACCCCCCAATACCGCGGTGGAATCAGCGAGTGGCCAGCGTCAACATATGCTTGGGTCACCTCTGCACGATTCAATATTTCAGGGAAAATGCCATTTAATAACGCAATGACTGCGAACATGGATAAAGCAGGCACTCCCAATTGCCACACACGCGAATCGGTAATCTCAGGCCTAAGGGCCACATCACGAAAATACACGCCAAGCGCCCAGCCCGCGACAAACACGAGCAGAGTTTGCGTATAAGGAATCACAATCACACCATCCACCATGGATTGCGCGCCGGCCGCAAGCAAACTACCGGACAAACAGACAAGCAGCCCTCCAGCCCTTTCCGCTTGATGACGTAACCTCACCAACATACGTAACAGCCCATAGCCCAAAGGCAAGAGTAATGCCAGTGCGGCAGGAATACCCCATTCTGCTGCCAACTGCAGTACTGCATTATGAGGATGTGCTCCATAATCATTACGAAGCGCTGCTAATTGCATTGGTCCAATTCCCAGCCACGGATGCGCTTGTATCTGCGCCCAAGCCAGTTCCCACAAAACCTCACGCCCACTTAGCGCAGCAAAATCACCCAAACGATTTTCAATTAAAGCGTCTACGCCAATCCAACTTGGTAGCCAAATAAACAACAAGCCAAATAATAGGGCCCCCATGCTAAATGTTAAGACCTGAATCTTGAGCCACCTTGCGCTGGCCCGCCAACTTACGCCCGCCATGACAACAGCGGAAAACCCGAGTGCCATCCACGCACCACGCGTACCCGACACAATCACCAGCATCCACCACAAGACCAACAGGATAAAAAGACTAAAACGCGTGAACTTAGACATACCCCCTATCAAGAATGGGTAGGCCAGCAATGGAATAACCAGGCTAGCAACTTGTCCGAATACCCGGCGATTAGAAAAAGTGCCCTCAAACATTGCAAGTGAATCGAGTCGCAGGCCGCCCACAATCGAGGCCACGTAACCCATCATGACTTTCATTGCAACCACCACCGCCAAGGTAACTACCAGTCGCATCGCCCATACATCATAACGAGCTCTCTGATGAAACCCCTCCACTGCCAAAACAAGCGTCAAGGTAAAAAGTAACAAAATTGTTACCCACTCCAATCCCGCAAAGCGAGGAAGCGCAGACACAATGGCAGAAACCCCACCCAGCACAAAAGCGCTACCCAAAGCTATACGGCTTAAGCCAGACAGACAGGCCAGTGAAACAAGTAACTTCTTGCGCCTGACGGTGGCAACTGCCAGCGACACAGCCACCAACAGAACCAGCTGTTCTATACGCTGCTGATCATGCCAAATCATCTCGGGTATAAAATCAATTGCAACGCCGGCAAACAAAGCCAGCCCAACCAACCACAAAAATAGAAGATTCCATTTAAGGCCATGCAAACAATATCTCGCCACCGTTTTCCCTCCATAAAAAAGCCCCTCCATCAAGGAGGGGCTATGGACTTCAGCACACAGTTAGATATTAGCTGCCCACGCCGGTCTTCGACTTGGTACATGCTGTGCTATTAGCCGTATTGGTTGCATCCCATTGCATGTTGCCATTAGCTACTGTGGGGGTAAGCGTCACGCCGCAGCTACCTGCAGGAACAGTACCAGCAATCACAATAGCGGCCGAGGTTGTTGCAACAGTTACTGCACCAAACTTTGCGGCTGGCGCTGTAGTAGAACCTGAACGATAAGGTGCAAGCTTCGTATAAGTATCACATGCAGTAAGCGTGTTGTTATTGTCATTGGAACATTCGGCAATCGACAGTTTCAATGAGGCTACGCTTGAAAGGTTATCGCTCCACTTGGCGCGTGTCACATAGTCTTGATAAGCGGGAATCGCGATCGCAGCCAGAATACCGATAATCGCAACAACGATCATCAGTTCGATTAGGGTGAAACCTTGTTGTACCTTACGCATTTTAAATCTCCTTTGGTTGGGCATATGGAACACGAGCCTCCCGTGTCTGGAACATTAACGTGCAGGGCCTGTGCCAACTTTAGGGTTATATGAGCTGTTTTTGAGAAATAGGCTGGAAACGCCCGCCAATTCTGGATTTCAGGAATTGAAAATTTAATAAGCAACCATCTTCAGGTATCTGCACCCATGATTTTGCTCAAATATTTTTGACCACTTGGGGCGGGTTGTGACTATTTTCGTCACATTGTTTGTGCTTGTGGCGCCTTAACAAATGCAAACCCGCAGGGCAAACCCACAGCCCAAGCATGAAAAAAGCCACGCATATGCGTGGCTTTTAATAGTACTGGTGGGCCGGCCGAGATTCGAACTCGGGACCAATGGATTAAAAGTCCACTGCTCTACCAGCTGAGCTACCGGCCCGGGGATTTGATCTAAGCCAACTGGCAGAAACCGATCCGCGAAAGCGCGAAATTATAGCCGACTCGGGGCCGCCGGGTAAAGTGCTATCACGATTTTTTGACTGTTTTAAGGTCAATATGAGCTGTAGATAATTGTGATCGGAGTTTGAACACGTTCTGATTCATGATTTACGGCCAATATAAAAGGCGGTCGCCCGCCTTGTATATTGCCCGTTCAACCGTAGGCACTGGATGGATCAATAATTCAATACATCGTCAGCTTTTTTTTGCTGCGCGTCGTCGTGTTGACCTTTTGGATGCCCGCGGCAGATTGCGCCAGGGCGTTCTTATCGTACTGCTCGGTGAAGGCCACAATTTTCATCTTGTTGATGATGCCCGGCACGAACATGACGATGTCACCATCGGGCGCATACAGGTAGGAGGTGGGGTAGTAATCCACCGGGCCCACCTGGAGGGCCGGACTTTTGGGATCACGGCGGCTGCCGCCTACGACTTGCGGGAAACGCAGGTTGTAGCGCTGCATGGTGGTGTAGACCGAGGCTTCATCAATGCCATAGTCCATGGCCACACCGATCACGACAAAGTCGGGGCGCGCATCCAGGGCGTTCAGATCGGGGAATTCCATTTTGCAGCGTGGGCACCAGGGCGCCCAGAAATTGACCAAAACCCATTTGCCCCGGTAATCGGACAACTGAATGTTTTTGCCTTTGCTGTCGGTGAAGTTGAAATTAATCGACTTGGCAGCATGTGCCTGTGTTGCAAGCCCTGCGATGAGGGCGAAGCAGAAGGTGCGGAGCAACTTGTTCATACCTGATCCTTTCTGCTGGAAACTACATGGGTCCACCGTAACGACCCACTGTGGGTGGGTCAAGGTTCATTTGAACCATACTGAACTGCGTTTTCGTTTGTTTACTGTTGCTGCCTCCTCGCAGTGTGGCACTCAATGCTGGATAACCACGTGCCCTGGCATTTGATGATCAACATCGAAGCTGTGGGACCCTCATCCCGCATCGTAGGCCTCAGTTCATGTCACGCTGTTTGCAACGACTTCTACATAAGTAGTATCGGTACCTGCGCGGAATTCTTTATTCGCCAGCATGATAGACGAGTGGGCAGTGGCACCAGGGCGCTCGTTGCGGATGTGTGTATCGTATGAGCGCACGGGCGCCAGAGGCCTCGCGACAGTCGGACCATCGGATTCGAGGCATTTTGAGAGGGGTTTGCCAGTGAAAAAATGGGTCCATGCGGCTCGCGCCACATGGACCCATCCAGCAGACCTGAAGGCTGCGAAAAAACCGAAAGACCGGGCGGATGCCGATCGTCCAGGCCCGCCAGCCTGAACACAGACTGAAGGCAAACCTGGCGCAGTCGCTCGCTTGCGTCTGCCGGTACCGCGCTGGCAAGCGGATACGTGCCGGCAGTCGGCGAGTGAGGTGAATTACCCCTCGGAACGCATCATCAAGGCAAATTGCACTTTCATGGTGACGGCGCTGCCGATCACGATGGCAACGAAAGCCAGGATCGAGCCGAGCGCCAGGGTGGAGAATCCGGTGACGCCCTGACCGATGGTGCATCCCATCGCCAGCACGCCCCCAAGGCCCATCAAGGCGCCGCCTACAACGTGGTTGACGAAGTCACGCCCGGAAGCAAACCACTCGATGCGGAAGCTGCGTGACACGATTGCCCACAACAATGAGCCTGCGATGACCCCAGCCAGCGCCATGACGCCAAAAGTCAGCAGCGTGTGCTTGAAGCCGCCCGTCACGTACTCCAGCGTTTGGCCCATGGGGTTAACAAAGGTGAAAGACTGCGCGGCAAGCGAGGCGGTGTCAGCGGGCCGGACGGCATCGGCAGACGCATAGAAGTCCCAGTTCTGTGCAAAGGCACGTAGCGACATGAGTTCGCCGTCAGCATTGACCATGATGTTACTGGTCACGTACCAGGCGGCAAGTACCGCAAGGCCGACTACCAGACCACCGAGAATATTGTCGAAGCTGCCGCGGAAATCGGCCGACTTGAAGACCCAGATCAGTAACAGCGCACCGATGATGCCGCCGATGATCATCCGGCCAGTGGCAACGTTATCGCTGAACAACATGGCGCCCAAATCCTGCTGAGTGGACAACGCGATCGTGGTTGGGTTGGTCCAGGGATAGAACAGCGTTGAATACAGTGTCTTGTCGCTGCCCGGGAAGGGGTTGACCATGAAATATGCCATCACCGCAATGACCAGCAATACGACCACCGACTTGAGGTTTCCGCCGCCGACCCGGACCAGGGTTCTGTTGCTGCAGCCGGAGGCGAGCGTCATGCCGATGCCGAACATGACACCACCGAGTATGTTCTCAAGCCAGATCAGGTTGTTCTGCCGATAGGGGGGGAACGAACTGGACACGCTGACCATGCCGGCGGCTTCCAGACCCATGACACCGAGCACACCAATCGCAATGGCTAGCACCCAGGCACGCAAGCGCCCTTTATCCCCCATATTGACCCAATCGGATACTGCACCCATGGTGCAAAAGTTGGTCTTGTTAACGACCGCGCCCAGAACCAGCGCGATTGCAAAGGTCGACCACAGAAAAAACGTCTGGCCGCTGGCAAAATCTTCGTATGTCATTTGTTGCAAGTCCTCCAAAGGTGAGCGGGATTATCCACAGAATCGCTGTCGCCGCAAATTCGGATAAAAAATAAAGGATAAAAGGTTTGATTTTAATGTGTTCGGGCAAAAAATTGAGCCGGACCATATGTACCAGTACCGCGCACCGCACTTCTCCCACATCCAAAGCACGGACACTAGCTAACGGGTTGGGTGTGGGTCGCTCGACTGCCAGGCGCAGCCGCCCCGGGTGATCTGCCCTGCTGTTCGATGCTACCGATCGACCAGCCTCAACTTATGGCGGACACATAGCGCGTCGGATCGGCAACGCCTGCGGCGTCAAATCCTTCGCGCCTGAGCCGGCAGGCGTCGCAACGCCCACAGGCTCTTCCCTGCGCATCGGCCTGATAGCAGCTCACTGTTTGCACATACGCCACCTTGAGCGCGGTGCCGCGCTGGATGATCTGCGCCTTTGACCAATGCTGCAAAGGCGCGTGAATACGCAGTCTTTCGCCTTCAACGCCCGAGCGCGTGGCGAGATTGGCGAGTTGCTCGAATGCCGCAATGAATTCCGGTCGACAGTCTGGATACCCCGAGTAATCCACCGCATTCACGCCAATAAACACATCGCGCGAGCCCAGCACTTCGGCCCAGGCCAGCGCAAGTGACAACATCACGGTATTACGCGCGGGCACATAGGTGACCGGGATGCCTTCTGTAGGCGCTTCCGGCACCGCGATCGTCGAATCCGTCAAGGCCGATCCGCCGATATCGCCCAACCCGAGTTTGATCACTCGATGCTCCACTGCGCCCAGCACATCCGCCAGCCGACTGGCAGCTGCAAGTTCTGCATTGTGGCGCTGGCCATAATCCAGGCTCAGCGCATAGCAGGCATACCCGGCTTCACGTGCAATGGCGAGTACGGTGGCGGAATCCAGTCCACCTGACAACAAAACGACGGCTGGTTTCATTTTCCGGGCGTGTTTCCCCACAACACTTTATGCAATTGCATCTGAAAACGCACCGCCAGACGATCAGTCAATATCCATCCCGCCAGATCTTCAGGCGCCAATTCACCCTGTACAGGCGAAAACAGAACCGGGCAAATCGATAGCAGGTTTTGCGAGCGCAACACCTCACACGCCCATTCATAATCTGCGCGGTTGGCCAGTACAAACTTGATCTCATCATGCCGGGTGAGATACTGGATATTGTCCCAACGGTTACGCGCCGCTTCGCCTGATTCTGGCGCTTTGATGTCCACAATGCGTGACACGCGCGCATCCACCTTGCTCACATCCAGTGCACCACTGGTTTCGAGCGAAACGGAATAGCCGGCGTCGCACAAGGCTGCCAGCAGCGGCAGGCAATTTTTCTGTGCCAGGGGTTCCCCCCCGGTCACGCATACGGTTGCACAACCGAAATCTGCCACCCTGGCCATGAGATCAGAGAGCGTAACGGTTTCCCCACCCTGAAAGCTGTAAGGCGTATCACACCACCGGCACCGCAATGGGCACCCCGCCAAGCGAATGAATACGGTGGGCAGGCCTGTCCGGCTGGTTTCGCCTTGCAGAGAGTAAAACACCTCGGTCAAACGAAGCGTGATGGTGGATGCCTGGACGTCCATACCGTCGCGGCCAATCCCTGG
This sequence comes from Thiobacillus sp., assembly GCA_036568265.1. Lineage (GTDB taxonomy): Bacteria > Pseudomonadota > Gammaproteobacteria > Burkholderiales > Thiobacillaceae > Thiobacillus. The sequence continues at coordinate 38,697 of DATCSW010000018.1, forward strand.
CGAATGGAGCAGGATGGATTCAGACACGGGCGTTACTTGAAGGCAGCCAGCCGGCGCGTGGCCAGATTGGCGGCATTGGTGCCGGGATGCTTTGCGACCAGTTCTTCGAGCGTTTTACGTGCGGTCATCATGTCGTCCAGCGCAATCATGCTGCTCGCGATATTGAGCAGGGAATCGGGCACCTTGGCACTGGTCGGGTAGACCGCAATCAGTTTTTGCTGATGCGCCAGTGCGGATTTGTAATCTTTAAGTGCGTAGTAAGAATAGCCAATCCAGTATTGCGCGTTAGGCGCCAACGCACTGTCCGGATAGGCTTTCAAAAACCCCTTGAAACCGGCGATTGCACCCGCATAGTTAGCCTCGCGAAAATGGTTCAGCGAGGCTTCGTAGACGCGCGACTCGACCAGTGGATCCAACTGCGGTGTAGGTGCGGAAGGGGCACCCGCCTGCGCTGCAGACGCCGGAGCGGCTTGCGTTGCAGGTGCAACAGGGGTTGCGGCAACTGCTATGGGCTTAAGGGATTTGGTAATTTCAGCAATGCGCTGGTCAAGATCAACATACAAATCGTTTTGCCGTTTACCCAAGGTATCCATCTGATGGACCTGGACTTCGGCCTGGCCACGCATCTTGGAGACTTCGGCCTTGAGCATCTCCACTTCCTGCAACAAGCTCAGGAGCTGCTGATTCTGCCGGATGACGCCTTCAAGCTTGGTCAGACGCGCGTCAAACGACGCTGCTGTTTGCTGCAATACTTGCATCTGTCTTGCAATTTCTGCTGTATCAGCCCACGCCGGCTGAACCAATAACACGGCCGACGTAAGCAATAAACCAAGCCCCTGCTTCAACGCCAATTACTCATCTGAATAGACGACGTCAGTGCGACGGTTTGCGGCATAAGCCTCTTCGGTATCACCTTCCATACGTGGCTTTTCCTCGCCAAAGCTCACCGCTTCCATCTGCGCTTCGCCTACCCCCAGAACGGCCAGCGCCTTGCGAACCGCTTCAGCGCGCTTTTGGCCCAATGCAAGGTTGTATTCACGGCTGCCACGTTCGTCGGCATTACCCTGCAAAATCACGCGTGCATCACGCTTTGACAACAGATAACCCGCATGTGCCTCGAGTACCGGACGGTATTCGTCCCTCACCACATATTGATCAAAATCAAAGAAGATGCTGCGAGTAGACAAGGGGCTAGCCGGATTTTTGCGCGGATCGCCGGAATAGCTGCTGCTGCCATCCATCTGCTTGCCATCCAGCGAACTGCCCGCCACACCTTTTCCATTTAACGCGGTCGTTTCAACACCACTACCGGCGGCGCCTGACGTGCCAGACTGGTTGGCAGCCATCGCAGCGTCAGCCTTGCTGCCGGTGCGATCTTCAACCGTGGCTTTGGTGCCGCTGGTGGTACCGCATGCAGACAGGGCCAACACAAGCAAAACGGGCCAGAAAACTTTATTCATTTATCTCTCCTTTGGTCATTATTCAAAAAATTCTACGCTTTTCAGCGTTTTGGGTGATCCGCTTGCCTGACGAGCATTGAGCGCGTCCACATCGTATTATTCATCATGCCACACTTCAAAAAGGGTCTAAACCCCGTCTCTCAGGTCATCCATTCTCAGTCAGTACGAATTCAGGCTACCTTGCACATTCGAATCCCGAACACACCATGCATCGCGCACTGCGATTGTATCGTCAGAAGCAAAGATTCCATCAGGGACCCCAGGCGGGCTCACGCGCATCAATGCCCGACTCGGACAAACGTGCGCGCGTTTTACCATCCAGACTGACGGTCCCCAATACGCCCCGTCCACCTTGTACTGTGGCGTACAGGACTGCTTGTCCATTAGGTGCAAAACTGGGGGACTCATCGCGAGCGGTGTCTGTCAGCGCACGAGACTGGCCACTTGATAAATCCAGCAGCATCACACGGAAGCGCCCTTCGTCACGGCCAATATAGGCCAGCAATTTGCCATCCGGACTGATGGTGGGTGATACGTTATAAGTGCCGCTAAAAGTCACGCGCCTGGGTTCACCCCCCCTACTCGACACTCGATAAATTTGCGGGCTGCCGCCTCGATCAGAGGTGAAATAAATCGTTTGGCCGTCAGGTGAAAAAACGGGTTCAGTATCGATATTACCGCCTTGAGTCAACCGGGACAGTCCGCTGCCATCGATATTGATCAGATAAATCTGAGAGGCCTCGTCACGGGTCAGCACCACAGCCAGACGCTTGCCGTCCGGAGCCCATGCCGGCGCGGAGTTGGAGCCTTTGAAAGCGGCGGATTTACTACGGCTGCCATCCTGTAATGACTGCACATACACAATCGGCTTTTTGTCTTCAAATGACACATACACCAACTTGCTCCCGTCAGGAGAGAACATCGGCGAAATCACCGGCTCATTGGAGCGCACCACCGTGCTGGGATTCTGGCCATCGGCATCGGCCACGCGCAATTCAAAACGCTTGCCCTGCTTTTGCACATAGGCAATGCGGGTGCTGAAAACACCGGGGGTCCCAGTCAGTTTTTCGTACACGATATCGGCGATCTGGTGTGCAGTGGCTCGCCATTGAGCCGCAGAAATGTTGTAACTAAAGCCCGTAAGCTGCGTTTGCTTGACGACATCCAGCAAACGAAAACGTATATCAAACCGGCCGCCGGGCAATGCAGTAACCTGCCCAATCACCATCGCCTCCGCGCCTTTAGCGCGCCACACACCGTAATTGACTTGAGCTGGCTCGACCGGCTGCTGGGTGCCGCTGACATCGACCAGCTTGATCTGACCACTACGCGCCAGATCGTCACTGGCAATTTGCGTCAAGGCCGGCATTGGCTGACCTGCTGCAGTCTGGAACGGCACCATCGCCACAGCAATTTTATTGGCAGCGCCACCGATCACCTGGATTTCCATCGCAGCCTGGGCAGGCAGCGAGATGCCTAAAAAGGCGATAAAAAACAACGGGACAAGCTGAAGGGTACGCAACATGGGTACGGGAATCTCAGTCAAAAGTACTTGATTAGCAAGCGAGTTTAGCATAGGCGGTCTGACCGGAAATTGATATCCAGCCTGCAGCCGGCCCGCCAAAACTCACTCTTTGGGGCGATGAACGAAAGAAAGTTCCGGAACAAATTCCGCTCGGGCGTCGCGATCAGCTGGCAAAGGCAAAGGGGAGGATTTCTGGATGGCCAGTACTACAGCCTCGTCATAAGCCACATTACCACTCGATTGCGTGATCTGTACGCTCTGAACTTCACCTGTGGGCAACAATTTGACCAGGCAGCGCACCTCGAGATTACTCTTCAAGTTTCCCGGCAAACGCGTGTTACCACGCACCTTGGCGCTAATCATGTCGCGATGCAAACCGACTGCACGTGCCAATTCTGTCTGTCGCCTGGCCGCAGCTGATCGCGCTTCAGCCTGCTTCAGTATTCGCGCTTCGCTGGCGGCCTCTTCGTTGGCCATGCGCTGGATCATTTCTTCCTCTTCCATCTGGCGCAGCAATGCTCTTTTCTTTTGATCGGCCAGTTGTTTCTCACGCACTTTCTGAATGGCTGCGGCTTCTGCGCGTGTGGCCTCGGCCAAGGCTTTGGCTTCCGCTTCCTGCATGGTCTTGAGCTTTTGCAAACGTTCCGTTTCAAGCTTTTTCTTTTCCAGTGCGATATCCGGCGCCTTGGGTGGCGGAGGCTCCGGAGCGATAGCTGGAGGCACAGGCTCGACCTTGGTCGGCTCGGGCAGTTTGACAGGTTCGGGCGGTGGGGGGGCTAATTTAGGGCGCGGCGTGGGTGATGGTAGGGGCGGCAGCGCATCCCATAAATCCACCATGACAGGTGCTGGATGCTGCGTTTGCCACGACACGCCAAATATCAGCAGCAACAAAAACAGCGCATGGACACCCAGCGCCATCGCACCTGCAGCCAAATTAGGCCCTGGACGAGATAGATACGGTCCATCTGCCGGAGCGTTCATGGCGCAGGGCGCGCGAGCAGGCCTATACGTGACACCTGGGCCTTTTGCAGAATGGTCATGGTGTTCATGACTTCTTCATAGCGAACATTTTTATCCGCTGCGATGACGACAGGCTGATCCGGCTGGGCGCGGTGGATCGCTTTGATTTCCTTGGCCAAATCTGCCCTGGATACCTGCTGCTCAGTCCCGCCTGTTGCGCGATTGCGCAACACGTATTCACCCGATTCCTTGATGATGACCTCGAGCGGTTGTGCGGGTGTCTGCGCGGTATTGCCCACACTGGGTAACTCAACCTGGCCGGGATTGATGAAAGGTGCGGTCACCATGAAAATGACCAACAGCACCAACATCACATCGATCATGGGTACGACGTTGATTTGTGCGACCAGTTTGCGATTCCGTGCCACGGCTTAGCTTGCCTTGGAGGTTTGTCGCTGCAGGATATTGGAAAACTCTTCCATGAAACTTTCCATGCGATTCGATAAACGATCGATATCGTGTGTATAGCGGTTGTAGCCCACCACCGCAGGGATGGCTGCAAACAGGCCCATGGCGGTGGCAATCAGCGCTTCTGCAATACCTGGAGCGACCTGGGCAAGCGTGGCTTGTGCTACCGTCGCCAAGCCCTGAAACGCCAGCATGATGCCCCACACCGTGCCAAACAAACCGACATAAGGCGAGACCGACCCCACTGTGGCGAGAAACGACAGATGGGATTCCAGGTTATCCAGTTCGCGTTGATAGGTGGCGCGCATGGCACGGCGGGTACCGTCGATGATCACATTGAGCGACAAACCCGTCTGACGCCGAAGCTTCATGAACTCACGAAAACCGGCTTCGAAGATACGCTCCATTTCACCCGCGCTTTCGCGTTCGGCAGACACGCGCTGATACATGGCATTGATATCGCCACCGCCCCAGAATTCCTTTTCGAACCGATTGGTCACACGCAGCGCGCGCTTCAGTGCAAACATTTTGATGAAGATGTACCACCAGGACATCATCGATGCCACAAGCAAAATGCCCATGACAAGCTGCACAGGCAATGAAGCATTGATAATGAGATGTAGCAGAGAGAGGTCTTGACCGATTTCAGGATTCACGTGTCTTGGGCCAGTGCTTGCAGAATGAGCGAAGGTATTTTAACGGGTTTAAAGTGCGTCGCGTCGACGCAGGCCAGCATAACCTGCGCTGAAACCAACTGAGTTGGTCCCCGCATCAGGGTTTGATTCACACTCAGACGGGCCAGGCCGATTTCATGCACGCTGACCCCAACCTTGATTTCATCGTTAAACCGGGCGGGCGACAGGTAATCAATCTCGACCCGACGCACTACGAACAGGACTCCCTGGCGGTCGCGAAGTTCATCCTGCTCGAAGCCAAACGCACGCAGCCATTCCGAGCGTGCGCGTTCCATGAACTTGAGATAGTTGGCGTAATACACCACGCCGCCGGCGTCGGTGTCTTCCCAATACACGCGAACGGGCCAGCTAAATCCGGTGCTCAAATCTGCACTCCGCTCAAAACAGATCGGCGCCGGGGTCCGCCGAGGGTGAGATCAGGCCGAAATGACGATAGGCCAGCGACGTGGCGATGCGTCCACGCGGCGTACGCTGCAAATAGCCTTGCTGGATCAGGAAAGGCTCAAGCACATCTTCGATGGTGTCGCGCTCTTCACCAATGGCCGCCGCGAGGTTGTCCAGTCCAACCGGACCACCCATGAATTTCTCGATCACCGCCGACAACAGTTTTCGGTCCATGACATCCAGCCCGGCCCGGTCGACGTCAAGCATGATCAGCGCAGCATCCGCGACCGCGCCCGTTGCATGGCCATCGGCCTTTACCTCGGCGTAGTCGCGTACCCGCCGCAACAGCCGGTTGGCAATGCGCGGTGTGCCACGTGCGCGCCGTGCAATTTCCAGTGCGCCGTCTTCGTCCAGATTCATTTGCAACAAGCCGGCCGAGCGATGAACGATAAATCCCAATTCTTCAGCCGAATAAAACTCCAGCCGCGCGACGATGCCGAAACGATCACGCAGCGGATTGGTGAGCATGCCGGCGCGGGTCGTGGCTCCGATGAGTGTGAACGGGGGAAGGTCAAGTTTGACCGAGCGGGCCGCTGGACCCTCACCAATCATGATGTCGATCTGGAAATCTTCCAGCGCGGGATAAAGCACTTCTTCCACCACCGGGCTCAGGCGATGAATTTCGTCGATGAACAGTACGTCGTTGGGCTCCAGATTGGTCAACAACGCGGCAAGATCACCTGCGCGTTCCAGCACCGGTCCCGATGTCTGCCGCAGGTTGACACCCATTTCGCGCGCGATGATGTGTGCCAGCGTGGTCTTGCCGAGGCCCGGCGGACCGAATAACAGCACGTGGTCGAGCGCTTCGCTACGCTTTCTGGCGGCGTGGATGAAGATTTCAAGCTGCTCGCGCGCCTTGGCCTGCCCCACATATTCATCCAGTGTGCGCGGACGCAATGCGCGTTCGATCTGCTCTTCCTGCGGGCTGACAGGGTCGGGGGCAATCAGGCGGTCGGTTTCAATCATGGCGCCAGTTGGATATTTGCAGACATGCGCAGGATTCTACCCTGCGCCATCCTGATGCATGCCCACTTCCAGCACGATCTGGCCGCGACCACGCGCTTTCGCCTGGTATAGCGCCTGGTCCGCACGAGAAAGCGCCTGATCCATCGTATCTCCCGGTTGATTCAGCAACCAGGTCTGCCCGGCGCTGAGTGTATTGTCCAGCATCAACCCTTTTGCTCGCAATTCGCTTCTGAAACGGTCGGACAAGCGTTGATACCACGCCATCACGCCCGCATTGTCCAACCCGCACATCAGCACGATAAACTCATCGCCTGCCAGGCGGTAAGCCATATCCGAGCTTCGTGTCAGCGCGGCAAAAGTATCAGCCAATGCGATCAAAGCCGTGTCTCCAGCAGCGTGACCCAATTGGTCGTTAACCGATTTGAAATGGTCCAGGTCGAGCGAAACCAGCGAAACCTGATGGCCACGCTCAGCCAAGCCCTGCATATGTGGAAACTGGGTTTCAAGGGCCCGCCGGTTGGGTAACCCTGTCAGCGCATCAGTCAGACTGAGTTTGGCCAGCTGCTCGCGTTGATCGTGTAGTTGCTGTGCGATGCGATTGATGTCCGCAGCGACGGGCGCAAATTCCTGATAACGCGTTTCAATTGGCGGCACGGACTCGTGACGCGTCAGACAGGCAAGTGCATCCAGTCCCGACTGAATATCCTGCAAGATAGGGCGACGCATTTTTGACGTGACCATCACCAGAAATACCAGCACCCCAACCAGGGTCAGCATCCCGGCCAGAATTTGCAGCCAGCCGCCCGCATTTAACCGGGGAATAGGCGCCTGCACTTTCAGGCTCCACCCCATGGCAGGCAAGACCGCATGCGTCTCGTACACATCACCCGTCAAGTAGCCACTACTCGCGATGGAGATGCCGGCAGCATCGAACAGCGTGATCGCGTGCCCCGGTTGCGTGGAGTCCTGAATCACGCGCAGGAACTGGCTAAGCTTCACGCCGAAAAACAACTTGCCCAGAACCACGCCATCGGCATCGCGAATCCAGGCGACGCGATCGACGTGCTCACGCCCTGGTGTGTTGCGATGGATAGGCACCAACACACCAGGCACATCCTGCTGCAGATAATTCAGGCAGTAGGAATCAACGCCCAGTTTTTCGGCATCGCCATAGAGTTCTCCACGCGCATTCAACAGAGCCAACCCTACCGTGTTCGGTAGCAGCGCTTGGCGCGAGGCGGCCCACTGCTGTATTTCCTGGGGATGGCCTCGCGCCATCAACGCAATCAGCTGAGGGTCACGGGCCAGGCTTTCAACTACGCTCTGATCGTCGTTCCAGCGTCGCATCACGCTCGACTGAACTTGGGCCGCTTCCAGTTCAAGCAATCGCTTTTCTGCAGCCCGACCCGAATGCAGACTGAACACCACGCTGAGCGCCATACCAGCCACGAACAAACCCGCCACGCCGGCCAGGAACCACACGAAACGCCTGCGCAGCGATATGAGGGGCGGGTTCACGGCGTGACGAGAACTCACCGCTAGGCTCGCGACAAACTTCGTAGCGCCTGCCGGATGGCTTCACCCACCGGCAGATCGGCAGGTAACTGACGCAAGGCTTCAGCCGTTTCACGTTCGTTATAACCCAAAGCAAGCAGCGCCTGGCGTACATCGTCCGTCACCCCAGCAGGTACTGTGCTGGCAATCGCGCCGGCAAAAACGGGTCTGCCTTTTAATTCAAGCAACAGACGTTCGGCGGTTTTTTTACCAATGCCCGGGACTTTGATAATGCGGCCGATTTCCTGCTCGGCGATTGCCACCGACAAGTCATTCACCGACAAACCAGATAACACCGACAAAGCTGTTTTTGCGCCGATGCCCGAAACCTTCAGCAACTCACGAAACGCCGCGCGTTCGATCTCGCTGCCAAAGCCATACAACAGATGGGCGTCTTCGCGAATCGCCTGATGCGTCAACAGGCTGACCTTCTCACCCACCGCGGGCAGGTTGTAGAAGGTGCTCATGGGCACGTCGATCTCATAGCCCACCCCATTTACGTCCACCAGGATCTGGGGGGGGTGCTTTGCGGCCAGCATGCCGATAATTCTGCCTATCATTTATTGTCCTTGTTCCATTTCTCGATATTTCGCTCGCGGTCAGACCAGTCGTCCGCCTTTGACCCGATAACCTGCTGTGGAATGCACGCCCAAGCGGCTGCCGTGTGCATGCGTAATGGCACAAGCCAGCGCATCGGCCGCGTCGGCCGTCGGCGCAACGGGCAGACCCAGCAAACGCTTGACCATTTCCTGCACCTGTTCCTTGGCGGCTTTGCCCTGACCCACTACGGCCTGTTTGATCTGTAATGCTGTGTATTCGGCCACCAATAACTCATGCGAAACTGCCGCACAGATCGCCGCGCCACGTGCCTGTCCCAGCAGCAAGGTCGATTGCGGATTGACGTTGACGAAGACGATTTCCACCGAGCAGGTATCAGGCTGATACGTGGCGATCACTTCGTTCACCCCGGCAAACAGCACACCCAGACGTTGCGGCAAACTGCCTTCGCCGCTCTTGATCACACCGCTCGCAATGTAGGATAGTTTCTGGCCAGCCTGCTCGATCACGCCGAAGCCGGTAAACCGTAATCCTGGATCGATCCCGAGAATTCGCAAGAGAAGGGTTACTCCGGCATCACAGCGTTGGTGTAGACATCCTGCACGTCGTCGAGTACGTCGAGCGCATCGAGGATCTTCTGCATCTGCTCCGCCTCGTCGCCGGTGAGTTCAATCTCGACTTCGGGGCGCATGGTGATCTCGGCCACCGCCGGCTTGAATCCAGCTTTTTCCAGTGTCTCTTTCACTGCCTCAAACAAGCTGGGGTCAGGCGAGGTCAACACCTCGATCGAACCATCCTCGTTGGAAATGATGTCCTCGGCACCGGCCTCAAGCGCGACTTCCATCACCGCTTCCTCGTCGGCACCCGGTTCCAGAATGATCTGACCGCAATGCTTGAACTGGAACGCCACACAGCCGTCGGTACCCATGTTGCCGCCGTACTTGTTGAAAGCATGGCGCACATCGGCAACCGTCCGCACCTTGTTGTCGGTGAGGCAATCAACCATGACCGCCACGCCGCCGATGCCATAGCCTTCGTAGCGCACTTCTTCGTAGTTCACGCCTTCGAGCTGGCCGGTGCCGCGCTTGACGGCGTTTTCTATGTTGTCCTTCGGCATTGATTCGGCCTTGGCCTTCTCGATGGCCAGCCGCAAGCGCGGGTTCATGCCGACATCGCCGCCGCCCATTTTGGCGGCCACGGTAATTTCCTTGATAAGCTTGGTAAAAATCTTGCCGCGCTTGGCGTCCTGGCGACCCTTACGGTGCTGGATGTTGGCCCATTTCGAATGTCCTGCCATGTCGATTCCAACGCAAAAAATAATCGGAGATTTTACCACTGTGGCCCACGCTCTCAGCTTTGGCATCGACCTTGGCGGCACCAAAATCGAACTGATTGCGCTCGACGCGACCGGCCAGGAATTGCTGCGACGCCGCGTACCCACCCCGCAAAACGACTATGCCGCCACCGTGGCCGCCATCGCCGCGCTGGTACACGAAGCCGAAACCGGGCTGAAACAAAGCGGCAGTGTCGGCATCGGCACCCCCGGCGCGATCTCGCCCGCCACCGGTCGCATCAAGAATGCCAATTCGACCTGCCTCAACGGTCAACCGCTCAAAGAAGACCTCGAACGTGCATTGGCGCGTCCGATTCGGCTGACCAACGACGCCAATTGCCTGGCCTTGTCCGAAGCCACCGATGGCGCGGCTGCCGGTGCGACCGTTGTGTTTGGCGTGATCCTCGGCACCGGCGTCGGCGGCGGCATCGTCGTCAATGGCAAGGTACTCGATGGCGCCAACGCCATTGCCGGCGAATGGGGCCATTCACCGCTACCTTATTTCCAGTTCGCTCACACTCAGGCCGACCGAACCTCCACCGGCCAGCACCCTGCCACCGGCGAAGCGCTGATTCACCCCTGGCCGAGCCCACGCGAACTCAACGCTGCGCCAGCGTGTTACTGCGGCAAAAAAGGCTGTATCGAAACCTGGTTGTCGGGCCGCGCGCTGGCGGCCGATCACGTGCGTTACGGCGGCGAAGACCTGCCGGCGCACGAAATCGCTCAGCTGGCGCAAGCGGGTTACGGCCCCTGCAATGCCACGCTGATGCGTTATGAAGAAAGGCTGGCGCGTGCGCTGGCGGGTGTGATCAACCTGCTCGACCCGGATGTGATTGTGCTGGGCGGCGGCGTGTCCAACATCAGTCGACTGTACGACACCGTGCCCAAGCTATGGCCGCGCTATGTGTTTTCCGATCGCGTCGACACCAAACTGGTGGCGCCACAACACGGTGACTCCAGCGGCGTGCGCGGTGCGGCGCGTTTGTGGATGGCGCCCTGATCAAGTGAGGTTTGGCTCAGTGCAGCTTGATCCTCGCCCGCGTCGGCGTGCTGATGAAATGCGCATAAGTCGTCATCGCGGTCTTGACCCAGCCATGCAATGCGACTTCGTGCATCTTGTGCAATGACCAATACACCAGCCGCGCCAACACACCTTCAATCATGATGCTACCGCCGCTCAAGCCGCCCATCAGGTTGCCCACGGTGGAAAAACGACCCAATGCGACCAGCGAGCCGTAATCACGATATTCATAATCGAGCAACGGCTTGCCGCGGAAACGCCGGCAAATCGCTTTGGCCATTAAGCTGGCCTGCTGATGCGCGGCCTGTGCACGCGGCGGCACGTTGTTGCCATCCGGCATCGGACAAGCCGCGCAATCGCCCAGCGCAAAAATATTGTCATCACGTGTGGTTTGCAGCGTGGGCCGCACCAATAACTGGTTATTGCGGTTGGTTTCCAGGCCATCGATGTCTTTCAGGAAATCCGGCGCCTTGATGCCAGCCGACCACACCATCATGCTGGCGGGAATGAACTTTCCATCGGCGGTCAACATGCCGTCGGCGCGCACTTCAACCACCCGCTCATTGGTATACATCTCCACACCCAGCTCACCCAAACGTTCGGCAGCGGCCGCCGACAACCGCGGTGGCAGCCCCGGCAGGATGCGATCAGAGGCCTCAACGATCAGCAGCTTCAGGGTTTTGTCGGGGTCGATTTTTTCCAGGCCGTAAGCTGACAGTTCACGCGTGGTGTCATGTAGTTCAGCCGCGAGTTCGACCCCGGTTGCACCGGCACCGACGATGCCTACGGTGTGTTGTGCAGCTGTCACCTCGGTGGTCTGGGTGTGCGCGCGCAGGCACGCATTGATGTGGCGGCGATGGAATTCGCGCGCCTGTTCGGGGGTGTCGAGCATGATGCAATGCTCTTTTACACCCGGCACGCCGAAGTCGTTACCGACCGAACCGACCGCAATGATCAGCGTGTCGTAGCGAAAGCTGCGGCGCGGAATGATTTCCACACCGTCTTCGTCCAGTGTGGGCGCCACGCTGATTTCCTGCTTTTCGCGATCAAGGCCGTCCATGCGCCCAAGCCGAAACCGGAAATGATGCCAATGCGCCTGCGCCAGATATTCCAATCGCTCGGCATACGAATCCAGACTGCCTGCGGCCACCTCATACAACAGCGGCTTCCAGAGATGGGACGGCGACGCATCGATCAGGGTGATATGAGCACGGTTTTTTTTCTTGCCCAGCTTGTTGCCGAGCCGGGTGGCGAGCTCCAGTCCTCCGGCGCCACCGCCCACGATCACAATTTCATGCGCTTGCTGTTCTGTTGCCACGACCTGCTCCCTGCTTGCATTAAGCGCGAATGATACCCGCAATATTAGCGGTCACTTCTATACATTGCTTAACACTTGTCGCAGCTGAACTCGTTAAAATTCCTGCATCCCAAAAATGGGGCACACATTGATTCCCGGGATGCGCCCACGAATCGTCCGCTGCCCTACACCCAGGAACCGCCATGACCGAACCGATGCTCATCGCCAAGAACGCCACCACCGACCTCCTGCTGCTGCCGCAAATGGCCAACCGCCATGGCCTCATCACCGGCGCCACCGGCACTGGAAAAACCGTCACGCTGCAAACGCTGGCCGAACATTTTTCCAGCATCGGCGTGCCGTGTTTCATGTCGGACGTGAAAGGGGACCTGTCGGGGATTTCACAGGCAGGCGGCGGCAATGCAAAAGTAACTGAGCGGGTCGAAACGCTGCAGCTCGAAGGATTTGGCTACCAGGGCTACCCGGTTACCTTGTGGGACCCCTACGGCAAGAGTGGCCACCCGGTGCGCGCCACCGTGTCCGACATGGGCCCGCTGCTGCTGGGCCGCATGCTGGACTTGAACGAAACCCAGGGCGGCGTGCTGAACCTGGTGTTCAAAGTGGCAGACGACAACGGCATGCTGCTGCTCGACCTGAAAGATCTGCGCGCGATGCTCGCCTACGTCGGCGAAAACGCCAAGCAGTTCACCACCGATTACGGCAACGTCTCGCCCGCCTCCATCGGCGCGATCCAGCGTGGCCTGCTGTCGCTCGAATCGCAAGGCGGTGAGCAGATCTTCGGCGAGCCCATGCTCAACATCGCCGACCTGATCCAGACCGACAAAGGCCGCGGCGTCATCAACATCCTGTCAGCCGACACGCTGATGCAGTCGCCGAAAATGTACGCCACGCTGCTGTTGTGGCTACTGGCCGAGCTCTACGAAAACCTGCCCGAAGCCGGCGACCTCGACAAACCCAAACTGGTGTTCTTCTTCGACGAAGCCCATCTGCTGTTTAGCGACGCACCTGACGCGCTGGTCGAAAAAATCGAACAGGTGGTGCGGCTGATCCGCTCCAAAGGCGTCGGCGTATTCTTCGTCACCCAGAACCCGGCCGACGTGCCGGACAAGATCCTGTCGCAGCTTGGCAACCGCGTTCAGCACGCCCTGCGCGCCTTCTCGGTGCGTGACCAGAAAGCCGTCAAGGCCGCAGCCGAAACCATGCGCGACAACCCCGAACTCGACGAAGCCAGCGCGATTACCGAACTGGGCGTCGGCGAAGCGCTGGTGTCCTTCCTCGATACCAAAGGCCGCCCCGGTGTCACCGAACGCTGCTTCATCGTGCCGCCGCAAGGCCAGATCGGCCCCATCACCGCCGCGCAACGTCAGCAGTTGATGCAAACCTCGCTGATGGCCGGCGCTTACGACACAGCGGTTGATCGCGAATCCGCCTACGAAAACCTCAAGGCGCGGGCAACACAAGCCGCCGAAGCGGCGCAAGCCACGCAACAAGCCAAGACAGCTGAGCAGCCTGCTGCCGGCGGTGGACTCGGTGGCATGCTCGGCGGGTTACTGGGCGGCAACGGCCGCCGTCAGGGCATGGCGGAAGCGATGGCGAAATCGGCTGCCCGCTCCATCGGCAGCCAGGTCGGGCGCGCCATCATCCGCGGCGTGCTGGGCAGCTTGTTTGGCGGAAAGCGCTGACCCCCTGTAATGACGGGGAGTGGCGGGCCGACAAACGCAGGTAAAAAGGGTTCATAGCCCGAACAATCATGCCAAAAGGGCGTATGACCACGCAAAAACGGCAGACGGAGAATCCCGCCTGCCGCTCTGCTTCACTTCAACAGACCAAGGGGGCGGTCTGTTGGGTAAAGCGTTAGCGTCCGCCCATGCCAGCGCCGCCGCCCATGCCAGCGCCGCCGCCCATGCCAGCGCCGCCGCCCATGCCAGCGCCGCCGCCCATGCCAGAACCAGCACCCATGCCAGAACCAGCACCCATGCCAGAACCAGCACCCATGCCAGCACCAGCACCAGCACCAGCACCAGCACCAATTTCACGTGTGCTGATGGAATAAGCCTGGTCAGCCGGCATACCTTGCTCGACCCGTGCCTGGAAC
>DATCSW010000019.1:0-55103 GCA_036568265.1 Thiobacillus sp.
CGGCCGCCGCGTGACCCCTTTCGGTGATCTGTTTGACCGCCTCAATCTTGAATTCTTCCGTGTATCGCTTGTTCGTCATAACACCTCCGTTTAGCCAAATTTATAGGCTCAAAGGTGTCTAGTAAACTGGGTGCGATTCAGATCAATCCAGACTGCCAACCAAGGCGGTACCGGTACGGTGCTCAGAACCGAGCCAAGGTCGATGGGCAGGGTGGGGCCGAAGGTCCGAGCTATCCAGTCGACGAGATGAGAGTGAGTAATGTCATTCCGGTCCAGATAATTGACACCGGGCAGCCAGATAATCGTTTTCATGTCGGTGATCACTGTCTATAGAGGTTGCCCCTTGAATTGCCGTTCTTCTTTACAAATCTGCAGCTAAAGTTCCTGTGATTACCGACTGGAAGTGAGTCCCACCAGCGAGAGTAATTCGGTAGCAACAAGGGTGCCTCCCCACCAGAGCAGCACCACCGAGGCGGCCGCCGCCAGAGTGACCAGATAGCCGAGCAGCAGCATCAGGCCATCTCGGAGACGCAGCCCCCACGAGAGCAAGACGATGGCCAGCGCAGGCAGTACATTGTCAAAGCTGATGATGGGGACCGGAATCATCATCGACACCCCTGCGGCAGAAAGCATTAACCCGTTCAGCACCCGGGCCGGCTTGTTGCTCAAGGGCAGCATGCGGGGTCGTCCCAACAACGCGATGATATTGATGACCCGGTTAATGATGCCTTTCAGCAGCATCCTGACGCGATCATTCATCTCTCGTTTGGCGAGCCAACCCGGCAAAGGCACCGGCTGACCAATACACAGCCCGTAAGCGATCAACAGGCAAAAAGCACCTACCATGGAGGCCATGCTGGGTAGTGCGATCGGGAAAAGGAGCGGCATTGCCAGTAAACTCAACCAGACCAGCCGTTGCCGGCTGCTCTGGCCAACGCTGTCTGCCAACGTGCCGCCCATTGATGCCAGGTGTGCCCCGGCAATCCGTTCCACGGTAGCCCGTCGTTTGTCCTTCAGGAATTCTGGCTTAGTCAGTGTTTGGGTGCTCTTGTTTGCCACGATTGTCCAAAGAAATGAGTTACTGGAAAAGAGGGGATGTCCATCGGCTTAATCTTTATGCAAGAGACAATCAGGAAGTCATGGACCCCGCTCTGTCCGGATTGCCAATGAGACCGTCGCATCACGGATTTTCTTCGGTTAAGGGAGTGTGCAATGTGAGCTGTTGGGTCGCACTGAAAAAGCAGCTTTTTGAGGACACAAACTTCCGAAAAAACTGAACATACGACAAGGCTTCGGTCGCAAACTTCGGTTGTTTGCGGCTGAGGCTCGTATTCGCTGCAATCCGTAGCCCCCTCAGCACTGCATCTTCCGGAGAACTCATCCCATGCCCCACACCCGAAAACCCAACGCCGTTCGTCTGGAGTTCGCGCCCGACTCACTGGTTCAAACCAACTTGTCTGGCGCGGCCTTTACAGGCGACTGGCTCTGGGTGGCAGGCGACGAAGCCTGTGGCCTGGACCGCCTGCGCCGGCTCGATGCGGTGGGCCGCGAGGCCTTGCGCTTCGGTGAAGTCCGCGACTTTCCGCTGGCCGACCTGCTGGACCTGCCCGGTAAGGCCGATGAGGAGGCCGACCTGGAAGGCATGGCGATGGCCGATGGTTACCTCTGGGTGGTCGGTTCGCATGGCCTCAAGCGCAAGAACGCCAAGCCGGACCGCGGCCACGCCGACAACGCCAAGCGGCTGGCAAAGGTGGCCCTCGACGGCAACCGCCGCCTGCTGGCGTGTCTGCCCATCGAGCCCGACGCCCAGGGCGAGCCCTGCCTGGTACGCCAGGCTCAGGATGGCCGGCGGGCATTGCGGCTGAAGGGCGATGTGCAGGCGAACCTGCTCACTCGGGTGCTCGTCGGCGACCCCCACTTCGGGCCCTACATGGCGATCCCGGGCAAGGACAACGGCTTCGACATCGAAGGCCTGGCGGTGGACGGACGCCGACTGCTGCTGGGCCTGCGTGGCCCGGTGCTGCGCGGCTGGTCGGCGCTGCTCGAGATCGCCGTCGAGGCGCACGGGGATCAACTACGCATGGTGCCCATTGACGAGAGCAGCACGCTGCTGCGCAAGCACTTCCTGCAACTCGACGGTCTGGGCATCCGCGACCTGCACTTCTCCGGCGATGATCTCTATATCCTGGCCGGTCCGACGATGGTGCTCAACGGCGATATCCGTGTCTTCAAATGGCCGCTCGCCAGACCCACGATGAAAGCCAACCGTGAGCCGGTGCGTTTCGAAACGGCGCTGACAGAGTCGGTTTCGCTGCCCCATGGGCGTGGCACCAACCGCGCCGAGGCGATCTGTGACCTGCCGCCCGCGATCTCCGGTGGCAAGCCCTGTTGGCTGGTGCTCTACGACGCTCCGGGCGCCGATCGCCGGGACGGCGAGCACACCGTCTTCGGCGATCTGCTGCGGCATGACTGATGCTTTCCGGTCTAAACCGATAGGGGCTGACAGTGGGCAGTGCCCCGCCATGTCGGTTCCGCGCATCGATCCTGCATCGTCCCTGCAGTTCGTGATCAACGCATCCGCTGGGGCTTTCGACCTTGACGAAAAGCGTGCCGTGATCCAATCGGCCCTCACAGCGCATGGAAGAAAGGGTGATCTGTTGATTTGCCGGCCTGCTGATCTGGCGCGGGTGGCTGCCGAGGCCGCAGCGGCGGCGGTTGCGCGCAGTACGGCTGTGATTGCCGTAGGCGGCGATGGCAGCCTCAACACGGTAGCCCAGGCCGCGCACGCCGCCGGTTGCGCAATGGGTGTCATCCCCTATGGCACCTTCAATTATTTTGCCAGGACGCATGACATACCCACCGAGCCAGCCGCTGCGGCGCGGCAACTGATGGATGCGCGCCCGATGCCGGTCCAGGTTGGGGCCATCAACGACCGGGTCTTCCTGGTCAATGCCAGCCTGGGTGTCTACCCCGAACTGTTGCAGGACCGCGAGTCCTTCAAGGCCCGCTTTGGCCGCAGCCGCTGGGTGGCGTTCGTAGCGGCCTGTGCGACGCTGCTCCGCGCACAGCGCCGGCTGCGCCTGCACATCGAGATGGGTTCTGCGGTTCGCGACGTGCAGACCTTGACGCTTTTCGTCGGCAACAACCGGCTGCAACTGCAACAGTTCGGGGCCGAGCCGGAAGACACCCTGGCGGGTACGCCCGGCGACGGCAGCATGGCCGCGCTGATGCTACGGCCCATCGGCACGCTGTCGATGCTCAGGCTGGTGCTGCACGGGGCGATGGGCAGGCTGAGGGAAGCTGCCGGCGTGGAAGGTTTCGAGTTCAAGCACATGGTGGTGAAGCCCACCCTGGCCCCCGGCCGCAAGGTGGTCGTGGTGGCGTTCGACGGTGAGGTGGCACGCATGCGCGTACCCATCGACATTCGTGTGCTGGACAAGCCCTTGTACCTGCTTCAAGCCACTGGCGAAGCACGCACGGCGGATGCGCCCAAGGTTGCGGCATGAGTGTCCTGCTGCAGATTTCCGATACCCATTTCGGTACCGAACAGGCGCCGGTGGTCGAGGCCCTTGTCGCCCTGGCAGCGCAGCAGCGGCCGGATGTAGTGGTGCTCTCGGGTGACATCACGCAGCGCGCGCGGCCCGCCCAGTTTCGCGCGGCGAAGGTCTTCGTCGACCGACTGGGGGCACCGGTTCTGGCCGTGCCGGGCAATCACGACATTGCATTGTTCGACCTTTGGGCGCGGCTGACCCGCCCGTACGCGCGCTACGCCACGGTGTTCGGAGCTGATCTCGAGCCCGTGCACTCGTCGCAAGATCTGCTGGTCGTTGGCGTCAACACCACGCGCGCATGGCGGCACAAGAACGGGGAGGTGTCCACGGAGCAGATCGATCGTGTGGCAAACCTGCTGACCGCAGCCAGCCCGCAGCAGTTGCGCCTGGTGGTGGTGCATCAGCCAGCGGCAGTGACCCAGGCTGAGGAACGCTCCAACCTGCTGCGCGGCCACCATGCCGCCCTGCGGGTCTGGTCGGCGGCCGGGGCCGACCTCGTGTTGGGCGGGCACATTCATCTGCCCTACACGCTGGCGCTGCACGGTTTGGCGCGGCGACTGTGGGTGCTCCAGGCCGGAACCGCCGTCTCGTCGCGCACACGCCCCGAAGCGCCCAACTCGGTGAACATCCTGCGATGGGGCGCGGCGTCCAGTGCGTCTGGTGACCAGGCGCAGACCGGGTCTGAGGCGGGGGAGTGTTGCCTTATCGAACAGTGGGACTTTGCGCGCCACGATCAAGTCTTTGTCCGCACGGCGGTCACACCCGTAATGCCAGAGCGCGCCTGATCGCACGCAGCCACTACCTGCATCACCAAGGGGTGGTGCTGGCCACGGCGTGAGCGGATGGCATAGATTTCTTCCTTTACGCCATCGCAATGCCCGAGCAAACGCAGTCCGCGCATCAAGCCTTTGTCACTGGGGCCCAAACGGCTGACCGGGAACACCCCAAGCCCGCGCGCAGCAAACACCGCCATCAGCGCGCTGTCTTCGAACTCGCCGACAATGCGCGGCCGCAACCCCTGGGTCTCGAACCAGCGATCCAGGGTTGGGCGCAACGCCGAATGACCGGTGGGCAGCAGCACTGGCAATCGGTTCAACGACTGTGGGAACCGTTCCACATCGGCTTTGCGCACGTAGGCAGCGGGGCCGTACCAGTCGACCGGCGACTCGACCAGGCGTTCGCTCGTCAGACGCAGGTTCGGGTTGCGCGGTGCCTGCTGCCCGGCGAGTACCAAGTCCAGGTGATGCAGCGCCAACTCGGCCAGCAGTTGCTCGAATTCGCCTTCGTGGCACACCAGCCGCAACGATGGCGTGGCCAGCACAGGCTCCAGCAGCGCATGCGCGGCCAGCTTGGAAATGCCGTCTGACAGTCCGACCGCCAGTCGGGCGACCTTGCCGCTGGCTGCCTCGCGCACTTCGTCAGGAATGGCCTGGCCGATCTGGAAGATTTCCTCGGCGCGAGCGAAGGCGGCCTGGCCCGCCTCGGTCATCGCCACACCGCGACCGGCAGGCTTGAGCAACTGGTAGCCAAGCGCCCTCTCGAGTTCCCGCACCTGGGCGCTGATGGTCTGGATCGCCATGTCCAGCCGCTCGGCCGCGCGGGCGAAGCCACCTTCCTTTGTAACGACCCAGAAGTAGTACAAATGACGGTAGTTGAGCATGTCCATCTCACATCGGAAAAATAGAAGTGTATATCTTCCTGAAACTGGTTTATGCGAACGTCGAATAGTGCAAGAATGAACGCTGATACTGCTCTACTAGGAGGCAATCGTGTTCTACATACTCAGTTGGTTTTTGGTGTTCGGACTTTTTGCACTATGGTCACTGACAGCCTGGGCAGTTTATGCAGTCGCCGTTTGGTCGGTCTCGAATGCCAGTGCGTTGACCGGCGTCGCATCAGGTGTCGAGGGTCTTCGACTGCCGGAGTGGCTGGCGCCCTGGGTGCCGCCGGAGATCGCACAGGCGATGACCTCGCTGCTGGCAGGCTTTGCGCCGGTCTTCGAGAGTCTGCTTCAGACCGCGCCGGCGCTGACCGGCGGCCTGACCGTAGTGACTTGGGTGGTCTGGGGTCTTGGCAGCGTGCTGTTGGTCCTGCTGGGAGCGGGTTTGCATCTGCTCATTGCGATCTGGCGCCGCCACAGTGGTGGTGGCGGTTCCGGTCCGCAGTCGCCAAGTCAGGTGGCCGCATGACGGGAATGCTGTCCTCGCGCTGGCGCGACGCAACGGCTGTGCGGGACGCGGCTGTTCCGACTAGCTGCGTGAGGCGGACCGCCCTGTGTTGGGCAGACGTCTTGAGCTACAGTCTTCGACCATGAACATGCTCATGTTTCTCGGCGGTCTGATCCTGCTGGTCATCGGCGCCAGCACGCTGGTGCGCGGCGCGTCCAAACTGGCGCTGTCGTTCGGCATCAGCCCGCTCGTTGTGGGACTCACCATCGTCGCCTTCGGCACCAGCGCGCCCGAGGTGGCGGTGAGCGTCGGCGCCGTGCTCGACGGCAAGACCGACATCGCCATGGGTAACGTGGTGGGCAGCAACATCTTCAATGTGCTGTTCATCCTGGGCATCAGCGCGCTGATCGCGCCACTGATCGTCAATATCCAGCTGATCCGGCAGGAGGTGCCGATCATGTTGGGCGCAAGCCTGCTGCTGCTGGCGCTCTCGCTGGACGGGAAACTCTCGTGGCTGGAAGGGGGCCTGCTGTTCGCGCTGCTGGTGGCCTACACCGTGTTCCTGGTCGTACAGTCGCGCCGCGAAACACAGGCTGCGAAGGACGAATTTGCCGACGCGGTGCTGCCCGCCAGGGCCGGCGCCTGGGACAGCCACTGGGCGGTACAGATCGGCCTGATCGCCGCCGGCCTGGTGGCGCTGGTGTTGGGCTCGGACTACCTGGTGCAGGCCTCGGTCAGTTTCGCCAAAGCCATGGGCGTGAGCGATCTCGTCATCGGCCTGACCATCGTCGCTGCCGGCACCAGCATGCCCGAGGTGGCCACCAGCATCACGGCCGCGATCAAGGGAGAACGCGACATCGCGGTGGGTAATGTCGTCGGCAGCAACACCTTTAACATCCTGGGTTGCCTGGGCTTGTCGGGGCTGGTGTCGGGCGACCTGGGTCTGGCGATTGCGCCGTCGCTGCTGGCCTTCGACATCTGGGTGATGCTGGCCGTGGCCCTGGCCTGCCTGCCGGTTTTCATGACCGGCCGCGAGATCGCGCGCTGGGAAGGTGGCGTGTTCCTCGCCTATTACATCGCCTACGTGGCTTACCTGATCCTGGCGGCGCAGCAGCACGATGCTCTGCAGGCCTTCTCGAGTGTGATGATGGGCTTTGTGGTCCCACTGACCGTGGTGACGCTGGTGGTGGTGGTGATCCGTCGCCCGGCCTCAGCCGGCGAGCCCACATGACGGCGCCCATCGTGCAGCGGCTATGCGAAGCAGCAGCGGCCTTATCCGAAAAGAGCGTGTCGGCCTCCGGGATGGCAGCACCAGCGGCTGCGATGTGGCACGAACTCTCAAGCCAATGGGCTCAGAAAGAACTCCTTCAATGATTTATGCGATCCTCAAGACTCTGCATGTGCTGTCCATCATCGTGTGGATCGGTGGCATGGTGTTCGTGCACTTCTTCTTGCGCCCCGTCGTCGCCGAGCTCGAACCGGCGGTGCGGCTGCGCCTCATGCACGATGTGCTCGGCCGTTTTTTTCAGGCCGTACTTGCCGCCTCCTTGCTGACGTTGGCTACCGGTGTGTGGATGCTGGGCCGCGTAGCCAAGCAGGTGGTGCAGTCTGGTGGCAGCTTCGAGATGCCGCTGGCCTGGACCTTCATGGCGGTGATTGGCGTCGCGATGGTAGCAATCTTCATGCACATCCGCTTCGTGCTTTACAAGAGGCTGGGCCGTGCCGTTGCGGCGTCTGAGTGGGTCGCTGGCGGTGCGGCCTTGGCACAGACCCGCAACTGGCTCTCGATCAATCTGGGCCTTGGCGTGCTGGTATTGCTCGTGACACTGCTGCGCTGAACGGCCCGCTCCAAACTTGCCCCAGCCCTGATCACTCGCCTGAACAGTCTGTGGCCTTGCCGCATCTTTGCGTTTTCAAATCAGCAAGGCCGCGCCAAAAATACCCACCATAATGAAAGCCAGCACGACTTTGGCGATGAGTCCCACCATGATCCCGACCCATGTGGCGACGCCGACTTTGACGGCGCGTGTTTGGTCTTTTTGTGCCAGGTACTCGCCCACGGCGGCACCGACCAAGGGCATGAAGAGCACGCCCACCAAGCCCATGAAAAGACCAAGCACCGTGCCTACCGCCGCGCCCAGCAGGGCCAGTTTGCTGGCACCGGCTTTTTTGGCTCCCATGAGCCCGGCTACATACTCCAAACCCCAGGCCAATAACGCCAGCACACTGACCACCACCACGGTGGTCATGCCCACACGAGCGAAGTCGTCTATCCAAGCCCCCAGCACGATGCCGCCCCAAACCAACACGGTGCCCGGTAGCACGGGCAGTACGGTGCCCGCCAAACCCAGCAAAATCAAGGCAGCACACAAGATCCATAAAAAGGTAATTACCAAGATAAGCCCTCGAGGTCAAAATAAACAGTGTACCGACAGTCATGTGGATCTGTCTGATTGAACTTCAAGTGTTGACCTGTATGACGAGATTTGCCGTGTAGCAGTCAGCCAGCGACCACTCGGTGCGACTGCTCCGCTCAGAAACCTGCCGCTGGATCACCGATACGATGAATCTCTCTTCTGGGTCGATAGGGTGAGTAGCGTTTTTCGGTAAGCAGCCTCTCCGATTTATCGCCGCTGATTTTTCGTTGGCAATGGTCGAACGGCAGCAATGTGAAGGCGAGCGGCCGCCCGAGTAGCAATCCCCCAATGACCGTTCAGGCCGATGACCCGGCATCCACCGCGAATTTTTGAATGGCGGCTCGGCCCCAGCTAGCCGACCGTCAAGGCTTCGTAGGCAGGGTGGCGGTATGGGTCGGGAGTGCGCATTCGCCGAAATTGCGGATTTAACTGGCCGTTGCATCGCCTGATGTGCGAAGCCCTGAGCTACCTTAACGCTTCCTGCTCAACCGTGAACCCAGCCAGCGCCACTTCGTCACCCAGCGCGTCCCAACCTGCCGCACTCGCAAAATGCTGGATTCTCTCTAGTGTGTGTGGCCTGGCCTCAACACGCCGATCCATCGGCACATCGTCTGGATGCATCTTCCAGGGCTGAAGGGTGTGACCTGATGAATTGGCTTCACTGGCCAGAATGGCGGCGATCCGGAATCCGCCCTCATCGATGTCGCCCCAGTGGTAAACCGGCACGCTATCAGGAAGGCCTTTGAGTAATCGGACGTACATCGATCGCCAAGCGGGCGTGGGCATGCCAGCGGTATAGATGAGCAGGATTTCCTCATCGTGCCGGCGTCTCGCCTCGCCATGAAACGTGGTCTGGTTTTCGATAGTCATCACCAGCTTCGGGTTGCTGGCCAGGCTGATAACCGAAGGCGCAGAAAAAGCCCCATACGGTTCATCCAGGAGCGCCGTGACGCGTGTGCGCGTTACGATCACCCTACCCGCCAAGCGAACGGGCTGTTCCTCCCTGAACAGGCCGATTTCCTGCCATACATCGGCTGGTTCTCTAATCTCGGCATCGACATCCCCGGTCAGGAGCACATCGACTGGTGCTGACAGATTCTCGATGCGCTTGCTGTCCTTGAACAGACGCGCGCTGACTTCTCGGATTGGCTCATCAACCGTGCTGTTCTCACGGGTTGCGGTCATAAAACTGACGATGCGGGCAGCATCGATCCAGTCCTGGGCATCCTCCGGGCCGAAGGTTCGAACCTTTTTCAGGCTGGCCCAGCGAGCAAGCACCACTGACAGAACGGGGTGTTTTTCCAACAATGGGGAAAACTGAACGGCTGCCCTCTCAAGTCGACTTGCTGCGGTATCCACGCCAATCAGCTTCGCCAGAGCATCGATATCGACCAACTCGACGCGCTGGATGAACCCGTCTTCGCCATATCCTTTCTCCCATGTGAGGGTCACGGCGCCTTCGGCTCTGGCAACCTTCATTGCGGCCTCGAAGGCCTCCTTCTCTGCCAGCGCACGCGTAGCCTGATAGTCGACGAGTTGCGCCTTGGTGAGCGCCGGCCGGGTCGATCGCACTCCAGCCTTTTCCCGATTTCCAGCCTCCAGCAGTTTCTTGAGGGCGTTGTGTGCTTTCGTGTCCATGGAATATCTATGCCGTCAGGATTACAGCCGCTCCCGTTCCGTGCATACGATTGACTTCCTGCTCGATGAGTTCGGGGTGCGTATCCAGATCGTCCGACATGAACATCTCCCGGACTTCGTCTGTGACATCATGGCCGTCGATGAAGATCACATTGCGTAGGGAGTCTTTCGAGATGTCGTAGTAGCGATGCAGGAAGGCATTGAGCACGCCCAGATTCTCGCCAGGGCTGGCCATGAACACCTGCAAGCCAAGATCCTGCAGGTAGCGCATCGTGGCCGTGATATTGGTCGGGTCCATCTTGTTGAAGGCTTCGTCCAGCAGGATCAGCCTGATGCCGTCCCGGTTGCCACGATCAAGGCGATAGGCCGATGCCAACGCCGCACCGGCAATCACGTACAGCGGTGCACGATGCTCGCCGCCAGATCCTGGTCCAATGCGCTTGCTTAGATGGCCAACGACTTTCTGTTTTGCCGTTAGGAGGTCTTCACGCAAAATCTCGACGTCGAATTCATAGAACTCGCGGTAGTCATCCAAGGGGCTTTTCATACTTCCCGCCCCCGGCGCGATCTTGTCTTCCAGCAATTCCTTGAACTGCGGCGGAATCTCGCCGGCCCCGCCTAGCAAATCCTCCTGTGGACCGAATGAAGCGATGTTTTTCACGAAATCGAGCAGCTGCTTGAAGTGTGGGCGAACGACGCGCTTGAATTGATAGCGCTCACCGTTGGTGAACGCCGGACACTCTTTCAACACCCGGTTGAGCTGCTCCATTGTCAGGTCAAGCGCCTCAATGTTCTGACTCAGCGCCAAGGCGACGTCATTCCTGAACGTATCCTGTGAAACCTTGTAGGCATCATTCATCTGCTCCTTGTAGTCGAGCAGCTCAGTGCTCCGCAGACGATTCAGAATGTCGGCTATCCAGGCCTGCCCCTTACGCCAGTCTTCCAACACCTCTTCGCTGGCCTGTTCCCGGTATTTCGACAGGAATTCGCCCATCAGACTGCTTCCCTTGCTGACTTCGCGTTCTACCTGCTTGAGGGCTTCTGTTCTTTTGTTTTTGCAATGATTTTCCATGTCGGAGAAGTTTTCGCCGAACTTCTCCAAGGCGTCATCCCAATGGGTTGACGCGTAATCGGCGTCGTATTCCGGGTCATTTCGGGCTTCCCCAGAGGCTTTGTTGGCTGCCTCGACTTTCAAGGCAGCTGCCTTGAAATCGTTTTTGCGCTCGTTAAATACAGTTTCTTTTTCGCTGCGCCGACCGTTGGCGTCAGTGACGTTGGCATTCAGATCCTTTGCCTTGTTTTCCCACGCTGCTTCATCCTTACCCAGCTGTACATAATCTTCGTTGGCTGCACCTTTCAGTTTGCCTTCGAGACTGGCTGCGGCGTCGCTGGCAGATTCCGCTTCTTCCCAGAAACCCTTGATGAATTCTTGGGCCTGGCCATCTGGCGGAATGAGCCGAAGCGCCTTGGTAAGATCATCGACCCCGCGCTTCAGGGATTTAAGTTCAGTCACAGCTTTCTCGCAGGCTGCGAGGCGTTTTTTGGCGGCATCGAGGTGTTGGCCTCCACCATCGCGACCGATGCGCAGTTCTCCATCGCTGACGGGTTTCAGGCGATCGATGGTGCCCTTGCCAACGAGCATTCCATCCTGCGTCAGCGTGCGCTTGCCGCTCGCCATTGCTTGCGCATCAGTGGTGGCCTGCACCATGTCCCCGAAGAGGCCACGTAAATAGGCAACGGCAGCCTGATCGGTACCCTCGATCAGCTCTGCGACGGAACCATCTTCGAAGCGCCGGCCGGACTGCTGTCGGCTTTCCATGACGATCTTCGCACCGTAGACGGCACGCTTGCCCGTCAGGCCGCGATAGATCTCGAATGCCCTGCGCTCTTCGTGTTCGGCTACCAGGAGAGCCTGAAGGTTGGGGCCGAGGTAGGATTCGACGACGGGCTGCCATTCCTTTTTGGTGATCTTGACCAGGTCGCACACCGCAACGGGGCTAAGGCCTTCGTCCCTGAGTTCTCGCATCAGGGTTTCGACGTGAGGACTGAGTGGTGTTTTGCCCTGTTTGACCCGTTCAAGCGACTTTTCGGCGTTCTTGAGGTCGTCGTTAGCGGTTATCAATTGGTCGTTGAGTGCCCCGCCGATGGCATTCAGGTCCTGCAACGCCTTTTCGGAAGCCTGGACCGCTGTCTGCAAGTGTGCCTCGATCTCAAGCCATTCAGCTTTGCCAAAACGTTCGAGCAACACTGCCAGTTTTTTGGATTCTACGTGCAAGTTACGCGTGACATCTGCGTCAAGGAACGGCGCCTCCGCCGCATTTTTCAGGAAATTGCGGATATGGGAAAGTTGGTTGACGATGTCATTCTTTTTCCGTTCTGCCCTGCCGCGATCTGCGCGGATCTGGCTTTCTAGGCCAGCGTAATCAGCGTGTGAAGCATGCTGTTCGCGCAGCCTGCGGTAATGCCTCGATTTCTCAACCGCATCGGTGTGATCGGTGGCCAACTGCTTGAAAGCCTTGTCCGCAGCTTCGAATGCCTCTCGGGCAGCGTCCATGACTCCTTGGGCTTCGTCGTGCGTCTGGTTGGCCTGTTCGAGTGCCACATCCAGCCCCAGCGTCTTCCATGTGACGGCTTTTCTGGAGGCCTTGGCAGCGTTGCCGAAGACGCTCTCGACTGCGGAGCCGTCGTTAATCTTCTGTTCGACGTTGGCCACCAATTCGGCCAGACGCCGGAACGATTCGGTGACATCCTTGAATTTCTTGATGTTGGTCGGCCTGGATTCGAGCACGTCGTTGCGTACGATCTCGTCTACCGTCTTGTCGAAGCGCATCCTCAGCGCAAAGCGGAACGCGCGGACAAAGGCATCGTATGACGGTGCCCCGCCTGAGCCGCGTAGTTCAAGCAGGCAAGCACGAATATAGCGTTCGGCCTCCTCGAAAACGCATTCCTCGCCTGACACCTTCGAACGCTGAAGCAGCTGCTGCTTGAAGGCGTTCCATTCCCTCGGCTTTTCTTTGCCGTCGACCGTCTCAAGGTGGTCACCCAGAGTCAGTTCCACGTCAGGAAGCAGATAGCGTCCAAGCACTTTGTGCTGCTCGCTGTCCTCGGCCGCATAGATGCAAACCCCCATGGAGACGGGTTTCTTGGTTTCGGAGTCGCGCCAGACCAGCGTGATATAGGTATTCGAGCGTGGCCGTACCCGGTCTTCGGGCGTATCGCCGTACTGACCAAGGCAGTAGCTTCGAATCGAACGGGTCGTCTTGTTCTCGTCTGCCTGAGCATTCAGCGCCATCAGGCGGCTGTTTGCGCCGAACATGGCGATCTGGACGGCATCGAGAAACGAGCTTTTTCCGCTGCCGTTTGGCCCGAATATTCCTGTGATCTCGGAAATGCGGACATGCTCTCTTTCATACAGAAAGAACTGCACCAGGTTGATACTTTCCAGATATTTCATGCTTCGGCTTCCTCTGCCTGGTCCGGTCCTTGACCGTCTTCATCATCAGAAGAATCCCGTGCGGGTTCGAATGATTGTGTGAACTGAGCCAGCCGGGAGATCGCTGCCTCACCCAGCAGATCCACAATGGCGGGGCGTATGGCTAGTACGTATGGCTGGTCACTGCCAGCGGCCATATCGGCGAATTCATGCTCATCCATCTTGCGGACGATCCCCCAGCGTTTCAGTGTCTTGACCAAGCTTTCCAGTTCGCCGCGTCCAGGCAGCTCGCGCTTGCCGGAAGTGGAGAGGCGATACTTTTCCTCAAGCTCGACCAGATCGCAGATCACTTCGCCATCGTCGTTCAGCTGCCCTGTCCTGGCCTGTTCGTCATAGATCTTCCTGAGCACGAGGGCGAGCAGCGTTTGCGCAGTATTGGCCGTTCCTGCCTTGCCATTGTCCGGAGTGGCGCAGGCATAACGCAGTTGCCTGTTCACGATCAAACCGCTGCCGACCAGCGAGAGGACGTGTTTGAACTCGCGCTCGAACTGCTCAACCATGCCGTATGCCATGCGGCTCTGCCGATCGGCGTAATAAAGCACTTGCTCGGCGAGCAGGCGGCTGGCGGTGGACTGGAAGTCCTCTGCAACGTATTGCTTGTCGGTCTTTGCTGCGATGTTTTCCCAATACTGGCTCATATCGACTTCCCTTTGGTGGCGACCGATTTCTTCGCGTTCTCTATTTGGAACGGAACACCGGTAATCCACTTGTTTTCAATTTCCTTGTCGTCTGTGCGGCGGACCCTGAAGCCACGCATCATGGTTGACGCCTGCTGCTGCAAATAAGCCGAGCCACTTTCCATTGCCGCACCGAGAACGAGCAGGGTTTGATAAGCGCGAACGTCGGCCACACCTTCGAGCTGAAGTTCTTCACTGGTGATGGCTTGTCGGCCGGAAAGCTGGCGGGATACAAATTCAGCGAGTTTGGGGGCGTTCACTAGGCGCAGATTACGAGCAAGGGCCCTGAGCTTTGCCCTCGCAATATCTTCGTCTGTTGGGGCGGTTTCCCTTAGCTGCGGCGCTTTTTCCCGTGCCTCTTGCCTCCTTGGTTCGGCGAGATTGGATGGGCTGATCATGTCGCCGGGAGCGAACGGACCCTCGTGAATGTCCCCCTGGTCGTCCATGACTCGAGCGATTGCAGCATCAACCACCTTGTCGATAGGCCGCAGGGAACGTAGCCGGTAATCCAGATAGGCAAGAGCCCGGCGATTTGCGCGCCGGATCTCGTCATCCAGCCGCTCAAGGTAATCATCGATTCGCTGGATATCGCGCAATTTCTGTACATCCCGCTCGAACATGCGCTCCGCCTTGATGCGGTCGCCCTGGAAGCGTTTGGTTGCGTACCAGGTGATCAGGCGCTCGCGGCTTTGCTCGGAGCCGTGAAGTTCTTCGGCCCAGTGCAGGATTTGTGGACGCCGTGACAAAGGGTGCTCGCGCGTTCTGAGTTCCTTGTAGTCGCCGATGAACACCTGCTCGATGAAATCGCTGAAGAAGCGGCGGACGTACTGAGTGGTAGTTTCTTCCGCCCCGAGCGCGCTCATCAGGTCACGGACGTTCGTACCGGTATTGCGGATGTGTTCGAGGAGGTTTCTCGCCTGGTCGGCGGCCTCGGAAAGCGAGTCGCCTCCGGCGCCTTCCATTACCAGTTTCAGGTTGGCCTCGATGGAGCGAACCTTGCCTGCCACGTAGATCGGCCCGGTTTCCGCGAAATTGATGAGTTGCCCCAGAAACTGGTTGACCGTGGGGGTCATCGAAACTCGCTTGTCGACGCCATGGCGGTCCAGTCGCAGCCACCCGCAATCATGCAGTCGGTTGAAGATGGTGATGGCCCGGATGTTGAGCGGGGTTTCGGGCGTCGCGCCTTCCTCGTCTGTCCAGGAATCGTGAATGACAAGTTCTGACTCAATGTCCTGGGTGATATCACGCGTTGTGAATCCGTGACTGGGCGGCAACGGGGCATCTGGCCCGAAGCGCCTGTCGTGAAGAGCACAAAGGATGCCCCAGTAGGTCTGCTTGTTTGGCGAGGCGAGCGGCGCAAATAGACGCTCTGGCAGTCGGGTGAACAGAAGTGAGGCAGCACCGCCGCCCGTGCCTAGCGGTTGAAAAGCCACTTGGACACCTCCCGTGCGTTCTCAATGGCGATCAGATACTCAGGGGCATGCTGGGCCTCTGTGTCCATGGCAGCCCGGATGTCCTGGATGAAATAGGGAACAAGCGCCGCGCGGCAGGTTTCTACGCGGCTCGAAGTTCCATTGAAGTATTCGGCCTGGATCACCCTGGCCTGTTCGGGAGAGAGTTCAGGGTGGGCAACCAGCCGCACCTTGACCTTGGTGTTCCAGTCGGGGTCATCGAATCGGGTGCGATCCGAAGGACGCGTCAAGGGTTTCACCTCGAGGATTCGCCCCAGTGCGTAATCGCGGAATTCCTGATTGGTTTCACTGTAGGCCCGCACATGCCATCTGCGGCCAGCGAGAACCAGGCTGTGTGGATGGATCGTGCGACGATGCGGTGCAGGCTCGCTCAACGACATGTACTCGATATCGACGGCTTTTGCCTGTCTGATTGCGTGTCCAAGGCTGGCGAATGTCCTGGGTAACGGGGCGGTGATGCTTGGTGTGGCTGACCACATCGTACCCTCACCGTCGTCCATGGCCGACGCATAGGGAAGCCCGACCATGGAAAGGTATCTGGAAAGCGATTCTGAAATACTGGCCTGAGAGGCCTTGGTGTATCGCTTATAGAAATCAGCCGTAACGAAGTAGCTTCTGGACTTGCTGTCCCATTGCATCCAGGTGGGGTTCAGATCGCGTATTTCCTTGATCCACTGACTCGCCCGTGGCAGACCGATGCCGAACAGTTCGCACACCCGCGAACGGTAAATTCGCCCTTCCCAAACCAGAAGCAATTCCAGAAGGGTGAGGCGTTGTTGTGGGCTGTCGTTCCGTGGGTCCATGCGCTTGTCCGTATGTTATAGAAAAATATAACATATAAATTCTTATAACATGTATTTTACGTGATGTCGTGAAGTGGTCTACACGTAGCCGGAATTGTGTGTTTTGCGCCAGCAGCCCCTTGACCGGGCAGCTGCTGGGCAGATGCAGCAGCACCCGGTCTTTGTACTGTTTGACGCGGGCGGCGATCTTGAACAGCGTGAGCATGACCGTCCTGGGCTGAGCCAACTGCGGATGTGCTAATCGCCGGGCTCCATACGTTCCAAGCCGACGTATCGATCGACTCCATCGGTGAGTGGATCGGCAGAGCGCGCCTTCGATAGCCACACCACTTCACCGGATTTCACCATGCGCCAGCCCAGGTTCAGATTCTCTCAGCCACGTTCGGCACCCCTCTCCTGCCAGGCGGCAAATTCCAATGGGCGCAAGCCAAAGCGAATGGCATTGCCGGCATGCAGGGTTTTGAATTCCTCCAGCGCCAATGCGACAAAGCGCGGCTGATCCTCCTGCACCACCGTCGTGGGCATGATGGTGAGAATCGCTGTTTCGACGGCGGGCTGTCCATCGCGAACGATGGCGCGCACAGTCTCGGCCAGTTCATTGCGGTAGCGCAGGCGAAAGGTGTCCGGCGGAACGAGTTGCTGCTGCACGGCAACGTATTGCTGGCAGGAGCGTTCGTAGGCCCAGACGTAAATATCCCGCAGCAATTCAATGCGGTTCAATTCATAAACGCCGATCATGCCGTCCACATAGGCTTGCTGTGGCACATCAACGAAGGATAGCGGACACAGATTGTGCTGGATTAGCGGGATATTGGCGGCCAGACGTGAGACGCGCTTGTTCACGTCCTCAAAGGGTTGCAGGTAAGGCAAATGCACCATCAGGAAGAAAGACTGCTCGAAAGGATCCCGGATTTCCGCAGCCATGCTCATCACAATGCCAAATAGCTCCCCCAGGCGTTGCGGCATGGCAATCGGCAGATAGACGCTGCCGCCTATTTCTACTGGGCGGTTTCGGATACGGCCACACGTGAGCGGATCGGGCATCAGGCCATCGGATAGAAAGGCGTGCAAGGCGATGATGGTTTCAGGATTGATGCCTGCGTGCTCGGTGTCACGCACCAGATATTCGATGGCTGACTTGTGGTTGAGGATCATCTGGGTTTCCAGCGCATCCTTGCCTTCGGCAGCCTGGCCGAATTCGATCAGCCGCTCGGTATCGAGACGACTATAAGTGTTGCCTTCCAGCTTTGATGATGCCCACGAGAGATCAATGAGCAGGCGGTTCAGAATATCGCGCGCAAAAGTGCCTGCGGGCGATTGCTCAGCAGGTGATCGGCCCAGGCTGTGCAGTTGGGCGCGTAACGATTCAGGCAGATAGGTCGTTTGATTGGGGTGGTATTGTTCAAGAAATTCATTCTTGTAACTGACCGGTTTGCGTTGTTGGCGCGGTTGGCGAACGTAGGCTTTGATCTCCTCGCCTTCGGAGGAAATAGGAATGTAAATCTCGGCTGCGATTTGATCCGTTGCGTGGGCGTGTTCAGTGATGGAAACTTCGACTATCCGATGGGCGCGACGGTAACGTAACCCACGCCCCACGCCTTCGCTGACGATTCGTTTTTGCTCGATCAACGATGCCAGGCGACGCTGTAACGTGCGACGCGGCATGCCTGGGTCAATCGCCTGCACAAGCCCTTCCACGCCAATGCCGTCGGTATATTGGCCGATCAGCTCAACAATCTGGTCGAGTTCTTGAGATGAAATCACTTTTGGCATGCCATTCACTCTTTTTGTGACGCGAGGCACAGTATCGCGCCATTTTATTTGGCGCGCAACAGCTTAATTGCGCCACTTAAATTATTTATTTGGCGCGAATCATGAAAATCGCGCCATATCATCATGGCTTTTTCAGGCTGTCCAAATTTCGACAAGCGCATCCATCTGCTGCCAAAAGACCCGGCCATCGGCTAGCCACTGCGCCCATGCCGCCGCAAGGCTCTGTGGCTGATCATCGTTGATGCGTTGATGGTCTGGCGCTTCACGTACAGTGGGATGGAGAGGTTTGCGATGTTGGCCAGCAAAGCTGGTGTTCGTTCTTAACCCGAACGGACTGTTTGAATGCGGACGCGGCCTACAAGGACAGCGCCACGCCCGCTAATGTGAGATCACTTCTTCTTTGCAGCCTTCTTGCCCGCAACGGCAGCCTTGAAACCAGCGCCGGCCGTAAAGCGCGGCACAATTGTGGCAGCGATCTTCAGTTCCTTGCCTGTTTGTGGATTGCGTCCGGTACGGGCAGCACGCTTGGAAGATTTGAATGCGCCAAACCCAATGAGGGTCACAGAATCACCTTTCGCTACCGCTTTGACGACGGCGCCGAGGATGGCATCCAGCGCCCTTCCGGCAGCGGCCTTGCTGATGTCTGCTTCGGCTGCCGTGGCTTCGATCAATTCAGTCTTGTTCATGAACATCCCTTGGGTTGG
The DNA here is from genome assembly GCA_036568265.1 of Thiobacillus sp. Classification (GTDB taxonomy): domain Bacteria; phylum Pseudomonadota; class Gammaproteobacteria; order Burkholderiales; family Thiobacillaceae; genus Thiobacillus. The sequence continues at coordinate 18,697 of DATCSW010000019.1, forward strand.
TTGAGAAGATTTGATGCTACCAGCGTTCAGGCATTCGTGGCCTGGTAGGCAAACAGTCAAAAGCGAACAATAGCAATATGTGGCGCGTGTTTCGATCAGAGCAAGCAAGGTTCATCCGGCTTCATGGCATGTCTTATTCATGATAAGGTCAATTATCAAGAATGCTGATTTTGTGATTTAACTCATGTATTTATGGCTTATATTTCCGGTTTCCCCTTGATTTCAGCCAGTTAGCCATGGAATCCACTCGCAAAATCGGGCGTCACCACCTCGCCTTCTACCGCGGCTGGCTGCAGGGCCTCGACCTCAAGGTCGCAGCGGACCGCTATCTCGAATCCGGCCTTGATCAGCGCATCGCGCGCTCCACGCTGTCCTGGATCCAGCAAACCTTGACGATGGCCGCCCGCCGGCACGGCCGCCATGCGCTGGCCCGGCTGCTGCGCCTGCCGCTGGGCACCCTGCCCGAGGCAGTCCGGTCGACGACCGCCCTCCCCTCGCTCGAAACCTTCCGCGAAGAAAACGACCCCGATCACTTCTATTCGGAGAAGGAACTGGCCGCGATGTATGTCGAGGCCTATCCGCAGAGCATCGACCGCCGCGCGAGACGCTACGCCCGTCTGGTCGAGCGCCAACTGGCGGCGCTGGTGTGGGTGGAGGAACTGCTCGCCACCGATCCGCAGCCGCAAGACCCTGTTGCCGCCTGGTTCGAGGATCGACTTGCCGCCAGACTCATCCTCGCTGACATTCACACCATCGAGGCGCTGCATCAGCGCGTCCGCTCGCAAGGCTACCGCTGGTGGGTATCCGTACCCCGCCTCGGCGAAAAAGGGGCGCGCCGGCTTGTAACCTGGCTTGCCACCCACGAAGGCAGTCTGGGTGTCATGGCGCCACGGGGTCTCGCCCCGCTGCGGTCGTTATCGCCAATCGAACTGACCCGGCCCTCAGCCACCGCCATCATGCCGTTGGAGTCGTTCTCGACGCCTGCGGAGCTGGATGGCTCGGTTGGCGAGAACCGATGCCTCGGCCGCAGCCGCATCAATGCTGAGAATGACCATCAGGCGATCCAGGCCTGGCTGAAAGCGCGCGCGTCGAATCCGCATACCGAGCGCGCCTATCGCCGTGAGGCAGAGCGCCTCCTGATCTGGTCAGTGATGGAGCGCGGATGCGCCCTGTCGTCGCTGTCGATCGAGGATGCCATTGCTTACCGGGACTGGCTGGGCGGGCTCGGCCGCACATTGCCTGCGGCATGGCCATGGCGCCTTCCCCAGGCGGAATGGATGGGAAAACGCAGCACACCGCGCTGGTCGGCCAACTGGCGGCCGTTCGAAGGAGCCGCCTCGCTGCGCAGCCAAATCCAGGCCCACACCATCCTCAAATCCCTGTTCGAGTGGCTTGCCAAAGTGCGTTACCTCGACAGCAATCCATGGGACGGCGTGCCGCCGCCACAGCGAGTGATGGACGTGGCCACCGCGCCTGACTTGGAACTGACGCACGCGTTCACACGCAGCCAGTGGGCATATCTCATGGAATATCTGCATAGGCAGCCTATGGACGAATCCGTCCGGCGCTTGCACTTCGTACTCCCCTTCGCCTATGCCACGGGGCTACGGCTCACCGAACTGGTGGATGCCCGTTTGGGGAGACTCTATTCGGTCCCGCTCAAGCGTGACCTGGGTGTCCGCTGGATGCTGAAAGTGCTCGGTAAGGGTGGCAAATGGCGTGCAGTCCCGATGCCCGGCATGGTGATGGATGCATTACGCGATTACCTGGCCTGGCGGGGCCTCAATGCCGACCCGCTGGATAATCCTGGAGATATTTCCCTGATCGCCCGGCTGCGGCTGGGGCAGGATACAGGCACCCTGGATCCCACGACGCTGTACAAGGCCTTGAAGACGTTCTTCAGGGAAGCGGCTGCGGAGCTTGCCACGCAGGGGCATCATGACGATGCCAAAAAGATGGCGAAAGCCTCGACGCACTGGCTGAGACACACGCGCGGCGCGCATTCTGCAGAGACGATGCCGGTCAACATGATTCAGCGCCTGCTCGGACACGCCAGCGTGGCAACCACCAGCATATACACGTCGACGGACGACGAGATGCTGTTTCTGCTACTGGATGACAGCCTGAAAATAGAAACACAACCGGGCAGCAGGGGCAGCTGAATGACCATGCCAATTATGTTGGACTCTGGCAGACGATAGAACGCTGAACCCGGATACCCAGAAATCCTTCTCCACATTCTGGATCAGTGTGCCGAGCCGGTTGGCGGTCGCCAGGAACAGGCCGCGACGTTCCTCGGGAGAGGCTGCGATGATACGAAGAGAGCCGGCGTTCACGGTGAAGCCTTGGTGCTTGCCAGTTCGGATCGGGCAAGCAGATCGCGGATCCACTGTTGCATCCACGACGGCACGGTGTGTAAACCGGATCGCAGATCATCACGAATCGCGCTTCCCTGGCTGGAGTCCTGCAATATCCGAATGAGCTTGGCTTGAATCGCATCCTGATCGATCTGGACTCCACCCTTCAGACCATCGCGAAGCCAGTACAGGGCTTGCACCACCCGCATGGCTGGATGGTTGGCCCAGTAGAGCTTGCTTGGCGCTGTCAGTTTGAACTGGAGGGTCAATTTGCCCAACTGTATCGGTCGCAGTCGGCCATCGGTATGCACGATGACCTGCCCCGGCACCGTATTGGTCAGGCCCAGATCGTTGGCGGCGGTCAACCCGTCGATCAATACGCGCACCTGGTCGCGACGACCGACGGCATCGATCACGCTGCGATAATCAGGGGTGGTCGGCTGGCCGGTGAGGGAATTCATCCGGGGCTGGTCGTACAGTCCTCGGTCGATGCGGCGCAGATCATTGCTGGCGACCATGCGCTGGAGCGTTTTGTCCACCGCGTCGCGGCTACCCAGGTCGAGAAAATCCACCGGCGTCCACACTTTGGCTGCCGGGGCCTGGTTGATGCGTTGCACCACCTGCGATTTCATGACTGGCTCCATGTCCGTTAATTGTATACATATATCGGACATCGGTAAGGCCATGAATGATCGAACAAACAGGAAGGCAAGTCGGCAGAAGAAGCCTGCCACGTTGCCTTAATGACAACAGCCCTTGAGGTTAGACGTCTGAAGGCACGAAGAGTCTTATACCAACCTGCTCATCAAGCTGGGGGTGGCATGGCACGTCATGAAATATTAAAATTTGAAGTCTGTTGTGGATCGTGCCTCCAGGCACGATCGGAAAACGATTCAGGAATGCACACGGGATGAGCTAACTTGAATGCAATACCGTCATGGGAGTGGCGGCGAAAATAATAAGCTGAAAATTTACCCCTGCAGTTGCGGAGCCGAAGGGGTTAAACCAAGAAAGGCAAAATAAATGGGTTCCGCAAAATCACATTCCCTGCTCCCATCCGTGGAGCAGTTCAGCAATGAGTTATGGCTTGTTCATGGTCTCGCCGACAGGACCATCGACGCCTATCGGGCGGATCTGGTCAATTTCGGATCGTGGCTGACCCAGCATAACGGCCAGTCGCTACTCCAGGCCCAGAATCTGGACATTGAGGCATGGCTGGCAAGCCTGCTGGAGAGAAAGATCAGCGCTCGGAGCGTGGCTCGCTATACCTCTTCGCTCCGTCGGTTTTACCAATATCTCACGACCAATGGGCAGGTTGCGAAGGACCCGACCATGCGCCTTGGCAAGATCAAAATACCCCACCGCCTCCCGAACACGCCGACACAGGATGAGGTGGCGTCACTGCTTGATATTACTGATCTCAATTCTCACCAAGGCCTGCGTGACAAGGCCATGCTCGAATTGCTCTATGCGACCGGGATACGAGCCACCGAGTTATCCGATCTCAAGCTCGAAGACTTTGATTTCAAAAACCGTGTGATTCGAGTTTGTGGAAAAGGAAACAAGGAGCGGCTGGTGGTTTATGGTGAAGAGGCTGCATTCTGGCTCGATCTGTACCTGAGTAGGTCAAGACCCGCCCTGAGACGGGACTACCTTTGCAATCATGTGTTCCTCTCGGTTCGAGGGAAGAAAATAAGCACTGGCGTACTCCGCCTGGTGGTGAAGAAGCACGCCTCAAACAAAGGGATCGAAAGACCCCTCAGTACTCACAGCCTCCGGCATGCCTTTGCAACTCACTTGCTGGATGCTGGAGCCGATTTACGAGTGATCCAAGAGCTGCTGGGTCATGCGTGCATCAGTACAACTCAGATATACACATTCGTTGCGACCAAGCGGTTAGTAACGCTGCATTCCATGTTCCACCCGAGAAACATGGCCAAAGCTGTTCTATAGCAAGGGGACGAGACTCGCGCGCTTGGCCTGTGGTGTCTTTAAAAATAAGCATGAAGAGGTCATTTAGGCGGCAGTAAACCGATCCGCCAAACCTGACAAGGTTATGTTGGAAGCAATCTCGTCATGCGGGATCAACAAATAACGCCATGGCTTTCCGTCATAAGTTGCCGCATGGTCTGACGCATATACACACCATTGGGTGGCAGCTTCCTTTTTGGCGAGTACATCCGGGTCTTCCATTTCCTTGCGCATCTTGGGTTCCAGCATGTAAATAATATCGGCAGTCTCCGCTACGAAATCAGGTTGGTATTCCAGGTGATCCGCCCCCTTCCGGTAGAAAATCTGAAACTGGCCTTTGGCCGGCTTGAACCACTTCTCGGCGTCGCGTTCCAAAACCACTGCCAGCTTGCGTTCCGAATCGGAATCGAATTTTTGCACTGGATATAGGCAGCGTGCGAAACCGCCAAACAGATATTTCGCCATATTGCTCTTGTCTGCCGGTGCAACCCGGTAGTCGGCAGGTGGCTCTTGTACGGAGTAGGTATAAGCGCTCTGCTTCAGTTCGGTAAAGCCCTTGCTGATTTTCACCTCGTAACCAACAACATCCTCCCAGTAATGGCCCTGCATCTGGGCATGGATGAATTGCGCGATGTTGCGCTGATAGCAGCGCAGCACCTTGCGGGTGTCATCCTCGGAAAGGTAGGTCTGAAAATGCTGCACAGTCTGGGCAGCAAGGTCGTAAAGCAGATCTGCGTGGTCGTCGTAGGAGATGTCGTCGAAGTCCACCAGGCCACCGACTACGTAATCTTCCAGCCGCGCTTCCTCTATGCTGCCGCGACCCAATGAAACCACTTCAAGCTCATTTGTGCGCAGGTGCTGAATCCAAAGCTCGTCAGACACTGCTGGGTACTTCAACGTACCAAGCTCTAACGTGAAGGGCTTGAATCCCGACTTCACCTCGCCTTTAGGCACAACCAATATGCGCGGTATGTCGATACTCTGTTGTGTGACCAGATCAACCGTTCTCGCCACCACGGAGGCAAAATCCGGTTTCTCACTTACGCCTTCCAGTTCCAGTTGGGACGGCTGATGTTGCTCTTCGACCGCCTTGACGATGGCTGCCTGGATTTCCGGTTTTTTCAGGTATTCGATGGTGGGCAGCGTCTGCGGCTGGTTTTCCAGCTTGCGGATCACCTCCCAGGCAATCTGTGCCACTTTTTGCTCTTCCGGCTTGGTGAAAACCGGCGCCACATCCTGCCCGGCCAGTGTCGTACTACTGGTTACCTGCACGGGTTTGAATCCCAGTTTGGTGGCCAATTGCGATTGCGATACCACCGTGGCGGTTTTCTGGCCGAGTTCGTCCGTATCCAGCACCACCGCCTGCAAGCGGATGGCGGAATCCGGCTTGTTGGCCTCGTCGATGATCTCCTGAAACTTGTCATGCGCGACGATGTTCAGCCGATCCACAGCCGTCACCCCGGTGCGCTTGCCGTAAGGCAGGCGCAGGCCGCGTCCGATGGATTGCTCGATGAGCACGCGTGCATTGGCCGCCCGCAGCGGCACGATGGTATAGAGGTTGGTCACGTCCCAGCCCTCTTTCAGCATGTTGACGTGAATCACAATCTCCGTCGGCTCTTCGGTGTGTTCCACCTTGAGCAGGCGCGTGATCATTTCCTCTTCTTCCGCGCCGGTCTTGCTGGAATCCACCTGGATCACTTTGTCCCTGTAACGCCCTTCAAAGAAGCCGTCAGACTGGATCAATGCCAATAGCTGGCTCGCATGCGTGGTGTCACGGGCGATCACCAGCACAAAGGGCTTGACGATGGGGTTCTCGCTCTCGCGGGCGTAAGTCTCCAGCTCCACCTTCACGCTCTCATGCAGACGCACGCCATCTTCCAATTTCAGGCGCTCGATCTCTTCCGGCGACATGCCAGCCGGGTTGAAATTCTTGCGCGTAACCACCGCCGGCTCCTTCACAAAGCCATCGGCCATCGCCTTCGCCAGCGGGTAGTCGTAGATCACGTTCTTGAACGCCAGCGCACCCTTGGCGGTTTCCACGTAGGGCGTTGCCGTCAGCTCCAGCCCCAGAATCGGCTTGAGTTCGTTAATCGCCCGTATCCCGGCGCTGGCGCGGTAGCGATGCGATTCGTCCATCAGCATCACCAGGTCGGGCAGGCCCGCCAGATAGTCGAAGTAGCTCTCGCCGATGTATTCCGAAAGCCGCTTGATGCGCGGTGACTTGCCGCCACGCACCTCGGAATTGATCTTCGAGATGTTGAAAATGTTGATCCGGACACTACCAAACAGTGATCCGCTTAAGGGGTCGCGCTGGTCGTAGTTGTCGCCGGTAATGATGGAAGGCGCGTCGATGGCGAATTCCGCAATGCCCTTGAAGACATATTTGGGGTGATTGCGGTCGCTGAAGTCGGTAATCAGCTTGTTGTAGATAGTCAGGTTCGGCGCCAGCACGAAGAAGTTGTTAATGCCGTGTGCCAGGTGCAGATAACTGATGAAAGCACCCATCAGCCGCGTCTTGCCTACGCCGGTGGCGAGTGCAAAGCACAGCGACGGAAACTCGCGCTCGAAGTCCGCGACCGACGGAAACTCGCTGCGGATAATCTCCAGCACGGCGGCGGTATCGGTGTTCTTGCCGGGTGGCGCAATCTCCGTAATGCGGTCGAGAATTTCCAGCGAGCGGCGTTGCGGATGGCGCAAGCTCAAACGGCCGGCAATGGCATTCACATGGCGGTTCATTCGGTTTTTCCCTTGCTCTTTTTCGCGACACGCTTCACTTGCTCAATGGCTTTGACCTGCTTGCTGACCGCTGCCTCAAAATCCTGTTCTGCATGGCTAGGTGCGGCTAACTGCCGTTGCTGGAAGATAGCGAATTCTGCTTCTGCTTTAGCTTGTGCCAATTCAGCGGAAATTTTTCCGGCGTGCGTCAGCACATCACGATCAGACAAGCGCAAGAAATCGTCCAGCTTGGCAATCCATGCACTCATCGTCATCTCGCGCCGGGATTGTGCCTGCAGCTCGGCAAATTCCAGATAAGCGTTCACAACCCGGTTCAGCGTGCCTAGTTCTTCCTCGTTGAGATAATTCTTCGCCACGCTCACGTCGGCCTTGCGCACTGCGCCCCCTTTGGATGCCCCCGCCCAGCTGGTCAGCCCCATGTTCTGTGCAGCCGCATCGGCACGCATGGAAATCAATTCCGCTGCCGTATGCCCATGCGCTGCCCAATGCATCTTGTTTTGCATGGTGGCAAAAAATCGCTGTGAGGCATCCGCAGAAGGGTCGTAATCAATGCTGGTCGCATAAATGTCCAGCACCTTTCTCCAGAACACCTTCTCCGAAGAGCGGATGTCGCGGATACGTGCCAACAGTTCGTCAAAGTAGGCATCATCCCCGGCGCGTTTGAAACGCTCGTCATCCAGCACAAACCCCTTCACCAGATAACTCTTGAGTTGCTCAGTTGCCCACCTGCGGAACTGCACACCGCGATGCGAACGCACCCGGTAACCGACTGCCAGCACCATTTCCAGACTGTAATGGTCAACCAGTCTTTCCACATTCCGTGCGGCTTCCGGGGCAACTATCCGGAATTTCCGGATAGTTGAATCAGTGCTTAATTCATCATCCGCATAAATATTGCGGATATGTTCGCTGATGGTGCGAACATTTTTCTGATAGAGATCGGAAAGTTGTTTTTGAGTCAGCCACAAAGCACCATCGGTCAGCCGCACCTGAATGCGGGTTTGCGTATCCTCGGTTTGATAGAGCAGAAACTCGCCAGTTGTCTGAGGTTCGCCCATCATGCAGCCCCCCTTGTCTTCAATATGCTCGACTGCCATGATTCATCACGCACTGCGTGATGAATTTCCAGAGCGCTCACTGATGCGCCAAATTTCCGAGACACCGTCTCGGAAATTACCGACCGAAAAGATTTCCGACTCACTGCGTCGGAATTTACCCACGGCAAACGTTTCGGGTATTCAAGATAGAAGCGACGAAACGGCTCCAGATTGATCAGTCCGTTCATTTCTCCACCCCATCGAACAGCCCGCCCTGCGCCGCATTCGCAGCATTGCGCCCCTTTGTTTTTGCCCCCTCTCCCTCTAGGAGAGGGTTGGGATGGGGGGGGCTTTGCGGCAAATTCTCAACCTGCAACGAATAATCATCGTGGCCCCATTCGCAGCGCGACAGCACCTGCCTGGGGATTTTCTTCACCGTCAGATTGGGGTAGGCGTCGGCCTTGGCGCGGAAGGCGGTGCACAGCACCAGCAACGTGCGCTCCGACCCCACCTCATCACTCAACTGTTGAAGCTGCTCGTGGGTGAGTCTGGCGGTGGTCACATAAACAAAATCCCGCTCGGTGGAGTGGCCGTGCTGCCAGTACGCCGCATCCGAAGGCGCGTAGGTAAAGCCTTCCAGCTTGCATAGCGCCTCGGATAGCATCGCGGCGTTGTAGTCGTGGTTGATGACCCAGTTGCCCCACTTGTCCTTTTCCAGCAGCGAGGGCGCCAGGCGGTAGTAACGGAAGCCGCCGCCACCCTGCCAGTTCACCGCTTTGCTGATGCCGCCCTGGTCTTCGCCGTCAACGACTTTTTGCAGGCGCGGGATGATGTGGGTGTGGCAATGCTCGCCCAGCTCAACCATGATCCAGCGTCGGCCCATCTTGTGGGCTACTGCGCCGGTGGTGCCGGAGCCCGCAAACGAATCGAGGACTAAATCACCCCTATCGGTACTTAGTTCGATGCAACGCTGCAGAAGTTTTTCGGGCTTCTTGCCATTCTTAAACTCCACGCTGCCTTCTCTTGCAATACCGTTATATGGAATATCTGTCCAGAGATTGGTGAGCGGTTTTGCTGGTGAACGTTCGCCGTCAACTTCCTTAACCTTTGATGAATAGAAGTACATCTGGCGCCCGTTGAGGACATAGATGTCTTCATAATCTTCTCGCGCAATATGAAATATCTCATCGAGTCTGGTTGCAGACTTATCTCTTATCGTAACGATGTACTTTCCAGCGGCATTACTGATTGCTGTTGGCTGGAAAACGGCATCTGCATTTTCTAGTGCAAACTGGGCAACTAGTGCGTCGAAGCCAACACGACCAAGTTTTTTCCGAGCGTTACGTGTGTCCTCAAAGCCAAGCTGTTTCGCCACATGCTCATTCAGTCCAACAATCTGCCATTCATTGAATGGTCGATCACGATTTAAAATAAGCCTGTTATAACCTGGGTCATACGCAGATTCCACGTAGCGTTGCTCATACTTATATTGAAATCGGTCCCGCGCATACATAAGAATGTATTCAGTTTGCGAGTATGGCGAAGGGTTTACGGTCTTGTGACCGGATGGATCGGAAGTCTTCACAACGACCATATTGAGAAAGTTTGCCCTCCCAAAAACTTCATCGCAAAGAACTCGCAGATACGCCATCTCCTTGTCGTCGATGTGCGCCCAGAAGACGCCTTCCGGATGAAGCAACCGCTGCAGGATTACTAAGCGATCTCTCATCTGCTGCAGCCACAGGGAATGTTCCACTCCATCGTCGTAGTGCTCGAACATTGCACCAGTGTTGAAGGGGGGGTCAATGTAAATGCACTTTATCTTGCCCGCAAACTCCGCCTCCATAGCCTTCAGCGCCAGCAGGTTGTCCCCAAAGATCAGCCGGTTGTCGAAGATGTCGTTCTCCGTCACCCGATGCTTCGCGTGATAAGAAAGCGCCGTATCTTCCAGCAAGATGCGCGGCTCCAGCTTGGGCCGGTTCTCTTTACCGATCCAGGTGAGTTCTAATTTTCGTTTCATACAGATGAATCCTGCAAAGGGGCATCCACGTAGGCATCGCCCATCATCATCTTGTAATGGGCAAGATGGTCAGACTTTTCGAAAATTGCCCTAAAGACTTTCAGGTAGGTCTCGACAATTGAGTCATCAATCGAAACGTAGAGATCGTCGTGGGCGAAATGTGAGCCGTCGTTTACCCATGAAAAAAGGGACTTGCCGATTAGCTTCTCTCTGCCTTCAAACATTGCGCAAATCTTGTCTGGATCGACCCCGCCCAAAATTTTGAAGTAGTTTTCTAAGATGCGGCGCAAGGTGTTTTGAATTGTCAGGTTTGAGCGGTCCGGTCTTCGAACCTCAGACCACAGCAACTCGTAGGACGTCTTAATTGGATTCGTATTGTGTTTTTCCACCTTCGAAACCAAGTCCGATTTGCGGACGACCCAGAAGGTTTCCTCGCTCTTCATGGCCTCATTGTTGCTGCGCCTTGGGTTGAAAGTTACTTCCTTGTGGAAGTACACGTTGTGGGTGAGAACGAAGATTTGCTTGATGTGTCCAGTCTCCGCCCGAATTTCATCAAAGAGCCCTTTGATGAGGCTTCCAACGATGAACAAAATGTCGCTGTCGAGACTGGAAACAGGATCATCAAATACAACCACGCGGTCGGTTGTCATCCCGGTCTCCGAGTCGCTCCCCTTCAGCAGATGATAAAAATAGAGGAAAGTAACGAATGTCCGCTCGCCCTCGCTTAGCGTTTCCTTGGCATCAGTACCATCAGACCGCACCAGTTTGTAACACATGCCACTATCTGTTTTCGCCAGTGAAAAGCCTCGGAAACCAAAGGAAGACAAGAGCGCGTTAATCCCATCAATAGTTGGCTGAATGCTGGTTGTCTCTTTTTCTAGCATTCGGATTTCAGCGGCCTTCGTTATCTTATCCGTTGTTGCTGTCTCAATCTTCGCCGTCATTCCGGCGATCGCTTTGTTCAAGCCATCCCGCTTTGTGTCGTAGGCTGCCAACTCTGACTTGAGTTCTACATCGATGAGATACTTCCATACCTGCGCTGTCAGTTTACTTCGCTCTTGGGTAAGGTTTGCGACCATCTCATTGTGTGCAGCAACCAATACGTTCGCAGCGTCAATGAGTGCCTTAATTGTAGAGACCACATTGCTGATGGATTCAAGGTCAACAATCTGACTCGGCTCCTTCCTTTTTGAATCAAGCCGTTGGCGGTTGATCGTGATTTTTGAATCCAGCAAGTCTTTTTCCGTCTTTAGCTTCTCGATATCAAGAAACCTGGATGGAGTAGCAATAACCGTAGCAATCTGCTGCTGGAGCCGCGCAGCATCGGTTGTGTAATTGGCCAAAAGTTCATCAATCGCCTTAATGTCCGTTACGAAGGTCTCATCGAAATACTCGTTCAAGCTATGCGCAAACGCCTCTGTCGTGCTCTGCTGGCAGAACGGGCACACCAATTCATTTTCATCGTAGAAAGCACGGCCTTCTCTGACCCAGTCACTGTTGCCCAGTTTTTTAATCATCGCTGAAATATCGACGTCGTCCTTTCCGAGCACGCGCTTCTTGAGAATCGGATTTGATTCATAGGCAACAACTTTGTCCGCTTCGATGAGCGGAACTAATTGTTCAGAAACTGGAGTCTGGCCAAAAACTGCTTCCGCTTTCTTTTCGATATCCGCCAGGGTCTCAAGCGTCGCAGAATTCGCGGCGCGTTCTTGTAGCACCTTCCCTTTGAATTTCTCGGCGCTTCCTCGATAGCCTTCAAATGCCCCGGCAAGCTTGGCATCGTGCTTCTGCTTTTGTGCCCAGCATTCGTTTTTGAATTCTTCGTCAAGTGCTACCAACTCGCCCTTCTTACCACCCGCCCCGTCTTCGCCATGCAAGGCAACATTCAACGTCTGAAGTGTCTTTATAAGAGCATCGAGTTCACCCTTAGTGACGGCGATTTTGTTAAGTGTCTCTACATTCTTTTCACCAAGTGTGAAGATGCCTTTAAGTTCCGCTGATGGACTGAAGTTCTTCGTAACAAAGTCATGGTTGTAAACCATCGTCTGCAGCTTCGTTCCGCCTTTCCAAGTCAAGCCACAAGCGGGAAATTTCCTCTCGTCCGCAATCACTCGGGTAATCGTCGTTTTGCCAGAACCATTCGAGCCGTAGAAAAAATTAAATCGAGATAACCCAATTAAGTTCTCTGGGACATTGCCGTACGTTGCGGCGTCACTTATCTGAATCGATTCGATCATCTCTTGTCCCCACTACCCTTATTCGTTTATCAGCCGCCAATGGAAAAACCATAGAAATCAAATCGTCAATCGGCTCTGGTCTGGACTGTCAAGTGCATGTAGTTCAAGCCCCTCAATCTCCTGCAACGACTTCCCCGCAATCCCCTGCAAGTCCCCATACATGCCAACCGTTGCACCCATCACCCGCTCGATCTGCTCTTCGCGCTTCGCCCACTGCTTCATTATCGCTTTTCTTTCCTTGTCGAGATCTTCCTGCATGGTGGAAAAGGCTTCGACAATGGCTTCCACACGTTGGCGGAAACGCGGGCCGGTGAGGTACTGGTAGACCATTTCGGTTTTGGTCTGCTGGCCTTCGGTGGCCTGCCGTGCAAGGGCAAGCTCCAGCAATGACTGGCGCAAAATCATGGCTACCGGCAAGGCAGCACGGGGGTGAGTTACCCAGACGCCCTCTACCATTTCGAAGGTTTCAACGCCTTTCGGCAATATCTGGCTCACGATCACGGCGATTTCTGCCTTCGCAGTCCGCTGGTCATCGCGAAGCTTTACCAACCAGGCGTCGCTCCAGTTCTTGGTGCGCTTGAACTCCCACAATATGGTGCCGCCAGACTGGCCGCCCGTGCCGACGACACGGTGCAGCACATCGCCGCCATATTCGCCCTTGGGTACAGGCTCGATCGCATCGAAAGGGAATTTGGTGCGCAACAGGTTTTCAAGCTCCAGTTCCTGCACTTCGCCCTGCAATTGTTGTGAGCCCTGTTCGGCCCTGCGCTTAAGGTCCTCGATCTGTTTCTGCATCGCAGCAATGGTCTGCTCCTTCTCCATTACCTTGAGTCTTTGCTCGTCCTCAGCTTCTTTCTTGGCTTTCAGGCGGGTAGCGTCGAGGCCTTCCTGCACCCGTTTTTCAACGGTGAGATCCAGTTCGCGCTTGGCATCATCGAGTTCACGCTGTTTCTTGATGAGTTCCACTTGCGCCTTTTGCGCCTCGGCGAGCTTTTCGTCTCGCGCCTTGAGCACCTCTTGCAAATCTCCCAGTTCACGAACCTTGTTCTCCAACTCGGCTGCGCTGGCAAGTTTTGCTTTTTTGGACTCTTCGACAATGATGCGGGCGCGTTCCGCCTTCAACTGTGCGGAAACCTGCTCGGCCACATGGTCGTCGAGTTTGCGCTTGTCTTCCAGGAGCTGCTTTTCCATGTCGCGCATGGCCTGTTCGCGCTTGGCGATGTCGTTGTCTTTTTGCGCCAACTGCTGCTCAAACTGCTGGCGTGTCGCCGCGATCAGCGGTGCGGCCAGCGATTCGGTGAGTTTGATTTCTGTCTTGCAGTTTGGACAGGTGATGGTTGGCTCAGTCATTACTTTTCCTTACCCACAGATAACCTACGAAATTGCCCAGCGTATCGAAAACAGATTCTCAGACCGTGTGTTTTGGCTCATCTTGCCTTCTATCGCTGCAATTAACTCTTCTCGCTGCTTGTCTACTTGATCTTGCGCGTCGAACAGCGAGCGTCGCTTCTGATTGCGCTGTGCCTCTAGTGACTTGATCAGCTTCTGCCCGGCAAGCTTTTCTTCCAGCGTCAGGGCAGTCGTGGCGGCACGGCGTGCTTCCTTGATCTGGCGGTCGAGTTCCTTGATCTCACGTTCCAGTCCCACCTTGAGGTCGTCGGCCCAGCCGTCGAGCTTATCGGCTTCGGCTTCGAAGAAACGCGCATTGCGTTCAGAAATATCGCGCTGAATGGTGGCCTGGCGTTGCTGGGTGTGGGTTTCAAGTTGTTGTGTATCAGCACCCTCACCCGCCTGTGACAGGGGGGCGGATGTGCCAGGCAGCGTCAGCAGACGTGCCGCGACTTCATCGTCCAGTGTCTGGCCGTCGTCGATGGTTGCTGCAAAGATCAGGTGGTCTTCTGCCTGTTCGAGGGATTCAACGCTGAAAAGCGTGAGGGTAAGCCAACCAGACTTGCCGATGAGTGGCTCCAGCGGGGTGATTTTCCCATCGTGTTGGCCGTAGTCGAAATGAATCTCGGCGGTGGATAGTACCCGTCCCTTCGCCCGCGCCACCAGTGATTCGGCAAGGGGATGATTCAACCGGTAAAGGTGCGCCTCGCCGGTACGGCGTGGCAGCTCATACAGTCCCATCGGGATAACAGCGGTCTGATCCGGAAATGGCTGCGTTTTCAGGCTGAAGGTGGCGTCGCCCATGAATTCGGCCTGGCCGTTCAGTTCATGCTGCGTGAGCTGCATGAGCAGACGTTCGTAGCGGTTGAGATAAGCCTTGGAGGCTTCGTCGCGCACTTTGAGCTTTTCGCGCACTTCGTCGTCGAAGTTTTCCAGCAACTGCTGGCGTGTGCGCGTCATGGATTCGTTGATCTCCAGGCTCAGCTCAAGCTGGAGCTGGTTGAAGGCGCTCTGGATTTCATCCTGCTTGCGGCAATCCTGATAGATGGCGGCGATGCGCTTTTCGAAGTCCACGCCGGACTCGATGGCGCCCAGCACTTCGTCGCTGGCGCCAAAGACGCCCTCGAAGAGCTGGAATTTTTCGGATAGCAGCTCGAAGACGCGCTGGTCGGCCGCGTTCTTGCGGTTGAGGAAGTTCACCACGACCACGTCGTGCTTTTGGCCGTAGCGGTGGCAGCGGCCGATGCGCTGCTCGATGCGCTGAGGGTTCCAAGGCAGGTCGTAATTCACCACCAGTGAACAGAACTGCAGGTTGATGCCCTCGGCCGCGGCCTCGGTGGCGATCATGATGCGGCCCTGCTCACGGAAGTAGTCCACCAGCGCCGAGCGCATGTCGGCGGTGCGCGAACCGGTAACCCGGTCGCTGCCTTGGTGGCGTTCCAGCCACTGGCTATAGATCAGCTTGGAACCGTCGTCTGTGTTTGAACCATTGAACAGGACGATGCCTTCGCTAAACGGGCTATCGGCCAGAAGGCGCAGAAGGTAGCTCTGGGTTCGACGCGACTCGGTGAAGATGATGGCCTTCTCCGCGCCGCCGAGTTCATTGGCCTTGGCAAAGGCAATTTTTAACGCCTTGAGCAGGGCTGTCCCCTTGGCATTGTGTGTGATGCTGGTGGCAAGCTGAGCGAAGGCGTCGAGGTCAGCGATTTCCTGTTCAAGTGCTTGGCGGTCGGCTTCGCTGAGCAGTTCATCCAGTTCGTCTTCAGCCCATTCCTCGGCGGTTTCGTCCAGCGCTTCGTAATCCTGATCCAGCTCGTCTTCGAGCGATTCAGCGGGCGTCTGCTTGCGTAGCTTGGCCTTGAGCCGGTTTGAAATCGAAGTTAGCGCGCCCGCAATGGCAAATGTGGATGAGGCCAGCAGTTTGCGTAAAACCAGCGTCATCAGGCTGCGCTGCCCGGCGGGCAGGGCTTGCAGGTTGTCCCGTTGCAGGTATTCGGAAACGAGGTGGTAGAGCCTGTCTTCGCTTTCCTCCGGGGTGAACTCCTCCACCATGGGTAGGCGTTTGGTGTAGGGGATGTACGCCGTGACCTGCCTCCGCAAAGTGCGATGGCAAATAGGCTTCAGCCGGGCCTTGAGGGTATTGAATACCTGCTCCTGATTGAGGTTGGCAAACTGTTCACGGAAGCTTTTCAAGTCACCGAAGGCGTGCTCGTCGATGAAGCTCACCAAGCCAAACAATTCCAACAGGGAATTCTGTAGCGGTGTCGCCGTGAGCAGCAGCTTGTGCTTGCCGGCCAGCGCCAACTTGAGCGTATTGGCAATGACATTTGCTGGCTTGTAGACGTTGCGCAACCGGTGCGCTTCGTCGATAACCACCAAGTCCCACGGCACGGCATGCACGTCGGCTGCTTTGCTCTTGGCGAACTGATAGGAGCAGATGACGATTTCGGGCGCCTCGAAGGGACGAAACTGGCCTTGCTTGATCGCAGCGTTGTAGGACTTGGCTTCAAGAATCCGGCAAGGCAGGAAAAATTTTTCCGCCATCTCCTGATACCACTGCTTGCGCAGGTTGGAAGGCGTTATCACCAATATCCGCCGCTTGCGCTCCGCCCACTTTTGCGAAAGCACCAGGCCCGCCTCGATGGTCTTGCCCAAGCCCACTTCGTCCGCCAGTAGCGCCCCTTTGGAGAGTGGCGAGCTGAAAGCGAACAGGGCTGCATCAACCTGATGTGGATTCAGATCAACCTGCGCATCGACAAGCGCCCCGACCAGCTTCTCAACACTATCAACCGGGCAGCGACGAGTTAGTTCATGGGCGAAGTATTTAGCGTGGTAATCGGTTAACTGCATGGGAAGACGTCAGCTAAACCGTGACATGAGATATGAATGAATTCGTGGATGGCCACGCAACGCGCGGCATGGATTCTGGCAGCAGTGGCATCGTAGACGTGCCAGCCTACCGCCTTCAGCAGCACCTTAATATTTCCAACTGCACGCTGTCACTCATGTATACCTCCCTTTTAATAATTATCTGTTGGATTTTCGCATAACCTGGCGGTCGGGCGTAATTGTCTTCAGTGATTGGCCTTGGCCGAACCCGATCCATCTCGCTTTGCCAATCCCCACATATCATTCCGACTAACGGCAGCGAACTGACTACGTGTTACGTGCCATATTCAACACGAGATTACGAATGCATAACAAAAAGCCACCCCGAAGGGTGGCTGCAGTACGTGATCAAGCAAGCAACTGCTTGGCCAGGGCGACTTCAATGCTGTCTCCCGACTGGTTCAGAACGTCCAGGCCGGAATCCGGCATGTCGCCAGATGTCGATTGAGACACGGCGATCTTCTTTGCCATGAGTTCCAGACATCCCATCTGGGCCGATCCTGCGTAGCCCAAAAAATGCACATCCACGTCCTGCTTCTGGCCAATCCGCCAACTGCGACGGGAGGCTTGCTGCAGGGTATAGACGTTGTAACCGCTCTGCATGAACACGATGGTCGGGAATTCCAGCATGTCGAGCCCGGTTTTGACCAGCTCGGGGTTGGTGATGATCACCTCCACACCGCGGTCAACCTGATCGAACAGCCAATCTTCCCGCTTTGACGCATCGACGCTTGCCCTCAACACCGCCGTCTTGAAACCTTCCTTTTCAAGAAAGTTTTTCAGTCGGGCGGTGGTGTCACGAGTGCCGGTGTAGGTCGAGTACACCAGAGTCCTCCGCCCTCGCGCCTTCTCCGCCTTGCAGATACGCAGCAGTTCCAGCTCTTTCGGACTTGCCTCGGTGCCGTTCATCAACGCCGGCACGAAAGCGAGTTGCTGCTTCGATCGGGGATGGCGAACCAGCTCGTCACGAAAGCACGTATCCGGCCAGGCAAGCAGCACGTTCAGGACAACGCCCAGCAAGCTGGTGTCGCCCTTCCTGAGCGCCTCACGGAGATCTTCGCGCAAGCTCACACTCAACTCGCGGTAAATACCGGACATCGCCTCCGTCATCGGGACTTCCGTGAAATGCTCCCGGTAAGGCGGCAAAACATCGCCGCCTATATCCTTGAGCTTCAGGAACACCGTCTGCGGCAGCACATAGCGCATGATGCCCTTCGGGCCGAATCCTGGTCCCTTGGAGGTGCGGTGCGTGATGTTCTTGCCCCGCGCCGTGCGATGCGACTCGCTTTCAGTCTCCTTGAACACGTCCTTCAGGATGCCGTGATCACGCATGAACGACATGCCGGCAGGCCCCAGCGAATTGCGGTTGTTGTAGCCAAAACCGTCTTCGATCATCAAACCCGGGTTAAGCCGGTGCAGGAGATAGAACAGATCGTCGGCATAGCCGCCCATCAGGGTGCCGGTCAGGAGCAGGGTTTTCTGGCACTTGCGTGCAAGAACCCCCATCGCCTGCCCTTGTGCGGACCCCTCGTTCTTGTACTCGTGCCCCTCATCAACCACGAGTAGGCCGAAGTACCCCTGCGGAAGGTAGCGTTTGATGAACTCGGTTGCCTGGTAGCCGCCCTGCCCGAAGGAGAATTCGGTGTTGGCCATTGCACGCTCCATTCTGCGCGCCTGCCGGTCTGTAAAGAACAGATCGCCTTTGTCATCCATCAGGTTGATGAACTCGTAGACGTTGTCCTCAAGCATCCCGGACAACATGTCCTCACCGAACCGATCCAGCAGCCTGTCGGCAGTTTTTGAACCGATGGTCGGTATCTGACGCAGGCTCTCCATAACCAGCTCACGCCGGGATTGGGTGTTTCCACGTTTCGATACCAGCGTCCAAAGACGTTCTCCGCATGGCACCTTGCCTTCTAACAGCGCTCCATCCACTACTCGCTTCACCGACTGCTGATTGGTGCAATAGGATCGCGTCTGATTGAGCCTGCTTTCAGCCAAGGTTGCTGGCAATGGGTTGCCCTCGTCATCCACCAGCAAAGCGCCGCACATCGGACAGGCTGCATAGGTTCTCACCTGCTTCTCCTGTCCTTCACCCACGATAGTCCGCTTATGGGTGTAGGCCGGCTTCCAGTTGAATCCCATGCGCATGCGCACACGTCCCATGACAAAGAACTCTGGGACGACCGGCTTCTCACGCATCTCCCGTAGCTGCAGGAGTTTGCGCAACGTGTCAGGGCCGTTGAGAATCCAGACCCGTGCATTAGGCACCGTCGCCTTGATTTCGCGCCGCCACTTGTAGACAAGATGCGGTGGCGCGATCACCAATGTGCGGCGATAGCCCTGCTCGTGCATGACTGCCGCGGCGGCAATCGCCATCATGGTCTTACCCGTACCCATTTCAGCGTTGATGATCGCTGCGGGCTGGGCTTCGTCGACCAGAAGGCGCGTTACAGCCTGGACTGCATCCTGCTGAGGCGGAAAAGGCTTGCGAAGCAACGCTTCCATCAGGATGGCATGCCTGGAATTCGGCACCCCATCGTAGATTGGCGGATTCTGCTGCTGAACCGCACTCAGTAGCCCTTCCCCGAACTCGTGAATGAAATCGCTCAAAGGAATGACTTCCTGCTGCGATACCTCAATGACTGCTTCCATGACGACTCTCCTGAAAAACGCGGAGGCAGCCGTCCCCTTGCGGGGTGGATGCGCCCCGCTGGGTTGATGAATTGAATCCCGGCCTCCATGCCCTTGTGGGAGCATCGAGGCGTTCCGGCCTCAGGGACTGACCGGACTCATAAGGCGATGCGTGACGCGCATCGGTCGGGCTGAAACTGACAGCCAGCAGTGAAACACTTCAAAGGCCCGGAGCCTTTCTCCAACACGCCGGCTTCAGCCCGCGCGTTCGAGAAAAGCCCCCGGAGGGGCAGTTAAGATTCAAAACATTGCCAGCGATGAATCATTCATACCGATCTTCCAGCGCCTGCTTGATCTGAGCCATGGGGGTAGGCTTAAAGTGGAAATCCAACTCGGCGCCGACACCTGTATCTACAAGCTCTGTGATCGGAATATATCCATACTCGGCATTGATCAAGTCGCCGTGCAGGATGGCATATCCGAAAGCCTGCTCGACCTCCCCTTCCCTGTCCTTCTCGGTGATGTACCAGTGGCAATCACCCAGAAAGTAGTGAAGGTGTGCAATGGCCTCGTCGCCCTTGCCATCTTGCTGGTACGTGACCGGCATACCTTCGACAGTGGCCGCAATCTCGACCATTTTGTCGAAGAAATACTGCCGTTCTTCGCCATTCATACATGTGGCCACGATTCGCTTCTGTCTCTCTGGCATGAACAGCCGAAGACGAAGGAATGCTTCAACGGCCTCACGACGACTGACAGAGTTCACTTTTCCGTCAAGACTGGGCTCTGCCTCGGGAGAACGGGCCGATGGAGTCGGCCGTCCGGGTATTTCAATATGAATGTTGTCTTCAAATAAACGCATGGTGTTCCTCCTTGAATAATCCAAGAGGGGAACACCCCTTGCGGGAATGTTCCCCGCAAGGCGGTTTGAAAAAACTCAACGAATCGAAACGACTGTCCCAAATCCCGGACCCGGGGTGAAGTCGATGCCGGTGATGCTTGGCACAAACTTGTCCGTATAGGTCAGGATTTCTGACACGGAGCCATCGGCACGGGTCTCAAATGTCGTCTTGAGATCACGCTCCTTGAAGGTGTCACCTTTGATCAGGAGACGCCTTCCATTGCCAGACTCCACGACACCCGAGATTTGTCCCGCTGCCAGCGCCAGCGCCAAATGCCAGTCAGAAAGCGCACGCAAGGGTCGGCGGTGAGTATCGCCAGCACGCACAAAGTGCGTCCCGAACATCGGCCAGAGCGTATTCTTGCGAACACGCTCAAGCTCAGCCTGGAACTG
Organism: Thiobacillus sp.; assembly: GCA_036568265.1. GTDB lineage: Bacteria > Pseudomonadota > Gammaproteobacteria > Burkholderiales > Thiobacillaceae > Thiobacillus. Next base: position 39,261 of record DATCSW010000019.1, read on the forward strand.
GGGACCGTCAATGCGAATTGACGTGAAGCGTGCTTCGGCCTCCTTGATCTGTGGCACCAGGTACTGCTCACCTTGCCAATACTCCGGCAATACGGCGGGCACTTCCCCGCGACCACAGGCCTCCAGCAGCTTCTGCACGCCTGGATCCACTCCGTCTGCACGACGCTTCACGCCAAACACGACGCACTGCCTGAACCGTGTTTCCGGCGCCATGAAGACCTGGACCTGCTCGAAGTGCCGGGCAATCATTCCGGAGAACTCCTTGTCCAGAACGTAGTGCGGAACGATGAGCACCATGACACCGCCGAACTGCAGCCAGGCAACCGTCTTGCGATAGAACACCTTCTCAAGACGATCACCCCGGGAACGATCTCCCGTGGCCGCCTTGTCCGATACGACATCGCCATACGGTGGATTCAGGAACAGCAGCCCCTGACTGCGAGCCGATACAAACACGTCGTTCACATCGCTGTGCGCGACTGTGTCGAGTATCCCCTTGGCATGCCACGCGCGCTCTGCATCGAACTCGATGCCGTTGGCCACGACAGACGCTCCGCACTGAACCAGGTGGTGCTTAACTTCAGCCAATGCCGTTCCTTCGCCGCAGCACGGGTCAAGAATACGCAGTTGCCCACCACCAATGTCGAGCGCCTGGAGTATCCGGGCCAGCGTTACCTCATCCGTCGGAAAATATCCGTTCTTGATAAAATTCTGGGCCAATCGCGGAAAGATGAGGCTCATGCCGACACCTCGCTTTCCGGCTGGTCCCACTCCGTAACTTCCAGTGTTTTTAACAACATGCTGCTCTCCTTATATATTGCGGAGGCAGCCAAATCCCTTGCGGGGTGGTTGCACCCCGCTGGGTTGATAAATCGCTGACGCTAAGCTGCCATGGCGTTGGCGCTTCGAGCCTGTTCGAGGTATACAGCTTCCTCACCATTCAGGCCGATCATGCCTGCCTGAACCATTCTCGACACGTCCTCCGAAAATGATTCGGTCAACATGACTTTTGCAGCCGTTACCTTTCCGATCGGTGGATGGTCGCTGTCTTCCAGAAAACTCACGCACTCGGCATGGGTTGCCCGCATGACTACGTCCCTCCAGCTATCGAGTAATGGCACAGGTGAGAGGGTCTTGTACAAAGACCATACCCCCTGCAGAAATCGAGGCCTTGCTTCCGGTGTGAATGGCTCGTCCAGCATGAACCAAGCGGTCTTGGTAGACCTGTCAGGCTTTAGCAGGACTGCATCGTATATCCAGGTATGGACAAGGTTTCCAAAGAGGTTGTCCCTGGGTAATCGTCCGCTGAATTTTGTGAGCCGGTCCGGACTGCGTACATGGACTTGCTCGACCGAGCGGCCATCGCCGTCATTGACTGGCGTGAGGCGGAAGCCAGACAAGCCTCCGCAGCTTTCCTTCAGGGTGAATGCGGCGAGAAGCTGCTGAATCGCAGTGTCCCGACCGTACAGGGAGAGGAACATCAGCTCGCCCGATTCGTCCCGGATGCAGGCATCCGCATACAGGTCAGAGAGTTCCGATATTTTGTAAAGCATGACGTGCTCCTGGAAAAAAGGGGAGCACTTTCCCGGAGGGGAGTCGTGACTCCCCATGGGGTGGTTGAACTGCGATGGAATTCCAGGTCGGAAGACCCGCCGTTTTCAGGAACTTAACGGCATTCAAGGGCGATGCATGACGCGCATCGGTCGGGCTGAAACTGACAGCTAGCAGGTGTAACGACGTTAATTATGCGCGTTTCAATAACCTTGACAAGGCCTGGATCAGCCCACCGAATCGCCAGTGCCTGCATCGATAATTTCCTCGATGTATGCCGCCGCGCTGTGATTGTCAGCATACCGCAGACTGGCTGCCACGGTGATCCAGTCACTCCGAATCAACGACACATGGGTACATCCTGAAAAGTCCATCAGCTTTCCTTGAAGAACGCCACCTTGCCCTGGGTCAACATCATCTACGTAAAGGGACACAGCCTCTTCAAGGTCGTCGAGATGGAGGACATGGCGTTTCATCTCGATGGATATCAAGCTGTCCCCTTCTGCGATCACATGTTCAGCCCGCAAGGTTCTGGAACATGCCTCATCAAGAAGCCTGGCAATGAACCTGCTTTCTGATTCCAGTGGCGCGATGTCACCCGGAATACCGTGCTTCGCCATCACTTTCCCGATCAGATCCCAGTCGAGCTTATGCTGCGCTTCACTTTCACAAGCCCCCATCGCTTCGATCAGTGCACTGACCTGCTGCATCAATCTGGCCGTGTCGGCGATCAGCGGCAACAGCACAAGTGCTTGCACCGCGTTGGCGTCAGCAAGTGCGCCACGCAGATCATCGGCCGCAAATCGCAAACAGTCGTTTGCCTTGGTCAGTTGTTCGTTGATACATCTCATTGCTGCCCTCCTGAAAAACGCGGAGGCAGCCGTCCCCTTGCGGGGTGGATGCACCCCGCTGGGTTGAATTGAATTAAATCGCGGCCTCCATGACCTTGTGGGGCCATCGAGGCGTTCCGGTCTCAGGGACTGACCGGACTCATAAGCGATGCATGACGCGCATCGGTCGGGCTGTTACTGACAGCCAGCAGTGAAACACTTCAAAGGCCCGGAGCCTTTCTCCAACACGCCGGCATCAGCCCGTGCGTTCGAGAAAAGCCCCCCGGAGGGAGGGCAAAAACTAACCGCAAGCAATCAGTGCTGCATCGCCTTGTTGGCAACCGCTTGGCCCCTCGATTGCCCAGCGCTTGAGCGCGCTTGCAATCAAGGCGCCGATCGCCATGAACGGCCCATATATCACCGACTGGCCAAGGACTTCATGAGCTGTTGTTTCACAAAGCCCATCGATCAGACGCTCGGGAATTTGCTTTACCCGGGCGTGCTCGCCTGCGGTCAACTGACGGAGCAGGTCAGGGTTGCGCGGGTGGCGGATCTTCGGGTCGGTGCTTCTCACCTTGGCGTAACCCTTGGTGATAGTCCCGATCCGGGTAGAACCGCCATCGAAAACCTGCATCATGAATCCCTTGCCGGCCTCCTTGTCGCGTTCCTGCTTGGCTTTCAGACCCGGCATGGTCGACCACCTTGGGTCGTCGTCGTCGACCTCATCCAGCGCATCTCCAAGCGTGATCGGGATTCTGTCCGGCACCGCCAGGTCGTTCATCGAAAAGCTCACCCCATTGGTCACGGCCACCATGCAATAGCGCTTGCGGTCCTCTACTGCATTGAAGGATTCGCCAGACAGCACCACTTCATGGACTGCGTAGCCAAGGTCCCGCAACTGCGATCGGATGATGGCGCCGCTGGCCGTATCCCGATACTGGGGCACGTTTTCCAGAACCACCACCAACGGGTTGACCGCTGCGACGATCGCCAGAAAGGCAACAGCCAGATGGCCTACCTCGGGATGATCCTCCGGCACGCCAAGCTTGCGCTTGGAGCGTCCGGAGAGGCTGGCACCAGAACATGGAATCCCGGCCTCCAGAATATCCACGTCTGGAAGCTTGGCCATGGCCCAGCGATCAAAGGCCAGTTCCTGCATGGGAGCCGCGATGCCTACGGTGTCGGATTCCCAGCAATCATTGGCTTCCCTGGCATGATCGAGCAGCTCAGGTCTGATCTCATTGGCAAAAATCAGCCTTGAGTCCAGCCCCTCGCGGTATAACCCCGCATGAATCGCATGGCACATGATGCCGCCGCCATGGGAAAGCGACCCGATTTCCAGCGGGTCACCCTGCCCCATCCTGGCGGCAGTTCGCTCGACTCTCTCCTGGCGACGCAGCTCGGATGCAAGCGGAAGGATATGGATTTCCTCCTCCAGCATCACCACCCGTACCGCGCTCATTCCCTCGAACATCTCCAGCAGTTCCCTGCTATTGATGTCGATGACCGGATACTCGCTTTCGCCTCGCCGTTTCCGCGAGACCACACGAATGCCCTGATCAGATCGAGTGAGCACCAGTCTCGCGTCATCCAGCTTTATGTCGAATCGAGTGCCGGGCTTGAATCCAACATGATCCAGATTGGAACCTTGAAGCCACACCCGCGGAGCACCTTTGTTTTCGCCGATCGAGGTGATGAGATAGTGCTTCATTTGTGCACCTCATCCATCCCGAGCGCTTTCCGGCAACGCCTGCGATGCTTCACAATTGCGTCCTGCAAACTTCCTGGCTGAGCCGTGGCCTGGTTTGGTGTGCTGATCCCCGGCGCATTACTCAAATCCGCAGGCAGGGTATCCAGATCACTGTAATCAACCGGCTGCCACAACGCTGGTTCAGCAACCCGTCGCACCTGGTTCCAAACGAATCCGGCCTCGTGCTGCTTTACGGTGCCGACCCCAGTATGACAAAGGGCTTCGTGAATCTCATTGCCCGTGTTGATTTGATGCAAACAGTCATCGTCCGCATACTCAGTATCGGTTGAGACAACCACGTAGCGCAGCGGGAAATCCGCGATCAACTCCTCGACACCGCCTTCGCCCAGCCATACTAGGACCGTTGGAACATTTCCCCCAATGGCCTCGACTGTCTGCATGGATTGAAGCCGTGCAAGCGCTTTGCCGGCAGGCTCGAACTCATCGAAGGCTTCCATCGGCGTCTCGTAACCGGCCTCTTCCGCACGCTTGATGGCGACGTCGTAGTGCTCGCCAAGGTCATACGACGATCTGGACAAACTAACATCCGTCTCGAAAAAATCGGACGAACCACCCGCATCGCGGCCGAGCACATAGGTTTTCACATTCATCATTTCCATTTGCATCTCCTAGAAAAAATCTGGAGACAGCCCCTGACGGGGATGCCCCGACAGGGTTAAGAAAATTCGATCTACCGCTTTGCTACTGGCCTTCGACTTCTTCCACCAATTTTGTCACCCACTCAGGAAGGTGATCTGCAAGCACTGTGGAAGAAGTCCGGATGACATCTGCAATGCTTCCGTTTTCCATCGTGACTTTCATGCTGTCGCTACCATCCGTGTCGACATCGAGCACTAGGTAGCGCATGGGATGATCCGATGCCATCCATTGCACGATTCCGCCTTCAAGCCACGCCACAACCGTTGGTTTCGCTTCCGATCCAGCGGTGCCATTGCTTGATTTGGTTGAAGCGGAGAGGTGCGGCATTGCCACATGCGCTTCCTCAAGTGCAGACTGAAGAAGTGCCTCGCGAACAGATGCGGAGTTGCTGCATTCCTGCGCGGCGATCAGGTGCTCGCACGCACGCCTGGCAGCCGCATCACGCTCAATAATCTTGACGCAGACCTCAGGCTCGGGCCATTCCTGATATTCACCAACAACCTTGAATTCCAGAACGGCACCAGAATCCCCGGTTTCCTCATAGTCGTCGTACAGCAAGGGCATTTCGGGCGTGTTGTCCCAAATCGTGCAATCAGTGAAAGCCTGATCGGCAATCGAAATCGCGGATTCCTCATTTTTGGCTTGGATGCCCACCCGCACCAAATGCACGTAAGGCAATTCGTACTCAACGAGAAATTTCTTCATGGCCGGCTGCTGCTCGGCGGATAGGTCAGCCATGGCTCTCTCCTACAACAATCTCGAAGCTGCCAGGGCCATTTCCTTCATCGTCCGCCAGGATGATCAAATGCCTTACTTCACTATCCTTGCATCTGATAGCCAGTCCGAAAAACTCGTCGCCGAACTCATCCCCTTCAGTACGAACGGCATCCTCTATGACCCCGCCAACCAAAGGTTTGAGTTGGTCAAGATAGAACTGCGTGTGCTCGTTTGCATCCATTTCCTTCTCCTTTTCAATCAAAAAAAAGGAGGGGAATCCCCCAGAGGGGATTGCACCCTCCGGGTAGCCGCATTGAGCGGAATTCACTTGAAACTACATTTTTGCTGCCACCAGCCAGCGATAAACACCCATCAGACTTGTGAGCGTGAAGCCGATTTGCATAACAACCAGTCCATGCGCACCAACCTTGACTCCATAAGCAATCCAGGCACCGTTGGACAGCAGGAACAGCAGCCAGCCGAAGCGGCTTGCTCTCACATTGAGCGAGAGCAATGCAGCGCCAGTCAGACCAAGAAATGCGCCGGCCCACTCAAATGCCCATAGGGGAATATCAGATATAGGGTTCATGCAGCTTTAAGGACAGCATTGCCAAGTACTGCCCTAATCTCCTCAGATAGTGATTCTTCCGCCAATTTTCTGCCGACATAGCCCCATACAGCAGACTCGTCGATCAGTTTCAGGCAATCACCCTCGATCGAAAATACATCGACCGCCACCCCGTAACAGTCACCCGCCAGCCAGGCGTTATACGACCCGAGTGCCTGACGCGCAAACTCGACTGCCTTGGTGCGCGCCGCATCAAGGCCTTCATTGGTCTTGATCGAGTCCAGCTCTTCACGAAGGCATTGATCGGGCACCCAAACACCAGCACCCCGAGCCGTATCAAAAAGGCATTGCGGCCCAGAGCCTGTCACCGACCAAACCTGGCCACCATGCTCATAACAATCGAGCATGACGGTGTAGGGATCGCCTACTTGGCCTGACAGTCTGGCTAATTGCCAAGCCTCATCAAGCAGGCTCTCCCAGGTGACGTGCTCACGTATTTTCTCCACGAGCCAGGATTCCCGGTGATAGGGAAGCTGGCCTGTGAAGTCCCCGACGAAGTACTCAAGCGCCTGATCGCGGCTCAGCCCACTGTTATTGGCACACTCCAGGATGAACGCAACCAGATCGGCCTGGAACCTGGTTCTGACCAACTCCTTCAAGGCAGACTCCGCCTCGCGCTCGACAACTCGCAGGGATAGATCACGTTGCCAATCCGAATCCAGGCCAAGTGCGGCTTGCATCTTGGCGTGCTGGCCAGAATGACGGTGCGATGAATAGATATGTCCCATTCCGTCACAGTCGTCTAAAGGATTTTCGACATCATGATCGTCAACAAGGTAGCCAACTGCGATCAGACCACCCTGTTTTTCGATCTTGTGTTCCACGTAGCTCATGACGCAGGAAGGCTCGAAGCTCAACTCGGCGGTCAATCCATCCACGTCAATCTCGGATACCTTGCGGGTACGGAAATTCATAGCGCTGCTCTCCTAAATAAAAACGCGGAGGCAGCCGAACCCAGTGCGGGGTGGTTGCACCCCGCTGGGTTGAAATAGCAAATTGAATCCCGGCTTCCGTAGAAGCGTTCCGGTCTCAGGGACTGACCGGACTCATATGGCGATGCATGACGCGCATCGGTCGGGCTGTAACTGACAGCCAGCAGAGAAACGCTGCAGCAGCAGTTGCTTAAAGAATTACGTCCTGCGTCCAGGCACCATCCTGCAGTGCCTGTTGAGCAGCGGCATGCGTCTGAAAATACTCAACGCTCTCTTTTGAAACAGGGTCACCCCCATCGGCCGTGCCGATATAGAAGCCCGAATTACTTTGAAGCACTTGAAGCGGCAGCTCCAATTTGCACCACCGTCTTGCCAGTTGACCGTACACACCTTTCTCCTTCGATGAAGGGACATACTCCCCAAGAGGGAGTGAAAACGCCCCCGCTGGGTTGATGAATTGAATCCCGGCCTCCATGCCATTGTGGGAGCATCGAAGCGTTCCGGTCTCAGGGACTGACCGGGCTCATAAGGCGATGCGTGACGCGCATCGGTCGGGCTGTGACTGACAGCCAGCTGTGAAACACTTCAAAGGCACGGAGCCTTTCTCCAACACGCCGGCCGCAGCCGCGCGTTCGAGAAAAGCCCCCGGGTGGGGGCTTTAAAAGAAAATCAGTACAGAGGCCGATCAATCGGCATCCATTGCTGGATACCCCGTGTTCCGCCCCATTCCATTTCACTGTCAACAAAGCGGTCTACGTCAGGGTGATACTCGCAGAACCGCCCCTCGATCATCCGCCCGAACGACATCACCCCTGACGCAGCGATCACGACCACTGGCTGTTGCTCGCCCGGAAGCGCGTCCTGTGTTTTTACCCAGCCGAATTGACCAGGCAGGCACACGACTCCATAGGCCTCAGTACCGGGAACAGGTTTTTTCGTACCGGTATCGATCCTGGCCATTCCGATGAACAGGAAGCCCATTGCAAGTCGGCCATTTTTCATTTGCCTATCAATTGCAGCCTCAAAGTCCTCCCTCTCAAGGTGGCACTGTTCGCCACACAACGCCTGGAAGGCTTCTGCTGCATCCACATACTCAACGTCTGTCGTCGCCAGGATAATCCCGTAACCATCGGGGTCCTTGATGCCAAGCTGGCGAGCAGCTTCTGTGACGGTAATGCCAAGGCCAAATAACATATTGCTCTCCTTAAAATGTAGGGGAGCACCTTCCCCAAAGGGAGCGTGACTCCCCATGGGGTGGTTGATGAAATTAAATCCCGGCCTCTTGCGAGGCGTTCCGGTTTCAGGGACTGACCGGACTCAAACTTTCATGAAACTCCGCTCATGGCACTACATCCCATGAAATACGCAACGATCAGCCAATTCGGCCAGTGACTCCCACTCATCAAATGAACGGCACTCATCCAGAAATTCCTTGATGAGTGCCAACGCGATCGAGCGGTTCCCACTGTCCAGGGGCAGGAGGTCATTGAATTTCAACCCACCTTCACCGTGCAACGCCTTGATGAGCCTGGCCAACGCTCTTCCACCGCCCGTATCCCCCAAACTTCGCAGAATCTGCTCTGCCTGAAGGAACACATCGTTGGCAACATCCTCAGCCTGTTGGGCACGGAAATCGTCAACTGTGATGGCAAGAATCTCAGCCGGAGGAGGCATGCTCGATTTCATGATTACTTTTCCTTCCTGGACCATCCTTGGGTTTTTGCATCGAACACGTAGCCCATCTCCTTCAGACGGTCACGCTGACTGCGGAAGACAGCTCGATCCACAGTGGGGTCAAGTTTCACGTCCTTGCTAACCCAGACAAGGTCGGCAAGATCGGCCCCAAACAATTCCAGCAACTCCTGGAAAACCGGATCCTGGTTTTCATGCTCCTGAACCAGCGCAGCTGGAACAGGAATATCGGATGGACCGGCTTGATTCGCTGCCGCTGTGGACTCTGTGGCGATTGGATCGGGTTCGGTCGGCACGTCCTCAATCTTTCCCTCATCAACCGTGTCCAGGAATATTTCCATTACCTTCGCACGGATGTCGGTGGTCGATTTCCCGCGCCAAATATACGAACTGAGGTAAAAGTTCTCGACGAGAAACTCACCCTCGTATCGGCCTTCAGAAAACTGATCGAGGATGGGCTCCTTGACCTTGAATTCTCCGATCGGGGTGGTCAGGTCGCCTACGCAGAACTTGCCGTTGGCACCTTTGATTTCCTTGATTACAAGCGTTCCATTGATGCGAATAGACATAGTGCTCTCCTTAAGAATCAGAAAAAAATGGGAGCACTTTCCCCAAAGGGAGCGTGACTCCCCATGGGGTGGAACTGCGATGGAATTCCAGGTCAGAAGACCCGCCGTTTTCAGGAACTGAACGGCTTTAATGGGCGATGCATAACGCGCATCGGTCGGGCTGATACTGACAGCCAGCAGTGAAACTTTGGCAAACGGCTTATCCAAGATGGCCAGTTCTCCTGGATACCCCGCTTGCGGGGCAGGATGGGTTGGTCATGATTCAATATGGTTGGTAATGGAACCCCTGCTCAACTCTTCCATATAGGAAGCGACGCGCCGCACTGAGGGGCTCGGCGCGAATTTTGGATGCGGCAAACCGCAAATGCCGTGACCGTTCTGGCCGTCACAACCCATGATCTGATCGATGCCCAGAAGGCTTGCCCGAAACCTGGTCTCGGGCAAGCCTTCTGGCGGGTGTAGGGAAGACGGGTTATCGGTCCGTCTCAGGGATGAGGCAAGCAGATGGGGATGCATCCGTCGCCAATGTAACCCCTGGGAAACTGCGGAGGAATCCCAATCCGGTATGAGGGGCTGCCCGGACTAAAAGCCAGCGCTTAGGGCGCCAATCCTGCTGTACTCAGCAAACGAGAAACGGGGTTTACCGAAACGGGCATGGCCCGCTTGGGTAAACGCCCAGAGGCTGGGCGTTTCATTCGATCAACCGAAACAGATTCTATCAGCCAGGATGGATTGGATGCGACGGAACCGGAGTACATCCCGTTCACGAAGCAAACCCCGACGACGCGCGATGCAGTGAAACCACCTGGCGTCCTCGATCGGCACTTCAGCCTTGGCCATCAATTGAAGGAAGTTTAGTGAGAGTTGCTGATTCATGGATGTCTCCTGTTGGTTGGTTGCGGGGTTTTCACCGGAGGGTTGGCCCTCTGGTGAAAACCCCACGCAGGAGGTTTTCAGATTGACTTCATCAATTCGACAGAGTGCTCGCCAAGGCGATGATTTGTGACACCACCACGCACAGATTCATGATGCGCAAATCGAACAGAACATTCAGAAAAGCTTCTTTCATCGTGGACTCCTGGTTTTCAAAATGAAAACCGGGGAGTCCACGACACCCGGCAGGGAGTGTGAAACTCCCCGGTCGGGTTTGTGAAGCTGGACGTTACTTGCCGCCTGCTGCAGCCTCTTGCTGTTGCGATGAAACCGCAGGCAGGACAACCGGATTACCGTCCACCCAGGCATTGGTGATCTTGAGCAAACGGCCCTTGATCATCACTCCCGTATCACCCTTCTTGCGTGTGCCCACGTCTTTTTCGTAGACAAACACTTCAGGGTAGATGTCACCCAGCTTGAACTGGATCATTACTTTCCGTTTCTCATCACCATGCGGCTTGAGTACCTCGATCGCTTTGATCGCGTCCTGACCATAAACCCGCACATCGAATTTAGTCGACTCAGGTTTGATCGAGCCATCCTTGTTCCACTCACCACGGAGAGCGGAAATGGAGCAGGCGAGGAACGTTTCACCTTTGTTTGGCTTGACCATGCGAACACGGTTCACGTAGCCAAGGCCGGTGACATGAAGATCGTAGAATTTGGATTCAGACATAATGCTCTCCTTAAAGAATAAAAAATGGGAGCACTTTCCCCAAAGGGAGCGTGGCTCCCCATGGGGTGGTTGAACTGCGATGGAATTCCAGATCCGAAGACCCGCCGTTTTCAGGAACTGAACGGCATTTATGCGCGCCTTGCGGCAAAAGGCGGCTCCTTACGGGAAGCCAATCGGGCTGCATGAGCCAACAAAACAGGCTTTAGGTTGCCAATTTTCAAATGGTGTGTCAATACTTGGCCGGGGAGAATTAACCGGCTCGAAAGCCTGCACCTCTTCGGCCGCAAAGCCACCGTTGGCGCAATAGACTCGAAGCCCATTCAGACTGGCCTCGGGTGTCTGGGCACCGGAATAGTCGACGCAGATGTGCGGGTGCCATCGACGCGCCTCGGTAATCAATAAGTCTCGGCTATCAGACTCTCGTAGGGGATATTCAGTCCGTCATGCAGCCGCTTGACCATGCGCAGGCTCAGGGGCCGCTTGCGGTTGAGCACTTCGGAGACCCGGCCGCTCGGTCCGATGAAACGCTCGAGGTCGCGCGCGGTCAGGCCCTGTTGCTCCATCCGGAACTTGATGGCATCGACGGGGTCGGCCGGGCCGAAGTCATAGTGCTTGTTCTCATAGGCCTCGACGAGCGTCACGAGCACGTCCCGCTCGTCCGCCTCCGGGGTCTGCTCCTCGGCCTGGAAGATGGATTCGAGCCGGCGGAACACCGCCTTCAGGTCGTCGTCGTTTCGGATCGGTTTAATAGTCATTCACGTTCTCCACATCGATGCGGTCGTAATGGGCATGTGTACCGACGAACTTCACCCAGACGATGCCCGCCCGGTACTGCATTTCGACCACCAGGCGGTACTTGTTGCCGCCCACGTTGAACACTACGCGGTTGTTGCCGCAGATGCTGGCACTGGCGTACTGGTCCTTGACATCCTGTGGTGATTTCCAAGTCGCCTTGACTGCCTCGTCGTACCAACTGTGCAGCGGGCCACGCGCATCACTGCAGCCGGGCCTACCCCAAAAATTCTTCAGACTGCTCTTTGCGATGACCCTCATTAATATCAGTATCTCCCATATTGGGAGAAGCGTCAACCGCCTGCACGCGGTCTGTGCATGCATGCGGTCACTCTCGGTTCGGCTGAGATTGACGTCGAAGAGATGACCAGGCCTGACCGTCAAACCCATGCAGTGTCTCAAAATGACCGAGAGCACCTATTGGGTGACGTTGCCGCATTGCAGTCATTGGATGCAAGCATCATTTTTCAGAGGCTATTTTGGGGAGCATTAGATCAACCGTCACTACCGGCCATGAAAAGACACTGACTAGGCGGGGAAAAGCGTTACTGTGCGGCAGGTGTAGGTCAGAAAGCTGCCGGTCTTAGGGTTGGCATGAAAGGCAAGTTATCGGCCTGAAGCGGCCGGTGGCGCTAGCTGGGTTGAATGATTGGTGTCGTGCTGGTTGCAGACATAGCCGGTAGACTTGCTTAACATCACAATTTTGATCAACACCCTAGAAACCGAAAATGAGAGACCTTGGCCAGATGGGTGAGAGCACGTTCAGTCTGTGGTGCGGACAGGCAGGTCTCACAGCTAACGGATCGTATTTGGATAGAACAGGTTGGGACTTCATTGTTGAGTTTCCATTTGCAAAAAGCACAGACCCAACTCAGCTTCACGCCCCTGCTATCGAGTGCAAGATCCAAGTCAAGGCAACGGACAAAACCGACAGAAAACTACCAATCAAACTGTCGAACTTGCGCCGGCTCATCACTGCGCCAATGCCTGCATTTTTCATCTTCATCGAATTTGATGGGCAGGACGTAGCCCAACGAGCATACTTGGTTCACGTCGATGAGGGCCTGATTTCGAAGACGTTGAAACGGATTCACGAGTTAGAGAGCGTCTCCGAACTCTTTGACCACCACAAGCGCTCATTGACTGTTCACTATGGCCTAGAGCATGAAGTACCCTCCCTCACAGGGGATTCTTTGAGACAAATGATAGAGGAGTATGTGTCAAATGGAATGAGCGCATACCTAGCCAACAAAAGCCGGCATCTGGAATCTACGGGCTTCGAGAACGGATTTGCGCAGATCACTATCAGTACAGAGGGAAAGGAAAACCTGATCGATCTTATCGATGTCTCAATTGGCCTGAAGCAATCGGCTCAGATATCGAAATTCAAAGGCTTTCACACTCGCTTCGGCATCATGAGCAAATCTCCAATGATCGACAGTGCCGAAGGCAAGCTCGAAATGCCTGACCTCAAGCCAACAGCTACAGGTACCATTCGCTTTCGAGAAGACAGACTGTCCCCCGGGCTGACCTTTCCTTGCAGATTTTATTCCTCACCGCTGAATGCAATAGTCCCAAAAGAATTGGTGAAAGTCCGGATCGAGGCTGACTGCTTCGACATCAACATGAATCCTTTCACCGGGGCGTCCGAATACAGAATCAACGCAGGCGCTGGTGTGAGACTTCCAATCAACCAGTTCCGAGATGTCATTCGCTTGATGCACCTCATCACTTCATCCGCGAAGAAGATTTTCGTTGATCTGTCACTTAGCGAAATGGACACGATGGAGTTTGCGCTCAATGCGCAAGACCAGCCATTCGAATATAACAAGGTGCTTGAAGCCCTCAATACTGCTCATAAGATCTGCGGCTTCTTCGAAGTCAACGAATCCATCCAAGTGTCGCTTGAAGAAATGGCACACTTTGCTGACTCGATCATCCAATTCTACTCAGTGATCGATGCTGACCCCGCCCTATTCAGGTGTGACTTCTCGGTACAAGGGGAAGGTTATGAAAATACCAAACCGACTGCCTGCGTCTGGATGACCACAACTAAGATAGGGCGACGCGTCTTCGGCTTGATCGTTGCTATATCAGGAGCAGTACATGCACTCGACGACGGTCGTTACTCATTACTGGCAAGCAATGCAAAGATAGAGCAGAAAATAATCTCCGACGACGAGGGTGTTATCCAGAAAGAAGCTTTAATTCAAGCTTTCGAAGCTGTCGAGAAGATTTATGACGACAACTTTGAAGTGATCACCATGTTTGACAAATCCAGCGGTGAATCAAAAATTGAAATGCATTAGCAAGTTGTGAGTTGTAAATTGTTGGTTTTTGATCGCGGACCAACTGTAAAATAGGCCAATTGGTGGAAAAATCCACCGCTCAGACGAGTGCTTTGACTTCGCCGTACAGCTTCCTGAGATGTCCGTCTGACATGTCCAGAATTGGTTCGTACATGAATGAGTTTAGGTGAATGTTCTCTGGCGTCATTAGGGCCACGCGCTGTAGAACATTGATCGTCGCCACTTCAGCGTTAAAAGACTCGCGAAACTTTCTCAGCAGCCGTGTCGTTTGATTGGAATCGATTCCGGCCACAAATGCCGGGTCATTGATCTTCGTTACCATGAACTGCTCGGCAACAAGACGAATGGCAATGGCCAGCACGATCTTGTTTTCAAAGTTAATGCCATCGGCCGCCTTGAGGCATTCACCGGCTTCATGCTCAATGAGTGACATCACCGTTGCGGCGCTATTGGCCGACGTGATGTTTTGGGAGAATAGGTCGTTGTAAATATCGTCCAGATCAGAAATCGTGATCTGCGCGGAATCGACCTTCCAGTGCAAAAGCGATGTCAGCCTGAGGAAGCTAACATCGGTTGAATCGCACCCAGTTTACTAGACACCTTTGAGCCTATAAATTTGGCTAAACGGAGGTGTTATGACGAACAAGCGATACACGGAAGAATTCAAGATTGAGGCGGTCAAACAGATCACCGAAAGGGGTCACGCGGCGGCCGAGGTTGCGGCAAGACTGGGCGTGTCAACGTTCAGCCTGTATCAATGGACCAAGCGCTATAGCGTGCCGGAGGCTGACCGGGTTGCGGCCCAGGATCAGCAGACTGAAATTCGGCGTCTGAAGGCGGAACTCAAGCGCGTGACCGAGGAACGCGACATCCTAAAAAAGGCCGCCGCGTACTTTGCCAAGGAGTCCGGGTGAGGTACGCATTTATCCGGAGCGAGATACCCAACCACTCGGTGCGTCGGTTGTGCAAGATGATGGCTGTGCATCCGAGTGGTTATTACGCCTGGTGCATCACTCCAGAGTCGAAGCGTGTAATTGAAGACCGCAGATTGCTCGGGCCCATCAAACAGTCCTGGCTCGAAAGCGGCGCAGTGTATGGCTATCGAAAGGTCTCGGACGACCTCATTGAGCTTGGCGAGACCTGCGGCAAGAACCGGGTTTATCGACTGATGCACAAGGAAGGCATTCGCGCCCAGATCGGCTATCGCCGTCGCCCCGGGCCGCGTGGCGGTCCATCGTCCGTCGTCGCACCGAACCACCTGCAGCGCCAATTCGATGTGGCAGAACCGAACCGGGTGTGGGTGACCGATATTACCTATATCCGCACCTATGAAGGATGGCTGTTCCTGGCGGTGGTTCTCGATCTGTTCTCACGCCAGGTGGTGGGTTGGTCGATGCAGCCGCGCATGGATCGTGAGTTGGCGCTCAATGCGCTATTGATGGCTGTTTGGCGGCGACAGCCGAAGGAAACCGTGCTGGTTCATTCCGATCAGGGCAGCCAGTTCAGTAGCTACGACTGGCAGGATTTCTTGAAGGCGCATAACTTGCAACCGAGCATGAGTCGCCGGGGAAACTGCCACGACAACGCGGTGGCGGAGAGTTTCTTTCAGTTGCTCAAGCGCGAACGCATCCGTCGTCGGACATACAAGGATCGCGAAGAAGCACGTCGAGATGTCTTCGATTACATCGAGATGTTTTACAACCCGAAGCGCCGCCACAGTTACAGCAATCGGCTTTCACCGATAGACTACGAGAAGCAGTACGAAGAGAGGCTTACGAGTGTCTAGGAAATCGGGGGCGATTCA
>DATCSW010000020.1:0-47443 GCA_036568265.1 Thiobacillus sp.
GAGATGGTGATGCCTGGCGATAACGTCAGCATCACGGTATCGCTGATCCAGCCGATCGCGATGGACGAAGGTCTGCGTTTTGCAATCCGCGAAGGCGGCCGCACCGTCGGTGCTGGCGTCGTCGCTAAGATCGAAGAGTAAACATAACCATGGCTAACCAGAAAATCCGCATCCGCTTGAAAGCGTTTGACTACAAATTGATCGACCAGTCAGCGCTTGAAATCGTGGAAACGGCCAAGCGTACCGGTGCTGTGGTCAAAGGCCCCGTGCCGTTGCCGACTTCGATCGAGCGATTTGACGTGCTGCGTTCGCCCCACGTCAACAAGACTTCGCGCGACCAGTTCGAAATACGGACCCACCGTCGCTTGATGGACATCATGGACCCGACCGACAAAACGGTTGATGCCCTGATGAAGCTGGATCTGCCAGCAGGCGTGGACGTCGAAATCAAGTTGTAAAATACAAGGGGTGCAGGTATACTGCTGCCCCTTCAGTTGTACCAATAGTCGCCGGTCAATAGTAATCGGCACCTACAAACCTTGCGAGCAACTTGGGTTGCTTGCTTGAGATAGGATATACAAAAATGAGTATCGGGCTCGTTGGCCGCAAGGTCGGCATGACCCGCATTTTCACTGAGAGCGGCGCGTCCGTTCCGGTGACCGTGCTGGAAATGTCAAACAATCGTGTGACGCAAGTGCGCACGTCAGAAATTGACGGCTATACCGCTGTGCAGGTTGCCTATGGCACTCGCCGCAATAGTCGTGTTACCAAAGCACAGGCAGGCCATTTCGCTAAAGCTGGTGTGGATGCAGCTGAGTTGATGCGCGAATTTCGTGTGTCGGCTGAAGAGGCTGCTCAATATCAGGCTGGTGCGGCAGTGTCTGTCGAAATATTTGCAGCCGGCCAAAAAGTGGATGTCACTGGTGTAACCCAGGGCAAAGGCTTTGCGGGCACGATCAAGCGTCATAATTTCAGATCGCAAGGCGATTCGCACGGTAACTCGCGGTCGCACAATGTGCCGGGTTCGATTGGTATGTGTCAGGATCCGGGCCGTGTGTTTCCCGGTAAGCGGATGTCTGGCCATATGGGTGCAGTCACCTGCACCAAGCAGAATCTTGAAGTTGTGCGGGTGGATGTTGAGCGTGGTTTGGTCCTGCTCAAGGGTGCTGTCCCGGGTTCGCGTGGTGGGCAAGTCGTGGTACGCCCAGCAGTGAAAGGGGGTGCCTAATGGATTTATCCGTCATTAACGACCAGGGTCAGCAAGTCACCAGCTTGTCCGCTTCCGACGAGACCTTTGGTCGCGAATATAACGAAGCGCTGGTGCATCAGCTTGTGACCGCATTCCAGGCTAACGCCCGTAGTGGCAATCGCGCTCAGCAAACGCGCGCAGAAGTGACCGCGTCTACACGCAAACCTTGGCGTCAAAAAGGGACGGGCCGTGCCCGTGCTGGTCGGACTTCCAGCCCGATCTGGCGCGGAGGTGGTTTGGCGCACCCCAACAAGGCGAACGAAAATTTCAGCCACAAAGTGAACCGCAAAATGTATCGCGCAGGCTTGGCAACGATCCTGTCGCAGCTTGCCCGTGATGGCAAGCTCAAGGTGGTAGAGAGCTTGGGTATTGATTCCCCCAAGACCAAACTGCTCGCGGGAAAATTGAAGTCGATGGGTTACGGCAAGGTCATGATCATTGCCGATAGCGTGGATGACAATTTGTGGTTGTCTTCACGCAATCTGCCAAACGTATATGTGGTTGAGCCGCATCAGGCAGACCCGTGGAGTCTGGTCAAATACGGTAACGTGCTGATCACCAAAGCGGCGATCAAGCAGTTTGAGGAGATGGTGTGATGGGTGCGATCAGTCAAGAGCGTTTGCTCAAAGTCATTCTCGCGCCCGTGATCTCCGAAAAGAGCACGCGCGTGGCTGACAAGTTGAATCAAGTAGTATTTCGTGTGTTGCCTGACGCAACCAAGAAAGAGATTGGCGAAGCGGTATCCAGTCTGTTCAAGGTTGAAGTGACAGGTGTGCAAGTGCTGAATGTCAAGGGCAAGGTCAAGCGCTCGGGACGTGTCATGGGTCGCCGTGACAACTGGAAGAAGGCGTATGTCACCCTTAAGCCGGGTCAGGACATCGACTTCGCGTCCGGTCAGTAAGGGAGAACATCATGGCATTGATTAAAGTCAAACCTACATCACCCGGCCGCCGCGCGGTCGTCAAGGTTGTTACAGCGGGCCTGCATAAGGGTAAACCGGTTGCGGCGCTACTCGAACCCCAAAAGCGTGGTTCGGGTCGTAATAACAATGGGCACATTACGGTACGTCACAAAGGTGGTGGCCACAAACAGCATTACCGTGTTGTGGATTTCCGTCGTAATAAAGATGGTATTCCGGCCAAGATTGAGCGCATTGAATACGATCCCAATCGGTCGGCGCATCTGGCCTTGCTGTGTTACGCCGATGGCGAGCGCCGCTACATTATCGCGCCGCGTGGTATTGCCGCTGGCGCTCAGTTACTGAGTGGTGTGGATGCCCCGATCAAAGCGGGTAATTGCCTTCCCCTGCGCAATATCCCGGTGGGTAGTACGGTCCATTGTGTGGAAATGATGCCGGGCAAGGGTGCTCAGATTGCGCGATCGGCTGGGACGTCGGTTCAGTTGCTGGCGCGTGAAGCTTCTTATGCGCAGCTTCGCTTGCGTTCGGGTGAGATTCGCAAGGTGCACATTGATTGTCGCGCAACCCTGGGTGAGGTGGGTAACGAAGAGCACAGCCTGCGTTCGATCGGTAAAGCGGGTGCAAACCGGTGGCGTGGTATTCGTCCGACTGTTCGTGGTGTGGTGATGAACCCGTGCGATCACCCACATGGTGGTGGCGAAGGTAAAACCGCGGCGGGTCGTCATCCGGTTAGCCCGTGGGGCACACCGACCAAAGGCTATCGCACACGCAGCAACAAGCGCACCTCCAACATGATCGTCCGCCGCCGTAACGCGCGCTGATTGAGGTAGATATATATGGCACGTTCTATTAAAAAAGGCCCATTCGTTGACGGGCATTTACTTAAAAAAATTGAAACTATTCGTGGTTCCAATGACAAGCGCCCCGTTAAGACCTGGTCACGTCGTTCAACTGTTTTGCCTGACTTTATCGGCATGACGATTGCGGTTCACAACGGTCGCCAGCATGTCCCGGTTTTCATTACCGAGAACATGGTTGGTCATAAATTGGGCGAATTCTCCCTGACGCGTACCTTCAAAGGTCACGTTGCGGATAAGAAGGCGAAGAAATAAGGAGCGCATGATGGAAGTTTCTGCGATTTTGCGTGGTACACGTCTCTCCGCCCAGAAAGGCCGCCTGGTTGCTGACCAGATCCGTGGTCTGCGTGTTGAAAAGGCGTTGAATATTCTGGCCTTCAGCCCTAAAAAGGGCGCGGAGATCATCAAGAAAGTGTTGGAGTCAGCGATTGCCAATGCTGAGCACAATGAGGGCGCCGATATTGACAGCCTCAAGGTCAAGACGATTTATCTCGACCAGGGCACGGTACTCAAGCGCTTTACAGCGCGTGCCAAAGGCCGTGGCAACCGAATTAGCAAGCCTACTTGTCACATTACCGTGACCGTTGGGGATTAAGGAAGCGCTATGGGACAAAAAATACATCCAATTGGTTTCCGCCTTGGCATTCAGCGTATCTGGACGGCAAAGTGGTACGGCTCCAATAAAAATTTCTCCACCATGCTGCTGGAAGACATTAAGGTTCGTGATTACCTTAAGAAAAAACTGGCCCACGCGTCGGTTTCAAAGGTGTTGATCGAGCGCCCGGCGAAAAATGCGCGTATCACTATTTTTAGTGGGCGCCCAGGTGTGGTCATCGGCAAGAAAGGTGAAGACATCGAAGTGCTGCGTAGTGAGTTGGCGCGCCTGATGTCGGTACCGGTTCATGTCAATATTGAAGAAGTTCGCAAGCCGGAAACCGATGCTCAAATTATTGCTGACGGCATTGCCCAGCAGCTTGAAAAGCGTGTGATGTTCCGTCGGGCCATGAAGCGTGCGATGCAAAATGCAATGCGCCTGGGTGCCCAGGGCATCAAGATCATGAGCGCGGGTCGTTTGAATGGTGCCGAGATTGCGCGCACCGAATGGTATCGCGAAGGCCGTGTACCATTGCATACCTTGCGTGCCGAAATCGATTATGGATTTTCTGAAGCCAAAACGACATACGGCATCATCGGAATTAAAGTGTGGGTTTACAAGGGTGATGCACTGGACCGTAGTGAGCAGCCCGTAGCAGTCGAGCAAGAAAAGCGCGGCAAGAAACCAGGAGTGAAACATGCTGCAGCCAGCTAGAAGAAAATACCGCAAGGAGCAAAAAGGCCGTAACACTGGCTTGGCTACCCGTGGTGCTGACGTGAGTTTTGGTGACTTCGGCCTGAAGGCTGTGGGTCGCGGCCGTCTGACAGCTCGTCAGATTGAAGCTGCGCGTCGCGCCATGACCCGCCACATCAAACGGGGTGGTCGCATCTGGATTCGTATTTTCCCAGACAAGCCGATTTCACGAAAGCCTGCAGAGGTGCGCATGGGTAACGGAAAAGGTGCCCCCGAATACTACGTGGCAGAAATTCAGCCAGGAAAAGTGCTTTATGAAATGGATGGCGTGAATGAAGAGCTTGCCCGTGAGGCGTTTCGCCTGGCGGCAGCCAAGTTGCCGATCGCGACAACCTTTGTTACCCGCATGATCGGGAGCTAAATCATGAATACAAAAGAGATGCGCGGCAAAGATGCCGCAGAACTGAAGCAGGAACTAGAAACCCTGCTGCGTGCTCACTTCGCGTTGCGTATGCAAGTGGCTACCCAGCAATCGACGAAAACTGCGGATTTGGGCAAGCTACGGCGCGATATTGCCCGGGTTAAGACCATTATGCGTGAGAAGGCAGGTCAAGCATGACTGAAGTGAACAAGACTGTTCGTACGCTGACAGGACGTGTGGTAAGCGACAAAATGAACAAAACAGTGACCGTTCTGGTTGAGCGCCGTGTCAAGCACCCGCTGATTGGCAAGGTCATCCGGTTGTCCAGAAAATACCATGCTCATGATGAAAACAACGAGTTTCATGAGGGCGATATGGTTCAAATCGAAGAGTCACGCAAGATTTCGCGCACCAAGGCTTGGGCTGTTAGCAAACTTCTTGTACGTGCGCGCGTTTAAGTCTTGCAAAGGTTAGTAAGGCCCGGTATAGTGCTGGGTTTTCCGGTTGGTGAGCCGGTTGTGTGGTATCCGGTTCGCTGACTCAAACAATCCTGCTTTGTTTGCAGGTTTCTCCCGAACGGGATCCAAAACTGGCCACCCCTCGAGTGTGTTAAGGACGGGTGGATTAAGTTGGAGGCAATTAAATGATTCAGATGCAGTCCGTTTTGGACGTAGCAGATAATACAGGTGCACGTTCGGTTATGTGCATCAAGGTGTTGGGTGGTAGTCATCGCCGCTATGCGAGTGTGGGCGATATTATCAAAGTCACCATCAAGGATGCTGCGCCACGTGGCCGGGTCAAAAAGGGTGATGTCTACAATGCTGTTGTCGTGCGCACAGCCAAGGGTGTTCGTCGTCCTGATGGTTCGCTCGTGCGTTTTGATGGTAATGCGGCCGTTCTGTTGAACAACAAACTAGAGCCAATCGGTACCCGTATTTTTGGGCCGGTTACCCGCGAATTGCGTACCGAGAAGTTCATGAAGATCGTCTCGCTGGCGCCTGAAGTTCTGTAAGAGGGAATCATGGCACGTATTCATAAAAGCGATCAGGTTATCGTCCTGGCCGGTAAAGATAAAGGCAAGCGCGGCACCGTGCTGCGTGTGTTGGATGACGGGCATCTTGTGATTGAAGGCGTTAATCGCGTCAAGAAGCATCAAAAGCCCAATCCCATGCGCAATATTCAAGGTGGCGTGATTGAAAAAGAGATGCCGATTCAGGCTTCTAATGTCGCACTGTTCAATGTGGGCACTCAGAAGGCGGATCGTATCGGTTACAAGGTGCTGGAGGACGGCCGCAAAGTTCGTGTGTTCAAGTCCAATGGCGAAATGGTCGACGCACAGGGGTAATCATGGCGCGTTTTCAAGATTTATATCGTGGGACGGTGGTGCCAAAGCTGGTTGAACAGTTTGGTTATAAGTCCGTCATGGAAGTGCCGCGCATCCAAAAAATCACCTTGAATATGGGTGTGGGTGAAGCGGTTGCCGACAAGAAAGTAATGGATCATGCGGTTTCTGATATGCAGAAGATCGCTGGACAGAAACCGGTTGTAACCAAGTCGAAGAAGTCGATTGCTGGCTTTAAGATCCGTGACAATTATCCGGTCGGTTGCATGGTTACGCTGCGTCGTGCGCAAATGTACGAATTCCTGGACCGTCTGGTTACAGTGGCTTTGCCGCGTGTGCGTGACTTCAGGGGTGTGTCGGGCAAGTCATTTGATGGCCGTGGTAACTACAACATGGGTATCAAGGAACAGATCATTTTCCCCGAGATTGAGTACGACAAAATTGATGCGCTGCGTGGCATGAATATTACGATCACCACCACCGCCAAGACTGATGAAGAAGCTCGCGCCTTGCTTGCTGCATTCAGTTTTCCGTTCAAGAATTGAGGTAGGCATGGCCAAATTATCCTTGATTAATCGTGAAGAAAAGCGTGCCCGCATGGTGAAGAAATATGCAGCCAAGCGTGCCGAAATCAAAGCTGTAATCAGTAATTCGCACACCAGCGATGAAGACCGTATGGCGGCATATCAGGCACTGCAGAAACTGCCACGTAATGCCAGTCCGGTCCGTCAGCGCAATCGATGCCAACTGACTGGGCGCCCGCGTGGTGTGTTCAGCAAATTCGGTTTGGGTCGTAGCAAGCTGCGTGAGTACGCGATGCGGGGCGAAATCCCTGGCATCGTCAAGGCTAGCTGGTAAGGGGTAAACGATATGAGTATGAGTGATCCCATCGCGGACATGCTGACCCGCATTCGCAATGCGCAATCCGTCGAGAAGGCTGTCGTTACCATGCCGTCATCGAAGGTTAAGGTGGCCATTGCCAAAGTGCTTCAAGACGAAGGCTATATCGACGGCTTTGCAATACGAGGCGAAACAGGCAAGCCAGAGCTGGAGTTGCAGCTTAAATATTATGCAGGTCGCCCGGTTATCGAGCGTATAGAACGGATTAGCAAGCCAGGTCTCCGTGTTTACAAGGGCGCTGAAGATCTGCCGCGAGTCATGAATGGACTTGGCGTTGCGATCGTATCTACGTCTAGTGGTGTCATGACAGACCGCCATGCTCGCGCCAAAGGCGTGGGTGGCGAAGTTCTGTGCGTGGTTGCGTAAGTAAGGAGCTGATATGTCACGTGTAGCCAATAATCCTGTTACGTTGCCTCAAGGTGTTGAAGTCACGCTAGGGGCGGCAATTGCCGTCAAAGGTCCGCTTGGTTCCACGAGCCAGGCCATGTCATCTGATGTGACCGTTGCCCTGAAAGATGGTGTGCTGACTTTTGCGCCAACCAGCGGAAGCATTCAAGCTAATGCCATGGCAGGTACCCTGCGCGCCCTGGTAAACAATATGGTTCAAGGCGTTTCCAAAGGTTTTGAAAAGAAGCTGAATTTGGTGGGCGTGGGTTATCGTGCTCAGGCTCAGGGCGATGCTTTGAATCTGACGTTGGGATTCTCTCATCCTGTTGTGCACAAGATGCCGGCGGGAATCAAGGTGGAAACCCCTACGCAAACTGAAATTTTGATCAAGGGTATTGATCGCCAGGTCGTTGGGCAGGTAGCTGCCGATGTACGTTCATATCGTCCGCCTGAGCCTTACAAGGGCAAAGGGATTCGTTATAGCGACGAAGTGGTGATCAAGAAAGAGACCAAGAAGAAGTAAGGCTTAAGGACAGAAAATGAACACCAAGCAATCACGGATACGCAGAGCGCGCAAAACCCGCGCCAGAATCGCGGCCGTCAAGGCGATCCGCCTGGCAATTCTCCGCACCAATAGCCACATCTATGCACAGATTATTTCTGCAGATGGTGGTACGGTGATGGCCAGCGCCTCGACCAATGATAAAGAGTTGCGTGGCCAGCTGCCGAATGGCGGGAATATTGCCGCCGCAGCAGCTGTAGGCAAGCGTTTGGCTGAGAAAGCCAAGGGTTTGGGCATAGAAAAAGTGGCTTTCGATCGTGCTGGATTCAAATTCCATGGCCGTGTCAAAGCCTTGGCAGAAGCAGCCCGCGAAGGCGGTTTGGCATTTTAACGAGGCAGAAATCAGATGGCCCGTACAGCACCTAATAGTAACGAAGAGCGCGGCGACGGTTTGCGCGAAAAAATGATCTCGATCAACCGTGTCACCAAAGTGGTGAAGGGTGGTCGGATTATGGGTTTTGCAGCATTGACCGTGGTTGGTGATGGCGATGGCGGAATTGGCATGGGGAAAGGTAAATCCCGTGAAGTGCCGGTGGCTGTCCAGAAAGCCATGGAAGAAGCGCGTCGCAAGTTGGTTAAGATTAACCTCAAGAGCGGTACCTTTCATCACACTGTTGTGGGTCAGCACGGCGCATCACGCGTGTTGATTCAGCCTGCCTCCGAAGGTACCGGTATTATTGCTGGCGGCGCCATGCGCGCCGTGTTCGAAGTGATGGGTGTTCAGAACGTGCTGGCCAAGTGTTTGGGTTCAACCAACCCTTACAACGTGGTTCGCGCAACCATCGATGGTTTGTTGAAAATGTCGACGCCATCCGAAATCGCAGCCAAACGTGGCAAGTCGGTCGAAGAGATCACGGGGTAAGTCATGAGCGAGCAGAAAAAAATCAAAGTGACGCTGGTCAGAAGTCTTATTGGCACCAAGGCGCCGCATCGTGCCTGTGTCCGTGGCTTGGGCCTGCGCCGGATGCATCATACGGTCGAAGTGCTGGATACACCTGAAAACCGCGGAATGATTACCAAAGTCGCCTATCTGGTGAAGTGCGAGGCTTAAATGGAACTGAATACTATTAAACCGGCAGACGGTGCCAAGAAGAACAAGCGTAGATTGGGACGAGGCATTGGTTCGGGTCTAGGCAAGACGGCTGGCCGGGGCCATAAAGGACAGAAATCGCGTTCAGGTGGCTTCCACAAGGTCGGCTTTGAGGGCGGTCAGATGCCTATGCAGCGCCGCCTGCCTAAGCGGGGCTTTGTCTCGCTTACCAAAGCTGATACTGCTCGCGTTCGCCTTTACGAACTGGCCTCGGTCGGTGTCGATGAAATCGATCTGTTGGTGTTGAAGCAGGCGGGCGTGATCAAGGCTTCGGTTACGGGCGCGCGTATTTATCTGGCGGGTGAGATTAACAAGCCAATTAAATTGCGTGGGGTTGCTGTAACCAAGGGTGCCCGTGCTGCGATCGAAGCGGCTGGCGGCAGTATCGCCGAGTAAGTTTGCGAGGACACGCGCTTTGGCAACACCTAAAACTGGGTTGAACAAGTTTGGCGATCTTAAACGCCGGCTGATTTTTTTGCTCGGCGCCCTGATCGTATATCGCATCGGAACCTTTATTCCTGTTCCGGGCATCGATCCTTTGGTGCTGGATCAACTGTTCAAGTCTCAGCAAAGTGGCATTCTAGGCATGTTCAACATGTTCTCGGGTGGAGCGTTGTCGCGATTCAGTTTGTTTGCACTGGGCATCATGCCGTACATCTCGGCTTCGATTATTGTCCAGCTGATGACAACGGTTTCACCGAAGCTCGAAGCGCTTAAAAAAGAGGGTGAGTCTGGGCGCCGCAAGATTACCCAGTACACACGTTATGGAACGCTGTTCCTCGCGGTGTTTCAGGCTTTAGGCATTTCGATTGCGCTGGAATCACAAGCGAATTTGGTGTTGGATCCAGGGCTGGCATTTCGTTTGATTGCGGTTAGTTCACTGACAGCCGGCACGATGTTCTTGATGTGGTTGGGTGAGCAGATTACCGAACGTGGTTTGGGTAATGGCATATCCATCATTATTTTTGCAGGCATTGTCGCAGGATTGCCGCATGCGATAGGCGGAACACTTGAATTGACGAGAACAGGTGCATTCTCGATTCCGCTGGTGTTGATGTTGTTTGTTGGCGTGTTACTGGTTACGGCCTTGGTTGTGTTCGTTGAACGTGGCCAACGCAAGATCCTGGTGAATTATGCGAAGCGGCAGGTTGGTAAGATGGTGGTGGGCGGCCAAAGCTCGCATTTGCCCCTGAAGTTGAATATGGCGGGTGTGATTCCCCCCATTTTCGCATCGAGTATTATTTTGTTTCCCGCCACACTGGCAGGTTGGTTTGGCAGCAGTGAGAACATGAGTTGGCTGAAAGATATCGGTTCGACCTTGTCGCCTGGCCAGCCCGTTTACGTATTGTTTTATGCGTTGGCAATTATTTTCTTCTGTTTCTTTTATACGGCTTTGGTGTTCAATCCCAAAGAAACCGCAGATAACCTGAAGAAAAGCGGCGCATTTGTCCCGGGTATTCGCCCAGGCGAACAAACGGCCCGTTACATCGACAAGATTTTGACCCGGCTGACGCTGGTGGGCGCAATCTACATCACCTTGGTATGTTTGTTGCCCGAGTTTCTGATTTTGAAGTGGAATGTACCCTTTTACTTTGGCGGTACATCCTTGCTGATCATTGTGGTGGTAACCATGGATTTCATGGCGCAGGTACAGGCATATGCCATGTCCCATCAGTACGAGGGGATGTTGAAAAAAGCCAATTTTAAGAATGGATTGGTTGGGCGCTGATGTCTAAGGAAGACGTCATCCAGATGCAGGGTGAGGTAGTGGAAAATCTGCCGAATGCCACGTTTAGAATCAAGCTGGAAAATGGCCATGTATTACTCGGTCATATCTCAGGAAAAATGCGGATGCACTATATCCGGATTTTGCCAGGAGATAAGGTGACAGTTGAATTGACACCTTACGATTTAACCAAAGCCCGGATTGTTTTCCGGGCCAAGTAAATTTTTAATGACGTCATTGTCATTGAGTGAATGGAGAGAACCATGAGAGTCCAGGCTTCAGTCAAGAAGATGTGCCGTAAATGCAAGGTTGTGCGCCGCAAAGGTGTGGTGCGCGTGATTTGTGACGATCCGCGTCATAAGCAGCGTCAGGGCTGATTGGCCCGCATTTGAATCGGTTTCGTGCCCCCTGTATTAGGGTCGGCGTGTTATAATATTATGTTTTGCGTTCGGAGCTCGGCGAATGGCTCGTATAGCTGGGGTTAATATCCCTAATCATCAACACACGGTTATTGCGTTAACCGCTATTTTTGGCATCGGCAGGACTACGTCCAGCAAGATTTGCGAGGCTACGGGCATTGCCCAGGCCGCAAAAATCAAGGATCTCTCCGAGCCGGAAATGGAGCGCTTGCGCGAGGGTGTGGCTCAGTTCACGGTCGAGGGCGACCTGCGCCGTGAAATTACAATGAACATCAAGCGTTTGATGGATCTCGGTTGTTACCGCGGCTTCCGTCATCGTAAGGGTTTACCGACACGTGGTCAGCGAACCCGTACCAATGCGCGTACCCGTAAGGGCCCGCGCAAGGCCATCAGGAAATAAAGGTTAACCATGGCAACGAAACCAGCTACGCGCGTGCGCAAAAAGGTCAAGAAGAATGTCGCTGAAGGCATTGCGCACATTCATGCTTCGTTCAACAACACCATCGTGACGATTACCGACCGCCAGGGCAATGCCTTGTCGTGGGCAACCGCAGGTGGGGCGGGCTTTAAGGGTTCGCGCAAATCCACACCGTTTGCAGCGCAGGTTGCAGCTGAAAACGCAGGCAAGATGGCACAGGAATGTGGCGTCAAAAACCTGGAAGTACGCATCAAGGGCCCTGGCCCCGGGCGTGATTCCACCGTACGTGCATTGAATGCGCTGGGATTCAAGATCGTTGCGATCTCGGATGTCACCCCGATTCCGCACAACGGTTGCCGTCCTTCCAAAAAGCGTCGTATCTAATTCAAGGGTAAATCATGGCTCGTAATCTTGATCCCAAGTGCCGTCAGTGTCGCCGTGAAGGTGAGAAGCTCTTCCTGAAGGGCGAAAAATGTTTCACTGACAAATGTGCAATTGAGCGTCGTCCGTATGCACCTGGTCAGCATGGCCAGAAAAGCGGTGCACGTCTGTCAGGCTATGGCGTTCAGCTGCGTGAAAAGCAGAAAATCCGCCGTATCTATGGCGTATTAGAAGGCCAGTTCCGCTTGACGTATAAAAAGGCTGACAGCCGCAAAGGGGTAACCGGTGAAAACCTGTTGTCCATGCTGGAGTCACGCCTGGATTCGGTGTGCTACCGGATGGGTTTTGGTGCTTCGCGTACCGAAGCGCGTCAAGTACTCCGTCACAACGGTATTTTGGTAAATGGTCGCCGGGTCAATATCCCGTCATACCAGGTTCGCGCAGGTGACGTGGTTGAAGTGTCTGAAAAAGCCAAAGCGCATTTGCG
Source organism: Thiobacillus sp. (assembly GCA_036568265.1). GTDB lineage: Bacteria > Pseudomonadota > Gammaproteobacteria > Burkholderiales > Thiobacillaceae > Thiobacillus. Next base: position 12,447 of record DATCSW010000020.1, read on the forward strand.
GGTCAAGGCAGCAGCCGAAGCCGCAGCCGCGCGTGGTTACCCTGAGTGGGTCGAGGTGGATGCCAAGGCGCTCAAAGGTACATACAAGGCCGCTCCGCTACGCTCAGAACTACCATCGACAATCAATGAGTCGCTTGTTGTCGAGCTGTACTCCAAATAAGTAAACAAGTCGGGTCAGTCTTTAAGGAATTGCACTCTATGCAAAGCGCTACAGAATTTCTCAAGCCGCGAATTGTTGAGGTAGATCGTGCCTCCCCACTGTCTGCAAAAGTCATTATGGAGCCTTTCGAGCGTGGCTACGGCCACACGCTCGGAAACGCACTTCGTCGTATTCTGTTGTCTTCCATGGTGGGCTATGCGCCAACCGAAGTCACCATTAGTGGCGTGGTTCACGAGTACTCAACGATTGAGGGTGTGCAAGAGGACGTCGTTGATATCCTGTTGAACCTCAAAGGTATTGCTTTCAAGATGCACGGCAAGTCTGAGGCTGTTTTGAAAGTATCCAAGTCTGGTGAAGGCGTGGTCACTGCCGGCGATATCGAAGTGGGTCATGACATGGAAGTGCTGAATCCTGATCATGTGATTGCCCATCTGACCAAAGGCGGCAAGCTGGATATGGAGATCAAGGTCGAAAGTGGCCGTGGTTACCAGCCCGCTACGATGCGTAAGGTCTCGGAAGAAACCCGTACAGTCGGTTCGATCCTGGTCGATGCGTCGTTCAGCCCGGTTCGGCGTGTTTCGTACTCGGTTGAGAGCGCTCGCGTTGAGCAGCGTACTGACCTGGACCGCCTGGTGATCGATATTGAAACCAATGGCGTGGTTGAGCCGGAAGAGGCTGTGCGTACAGCGGCCCGTATTTTGGTTAATCAGCTGTCAGTCTTTGCCGATCTGGAAGGCACGCCTGCTGAATCTGAATCGCCACGCTCGCCGCAGGTTGATCCATTGCTGCTGCGTCCGGTGGACGATCTGGAACTGACGGTACGTTCTGCGAACTGCCTGAAGGCCGAGAATATCTATTTCATCGGTGACCTGATTCAGCGTTCGGAGTCCGAACTGCTGCGTACGCCTAACCTGGGCCGCAAGTCGCTGAACGAAATCAAGGATGTGCTGGCTTCGAAGAGCCTGTCACTGGGCATGAAACTTGAGAACTGGCCACCGGCAGGTCTTGAGCGCCCCTGAATTATTGAGTCGTTGTCATTACGTCACCATAATAAAGTGCGGGTCGCCCTGGCAGGTGACTTAGCCCAAGAATACCAATTGAAAGGAAGTTGCCATGCGTCATCGTCAATCGAACCGTAAACTGAACCGTACCACCAGCCATCGTCTGGCCATGTTTCGCAACATGACCGTGTCGCTGTTGAAACACGAAGTCATTAAAACCACGCTGCCCAAGGCCAAGGAACTGCGCCGCTTTGTCGAGCCGCTGATTACGCTGGGTAAAGAGCCTTCGCTTGCCAATCATCGTCTGGCATTTGATCGTCTGCGTGATCGCGACATCGTCGTCAAATTGTTTGGTGAACTCGGACCGCGTTACAAGACCCGCCCGGGTGGCTACTTGCGTATTTTGAAATACGGTTTCCGGAATGGCGACAATGCGCCGATGGCACTGGTCGAACTGGTTGACCGTCCTGAAACAGATACTGAAGCGGTTGAAGCTGAATAAGCTTCTATTACAGACATGAAACAAGCCGGGTGATCCCGGCTTTTTTCATGTCTGCGCACTCTATTGGTCTGCTTGAGTCGCAGTTGGCCCCCGTCTGACTTGCGATTGTTTGCCAGGCTCGGCATAGTGAATGCCCTCCTCATAATGAAAGATGGCCTGTGATCGTTCTCTTCACGGATTTTGGACTGCGGGACCCGTATGTGGGACAAATCAAGGCGCGACTGGCGGAGCATGCGCCTGGCCATGTAGTAGTTGATTTGCTGCATGAAGTGCCTGACTTCAATCCGCACGCGGGCGCCCATCTGTTGGCGGCATTCGCACCAGGATTTCAGCCGGGGTGCGTCTTTCTGGCGGTGGTTGATCCCGGCGTGGGTACGCCACGCGATGGCGTGGTTGTGATGTCGGGGGGGCATTGGTATGTCGGGCCGGATAATGGCTTGATGTCGGTTGTGGCAGCACGGAATTCCGACACCTTGGTGTGGCGTATTGTGTGGCAACCGGATGATCTGAGCCCGACCTTTCATGGCCGTGATGTGTTCGCAGTCATCGCCGCCGAGATCGCGCGGGGTGAGTTTCCGGAATCCAAATTAAGCAAAATCGAGAAGTGCCAGGTCGAGTTCGACGCAGAAGATCTGTCGCGTGTGATTTACATCGACCACTTTGGCAATGCATGGGTCGGGGTGCGCAATGTACCGGAGGATGCGCGGGTCATGGCGGCCGGTGAGTTGTTCAAGCATAGTGAAAGCTTCGGCTTTGTGGGCAAGGGCGAAGGGTTCTGGTTCAACAATAGTGTGGGCTTGCTCGAACTGGCGGTGAACCGGGGCAGTGCGGCGACAAGCTTTAAGCTGAAGGTCGGCGATCCGGTTCAGGTCCAGCGCTTGAACTAGTCCCTGACTCAATGTGTATTCAATCGAGCCCTGGCAGCAGGACTCGATAATCGTTGACGTTGGTACGTGTGGGGCCGGTGTGGATCAAATCCCCCAGGCGGGCGAAAAAACCATGGCTATCGTGAGCCGCGAGATAGTCGGATGCGTGCATGCCCAAGGCCTGTGCACGGCGCAAAGTGTCTGGCGTCAGCAGGGCGCCCGCATTGTCCTCACTGCCATCGATTCCATCCGTGTCGCAAGCAATCGCCCAGCCGGGGTGGCTTTCCATTGCGAGCGCCAGCGCGAGCAAGTATTCACTGTTAGGTCCGCCGCGCCCATGCTGCGGCGCCAGGCTCACGGTGGTTTCGCCACCGCTAATCAGGGCTAACGGTTGACGAGTGCGGCAAGCACGGGCCAGCGCAGCATGATGCCGGGCTGCTGTTTGTGCGTCGCCCTGGACACGCTCTGACATGACCAGTGCTTCGATACCGTGTTGCTCAAAAAAATGGCGGGCGGCGATCAGGCTGTCATGAGCTGTCGCGATGATGCGATTTTCCGTGTGGGCAAAGCAGGCATCGCCCGGCTTGGGCGTATCGGCATGCTGACCCGAAATGCAGCCTTCAAGGTATTGTTGGACGCCAGTGGGCAGCGGGATCTCAAATTGATGCAGACAGTCGAGCGCATCCGCACACGAGGTTGGATCAGGCGCACAGGGGCCGGATGCAATATGGGTGGGATCGTCACCGACGACATCGGAAATGATGAGGGCCAGTATGGGCGTATGCCGGGCAGCTTGCGCCAGGCGTCCCCCCGACAGGCGGGTGAGATGCTTGCGTACGGTGTTGATGTCCTGGATGGTCGCACCTGCGTGCAGCAGGCCCTTGGTGACCTGCCGCAACTCTTTCAGCGTGACACCTTCAACAGGCGCCGCCAGCAAGCTTGATCCCCCGCCTGAAATCAGTGCCAGCAACAAATCATCCGCGCCGAGTTCCGTGGTCATCTCCAGCATGCGGATGGCTGCCGCTTCTCCTCGACCGTCGGGCAAGGGGTGGCTGGCCTCAATGACTTCGATGCGTTGAGTGGGCACGCTGTGTTGATAGCGGGTGACAACCAGGCCTGACAATGGCGCATCCGCTGGCCAATGCGCGTCGACCGCTGCTGCCATGCTGGCCGCTGCTTTGCCCCCTCCGACGACGAGCGTGCGGCCACGTGGCGGTTTGGGTAGGTGATGCGGCACGATGCGTGTCGGGTCAGCTGCAGCCACGGCAGCGTGAAATGAGTCTTGCAATAGCGTGCGCGGGTTAAATCGGGAGGCCATGGATTTAGTGGACGAGAACGCGCTTCAGCCTGCGGGCGAGACCGCCACGCATTTGTGGTCCGATCTGCATGGCAAGCCGGTACAGGGTCGGCATGGTGAACAGCGTGAGGGTGGAGGCAACCAGTAGCCCCCACACCAGACTCGCCGCCATCGGGCCCCAGATCAGCGATTTTCCGCCCAGGCCGACCGCGAGCGAAAACAGACCGCCAATTGTGGTGGCAGTCGTGATGATGATGGGCACCACGCGGCGCCGTGCCGCGTAGAGCGTGGCATGGATCAGGCTCATGCCTGACTGCAGGCGCGTGTTGGCCGCATCAATCAGCACGATGGAGGCATTGACCGAAATGCCGGTGAGCGCGATGACGCCGTAGAGCGTGTACAGACTGAGCGGGTTCTGTGTGATGAAGAGCCCGAACACCACGCCGGTAAACGCCATCGGCACCGTTAGCAAAATCAGCAGCGGTTGCCAGTAGGAGCGGAACTGCGCGGCGAGGATGAGGTAAATCAGCCCCACACCGAGCAGGAATAGCATCTTCATGGCGTCGAGGCTTTCGTTGATGTCGTCCAGTTCACCGGTAAAGTCGATGCGAGTGGCGGGATAACGCGATTTGATCGAGGTCCATTGCTCGGCAATTTTTGCGTTGGCTTCGATCGTATCGAGCTGCGTTTTGTCGAGGTCGGCTTCAATGGTGATGGCGCGCTTGATGTTGTAATGCTTGATGCCGCCTGAGCCAGTACGGGTTTCAGAATAAACCAGTGCGCTCAGCGTGGTGGTGCCACCACCGGGCAGCGCGATGGGGTCCGCCAGCAGTTGCTGGATATCTTCCAGGCGGTTGCCCTGTTCAGCCGTTTGGTTGGGAGTGGTGCCGCGCACCCGCACCTCGATTTTGTCACCCTGGCTGCGGGTCTCGGCGATGATTTCGCCTTCGGTGTGCAGGCGTATCAGGCGAGCGGCTGTGGCAGGATCGATGCCGGCATTTTTAAGCGCCTCGGCATTGAGATGCAATACAAATTGCGGACGCCCCGGAAGATCGTCGTCCGTGACATCGCGCGTGCCCGTCATGTTACTGACAGCTTGTTTGAGTACTTGAGTGGCGGCGCGTAACTCCGCCACATTGTCACCCAGCAGGCGCAGTTTGATAGGCTTCGACGCGGGCGGGCCGCCTGACAACTGGGTGAACGACAATTTGCCGGGCGTGGACATCGATTCAATGTCGTGCCGCATCGCTTCCACGACCTCGGTCACATCACGCTGGCCGGTTCCGCCGGGGTTGAGCGAAATGCTGACCTGGCCATAGGCTTCGCCATACAAAGGCTCGGTGTCGGTCCACTTGATGCCGGCATAAGACACCACGCCGCGTGCCTCACCTTCCCGTAAATGCTTGCGGGCCACGGCTTCCACTCTGGAGGCTTCGCGCAGGGTGACATCGATAGCCGTACCGCTGGGCATGTCCAGATTGACATAGAACAGGCGGATGGGATCAAACGCAAAAAACTGGGTGCGCACCGCGCCGCTGGCCACCATGGTGACCGCCCCTGCAAATAGCACAAGTACGACTACAGCGCTTACCCAGGGATGCCGCATCAGACGTATCAGCAGGCGCGTGTACTTCACGCGCAAGGTATGGGTATGGCGTTCGCGCAGCGGCTGCAGTCGGGAAGGATGTTTGAAATTGAGTTTGAGGCCGACCACATGCGCGGGCATCATCCAGTAGGCTTCGAGCAGGCTGATGGCAAGCGCCAGGGTCACTACCAGCGGGACCAGCAGCATGAATTTTCCGACAATGCCCGGCATCAGCATCAACGGCAGAAATGCGGCAATCGTGGTGGATACCGCCGCCAGCACGGGTAGCCCCACTTCACGAATGGCCTCGATCGTGGCGGTCAGGGTTTCACCGCCTCGGGCGATGCGGTAATAAATCGCTTCGGTAATCACCACCGCATCGTCAACCAGCATGCCGAGCGCAATCACAATGCCGAGCAATACGGGAATGTTCAATGTGAAGTCGAAGGCATACAGCACTGCAAATACACCCGCGAGCGAAAACGGAATGCCGAGACTGACCAGCAGCGCCAGACGGCTGCCCAAAAACAGCCAGCACAGACCCAACACCACCAGCAAGCCGATCAGCGCGTTGATCTCCATCACGCCGATAGCCTGCTGGGTGGGCACCGTCTGGTCATCGAGCAACATCAGCGTAAAACCATTTCGTTTCAGTGCAGACGTGCGATCGGTAATGGCTAGATTGACATCCGCCACCAGCCCCAGGGTGTTGACCTTGCTCTTTTTGGTGATCGCGAACAACACTGCTGGCTGACCGTGTGACGCCGCCAGGTTGGCTGCCCGTGCCCGCGCCGTGGTCACCGTTGCCATGGCCGAGAGCGGCACAGGTACATCCAGTTTCGGCGATAGTACGGACAACCGAGCCAGGTAATTGGCATCGGCTTCTTCACCGACAACGCGCACCAGCCAGTCGTCGTCGCCGACGCGTGCGCGGCCGGCAAACGTATCGCTGAACCAGGCCCGGACCGAGTCGGATATTTGCACAGCCGTAATGCCGCGCGCCGCCGCTTCGGCTGGCGAGAATTCCACCTGGAGTTCGGGATCGGCCTGGCCGGTGGTAAAGACTCGATCCACCCCGGGTAGCCGTTCCAGATCGTCCTTGATCTGACGGGCCGTGCGACGCATGCGCTCGTCGTAGGCCGGGCCGGTCAACAGCACCATGGCGGTTGGAAAACCATTCGATGTGGTGAGCTCCTGAACGTCGGGTTCCTTGGCATCACGCGGAAGATCACTGTTGTACTTGTTTTGCACCAACCGCCGGAGGTCCGTCACATGTTTGTCGAATTGTCGTTCAGACACTTCGCGAAACCGGACCAGAATGATCGATGAATTGTCGCGGCTGGTACTGGATACAAAGCGGATATCGGGCAAGGTGCGTATCGCTTCTTCCAGCGGGTCGGTGACCTTTTTTTCAACGTCCTCGGCCGAAGCGCCCGGCAAAACCGTGCTGACAATCAGCCAGTTGAAATTGATTTCCGGATCCTGCTCACGCGGCAGGTTCATGTAACCCAACACCCCGAGCAGCAAAATCACCGCAAATGACACATTGGCCATGGGGTGGTTCGTGATGAAACGCGCGTAGAGACTCATGATTCGGGCAGGTACGACAGCTTAGCGCGGGGTAACAACCATGCCATCCTGCAGGGCAAACCGGCCTTCTGTAATGAGGCGCGTGTTACCGGGCAGGTTGGCCGGAGCCGGGCGACCTTCCTGTGCACCGGCCAGCGGCACGAAGCGCGCAGTCTTGCCTTCCAGAACAAACAGCCCAAGTTGCTGGTTGCGGCTGATCAAATAATCGGCAGGTACGAAAGCACGCGGATCTTGCCAGCGCAGGACGCCGTTGCTGCCAGGCGCGGGCGCTATTTTGCCGAAGCTGAAGCGTGCCTCACGGGTGCGGGCGGCGAGGTTGACCGCAGGGGAAATACGCAACAGTTTCACCGCATATTCGCGGCCCTGACTCACAAAAACAGGATGTGCCTGTTTCATCCATTCGGCGTCGGCCTGTTGGACTTGAGCGCTCAACTGCATACGCGAGGTATCCCACAACTGGACGATGGGCGTGCCGGGGCTGGCCAGTTCACCTACTTGCGCCAGTCGGGCTTCAACGATGGCCGGGTAAGGGCTGCGCAGAACACACTTGCCTATATCGCGACGGGCCGCTGCGCGGGCCGCCGTGTTGAGTTTGACATCGGCTGTAGCGATGTCCAGATCGGTTTTTCGGGCGTCGAGTGCCGCGCTGGAAATAAAGTGTTTGGTGGCGAGTTCCTGGTTGCGCTGAAACTGCTGCTGTGCAAGTTGCAATCGGGCTTGTGCGGATTCGAGTGAAGCCTGCGCGCGTTGTGCGGCGATCTGGATATCGACGCAATCGAGTTGGGCGATGAGGGCACCCTTGGCAATGCGCTGGCCGGGTTCTACCGCGATGCGGTCGATTCGTGCCGCGAGCTCAGCCGATAGTTTGGCCAGATTGAGCGATACGACTTGCGCCGATGCCACGCGCTGAGGATGGATTGCCAGCTCGGACAAGGCCTGGGTTTTGATCGGGATGGTCGGCGCTGCCAAAGACGGTGCGCCCCACAGGGCAAGCAGGATGAGAACAATACGCATGCTGGAGCCGGAAGTAGAGGGTAGGCCGAATTGTAACGCGCTGCGGTAAGCCGCGTGGGTGAGGCAGTGGTGCCAATAAAAACGGCCAGGGAAACCTGGCCGTTTACGCAGCAGCAGAAAAATTACTTAGTCACGGCGTCTTTGGCTTCGCCGGCCATTTCTTCGACTTTGTTCGCGCCTGATGCAGCGGCATCGGATGTGGCTTCACCCGCGGCAGAGGTGGCTTCACCGATGGCTTCGCCCGTTGCGGAGGCGGCCTCACCTGCTGAGTCAACTGCAGCGCCGGCAGCGTCCTGGGCTTGTTCCATGGCGGGGGCGGCAGCCTCTTCCGCTTTTTGGCAGGCGGTGAGAGCGAGGGCAGCGAACAGTGCGATGAGTAACTTGGATTGCATGATGAGGTATCTCCCTTGTAGTAGTTGAATCTATTAAAAACTTACGCGTCTGACGACCCGTAAACTATATTAATAGCCTCAAAATACCCTGAGAACAACCCTTCGCAGGATTTTTTACAAAGCCGGGGCTAGAAACTTTCGTCCTGGCGCAGCATGCGCCACTGCCCCGGCGGCAGGTCGCCCAGCCGCATACGGCCGATGCGTACACGTTTGAGCCCCACCACCTTCAGTCCAACCAGCTCGCACATGCGCCGAATCTGGCGCTTGCGGCCTTCTTTCAAAATGAAGCGCAGCTGATCGGCATTCTGCCAGCCAACCTTGGCGGGCCGCAGTTTTCGGCCATCCAGCGTAAGACCGTGATTGAGCAAGGCGAGGCTTTTTTCATCCAGATGACCATCGACGCGCACCAGATATTCTTTCTCGATATCGGAATGTTCGCCGATGAGTTGCTTGGCAACCCGGCCATCCTGCGTGAGCACCAACAAGCCGGTTGAATCGATATCGAGCCGGCCAGCGGGCGCCAGGCCTTTCAGGTGCATCGGGTGCAGCGCCAGGCCGGCGTGCCCGTCCTGCCACTGCGTGTCGGCACGAATGAGGTTGACGGCAGGTTGATAACCCGGCTCGGGTTGGCCGGACACATAACCCATGGGTTTGTGTAGCAGCAGGGTGACGCGTTGCTGTTGCTGCTGGCTGGCGGCGTTGTCCAGTCGGATCACGCAGTTCGGGTCCACCTTGGTGCCAAGCTCGCTTATCCGCGTGCCATCGACAAACACCCAGCCGCGCTCGATATAAGTGTCGGCCTCCCGGCGTGAGCAGAGCCCGCGTTCGGACATGAGTTTGGACAGACGGATGGGTTCAGCCATGTTGATCAGAAGCGCGTTGTTTAATGCCGTGACAGCACGGGTTGCAGATATTTGCCGGTATCGCTGGCCGGGTTGTCGGCGACAGTTTCCGGCGTGCCTTCGGCGATGATGCGGCCGCCGCCGGCACCGCCTTCAGGGCCCAGGTCAATCAGCCAGTCGGCGGTCTTGATGACGTCCAGGTTGTGCTCAATGACGACCACGCTGTTGCCGGAATCGGTCAGACGCTGCAAAACTTTCAGCAGCAAATCGATGTCGGCGAAATGCAGGCCGGTGGTCGGCTCGTCGAGAATGTAGAGCGTACGTCCGGTGTCGCGCTTGGACAATTCCAATGACAGTTTCACGCGCTGCGCCTCGCCACCCGACAGCGTGGTGGCGGATTGGCCCAGACGAATATAGCCAAGACCGACATCCATCAGCGTTTGCAGTTTGCGCTTGACGACGGGTACGACAGCAAAGAATTCGGCCGCCGCTTCGATGGTCATTTCGAGCACGTCGCGGATGGTCTTGCCCTTGTAGTGCACTTCCAGCGTTTCGCGGTTGTAGCGGGCGCTGTGGCATACATCGCACGGCACATAAATGTCCGGCAGAAAGTGCATTTCGACCTTGATCACGCCATCGCCCTGGCAGGCTTCGCAGCGGCCGCCCTTGACGTTGAAGCTGAATCGACCTGGGCCATAACCGCGCGCACGCGCTTCGGGCACGCCGGCAAACAATTCTCGAATCGGCGTGAACAGGCCGGTGTACGTCGCTGGGTTGGAGCGCGGGGTGCGACCAATCGGCGACTGGTCGACGTTGATCACCTTGTCGAAAAACTCCAGCCCGTGGATTTCGTCATGCGGTGCCGGTTCGGCGGATGAGCCGTATAGATGGCGCGCAACGGCGGCATACAAGGTGTCATTGATCAGCGTGGATTTGCCCGAACCGGATACGCCGGTGACGCAGACGAACAAGCCAAGCGGCAGGTTCAGCGTCACGTTCTTGAGATTGTTGCCGCTGGCCTGGGTGAGCACCAGGTGTCGTTCGGGGTCTGGCGCACGGCGCTTCTTGGGGATGGCAATCGAGCGCCGGCCAGACAAGTACTGGCCGGTGAGCGAGTTCTCGCTCATACGAATTTCTTCCGGCGTGCCTTCAGCCACCACTTCGCCGCCATGCACGCCGGCGCCCGGCCCCATGTCGACCACGTAGTCGGCGGCGCGGATCGCATCTTCGTCGTGCTCGACCACCAGCACCGAGTTGCCGATGTCGCGCAGGTGCTTGAGTGTGGCGAGCAGGCGATCGTTGTCGCGCTGGTGCAGACCGATCGACGGCTCGTCGAGCACGTACATCACGCCGGTGAGGCCCGAACCAATCTGCGAAGCCAGACGGATGCGCTGCGATTCGCCGCCCGACAGCGTATCGGCGGAACGGTCGAGCGACAGGTAATCGAGACCGACGTTGTTGAGAAAGCCGACGCGCGCAGCGATTTCCTTGACGATCTTGTCGGCGATCTGCGCGCGGTGGCCATCAAGCGTAAGTGCCACGAAAAACGCCAACACCTGCTTCAGCGGCATCGCACTGACCTTGAAAATCGGCATGCCGCCGACCATCACGTGGCGCGCCTCCTCGCGCAGGCGTGTGCCCTCGCAGGCAGGGCAGGCCTTGTTGTTCTGGTATTTGGACAACTCTTCACGCACCGCCATCGAGTCCGATTCGTGATAACGACGCGACATGTTGGCGAGCACGCCCTCGAACGGATAGCTCTTGGTGGTGAAACCGCCGCGCGGTGCCAGCGTCTGGAATGCGATCGCTTCCTTGCCACTGCCATTCAGCAGCACATTCTGTATGCGCTCGGGCAACGATTCCCATGGCGTGTCGAGATCGAAGCCGTAATGCATCGCCAGACTTTGCAGCATCATGAAGAAAAACTGGTTGCGCTTGTCCCAGCCCTTGATCGCGCCGCTGGACAGCGAGAGATGCGGAAATGCCACCACGCGGTCGGGATCGAAGAAGGTGATCTGGCCGAGGCCGTCACAGGTCGGGCAGGCGCCCATCGGGTTGTTGAACGAGAACAGGCGTGGCTCAAGTTCGGGCAGCGAATAACTGCACACCGGGCAGGCGAATTTGGCCGAGAACAGATGCTCTTTCTCGCTATCCATTTCCACCGCCAGCGCGCGGCCGTCGGCGTGGCGCAGCGCGGTTTCGAAGCTCTCGGCCAACCGTTGCTTGGCGTCGGCGCGCACTTTCAGGCGGTCGACCACCACTTCGATGGTGTGCTTCTTGTTCTTGTCGAGCTTGGGCACGGCGTCGATTTCGCATACCTTGCCATCGACGCGCACCCGTACGAAACCCTGTGCGCGCAGTTCGGCGAACAGTTCGAGGTTTTCGCCCTTGCGGCCCACGACCAGCGGCGCCATGATCATCAGCTTGGTGTCTTCCGGCAGCGCCAGCACGGCATCGACCATTTGCGACACGGTTTGCGCCGCCAGGGTGAGGGCGTGCTCCGGGCACTGCGGGTCGCCGACGCGAGCATAGAGCAGGCGCAGGTAGTCGTGGATCTCGGTGACGGTGCCCACGGTCGAGCGGGGGTTGTGGCTGGTGGCTTTTTGCTCGATGGAAATCGCAGGGCTCAGCCCTTCGATCAGGTCGACATCGGGTTTTTCCATCAACTGCAAGAATTGCCGCGCGTAGGCCGACAGCGACTCGACATAGCGGCGTTGACCTTCAGCGTAGAGCGTATCGAATGCCAGCGACGATTTGCCTGAACCCGACAGCCCCGTAATCACCACCAGCTTGTTGCGTGGCAGGTCAAGGTTGACGTTTTTCAGGTTGTGGGTGCGGGCGCCACGGATGCGGATAAATTCCATTGTTTGGGTGCGGGGGCGTGATTCGCAACCTGCTAATATAACGGACTTCCTGAATCCGCCGAACTTTGCAGTGGCTCAACTCGATCTGTCCGAAAGCATGACCCGCGCCGAAAAGCGTGCCACATCGGGCTTGGCGGCGATTTTCGGTCTCCGCATGTTGGGTATGTTTCTGATCCTGCCGGTGTTCGCGCTGTATGCAGAACACCTGCCGGGCGGTAATAACCACACGCTGGTTGGCCTGGCGCTCGGCATGTATGGCCTGACTCAGGCCCTCTTCATGATTCCCTTCGGCATGGCGTCCGACCGCATTGGCCGTAAAAAGGTCATCATTTTCGGTCTCATCGTGTTTGCCATCGGCAGTTTCGTCGCAGCGACGGCCACCGATATTTACTGGACGATATTCGGCCGCGCATTGCAGGGCGCCGGCGCGATTTCAGCTGCAGTCACCGCCATGTTGGCCGACCTCACCCGCGAAGAACACCGCACCAAAGCGATGGCGGTCATCGGCTCGACCATCGGTGTGGTGTTTGCCGTATCACTGGTGGCCGGACCCGCACTGAATCGCATCATAGGCGTGCCGGGCCTGTTTGCGCTGACCGGTATTCTGGCGCTGGGCGCAATATGGGTGGTGCGATCCTGGGTGCCCGATCCAGCAGACAGTCGTTTTCACGCCGATGCCCAGGCCAACCCGGCACGCCTGAAAGATGTCTTGCAGGACACCCAGTTGCGGCGCCTCAACTTCGGGATATTTTCCTTGCATGCCGCGCAGATGGCGATGTTCGTAGTCGTGCCGGTGGCGCTCAAGAACAGCGGCCTCGCCGTCGACCACCATTGGGCGGTCTACCTGCCGGTCCTGCTGGGATCATTCGTGTTGATGGTGCCCGCCATCATCTATGGCGAGAAGTATGGCCAGATGAAGCCCGTGTTCATTGGGGCAGTGGCACTGATGCTATTCGCGCAGATGGGCCTGGCCGTGGGCATTAATCATTTGTGGGGCATTATCTGGGCGCTATTTTTCTACTTTGTGGCGTTCAATCTGCTGGAAGCCAGCCTGCCTTCACTGATTTCCAAGTTGGCACCGGTGTCGGCCAAAGGCACGGCCATGGGCGTATATAACACCTCACAAGCGCTGGGCCTGTTTTTCGGCGGGGTGTTTGGCGGCTGGCTGGCGCAGCATTATGGTTTTCAGGTGGTGTTCATATTTTGCGTAGTGCTGATGGCGATCTGGCTGGTGGTTTCGCTATCGATGAAGCCTCCGCCTGCGATCAAGACCCGCATGTTTCATGTAGGGGTGATGCCGGAAGACCAGGCCGCCTTGCTGAAGATGCAACTGGCCGGGGTGGCCGGGGTGGTCGAGGCGGTGGTACTGGCCGAAGAAGGCGTGGCCATGCTCAAAGTCAGCATCAAGGGCTGGGACGAAGCGGGTGCGCGCAGCCTGCTCGAAACAGCGTCGATTTGATGGCCCGGCCGGCCAGGCTGATAGAATCTGCCACACGACAAAATCAAGTCATTCAATTTTAATTCGGGGGAAAACATGGCATCCGTCAACAAAGTCATACTGGTCGGCAACCTGGGGCGCGACCCTGAAATGCGTTATTTGCCCAGCGGAGAAGCCGTCGCCAATCTGGCCATTGCCACCACCGACAAGTTTAAGAACAAGCAGGGCGAAATGGTCGAGCAAACCGAATGGCATCGCGTCAGCTTCTTTGGTCGTACTGCAGAAGTGTGTGGGCAATACTTGAAAAAGGGCGGCCAGGTTTATGTTGAAGGTTCGATCCGCACCCGCAAGTACACCGACAAGGATGGTATCGAGAAATACGCAACCGAAATTCGCGGCGATCGTATGCAAATGCTGGGCGGCCGGAGCGGCGGCGGTGGCATGGCCGACATGGATGATGGCATGGACCAGTCCGCGCCGCAGCAGCGCAGCCAGCCTAGCAAAGCGCCGGCCCAGGCGCCAGCTCAACGCCCGGCTAGCAGCGGATTTGACGATATGGACGACGATATTCCGTTCTGACCATGGTTTGCCACGCTTCGTGGGCTGAAAGACTTACGCAAACAAGCTGGCTCACCCGAGTTGGGTCGGGCGGAAGGAAGCTGTGCAGTTGGCACGCCGACAGCTAGACATGATGGTTACTCGACTGACCTATATGGGGTGGGTTCGAGTGCTTTCCATGTTAAGCATGGCGTCGAGCGCTGCGCCGACATGGGCCGCCGTGACGGAAGCTGACTTTCTGGGCGACCTGCCGGTCGTGTTGTCGGTTTCACGCTTATCCCAGCCTGTGAATGAAGCACCTGCTGCAGTCAGCGTGATCGACCGGGACATGATTCTGGCATCGGGTTTTCGCGACATTCCCGATTTGCTGCGTTTGGTCCCGGGTTTTTCGGTGGCCTATACGCGCGACAACACCTGGGCAGTGGGATACCACGGCATGGCCGATGCCTTTTCGCGTCGGCTGCAAGTGCTGGTCGATGGCCGCTCGATTTATAGCGCAGCTTTTGGCGCGGTGCATTGGCAGGAGTTACCGCTGTCGATAGACGACATTGAGCGTATTGAGGTGGTGCGGGGACCTAACGCGGCCACGTTTGGCGCCAATGCCTTTTTTGCTGTCATCAACATCATTACCAAGCATGCTTCGCAAGTGCCGGGCACGTTTGTGTCTGCGCAGTATGGCGAGCAGGGTATGGCGGGGCTGACGGCGCGTCATGGCGGCGGCCAGGGCAAGCTGAAATATCGATTGACCTTTTCCGCGCAGAATCGGGACCGATTCGAGACGGATATAGTCGATGGCACCACGCCAGGCAAGTTGTTTGAGGAAACGCAGACGTATTTTCTGAATGGTCGGCTGGACTATCGACTGTCGACCACGGATGAGGTGTCAGCTCAGTTTGGCGCCAGCGAAGGCGATTGGCAGTCGGGCCGCCTGTATGCCCCGCCCAAATCCGACCATGCGCTGGAGCCTCGGCAGCAAAACCTGGGCAATCAGTATGTCCAGCTCAAATTCCGCCGTCAGCAGAATGCAGATAGTGAATGGTCACTTCAGTTTTATCATAGCCGTCACAAGCTCGATGCTTCGGTCAGCCTGTCCCAGCCGGGTCTGACGATCGTGGGCGATCAGGATACGTTGCAAACCCGTAGCAGCCTCGAACTGCAGGCCAATCATCGGTTGACTGCCAATTTGCGTATGGCATGGGGCGCCGAATTGCGGCAGGAAACGGTGCAAAGCCAATTGTATTTCGATACCCGGAATACGTTGACAAACATGTTGAGCCGGGTGAATGCCAATCTGGAATGGCGCGCCCGCCCTGATTTGTTACTGCATGGCGGCGTGATGCTGGAGCACGATGGCCACACCGGGCTTGATGTGTCGCCGCGGGTGGCGCTGAACTACGATCTGGCGCCGGGTCATACGTTGCGGCTCAACATATCACAAGCCTATCGAACGCCGACTTTTCTGGAGCAGGACGGCCATTACGTTTACCGCAGCACCACCGGACAGGCTGTTGATGTGATCGGGATTGGACGAAATACCCTGCAACCTGAGCGCATTCGCTCATACGAAATGGGTTATGTGGGCCAATACAAGCCCTGGCATATGCAGCTGGATGCCAAACTGTTTCATGACAAAGTGGCGCGTTATATTGGTAGCACGAAGATCTCCTTGCCGCCGGGAACGGAGTTGGTATCCGGGGCGGGGGCTGGGAGCGCACGTCAAACTTTAAACGGCGGGGGGCTCGATGTGCGGGGGGGCGATGTGCAGTTGAACTGGCAGCCCTTTTCCGTGCTTCGATTGTCAGCACAGTTTTCGCGTGTGTTCATTGCAGCTAGCGGCAATATCGCCGATCCCGATTTACCCGAATCGGCCCCCCGAAACACCTTCAGTCTGCTCGGCCGTTATAACCTGGGACATGGCTGGAATGCCAGTGTGGGGGTTTACCGTAGCGGTCGCATGAAATGGCTGGGTGACGGTGATGTGACACAGGCTTATACCCGGGTCGATGCCCGGTTGGCACGCCGATGGAAGTGGCAGGGCACCGAAGTTGAGGCGGCCATCGTGGGGCAGAACCTGGGCAATGACTATCAGGAATTTCGTGATACCAATACTTTCAGCAGACGGGTGTATGGCAGTGTGAGTTTGGGTTGGTAAATCAAGTCGCTCGGCTGAATTAGGCCGTTTTTCGGCCGAACGCTAAACTCGCGTCCGGCATTGACCGTAATGGGTTGAATGCAATCAATAATGACGAACGATGCGGGCACCGTGAGCGGTAGCAAACACCCTTGAAATACTTTCTGTCCCCCCTCTTCTGTCGGGTCGTTATGCAACGCCTGTTGGGCGGATTATGGCTTGTGCCGGGTTTGTCGTTGGCGGCTGTGAGTGAAACCGATTTTCTGGATGAACTGCCAGTGGTGCTGTCAGTGTCGCGTCTATCCCAGTCTGTGACTGAAGCGCCGGCGGCGGTCACGGTGATCGACCGTGCCATGATCCGCGCATCGGGTTTTCGTGATATCCCCGATTTACTACGGTTGGTTCCCGGATTTTCAGTGGCCTATACGCGCGATAACACCTGGGCAGCGGGCTACCATGGCCTGGGCGATGCTTACACGCGCCGCTTTCAGGTACTGGTCGATGGACGCTCGATTTACAGCCCGCATTATGGTGCGGTGAACTGGTCGAGTTTGCCGCTTGCAATCGAGGATATTGAGCGCATTGAAGTGGTTCGTGGGCCCAATGCCTCAACTTATGGCGCCAACGCTTTTGCGGCGGTCATCAATATCATTACCAAAACCGCTGCCCAGGTGGCGGGCGACTCGGTGTCGATGCAGGTGGGCGAGCAGAATATGCGGGGTTTGACGGTTCGCCGGGGAGGGGGAAATCAGGATGTACGTTACCGCCTCACCGCGTCAGCCCAGCAGCGGGATCGGTTTGAGCGGGATGTGACGCATAAATCGGCGGCCAGCAATGCGAATGGCCAGTATTTTGAAGCCAGCAAGAACTATTTCGTGAATGGGCGCATGGATTGGCAGCTGGCAGCGGATGCGGATGTCATGGCTCAGTTCGGATTGTCGCAGGGTGATTGGCGCGCGGGGGGCCGCACAGCAGACCCGCGCTCCGCGCTCGAGCCCAGGGAGCAGGATACAAATGGGTATTACCTGCAACTCGCTTATCACAAAGTGGAATCGGCACAGCGTGAATGGCGGGTCCAGTTGACGCATACGCAGGATCGGTTCAAGGCTGGAGAGCATGTGCCTCTCGTCCTGACTGCACCGACTTTTGCGGTGCCTTTCAATGGCGTGCTGAATGTGGACAACAGCCTGGAGCAGTCGCGAACCAGCATCGACCTGCAAGTCAACGAACAATGGTTGCCCACATTGCGGGCAGTATGGGGCGGCGAACTGTGGCAGGAATCGGTTAAAAGTCCCCAGAACTACGCATCCAATCAAACCATGCGGGGTGAAATCGCGCGTGCATACGCCAATCTGGAATGGCGCCCCCATGAGCGTGTATTGCTGCAGGGTGGGGCCATGCTGGAGCACCATTACTTCACCGGGACGGATATTTCCCCGCGGCTGGCAGCCAATTTTACGCTGGCGCCGGACCACGTGGTACGCGTGGGCGTTTCGCGGGCATACCGCTCACCTACTTTTTTCGAGGAAAAGGGCAACCAAGTACTGGTCAATACATCGGGTGCCGTGGTCGATATCGTGACGGTACCGTCGGGTGGATTGAAATCGGAACGGATCCTGTCGCGCGAAATTGGCTATGTCGGAAAATGGCGTCCGGCCAATCTGGAAATCGATTTACGGCTATACCGCGACCAGATTGACGATTTTATTGGCCAGATTCGATCATCCGCGGCCGATGTGGCCGGGTCGTTCCAACCCAAGGTTTTTACGGCAGCCAATCTGGGTTCGGTTGACGCGCATGGCGGTGAAATTCAGCTTCGTTGGCGGCCTGTCCGCAACCTGGATGTGAGCGCCCGCTACGCCCGGGTATTCCTGACGACCAGCGCCCAGGACAAAAGCTTTAAAAAAGATATTCCCTTGTCCGCGCCACGGATCAACTGGGGGTTGCTTGCCAATTATCAGCTGGGCAATGGGTGGGAAACCAGCATGTTTGTGCAGCGTAGCGATCCGCAAAAGTGGCTGACTGAAGGGGATACGACGCCAGCCTTTACACGGGTGGATGTACGTTTGGCGCGTCGTTTCAAATGGCAGGGTACCGAGGTTGAAGCAGCGGTCGTGGGCCAGAACCTGGGCCAGGATTATTATGAGTTTCGCGATACCAATATCTTCAGCCGCCGCGTATATGGCAGCCTGGGTTTCAGCTGGTAGCTTGTGTGCGCTGTTCGTGCGCCTGGCCTGCTGTTGGAGTGAGACCCAACGGCGTGCCTGAAAGCTTGCAAGACGGGATGCTTGTGCCCGGCTATATTGGGTACTTGTACCGGCTCTTTCGGTATAATTCCGCAACTTATTGATTGTCGGGGAATTTCCATGCCGATTTATGCCTACAAATGTACGTCTTGCGGCTTTGCGCAAGATGAAATGCAAAAGGTGTCTGACTCGCAGCTGACGACTTGTCCTTCTTGTGGCGAGGCGCAATATACCAAGCAAATGACGGCCCCGGGGTTTGCGCTCAAGGGAACAGGTTGGTACGCCACCGATTTCAAGGGTGGCAACAAGCCGGCTGAGGCTAAAACCGACTCGCCTGCGCCAGCCTGCGATACAGCGGCCGGCCCGGCCACCAGTAACTGATCACACTTGTTTGACCGGGAAGCGGGCGGTGTCTGGCCGCCCGTTTCCCGTTTGAGCTTTACCGTTTGCTATGAAGCGCTATTTGATTACCGGCTTGCTGATATGGATTCCCCTCGGGATTACCCTATGGGTGCTCGATCTGTTGATCGGTACCATGGATCAGACGCTGCACGTATTGCCCGCGGAATGGCTGCCTCAGGCCTGGCTGGGTGTGCGGATACCCGGCCTGGGTGTGATACTGACCTTGCTGGTGATCGTGCTGACCGGTATGTTTGGCGCCAATTTTTTTGGCCAGAAAATTCTCGACTTCTGGGAGCGGCAGCTCATCCGCATTCCTGTCGTTAAAACTATTTATAGCAGTGTCAAGCAAGTATCCGATACCTTGTTGTCGGGTAGCGGACATGCTTTTCGCAAGGTTTTACTGGTGCGTTATCCGCATCCGCAAGCCTGGTCGATGGCCTTTCAGACCAATATGCCGGAAGAAGTGGCGAGTTGCTTGTCCGATGAGTACGTGGCGGTGTTTATTCCCACAGCGCCCAGCCCGGTCAATGGATTTTATTTTTTCGTGAAAAAGAGCGAGGTCATTGAGCTGGATGTGTCGGTTGACCGCGCGTTGAAATACATCGTTTCGATGGGGGTGGCCTCAGGCGAGGCCCGTTCCGGAACGCAATAGGATTAATTAGGAAAGAACGCATGCGTACTCATTACTGTGGTGGCGTTTCCGCCGCCGATATCGGCAATACCGTGACCCTGTGCGGCTGGGCGCACCGTCGGCGCGATCATGGCGGCGTCATTTTCATCGACCTGCGCGATCGCGAGGGCATGATGCAGGTGGTGATCGATCCCGATACGCCGGAAGCGTTCAAGCTGGCCGAGGACGTGCGTTCCGAGTTCGTACTGAAGATCGAAGGCCTGGTGCGCGCCCGTCCCGCCGGCACCGAGAACCCCAACATGCCCACCGGCATGGTCGAGATGCTGACCAAGAAGCTCGAAGTGCTGAACCCTTCGCTGACGCCGCCGTTCCAGATCGACGACGACACCATCAACGAGAACATCCGCCTGCAATACCGCTACCTCGACCTGCGTCGCGAGCCGATGCAGAAGAACATGCGCCTGCGATATCGCGTTTCCAAGATCATGCGCGATTACCTCGACGTCAACGGCTTCCTGGAAATCGAAACGCCGATGCTGACGCGTTCCACCCCCGAAGGCGCGCGCGATTACCTGGTGCCGAGCCGCGTGCATGACGGCATGTTCTACGCGCTGCCGCAGTCGCCGCAACTGTTCAAGCAGCTACTGATGGTGGCCGGCTACGACCGTTATTTCCAGCTCACCAAATGCTTCCGCGACGAAGATCTGCGCGCGGATCGTCAACCCGAATTCACTCAGGTTGACCTGGAAACCTCGTTTCTGGGCGAAGAAGCCATCATGGAGCTGGTCGAAGGCATGATCCGCGACATGATGAAAAAGGCGCAGGACGTTGACCTGTCTGCGGCCTTCCCGCGCATGACGTATCACGAGGCGATCAACCGCTACGGCTCCGATAAGCCCGACATGCGGGTGACGCTGGAAATCGTCGACGTCGGCGATGCGATGAAGGACGTCGCGTTCAAGGTGTTTTCCGGCCCGGCCAATGATGCCAAAGGCCGCGTGGCCGCGCTGCGCATTCCCGGTGGCGCCTCGCTCAGCCGCAGTGAAATCGATACTTACACCGAGTTTGTCAAAATTTACGGCGCCAAAGGGTTGGCCTATATCAAGGTCAACGACGTGGCGCAGCTGAACGAAACCGGCCTGCAATCGCCCATCGTCAAGAACCTGTCTGAAGCCTCGCTGGCTGCAGTGATGCAGCGCACTGGCGCGCAAAATGGCGACCTGATCTTCTTTGGCGCGGACAAAGCCAAAGTGGTGAACGATGCGCTCGGCGCACTGCGCCTCAAGATTGGCCACGAGAAGAATCACCTCGACGGCCGCGCCTGGGCCCCGCTGTGGGTGGTCGATTTCCCGATGTTCGAATTCAACGAAGACGAAAACCGCTGGGACGCGTTGCACCACCCTTTCACCGCGCCGAAAGACGGCCATGAAGACTGGCTCGCCACCGATCCCGGCAAGTGTCTGTCCAAGGCCTACGATATGGTGCTGAACGGCTGGGAAGTGGGCGGCGGCTCGGTGCGTATCCACAAACAGAATGTGCAGGAAAAAGTGTTCGCCGCGCTGAACATCGGCGAGGAAGAACGCCGCGAGAAATTCGGCTTCCTGCTCGACGCGCTGCAATACGGCGCGCCGCCGCACGGCGGTCTGGCGTTTGGTCTCGATCGCCTGGTCACGCTGATGGCAGGCGCTGAGTCGATCCGTGACGTGATCGCGTTCCCCAAAACCCAGCGTGCTTCATGCCTGATGACCAATGCACCCAACGTGGTCGATGAAAAGCAATTGCGCGAGCTGCATATCAAGCTGCGCAACACGGCCGCAGCGGCCAAGGCAGCCGAATGACGTTTGCCGATACGCTGAAAACCCTGCCGGAATTCGCTGGCGAGCAGATTGTGCTGACCGATGCGGCGGGGACTGAAGTGGCCTCGATTGCCGATGCGCCTGGTACCGCAGGTTCGTTTCGAGTGTATGCCCACCTCGCCCAAAAATACGGCGCGATCCACGTCGAAGCAGCGGCCGATGGCCTGGCGATTTTTGCCGAGCATACGGAAGACGCCACGCTGCATCCCGGCAAGCATCCCAATATCGACCGCCTGATCGCAATCATGACGACGGGCACGCCACTGAACGCGCGCATCGTTTGACTGCATACAAGTGTCCCGTCTCAGTTCTGGTCGTGATTTACACAGCTGAGGGCCAGGTGTTGCTGATGGAACGCGCCGACGCGCCAGGCTTCTGGCAGTCGGTTACCGGTTCGCAGGATGAAGGTGAAACGCTCGAGCAAACCGCGATTCGCGAGGTGCGTGAGGAAACTGGGCTGGATGCCAGTCGGTTTGAGTTGATGCCCTGGGACATTGAAACCCGTTACGAAATCTATGAGCGCTGGCGCCATCGCTACGCGCCGGGCGTGACTCACAACACTGAGTATGTGTTTGGTTTGAGATTGCCAGCCCGCCAACCTGTCACACTTGCGCCGCGAGAGCACTTGAGGTTCATATGGTTGGATCATAAAGAGGCGGCCGCGCGCTGCTTTTCCCCTAGCAATGCCGCAGCCATTCGCCTGTTGGCCACGCGTTTATAATGATTCGATGAGTGCGCTGCTACACATCGCCAGCTACAACATGCATAAAGGCTTGTCGCAATTTAACCGGCGACTGACGGTGCATGAGTTGCGCGAACGTTTGGGCAGCCTGGGTACCGATATCGTATTCCTGCAGGAAGTGCAGGGCAGCCATGGATTGCGGGCGAGCCGTTTTCAACACTGGCCGGGGCTACCGCAACACGAGTTTTTGGCGGGTCATGTCTATACCGATTTCGCTTATGGCAAAAATTGCATTTATGACACGGGCCACCACGGCAATGCCATTTTGTCGCGCTACAAGATTGTGTCCTGGGAAAACGAGGATATTTCGGCGCATGGCTATGAAAGCCGTGGCATGCTGCATTGCGTAATCGAGGTGCCAGGCGTGGTAGGGCCGGTGCACTGTATCAATGTTCATCTGGGTTTGACCGAACGCGGGCGCAAGCGTCAGCTGGCGATGATTGTTGCACGGGTGCGCGCCATGGTGCCTGACGACGCACCGTTGATTTTGGCGGGCGACTTTAATGACTGGCTCGTGCGTGCAGGCCGATATTTCGAAGATGAACTGGGTTTGTCCGAAGTGTTTGAAACCCATCACGGCAAATCAGCGCGCAGTTACCCCTCCATCCTGCCGATGTTTCAGCTTGACCGGATTTATGTGCGGCGATTTAACATCCAGTCCGCCCATGTCCATACAGGCGATGCCTGGCATCGCATTTCAGACCACGCGGCGCTATCGGCCAAACTTAGTCTGGCTTGATGGCCATACGCCCACGCTGGAAAAAAAGCGTGTCCAGCCTGGCCGAGCTGCTTGCCGGCAACCGCTTACGCTTGTTGCAAAGCGGCAATGAATTTTTTCCTGCACTGATTGCGGCCATTGATGCGGCGCAAAACGAAGTGCATCTTGAAACCTACATGTTTAATGCCGATCCCAGCGCGGAAACAATACGTGACGCGCTCATACGTGCCGCGCAGCGCGGCGTACAGGTCAACGTTCTGATCGATGGCGTGGGATCGAGAGAATGGCCGGCCAGCTGGCGGCACACGCTTGAAAAATCGGGTGTCAGCGTATTGGTCTATCGGCCGCTGGTGATGGGTGGGTTGACCAACTTGCACAGTCTGCGGCGGCTGCATCGAAAACTGGCTGTCGTCGATGCGCGGATTGCCTTTGTGGGCGGGATGAATCTGATCGACGATTTTGAGCCCATCCGGTTTGATGCACCCCGGCTGGATTTTTGCGTCGAAGTGCAAGGCCCGCTGCTGGCGCGTATTTATCCCGATGTGCGCCGCTTGTGGCGGTTGGTGGCCTTGTCCCAGTTGCGGCGATGGAAGCGCCAGCCCGGCATGGTGCCTACCTGGCCCACCGATGGTCGGGTACGAGCCGCCTATGTGGTGCGAAATAATTTCGCCCACAGGCGGGATATCGAACGCAATTATCTGGCCGCACTGGCACTGGCCCGTGAGGACATCCTGATTGCCAGCGCCTATTTCCTGCCGGGTCGACGGTTTCGCAAGCTGCTTAAAAAAGCCGCGGCGCGCGGCGTGCGGGTCAGCCTGCTGGTGCAGGGACAAACAGATCACCCCTTTTTTCAGGCCGCCTCGCGTGCTCTGTATGGTGATCTGCTGGCGGCCGGCGTGCACATACACGAATACCATGCGAGTGAATTGCATGCCAAGGCAGCCGTCGTGGACGGCTATTGGTCCACCGTGGGATCCAGCAATATCGACCCGTTCAGCTTGTTGTTGGCGCGCGAGGCGAATATCGTTGTCGATGACGCCGATTTTGGCCGCAATCTCCAACAGCGACTCCAGCAGGCGTGCGAGCAGAGCGTGACGCTGAGCCCCGCCGACTGGCAGAAACGGGCCTGGCCACAGCGTATGGTGTCCTGGGTGGCCTATAACAGCGTGCGGTGGGTGGTGGGCTTGTTGGGCGCAGGGCGGTGGGTGTGATCAGGCAGGATGTTTGCGTGCCAGCAGGCGGTCAAGCTGGCGGGCAAAGGCTTGTCGGTCTGCCTGCGAAAACGTAGCTGGCCCTGGGGTTTCCACACCCGCGCCGCGCAGCGCTTCCAGCATGTCGCGCATCGCCAGCCGCTCCCGTATGTTGTCGGTGCTGTACAACTCACCGCGCGGGTTGATCACAAACGCACCTTTCTCAACCAGCGCCGCGGCCAGCGGAATATCGGCCGTAATCACCAGATCGCCCGCCTCAGCCACCTGCTCAATGTGCCGGTCGGCCACATCAAAGCCCATTGGCACCTGCAAGGCCCGTATATAAGGTGAGGGTGGTACCCGCAGCAGCCGGTTGGCCACCAGCGTCAGCGGCAGCTTCACCCGCTCCGCCACGCGGAACAGGATTTCCTTGATCGCCACCGGGCACGCGTCGGCATCCACCCAAATCCGCATCGGGTTTACAGCTGCGTCGCCTTGAAGCTGTCGCACTGCCCCGGATCGCCGCTTTGCATGCCGCGGCTGAACCAGCGCATCCGCTGTGCCGACGAACCGTGGGTGAACGATTCCGGCACCACATAATCCCGCGCCTGTTTTTGCAGGCGGTCATCGCCCACCCCAGCGGCAGCGGCCAGCGCCTCCTCGATGTCGCCCGGCTCCAGAATCTGCCGCGCCTGGTTGGCGTGATGCGTCCACACCCCGGCAAAACAGTCAGCCTGCAACTCCATCCGCACCTGCAGTGCGTTGCTTTCGGTTTCGCTCGCACGCTGGCGTGCTGCGTGCACCTGCTTCGATACGCCTAATAGTGTTTGCACGTGATGTCCCACCTCGTGTGCCACGACATAAGCCTGCGCAAAGTCGCCCGGGGCGTCGTGACGCTTCGCCAAATCGTTGAAGAAGCTCATGTCCAGATACAGCTTCTGGTCGCCCGGGCAATAAAACGGCCCCATCGCCGCTTCGGCAAATCCGCATGCCGATTGCACCGCCCCCGAAAACAGCACCAGCTTGGGCTGCCGATAAGTTTGGCCCGAAGCACGGAACAGCTCGCCCCATACGTCTTCCGTATCGGCTAGCACCACCGACATAAACTCCTTCAGGCGTTCTTCTTCCAGGCTAAACGCGGTTTGCCGCTGTTCGGTTTGCGCCGGCGCTAGATTACCCGCCTGATTCAGCACCACCGACGGATCCACCCCGAAATATAGCGCCACCAAGGCCAGCACAATCGCGCCGATCCCGCCGCCTGCAATGCCTTTTTTACCCATCCGCATCCCGCGGCGGTCTTCAAGATTGTCACTGCGACGTCCTCGTTCCCAGCGCATCAGTCTCTCCTTAGGTCGGTATGAATGGTTTGCCTGGTAACAGTATGGCCAATTCAACAAGCCGGGAGCCAAGTCGCGCTCAAGCAGGCATTGCTGGGATATTGGCGCCACAACAGGCCAGTCAGGGACTGTACTCTCCCGTCAGCACGCCGTCCGCATGTTGTTTGTGTGCAACAAAACAACACTTTTGGCGCCTTGCTGCAGAAAAAACAACAACATTCCTTGCCGCACCGTCCCCAGTCTGGATAATCGATCACGTCCCACAAACATAAAATCGTGTAGGACGGCTCTGCAGAGCTTGAACAAGCTTTAATTCCAATCCAAGGAGAAATTGATGAAAAAGATTCTTGCAATCGCGATCGCTTCCGCATTCGCAGCACCGGCTTTCGCAGCAACCGCTAACGTTGATGTCTACGGCACCGCAGCTATGTCCGTTGATTATGTGGATGGTGGTAGCGGTGGCGCTAACACAATTAGCAGTAAGCCTTCCGAAAGCCGTATGCGTGTTGAAAGCAACACGTCGCTGATCGGCTTCAAAGGCGCAGAAGATCTGGGCGGCGGCCTGTCGGCTGTGTGGCAGATTGAGCAGTCCCTGAACCTCGATACAGGCGGCGGCAGCTTCGCTACCGGTCGTAACAACTTTGCTGGCCTGTCCAGCAAGTCGCTGGGCTCGCTGACCTTCGGTCTGCAGGACACCCCATTCAAAACGTCGACCGGCAAGCTGGACGTGTTTGGCGGCGGTCACTACCTGGCTGACTACCGCAGCCTGTTCGGCGGCGTGACCAACGGTTCCGTGCGCGCTTCCAACTCCGTTCTGTACACCAGCCCCAGCTTCAGCGGCCTGACCGTTCGCGCTATGTCTGGCGCCCAGCAGGAAAACGGCAGCTCGAAGAGCCCGCATCTGTACGGTTTGTCCGGCGTCTATGAGAACGGCCCGCTGTACGCGACCCTGGCTTACGAAAGCACCAATTACCAGACCGCTGCAAGCAGCATTGTTGCAGGCGCTGGCGGTAACAGCATTAGAACGGCTGCTGCTTCAACTGCAGATACCGATCAGAAAAACTGGCGTTTGGGCGTGGGCTACTCTTTCGGTAACACCAAGCTAGGCGTGGGTTATGAGCGTGTTAAGTATGATTATGATGCTCTGTCTGGTACTTTGACCGCAGTCGACGCAGATGGCAATATTGTCGCTGCTGGTACCACTGGCTCGGCAAAACGCAACGCTTGGTACCTGAGCGCTGCTCACAAAATCGGTAATGTCACCCTGAAGGGTGCTTACACCGACGCGGGTGATATCCGCGGCATTTCAAATACCGGTGCTAAGCAGTACAGCCTGGGTGCAAACTACTCCTTGTCCAAGCGCACCGATTTGTTCGGCCTGTACACTCAGGTTAAGAACGATTCCGGCGCAGCCTACACCCTGGGCGGTAGCCCGACTGGCGGTGGCGGTGGTACGGGTATCTCCGCTGTGAGCCCCGCTTTGACCGGTCAGGACCCCAAGGGTATCTCTGTGGGTATGATCCACAAGTTCTAATTCGGCATCTGCTGATTTAAAGCGAGTGATCTAAAACGGGCACCTTCGGGTGCCCGTTTTTTATGGTTGCGGGGAAGTTCGATTTGCCTGCACAAACATAACGTCCCCAGCACGTGGGAGCGTTATGTTTGTGCGTTTAGGTACGAAGGGTTACGAGTGAAGCTTATTGGGGTTTGCTTGAACAGATGGCAGGGGGGGCTATTGATGAATGGGTTGCCCGGATTGACGCTTACCCTTCAACCACCTCAAAATCGTGTGTGATCTCGGCTGATTTGCCGAGCATGATCGAAGCCGAGCAGTATTTCTCGGCAGACAGGTGCACGGCCTGCTCAACCCGTTTGGGATCGAGTCCCTTGCCGGTGACGGTAAAGTGAACATGGATCTTGGTAAACACCTTGGGGTCGGTGTCGGCGCGGGTGGCGTCGATATCCGCCACGCAATCCGTCACCTGCTGGCGACTCTTGCGCAGGATGTAAACGACATCAAACGCAGAGCAGCCACCTAACCCCAGCAGCAGCATTTCCATCGGGCGTACGCCGAGGTTCTGGCCGCCGGATTCGGGCGCGCCGTCCATGACGACGCTGTGACCGGATTCGCTTTGGCCGACGAAGCAGACACCTTCGATAAGTTTGACACGGGCTTTCATAAGGGATCCTCAAGCAAATAGGGTGCGGAGTTTGTAC
Organism: Thiobacillus sp.; assembly: GCA_036568265.1. Lineage (GTDB taxonomy): Bacteria > Pseudomonadota > Gammaproteobacteria > Burkholderiales > Thiobacillaceae > Thiobacillus. The sequence goes on from DATCSW010000020.1 coordinate 40,026, forward strand.
CACGCAATTCCCAGCCATTCGTGCAACGCATAGGTGCTGCTACGAAGGCCTGTGGAGGTGGGAAGCAGATCGAAAATGGAGTCCACTTGTGCAGTTGAAAACTGGGTGCCAGCCGGGAGGACACTCAGACCGCTTGCTTCGAACAGCGGGGTGGCCCGACGGAGGTGCCATGCGTGGGTGATCAGGGCAATTCGCTGGATACCTGCTTGTTTGAGCAGCAGGGTGGAATGAGTGGCGTTCTCCCAGGTGGTGTGTGCGGTATCCTCGACCCAGCGTGCCGAAATGCCATATTCATGCTGCAGGACGTGTTGCATGATGGTGCCTTCGGAGATCGATCCTCCATCGGGTTTGCCGCCTGTAACCAGGATGGGTAAGCCGCTGATGCGATGCAGGTAGGCCGCATAACGCAGGCGCTCCAGACTGGTGCTGTTCAGGGTGTCGCCGCCATATTCGGCCGAGTCTTTGCGCCTTCCCCCGCCCAGCACGACAATGGCATCGGTTGATTTCAGGGCATCCGGCGTCACGGGTGAGCTGATTTCAAGCGATTTTTGCAGCAGTCCACCCATCCAGGGGGTGGCTAACGCATACAGGGAAACGGTGGATAGCAGAATAAGTGACATGGCCAGGTGATGGCGACGGCGGTACAGAACGAGCCCGGCTACCAGCAAAATGATGAGCGAAAGCGGTGGCAGCAGGGCAGCTGAAACCAGCTGGGTCGCAAGTAATGAAGACATGGGCGAAATTGTAAGCCAGAGTGGTGGCGGAAACGCATCCAGTGTTTGACTTTATCCCGGGGAGGCAGTTAAAATGCTCGGCTTTCCGAGATTGTCCTCTGTGTAGAGGTTAGGTCATGAAAACCTTTTCCGCAAAATCCCATGAAGTTCAACGCGACTGGTTCGTGGTTGATGCTGATAACAAAGTGCTGGGTCGCCTGGCTTCCGAGATTGCACGCCGCCTGCGCGGCAAGCATAAGCCGGAATTCACACCGCACGTTGATACCGGTGATTACATTGTTGTGGTCAACGCGGGCAAGATTCGCGTGACTGGCAACAAGGACACCGACAAAATTTATTATCGCCACTCGGGTTATCCCGGCGGCATTTACGAAACGACCTTCGGCAAGATGCAGGAGCGTTTCCCTGGTCGTGCGCTGGAAAAAGCAGTCAAGGGCATGTTGCCCAAAGGCCCGCTTGGCTACGCCATGATCAAGAAAATGAAAATCTATGCAGGCGCGGAGCATCCGCACGAGGCGCAGCAGCCTCAGCCGCTGGAACTCCAGGCTTAATTCAAATCCAAGCTTAAATTTAAGGCCACAACATGATCGGTAACTACAACTACGGTACGGGGCGTCGCAAATCTTCGGTCGCTCGCGTGTTTCTCAAGGCGGGCAGCGGCAAGATCATCGTCAACGACAAGCCTGTCGACGAGTATTTCTCCCGCGAAACCGGCCGTATGATCGTGCGTCAGCCGTTGGTGCTGACCGAAAATCTGGACAAGTTCGACATCATGGTCAACGTGGCCGGTGGCGGTGAATCAGGCCAGGCCGGTGCCGTGCGCCATGGCATTACCCGCGCACTGATCGAGCTCGATGCAGAAATGAAGCCCGCGCTGAAAGCAGCCGGCCTCGTGACGCGCGATGCACGTGAAGTTGAGCGTAAGAAAGTCGGCTTCCACAAGGCGCGTCGCCGTAAGCAATTCTCCAAGCGCTGATTTTATTGGGTCAGCCGCCTGCGAGTATCAAAAAGCCGCCTGTTATGGGCGGCTTTTTTTTGCCTGTCGCGGCGCGTGTTTTACAATAAGGTTCAATCTCCGTAAGGAATCACAGCATGGTTAAAGTTGGTATTGTCGGCGGCACCGGATATACCGGGGTCGAATTGCTGCGCTTGCTGGCGCATCATCCACAGGTGGAACTGAAAGCGATTACGTCGCGCAAGGAAGCCGGCATGCGGGTCGCTGAGATGTTTCCGAACCTGCGCGGTCACGTCGATCTGGCATTTTCCACTCCGGAAGAAGCGAGTCTTGAACACTGCGATGTGGTGTTTTTTGCCACTCCCAATGGCGTGGCCATGCAGCAGACGCGCGCCTTGCTGGATGCTGGCGTCAAGGTGATCGACCTGGCGGCCGACTTCCGCATCCAGGACGTGGCCGTGTGGGAGCACTGGTACAAGATGGAGCACGCGTGCCCGGATCTGATAGCCGAGGCTGTCTATGGCCTGCCAGAGATCAACCGGGCGGCGATCAAGGGCGCGCGTCTGATCGCCAACCCCGGTTGCTATCCCACTTCGGTGCAGCTGGGCTTTCTGCCTTTGCTGGAATCGGGCGCGGTCGAGACCGGCTTTCTGGTGGCGGATGTCAAGTCTGGCGTATCGGGAGGCGGGCGCAAGCCGGAAACCCATATTCTGTTTGCCGAGGCGGCAGATAACTTCAAGGCCTATGGGGTGGGTGGGCATCGGCATTGGCCGGAAATCAAGCAGGGGCTGGAGATTTTTGCCGGCAAGCCGGTGGGCTTCACCTTTGTGCCGCACTTGACGCCCTTGATTCGTGGCATTCACGCCACTCTGTACGCCAGGATCAATGCCGACATCGACCTGCAAAGCCTGTTTGAGAAGCGCTACGCGAGCGAAGCCTTTGTCGATGTGATGCCCGCTGGCACCCACCCAGAGACCCGTTCGGTCCGTGGGGCCAACATGTGTCGTATTGCCGTCCATCGCCCGCAGGGCGGCGATATCGTGGTGGTGCTGTCGGTGATTGATAATCTGGTCAAGGGCGCAGCGGGGCAGGCGGTACAGAACATGAATATTTTGTTTGATTTGCCCGAGAATACCGCATTAACTGGCGTCGGCATGCTACCTTAAACCAAGCGGAACTCCGTGGCCTGAACAGGGTCTTTGCTTGACGCCAGGCGGGTGATGCGGATAATTACCCTACAATCTTCAAGGAGCACCACTATGAATGCAGCAACCGAAATGGAAACCCCGCTAATCTTCAGTGATAGCGCGGCTAGCAAAGTCAAAAGCCTGATCGACGAAGAGGGCAACCCGGACCTGAAACTGCGCGTTTTCGTGTCGGGCGGCGGCTGTTCCGGTTTTCAGTACGGTTTCACCTTTGATGAAACCCAAAATGCCGATGACACCGTGATGGTAAAAAACGGCGTCAGCCTGTTGGTTGACTCGATGAGCTTCCAGTACCTGGTGGGCGCCGAAATCGACTATTCCGAAGGCCTGGAAGGTGCACAGTTCGTGATTAAAAACCCGAACGCCACCACCACTTGTGGCTGCGGGTCATCTTTTTCAGCCTAATCAGCATTGGGCAGAAACATGAAAAGCGGCTTCGGCCGCTTTTTCTTTGAGTGCATCGCGGCTTCGGCCGCTTTTTTACATGTGTTGTTTGCGATCAAGCCAGATGGATCGCGCCCAGAATACGTTCACCCTTGGCGCCCGTCACAGACGGCAGATTTGCCGGCGCGTGATTCATGGTTTGCCGTGCCAGCCAGGCGAAGGCCAGCGCTTCCATCCAGTCCGGGTCGATGCCGAGCGATGCCGTGGTTTCCACTTGAACACCCGGCAAGTGCGTACGGATGCGCTGCATCAGCGCTCCGTTGTGCGCACCGCCCCCGCAGATATAAAGTGCCTGGGCGCCCTTGCAGTTGCGCTGCACGGCTTCACACAGACTCACAGCAGTGAGTTCAAGCAGCGTAGCCTGGACATCGGCTGGGTCGATTCCCTGGCCGTGGTGGGCAAGCAATGCATCTAACCATGCCAGATTGAATTGTTCACGTCCCGCACTTTTAGGCGGGGGCAGGGGCAGGTAGGCATGGCCCAACATGGCTTTCAGCAGGCCGGAGTGAAGCGTTCCGCTCGCTGCCCATACACCGTCATGATCGTAACGCGCTCCACTGTGTCGTTGGGTCCAGGCGTCCATTAACATGTTGCCGGGGCCGGTGTCCCAGCCGCGTACGTTGCCGTTTATGGGCAGATCGGTGATGTTGGCGATGCCGCCGATATTGGCGATGACGCGGTGTGTATCAGCATGACGCAGCGCCTGGGCATGAAAAGCCGGCACCAGCGGTGCACCTTGCCCGCCTGCTGCAATGTCGCGGCTACGGAAGTCAGAGACGACGGTGATACCCGTGAATTCGGCCAGTAACGCCGCGTTACCAATCTGTAGTGTGTAACCGTCTTCTGGGCGATGGCGCAGTGTCTGGCCATGGCAACCGATGGCACGCACGGTGTCGGGGGATTCATCACCGAGAAGCGCGGCCACTGCATCAGCGTAAAGGCGTGAGAGGGCGTTAGCTAGAGTGGCCGCCAGGTGGATTTCGTTAGGTTGTGGGATATGCAGCGAGAGCAAGTGCTCGCGTAAATTTTCGGTGTAAGGTAAGTATTGAGAGCGGATCAGGCGGGTTGCGCCCGTCGGGTCTATCCCGGCAAGAACAGCATCAACCCCATCCAGGCTGGTGCCGGACATGAGGCCGATGTAACGCTCGGCCTCATGCGGTTGGGACGTGCTCAATCGAGCGCAGCGAGATTGGTGCCGCGTAACAACTGCAGTTTGTCAGACCAGGTTGCGGTTTGCTGCAGGAAGCGTACGCGTTGAGCCGCGGCCAGTGGAGGGGAGCCAGGCAACTTGATGGCCATGGGGTTCTGCGGGCGGCCAGCAATGCGCACTTCATAGTGCAGATGCGGCCCGGTGGAAGCGCCGGTCGTGCCGACATAGGCGATGACCTGCCCCTGGCTGACCGAGCGACCTGCCCGAATACCGGATGCAAATGCACTCAGATGCGCGTAGTAGGTTTCGTAACCGTTGTTGTGGCGCAGGATGGCGAGATTGCCATAACCGCCTTTGCGACCGGCAAAAATGACTTTTGCGTCGCCCGTGGCTTTGACCCGGGTGCCGGTGGGGGCGCCGAAGTCGACGCCCGTATGTGCACGGTGGAAGCCGTAGATCGGATGCTTGCGTGAATTGCTGAAACTGGAGGTGACGCGAGAGAATTCCAGCGGTGACCGCAGGAAGCCTTTTTTCAACGATTCGCCTTCGAGTGTGTAATACCCTTCCACACCGGCAGAATTGCGGAACAGTACAGCGTGATGCGCTTTGCCAGCGTTCACAAACTCGGCTGCCAGCAACTGGCCAGCAGAAATGGGCTCGCCATTTCGATAATTGACGGTGTAGATGGCGGAGAACGTGTCGCCACGACGCAGATCTTCACGGAAGTCCAGGGTAGTGGAGAAGGTTTCAGCCATTTGGTTGGCAATTTTGTCGGGGATGCCGGCGCTGTCGGTTGCGCCATACAGCGATGACAAAATGCGGCCAGAACGCATGACCGTGCGGGTTTCCATCACATCGCTGCTGTCTTCTGCCACGAAATTACCATCCTGGCGGCGTACAGTCAGGTCGGGGGCGTCACCGCGCTCAAAACGGATGGATTGCAACTGGCCATCCTGCGTGGTGGTGGCCTGAATACGCTTGCCGGCACGCACGCTAGTCGCCATTTTGCGTACTGCTTCGGTGGCGAGCAGACCCTGAATTTCCAGGTCGTCAATCTTTAAACGTGACAAGGCGGTCGCCAGTGTATCGCCGGATTGAATCTGGCTTTCGCGTACAAACGTATGCGAGCGCGTGTCAGCTGCGGCTAACGCAGGCAACACAATGGCTTCGGTAATGGTTTGCGGGGTGATGTCCAGCGTCTGGGTGTCGGGCGCCAGACCGAATGCTGCAACCACGCCAAATAATGGCAGGCTGGAAAGAACAACCAGTGTTCGTAAGCTAAAGCGGCGTTCCGCTCGGGTCATGCGATGAGTTAAGATTCTCAGTTTGGTGAGCGGCATAGACCGTTTCCCTTCTGTATTTGAGCCCGGAGTTTACCATAAACCCTCCGGGGCATTAGTCAATCCAAACAGCACTTTGTGCTCGGCTGGACGTATTGGGCATTCACGTTTAACGGCCAGATTTCGGCAAACTTGACCCGCCAAAGAGAGGAATTAGATGCAGGACGCGTTACAGGAAATCAAACGTGGGGCGGAAGAGCTGTTGGTTGAGGCTGAGTTAGTCGAAAAGTTCAAGGCAGGCCGACCACTCCGCATCAAGGCAGGGTTCGATCCCACCGCACCCGACCTGCACCTGGGCCATACCGTGCTACTGAACAAGTTGCGTCAGTTTCAGCAGTTGGGTCATCAGGTGGTATTTCTGATTGGTGATTTTACCGGCATGATCGGCGACCCGACTGGCAAGAATACTACCCGCCCCCCGTTGACACCGGAGGCTGTGGCCGAAAATGCCAAAACCTATCAGGATCAGGTGTTCAAGATACTCGACCCTGCCTTAACCGAGGTGCGCTTCAATTCCGAGTGGATGAACGGAATGGGCTCGGTGGGCATGATACGTCTGGCGGCGACCCATACCGTGGCCCGCATGCTGGAGCGTGACGACTTTCACAAGCGCTATACCAGCCAGCAACCCATCGCGATCCATGAATTTCTGTACCCGCTCATCCAGGGGTATGACTCGGTTGCGCTCAAGGCAGATGTTGAACTGGGCGGCACTGACCAGAAATTCAACCTGCTGATGGGGCGTGAGATGCAGAAACATCACGGCCAGGCTCCGCAGTGCATCCTCACCATGCCTTTGCTGGAGGGGATGGATGGCGTTAACAAAATGTCTAAGTCCTTGGGTAACTATATTGGTATCAATGAGCCGCCGCAGGAGATATTCGGCAAACTGATGTCGATCTCCGATGAATTGATGTGGCGCTACATACAGTTGCTGTCATTCGAGTCGCTGGAAACCATTGAAGGCTGGAAGCAGCAAGTGGCCGGAGGTGCCAATCCGCGCAATATCAAAGTGGGCTTTGCGCAAGAAATTGTCGCTCGCTTTCATAGTGCGGCTGCGGCGGCTCAGGCGTTGGCCGATTTTGAAGCGCGTTTTCAGAAGGGTGCGCTGCCAGATGACATGCCGGAAATCAGTCTGCCAGGCGTCGACGGTACGTTGTTGGTCACCCAGTTATTGAAGCAAGCCGGGTTGGTAGCAAGCACCTCCGATGCGATGCGCCAGATTGCCGGCGGCGGGGTGCGTCTGGATGGCGAACGCGTGGCAGACAAAGGCGTTGCGGTGCCTGTGGGTGCGACCGTGGTGGCGCAAGTGGGCAAGCGGAAATTTGCGCGAATCACAATTATTTAAAATTAATTCGTCGAAAGTGTTGACGGAAGTTTTTTGCTCTGTAGAATGCGCTCCTTCTCGAAACGCAGCGAGATCAGCAAACGCGGAGCCCGCTGCTAATCGATTGATCTTTAACAATTTACAGCCGATAGGTGTGGGTGTTGTTGCGGTAGTTGGGCTGACTTAGGTTGGTCTGACAACTAGCATAAATGCTCACACTTGAATTGAAGTTAATTCATTTTGAGTTGAGCGAAATAGTATTT
>DATCSW010000021.1:0-4120 GCA_036568265.1 Thiobacillus sp.
GTCGAGATGTCTTCGATTACATCGAGATGTTTTACAACCCGAAGCGCCGCCACAGTTACAGCAATCGGCTTTCACCGATAGACTACGAGAAGCAGTACGAAGAGAGGCTTACGAGTGTCTAGGAAATCGGGGGCGATTCAGACATCGTGTCGGAGCGGGCGATTGGTGGTCAGTCATTGACGCGTATCCTGGATCGGATTGCGCTGCACCGTGGCCTGCCACAGGCGATCCGTACGGACAACGGCAAGGAGTTCTGTGGCCATGTAATGCTGACCTGGGCACACATGCGCGGCGTAAAGCTGTTCCTGATCGAGCCGGGAAAGCCCAACCAGAATGCCTAGATAGTGTCGTCACGAGATAGCGAGCCAAAGCGCAAGGCAGCGTATGCGGACTGCAGCCAGGAATGATGCGGCGTTTTTAGCGTAGCGCGTAGCGATGCCCCGCCAGCGTTTGAGATGCAGAAATGCGTTCTCAACGAGATGGCGGTGCCAGTATAGGTGCTTGTCATAACTTCGCTGCTCCTTTCTGTTTTTGCGGGGTGGGATCACGACGCTCATGCCTTGAGCGGTGGCCTGCTCGACGATGGAATCGCTGTCGTAGCCCTTGTCGGCCAACAGGTGCTCGGCACTGAGTCCTTCAATTAACCGTGCAGCCTGCGTGCAATCTGCGGTGGTACCTTGCGTAATAATGATTCGGATCGGCATACCAAGCGCATCCACGGCCAGATGTAGCTTGGTGTTGAGCCTCCTTTTGTAAGACTCATGGCCTGATTGCCGCCACGGGCGCCTGCGGCGTGAGGATGAACCTTGATATGGCTGACATCAATCATCAGCCATTCGTAATCAGGCTCGTCGATCAACTGCTCCAGCAAGGTCTCCCAGGCTCCGTTGTCACGCCATCGGCAGAACCTACGGTGCGTGTTCTTCCAGTCCCCGTACGAGGGCGGCAAATCCCTCCATGGCGCACCCGTTCTCAAAATCCAACATACCGCATTGACAAATCGTCGGTTGTCGTGTGCGATGCCGCCCCACACGCCTTTACGCCCCGGCAATCGCGGCTCAAGTAGCGCCCAAGCCGCATCGGAGATGTCATGTCTTTGATAGGCCTCAGCCATCCGCGTCCACCGCAAGTTTATGTAAAAGAATCACTTTAACATAACTCGTGACGACACTGTCGAACGAATGGGTCACGCTGGAAATGTCAAGCTTGTGGTTCACTGCGAGTCAAAATCGCGGAAGACGGCGCTCGGGCAACCCCTCGTCGAGCGAGGGGGCAACAGAAACTCAATAGTGCTGCGCTATCGCACCGATAGCTCAATGGCAAGTTAAGTATCGGCAAGGGGCTGGCAGATTGCCAGCATTCCATAACATGGGCAGCTTAAATCCGACAGACTGCTAATGCTAAAAAATCGCGCCTGCCACATCGAAAAAAATGCCGCTCTGATATCAGAGCGGCATCATCAATGAATCGATCAGCACTTCTTTAAAAGCTCGTGCAGAAATCCAAAATTAAAACCATTTAACCGCCTGCATCCAAAAGCGACCCGTAGATGTCGTCTCAGCGGTCGACGATGGTGCGTCGCGACCCAGGGGTTGGGCGTAACTCGTCTTGATTATGAAGTTGTCCTTGAGGCCTAGGTTGAGGCCAATGCCGGCGCCCCGCAGTTGTCGGCTGCGGTCCTGTCCAGGCAAGGAGTCATGCACGGACGCCTCGCCCGCCTCCACGAAAAGGCTCCACTGCACCAGATCACCCCACTGCCTGCCACCAAGGCTTTCGTGCACCGGCCCGCGCGGATTCCAGCGCAACTCGAAGCTCGCAACATAGCCCTCGTCGCCGAGCGCTGCGCCTTGCCGGTAGGCGCGCACGCCGTTTGGGCCGCCAACACTGAATTGCTCCGCGCCCACCAGCGCCGTCGAGCTGATTTGGCCCGCCAAGCGTACGCCCAAGCCAAATGCATCTGTGAGACGCTGTGCGTGCGACACATCCAGAGCTAATTTTGAGAAATTGCTGTCGAGATTGACGCGACTCGGCCCAGGAGTTACGTTTTTATCGATGCTGCCCAAGGACAAGGTAAGGCCGTAGTTGGTCAGCGCTGACTGGCCCAGACGTTTATCGCCGGATATGGCGAGCGAGCCGACACGCAATTCGTCTCGACTCGTCACTATTCCCAGAAAAGACTCCTCAATGCTCTTCAGATCAAACCCAAACTGGCCGTACAAATTAAATCCACGTGAGCGGACAAGCGGGTGCTGCACCGACAGACTGGTAATTCTAGCCAGCCCCTGTATTTCCAGAGGACTCAGGTCTTTCCCGAGCTCGTAGCGAAGCTGCGAGTAGGCCAACCCGAGCTTAGTTCCATAATCGCCAATCGGTGCCGTATATCCAAGCCGGCCGAACCACATCGATTCGCCCGACGACACCGCGCGCAGGCTGATTTGATCGCCAATGGCGAAGGGGTTGTTGAGATTCAGAGTGAGCCCGCCATGATAGGTGCCAGCATAACGCGAACCAAAGTTGTCTGCGTCAATACTACCGCTGATTTTGGGTCCGTCGCGCAACTGCATGTCGAGGTCCGTTGTGCCGGTCTCTTCCCCAGGCCTCAACGTCGCTGTCACGTCTATGCCCGCGAGGTCGTTCAGCAACAACAGGCCGCGCTCCAGATCGGGTTGGTAAACCACCTCGCCGGACTTGACTCCCCTGAGGACCGCTGCAGCGTCGCCCCGAAGCCGGGCTTGATTATTGACATGGATTTTGCCGTACCTTCCCTCGATAACAGCGATTTCAATCTCCCCGTGCTCGATTTCCTGCGCGGGCAGATAGGCACGCGCCACCGGATAACCCTGCTTCCGATAGTAATCGGTAATGCGGTCGGCGAGCGCCTGCAACTCAGTGAAATTCAACTCCAGACCGAGAGATGACGCGACTTGCGCGCGCAATACCGAAGTGGGGAAAACGCTGTTACCCGTGAAGTTTAGGGCCGTCACCTTTACTTTTACGCCCTGAGGCAATTGCAGGGCTGGTCGCGCAGGCTGCTCGATTTCAAGGCGCGGCTGACTTTCTCTAGCCGGCGGTGCTGATTTGACGCTTTCCAGAACAGCCCCCCCTCCCTGCGGAGGAGGGGCGCCTATGGCGGGCGACGCGACCACGGCCACCAAGGCGACAATCAATACGTTTTTCTTCAACGTTGCATCAAGCTTCGCTGATAGCTCTTCTTGCAAGGATCCTAGCATTATTTTTGCCTCCGAGAGATGAAACGACAAGCCATTTATCTCAGTATAATTAAATTAGGCAATTATAACGATCTAAATGTTCGCTTTTTGGTACGGTACGCACTCGAAAACCCGAGGGTCGTGGAAAGTATGCTCCCGCATACGACGATCAGTCTGCAGGGTGCTTTCCAGCGCGATATTCCTGTGTGCCCATATCTCGTCGGGCAGTATGCAACTGGCTTCGTCCAGGCGTTCTTTGAGGCAGACGCGGAGTTCACATCGGGCATGCGCTGACTGGATAGCATCGACCAGAATGACAACAGTCTGCTGCAGCTCAAGCCCATCGCTGTCCTGGAACTCATGCAGGCGGATCTGCTTGGCGAGCGGCATTCCACGAAAGGCGAGCTGCGCAACCAGCATTGCAACCGCACAGGGATTGTTTGCAGTCATTTGGAAAGGCCGGCACGGAAACTACCTTTAAGACGAAGCTTTGTTCCGAAAGGTTACGCCAACACACTCAACAAAATGCCCCTTGCTGCAAATGCGGCAAACTACCCGCTACTCAACCCGGCTATGCAGGGAACAACATGGTGAGAAACGACACTTAACTGACGCAACCCACTCCATATGGACATATTGCCAAGTAAAAACGGCAGACGGAGAATCCCGCCTGCCGCTCTGCTTCACTTCAACAGACCAAGGGGGCGGTCTGTTGGGTAAAGCGTTAGCGTCCGCCCATGCCAGCGCCGCCGCCCATGCCAGCGCCGCCGCCCATGCCAGAACCAGCACCCATGCCAGAACCAGCACCCATGCCAGCACCAGCACCAGCACCAGCACCAGCACCAATTTCACGTGTGCTGATGGAATAAGCCTGGTCAGCCGGCATACCTTGCTCGACCCGTGCCTGGAAC
>DATCSW010000022.1:0-77262 GCA_036568265.1 Thiobacillus sp.
CGGCCGCCGCGTGACCCCTTTCGGTGATCTGTTTGACCGCCTCAATCTTGAATTCTTCCGTGTATCGCTTGTTCGTCATAACACCTCCGTTTAGCCAAATTTATAGGCTCAAAGGTGTCTAGTAAACTGGGTGCGATTCAGCCCTCTATCGACGTGATGCATGGCGGACAAAAAATCACCATCATGCGCAACCAGAATCAAAACAACACCATCAATCCTGACTTTGCCAAGACCTCACGCAGCTGTCCGCCGTTTTGTATCCAGCCGGGTGACTTGGGGCCTGGAGTAGAGACCATCGGCGAACTGGAAGTCATCCACTACCTGAAAAAAATGAGCGATGGCGACAAAACCGTTTTGGTTGTGGACTCACGCACACCAGACTGGGTCGAAAAAGGCACCATTCCAGGTGCAATCAATATCCCATGGGACAAGCTCAACATCGGTGTGTCTGACCCCATTACCGTTCAGGACATTCTCGAAAAGCAGCTCGGGGTCAGGAATCAGGACGGCTTCCATATGTTCAACAATGCCAAAACCGTCATCATGTTCTGTAACGGGCCCTGGTGTGGACAATCGCCGACCAATATCAAAGGCCTGCTGAGAATTGGCTATCCGGCAGACAAAATCAAGTGGTACCGGGGTGGCATGCAGGATTGGGAAGCACTCGGCCTGACCACAGCCAAGTCGACAAAGTAATCAATAATTGACACCAGACAAACGGGGCCTCACGGCCCCGTTTGTCTTGTATTCAAGCATCACGTGTATGGCAACACCACGCATTTGCCTATCAACTTATCAAATCATCAAACAGCAACTCGCATACCAAGTCATACCTTGATTGACCGCCTACCCTCACCCTTCGACTACACATGCGGCGTGACAGGCGGAAGAACTGAAGCGGCCTCTGCCTCGATGGTGACAACCTCGAACTGCATGCTGGCCAGATCGGCCATGACATAGGTCGGTGGGTTACCGACCCCACCCACGGTACCCGGATTGATCAACCAGGTTTGTCCGCCCTTGATATTGCTCACTTGGGCGATGCTGGATTTGTGGTCATGGCCGCAGCACACCAGGTCGTATTCCCCGGTGCAGGCAAGTGCCTGCGCGTAGTGTGGATAATGCACCAGAAACAGGTTGCGATCGGCCAAGGTGATGGCCGCATCCTGGCCGTGGTAGCGGATCACGCTGTTGGGTTCGGCTGCCAGCCGTGACATGTTGTAGAGATCGCCGGTATTGTTACCGTGGATGACGTGTACCGGCAATTCGAATTTCTGCAGCACGCGCAAGGTGGTTGGGGCGACCACATCACCACAATGCAGCACCGCTTCCGCTCCATGTGCCTTGGCATGTTCGACCGCCGCGCCAAGAAGACGACGGTTATCGTGGGAGTCGGAAAGGATGCAGATTTTCATTTGAGGCCTTTAGAACGCGGGCTTATCGGCCGCATTGCGATAGCGTTCCACGCCCGCCAGGATTTCAGCGCGAGCGTCTTCCACCCCCACCCAGCCCTCGACCTTGACCCATTTGGCATTTTCCAGGTCTTTGTAGTGTTCAAAGAAATGGGTAATCTGTGCCAACAGCCAAGGTTGTATATCCTCGGGCTTGGTCACGCTCTTGTAGAGACTGCACAGTTGGTCGACCGGAACCGCCAGCAGTTTGGCATCCACTCCGGCTTCATCGGTCATTTTCAGCATGCCAACCGGGCGGCAGCGCACCACTACGCCGGTAATCAGCGGAATCGGGGTGATCACCAGCACATCGACCGGATCGCAATCTTCAGACAAGGTATGCGGAATGTAACCGTAGTTACAGGGGTAATGCATGGCGGTCGACATGAAGCGGTCGACAAACATCGCACCGGACTCTTTGTCCACTTCGTACTTGATGGGTTCGCCGTGGGCGGGGATTTCGATAATGACGTTGAAGTCATCCGGCAGGTTGCGACCGGAGCTGACGAGGTTAAGGCTCATGGTGGTATCAAGAGAAACGAGGAAAGTCGCGCATTATACCTGTGCACCCTGCTGTGCCACTCGCCCGATATAATCATGCTATTTGCATGGCGTTCTTCTTCCCCCCTACTCTTACTCACAATCAATCCGGTCTGACAGGCTCGGCCGATGCGCTTTACCTGGCTGAGCGGGCCAGACAGGCGGGGCCACTGGTGGTGGTGTGCGCCAGCGCCTGGGACGCCAATCGCCTGACCGAGGAAATACGCTGGTTCGATGCCGAATTGCGCATCTGCCATTTTCCCGACTGGGAAACCCTGCCTTACGACACCTTTTCGCCACATCCAGACCTGATTTCGGAACGGCTGGCGACCTTGCATCAAATTTCGCGCGGCGACTTCGACGTCGCCGTGGTGGCTTTGTCCACCGCGCTGTACCGGTTGGCGCCGCCGGCATTTCTGGCTGCACATACCTTCTTCCTCAAACAAAAAGACACACTGGACGAAGCCGCTTTCCGCGCACAAATGATGCTGGGCGGCTACACCCACGTAAACCAGGTGTTTGCGCCGGGCGAGTTTTCGGTCCGAGGCGGCTTGATCGATCTGTTTCCCATGGGTAGCGCGTTGCCCTACCGTATTGACTTATTCGACAATGAAATCGAGACCTTGCGGGCATTCGATGTCGACACCCAGCGCAGCATCTATCCGGTAAACGAAATCCGGCTGTTGCCCGCGCGGGAATTCCCCCTCGACCAGACCGGCATCACCCGCTTTCGGCAAAACTTCCGCGAGCGCTTCGAGGGCGATCCATCCAAGTCCAAGCTTTATAAAGATGTCAGCAACGGACTTGCCCCGGGTGGCATCGAGTATTACCTGCCGCTATTCTTCGACGAAACGGCCACGTTGTTCGACTACCTACCCAAACAAACGACCTTAGTCAGCCACGGTGCACTCGACCCCGCCGGCCAGGCGTTCTGGACAGACGCTCAAAGCCGGCATCGCCTGCTGTCCGGCGACAAGGACCGCCCACTGCTGCCACCCGGCGACTTGTTTCTGCCCACGGATGCGTTCTTCACCCAGGCCAAGGCCTATACGCGGCTGGATATCACGCAGTCGGGCAGCGGGCCGACGCATGCCGTGCCACCCATTTCGGTCGACCGCCGCGAAGCGCAGCCGGTCGCCCGCCTCGCCGGCTTCCTGGACAACTTCAAAGGCACCACCCTGATCATCGCGCCTTCGGCCGGCCGTCGCGAAACCCTGCACGAATACCTGGCCGAACATGGCATCCAGGCCACGCTGTGCGATGGCTGGGTCGATTGCCAGACCCGCAGCGACCGTATCCTGTTGACGCATGGCCCACTGGCCGAGGGCTTTGTCGGCAGCGGTGCCCAACTGGCCGTGATCACCGAAACCGAGCTCTACGCGATTCCGCCCAAAACCCGGCGCGCGCGCGAAGTCCGCGCCACCCAAATCGATAACCTGCTGCGCGATCTGTCCGAACTGAAGCCTGGCGACCCGGTGGTACATGCGCAATACGGCGTCGGAAAATATCTCGGCCTGATCAACATGGATCTGGGCGACGGCGACACCGAATTCCTGCAGCTGGAATATGCCAAGGGCGACAAGCTCTATGTGCCGGTGTCCAACCTGCACTTGATTTCACGCTACAGCGGTGCAGGCGAAGGCGCCGCGCCCTTGCATAAACTCGGCACCGATCAGTGGGAAAAAGCCCGTAACCGGGCCATGAAAGCGGCCCGTGACACCGCGGCCGAACTATTAAATTTGTACGCGCTGCGCGCCGCGCGCGAAGGCCACGCCTTCCAGTTTTCGCCGCACGACTACGAAGCTTTTGCCGAAGGCTTTGGTTACGAGGAAACGCCTGACCAGGCGGCTGCCATTGCTGCCGTGATGACCGACATGCAGTCGGGCAAGCCGATGGACCGGCTGGTCTGCGGCGATGTCGGCTTCGGCAAAACCGAAGTCGCGTTGCGCGCCGCTTTCATGGCGGTGATGGGCGGCTACCAGGTGGCGGTGCTGGTACCGACCACGCTGTTGGCCGAACAACACTTCAACAACTTCTCTGACCGCTTCTCGGCCTGGCCAATCAAGCTTGCCGAGCTGTCGCGCTTTCGCAGCCCCAAAGAACAGGCCGAGGCGCTGAATGCCCTGAAAGACGGCAAGCTCGATATCGTTATCGGTACGCACCGGCTGATCCAGAAAGACGTGAAGTTCGCACGCCTGGGCCTGGTCATCCTCGACGAGGAACACCGCTTTGGCGTGCGCCAGAAAGAACAGTTGAAGGCGCTACGCGCCGAAGTGGACGTGCTGACGCTGACCGCCACGCCGATCCCGCGCACGCTGGCGATGTCGCTCGAAGGCATCCGCGACTTTTCCATCATTGCGACCGCGCCGCAAAAACGGCTGGCGGTCAAAACCTTCGTCCAGTCGTTTTCCAGCGGCCTGATCCGTGAGGCCGTGCTGCGCGAACTCAAGCGCGGCGGCCAGGTGTATTTCCTGCACAACGAAGTCAGCACCATCCAGAACATGTTCGAGATGCTGGTCAAACTGCTGCCCGAGGCGCGAATTCGAGTCGGGCACGGCCAGCAAAGTGAACGCGAACTGGAACAGGTGATGCGTGATTTCTATCAACAGCGTTTCGATGTGCTGCTGTGCACCACCATCATCGAGACCGGTATTGATATTCCCACCGCCAACACCATTCTGATCAACCGTGCCGACAAGTTCGGTCTGGCGCAACTGCACCAGTTACGTGGACGGGTAGGCCGTTCGCACCACCAGGCTTTTGCCTACCTGCTGGTAGAAGAAGATCGCACCCTGACCTCGCAAGCCAAGAAACGCCTCGAAGCCATCCAGTTGATGGAAGAACTGGGCTCGGGTTTTCACCTGGCGATGCACGACCTGGAAATCCGCGGCTGCGGTGAAGTGCTGGGCGACAAGCAGAGCGGCGAAATCCTCGAAGTCGGCTTTTCGCTCTATAACGATATGCTGTCCAGCGCGGTCACCAGCCTGAAAGCCGGCCATGAACCCGACATGGCCCAACCTCTGGGCGTGGTGTCGGAGATCAATTTGCACGTGCCGGCCTTGCTACCGGCGGAGTATTGTCCGGACGTGCACGAGCGGTTAGTACTCTATAAACGACTAGCCAGCGTGCAGAAGATGGACGATCTGACCGAACTGCAGGAAGAATTGATTGATCGCTTTGGCTCGCTCCCCGATCCGGCACGCGCACTGATCGACACCCATCGCCTGCGGCTGGTCGCCAAACCACTGGGGGTGATGAAGGTCGATGCCAGCAGCGACAGCATCCTGTTGCAGTTCGTGCCGCAGCCACCGATCGATCCGGGCCGGATCATTCAGTTGATCCAGTCCCGTCGCGACATCAAGCTGGCCGGGGCGGATCGCCTGCGCTGGGGCACCAGCTCGCCGCCCGAGGCGCGCGCAGCCAATGTCATCATATTATTTAAAATGTTCCAATAAGCATCTGATTGCTATCAACATATGAACCTGATCATTCAGGGGAAAGACCTCCCCACTCCCAGCCTCAAGCAATTGGCCAAGCTCACCTCGGCAACCGGAATCCAGGCCATTTCGCCAACGGCATTCCGCCTGCTGTCCGCCGATGAAAGCCAACGCGCCGAGGTGACGGCATACTGTGAAGCCCAGGCTTTCGATTTCGGCTGGGTGCCGGCCGAACGCCGCATCACCGACTTTGGCCTGCTGGTCATGGATATGGATTCGACCTTGATCACGATTGAATGCATCGACGAGATTGCGGACATGCAAGGGCTGAAGCCCGAAGTGTCCGCCATCACGGAATCGGCCATGCGAGGCGAAATCGACTTTGCCGAAAGCCTGCGTCAACGCGTGGCGCTACTGGCTGGGCTCGACGAATCCGCCCTGCAGCGGGTGTACGACGAACGGCTGCAGCTCTCGCCGGGTGCCGAAACCCTGCTGGCCGCAGTGCAAGCCGCCGGCATCAAGACCCTGCTAGTGTCGGGGGGCTTCACCTTCTTTACCGAACGGCTGAAACTACGCCTCAGCCTGGATTACGCCGCCGCCAACACGCTGGAAGCCGTTGAGGGTAAACTGACCGGGCGCGTATCGGGCGACATTGTGGATGCCCAAGCCAAGGCCGACTGGCTCAATCGGGTGCGGTCTGAGCTGAAACTTGAGCAAAAACAGGTGATTGCGATGGGCGACGGCGCCAATGACCTGAAAATGATGGCCGAAGCGGGAATCAGCATTGCCTATCGAGCCAAGCCCGTGGTCCGAACGCAGGCCCGCTATGCGTTGAGCCAGGTCGGTCTGGAGGGGGTGATTCCATTATTAGGCCGCTAAAGAAACAGCTAGAAATGCCGATAAACGATTGTGCATACTCGTAGTCAAACAACCGTCAACCGCGTCCAGGATCCAACGTGAAAATCGACAAGCGCATCACCCCTCCCGCCGCTTCCAAAGTTTCCTCAACCAAAGGCAAAGGTGCGGGCAAGTCTTCTGCAGCCACGTCGGGCGCGGGCGATTCACTCACTCTGACCGATTCCAGCACGCGTATCCGCTCACTGGAGTCTGACCTGGCGTCAGTCGATATCACCGATGTCGGCAAAATTGACTCGGTCAAGGCAGCGCTCGCGGATGGAAGTTTTACCGTTGACGCTGAGGTGGTAGCCGACCGCCTGATTGATCACACAAAAGAAGCACTGCGCAAACGTCCGCGTAAAAAGTAAAATCAAGCCTCACGAACCAATTGAGGCGCTCATGAATACCATCACCCTACCCGTTACCGGTATGACCTGCGGCGGTTGTGTCAACAGCGTACAAAACGTACTCAAGGCATTGCCCGGCGTCCAACATGTCGACGTGACGCTGTCACCTGGCCAAGCCAGTGTGACCTACGACCCAGCCCAAATTGAACCCGCCGCGCTTGAACAAGCCGTGATCGATGCCGGCTTTGGTATAGGCCGCTAACGTTCGATTCCGTCTGTCTGGCAGGATCAATCACACAGACTTTCCACCGACTCAGGGCAGTGCACCGCATTGCCCTGTACAAAATCCACTCCAATTTCCAGCAAAACCGCCCGAATCTGATCGGACTCAACATACTCGGCCACGGTTTGAAGCCCCATCTGGTGACCAATGCGATGAATGGCCTCGACCATGGAACGATCAATCGGGTTTTTCACGATATCGCGTACGAACGCACCATCGATTTTAAGAAAATCGACTTTCAGGTGCTTCAGATAAGTAAAGGATGACAGCCCACTCCCGAAATCATCCAGCGCAAAACTGCAGCCAAACTCACGCATCGCATCAATAAACTCATTGACGACCCCCAGGTTGCCTATCGCGGCAGTCTCGGTGATTTCAAAGCACAAATGCGGGCCCATGGCCGGATTGTCCTCCAGATGAGCCAGTAACTTTCGTCTGAAACCCGGATCCTTGAGAGACGCCCCCGACAAGTTAACCGCAAACAGGCAATGCTGCGCTCGCTTGCTCTCCAGGTAGCGTTTGCATAAACGCAGTGTCTCTTCGATCACCCAACTATCCAGCGTCGGCATGATGGAATAACGCTCGGCTGCCGGGATAAAGGCCATGGGCAACACATCAGTGCCGTCCTCGGCTTTCATCCGTAGCAACAGTTCAACATGTCGGCTATCGCCCGTCTCGCCATTCGTGCGACTGATCTCCTGCCAGGATAAACGCAGACGGTTTTCTTCCAGCGCTCGATGAATGCGTTCCACCCATTGCATTTCACCACGATGACGCGCCAGATCAATATCCCGGCTTTCGTACAAGTGAATCTGATTACGACCTCGGTCCTTGGCTACATAGCATGCTGCATCGGCCGCCGACAACAGGCTGGCAGCCGTGCCGCTCTCATGGTTAATGGCCACCATGCCCACGCTCATGCCTACCGCAAAAATGCGGTCTTCCCATTTGAAACGGAAGCGTTGAACTTCAGAACGGAACGTATCTGCCACTTCCAGGGCATCCTGTATCGAACAGTTTTCCAGCAACAGGGCAAACTCGTCGCCTCCCAGCCGGGCCAGCGTATCGCGCTCACGCAATTTACTCTTAAGCAGCAAAGATAGTTGCAGCAACAGCTCATCGCCTGCAGCATGGCCACAGGTATCATTGATCACCTTGAATTGATCGAGATCCATATAGCACAGGGCATGCTCACGGCCTTGCTGCATCGCCGACTGCAAAGCACGCGCCAGCCGCTGCTCAAATTCACGACGATTGATCAGACCCGTCAACGCATCATGGCTGGCCTGATAAACCAGGCGCGCCGTGGCCAGATCGATTTTCTCCTGCATCTGGTCTTGCATTGCCTGTAAATGCGCAGCCATGTGATTCACTCCGCGCTGCAGCATGCCCAGCTCGGCCTGCCCGGTCTGTTCAACCCGTTCATCCAGGTGGCCTTCTCCAATTCTGCTCACCGTATGCGTCAAGGCCAGAATCGGCCGTATGATTTGACGACCAATTCGCCAGGCCAGATACAAACTGATACTCAAACTCGCCAGCAAAATGCCCAGGCTTCGTAAGATGGCGTCCCGCTGACTCTGGATGGTTGCGCTTCGCGAGATCTCAAGCCCAACCCAGCCAATCAGACGGGTCCGCTTGCCAGTTTCGGCTGCAGGAATATCAACCATCAGGTAATCATCCACCACAACCTCTGTCCGAGTGATCGGTGCGTAATAAACCAGACGACTCGGGTACTCAACCAGATGAATACGGCCTGGCGGCAATGTGCCTTGTATGGGTTCATCCCAGGTGCCACTCCCAACCTGAGCCAGGCGCTGCCCTACGTCAGTAAACACCGCCACGCCCCGAATATCCGGTTCAATGGCCGCTTTTTCGAGCAGGGTCTGCAATACCGTGATATTGCCGGACGCCACACCGTATTCAGCAGCCGGGGCCAGTTGGCGTGCAATGGCAATGGCACGCATGCGCAGCGACTGATCCAGGTCATCAATTTTTCCGCTGATCAGCTGAAACAGCAGCAGCACGCCCACGATCGCGACCGGCATGACAGCCAGCCCGATCACCCGCCCCCGTATCCCCCAAGCAGCCGCCATTAACGTCTTCCTCCCAAACGTTTTTCCAGCTCAGCCTCAGACGGCAAGCTGAAGCCAAGCGAACGCGCAACCTGATCATTGATAGTCACCTCGAAGTACACGGGGTGGCCTGGCGATGGCAAGCGAACCGCCGGGTGATTCAATGCACTGACGATCCATTCAGCGGCTTGCCGCCCGATCTGGGCTGGCGTGGAGTAAATGGACACCAGTGCACCCGCACGGCTCATAGAACGCGAATACCCCACAACGGGATCGCGATAGCGATAAGACGTCAAAAAAAGACTTTGGGCAGTGCTGCGACTGAACACCAGCGGGTCAGGAATGGCCAGCAACAAATCGGACTCATTCAATACCTGCTCAAGTGGCATCATCAAGCGATCGTCTTCAGTCACGGTGGCGTGCACCAAACCGATACGCTGCGCGCGCAATGACTCTTCCAACTCGTCGGCCACACTTTTTTGATCGGCGCTGAGCAAGACTCCGACACGTCGCACTTCTGGAAAAGCCATACTGATCAATTTGGCTTGCCGGTCAAATGGCTGGTCAAGATAGATGGCTGAAACAGAACGCCGGCCGCCGTCCGACAAACGGGCACGGCCGAACTTGGTATACCAGGCTTTGGGAACCAGTACTGCCAGAACGGGGGTACGACTGGGTAAGGTCGCGACCAGATCAACTGCACGAACCCCGACTGCCACCACCAGACGAGCCTCGTTCAATGAGGCCGACGTCAAACCGTCGACATAGAAACGATGCACCTCATGGCCGGCATCATCAAGCGATACGCGTATGGCCTGATAGACCTCTTGATACGGCGCAGAATTATCGCTCATCACCACGGCGACCTGTACTGCACGGGATGGAGCCGATGCCCCCATCAGGCAAATAAAAAGCCATCCGGCAATGACACGCAGGATGGTTCTTGCTAGCGACGGCCCAACCGTCAATCAGGACTCCTGCCCGCCGACTCCGGGTCGGGAGGGCTGGAATTCCACAGACACGCGTCCCGGCTTTCCTGGGCTATCGCTTCAAGCAATTGTTGATGCCTGGTCAGTTCCTCGTCGGTGGCGGGCAATATAACCGGCTTGGGACGAGCCCGAGCCGCGGCTCGTCCAGACTCCACGCTGCGTTCTTCCAGGCCAATCGACAAACTTTCCTGTCCGCGTGTCAACGCCAGATAGACAGCCGCCAATAGTTCGCAGTCGAGCAAAGCGCCATGCAAGGTCCGTGCAGTGTTATCCACCGCATACCGTTTACACAACGCATCCAGATTGTTGCGCTGGCCAGGATGCAAGGCCTTGGCCATCACCAGCGTATCGGTCACGCTGTCGCACCAATTGGACAACACAGGCATATCCAGCAGACGCAGTTCCATGTTGAGAAAACCCACGTCGAACGGCGCATTGTGAATAATGAGTTCAGCGTCGCTGATAAAATCAACAAATTCACGTGCGATATCCACAAAGCGCGGCTTGTCCTGCAAAAACTCGGGGGTAATGCCATGCACCTGCATGGCGCCGGCATCAATGTCGCGATCAGGGTTTACATAACGGTGCAAATGGTTACCGGTCAAACGACGATTCACCATTTCCACCGCTGCTACTTCAATGATGCGGTGTCCCGAATTCGGGTCCAGTCCGGTTGTTTCCGTGTCGAGAATGATTTGTCTTGACGCCATATCAGTTGGGAACCGCTTGTAGTACGCCTTGATTGGCCAATGCATCGGCCCGCTCGTTTTCGGGGTGACCCGCATGGCCCTTCACCCATTTCCACTGGATGGTATGCAGTTGACTCAACGCATCCAGTTGCAGCCACAAATCCTGGTTTTTAACCGGTTTGCCATCTGCCGTGCGCCAATTACGTTTTTTCCAGCCTTGCATCCACTCGCTAATCCCTTTTTGGACATACTGTGAGTCGGTATGAACTTCGACCACAGAAGGCCGTTTCAGTGATTCCAGCGCGCGGATCACGGCAGTCATCTCCATGCGGTTGTTCGTGGTATGGGCTTCTCCCCCGCAGATTTCCTTCCTGTGCCCATTCGATACCAGCAATGCACCCCAGCCCCCGGTCCCCGGATTGCCCTTGCAGGCACCATCGCTGTAGATATATATAGTGTCAGCGTTCACGACGTACTCGATATTGTTTTAAATTGATTACTTTGGCAGCAGGCGATAACAAACGTCGTGCCACAGGCGTTTTCCACTGTGGAAGAATAACGTTCATACCCTGCACGCGTTTAACTGCCTGCAAAAAATAAACGCCCCCGCCCATGGCCCACCAGCGATCCCCTGCGGGCTCCATGAAACGCATGCGACGCAGCCAGTTTTCCCGGTTGATCGGTGGACGATAACAACACATGCTCCCTGCTGCCACCTCCAGCCCCAGCAATGCCATCCAGTCCTTCACCCGCGAGATATTCAGGAAATTACCATTCCACGGGTAAGCACTTTCGTTTCCCTTGAAATTGCTCATCAAACCCCACAAGCTGCGTGGGTTAAACCCTGCCATCACCAACCGGGCTTCCGGGCGCAATACCCGTTCGGCCTCACGCAGCACCTGGTGCGGGTTGGCGCTGAATTCCAGCACGTGCGGCAACACCAGCAAATCAAGCGACTGACTTTCAAACGGCAGAAACATGGGATTGGCCCGCACCCCGGCATCCGGCTCCATCGCGCAGCTGATCTGGAGCGGAATGCGGCTATTACGCAGAAAGTTGATCTGCGGCAATCCGACCTGAACCGCATTGAATCCGAACACATCCGAGACAGCATGGTCAAAATATCGAAATTCACGGAACAACAAATGCTGCCCTAACGGGCTTTCAAACCATTCTGCTTCAAGCTTGGATACCATGGTCTCTCCTTCTGCCAGCCTTGCCGACATGCCAACCCTCATTGCCCTGCCTGCTTTCGATGACAACTACATCTGGGTCATACATGATGACCGACACGCGGTGGCCGTTGATCCGGGCGATCCTGCCCCATTGATCGACTATCTTGACGCACATCAACTCAGCCTGTCAGCCATCCTCATCACGCACCATCATCGGGATCATACTGGCGGGAACACCCACTTGCGTCAACGCTATCAATGCGCCATTTACGCGCCTGACAATCCTCGCATTCCTGCTACGACTCACACGCTGCACGATGGCGACGTCGTCGACATTGCCCAGCCCCGCCTGCATTTCGACGTTTTGGCCACGCCTGGCCACACACTCGACCACATCAGCTATGTGGGCCAGGGCATGCTGTTTTGTGGCGACACCGTATTTGGGTGCGGGTGCGGAAAGCTGTTCGAGGGCAGTCCTGCCATGATGGCGACCAGCCTCGACCGGATTCTATTGTTACCCGATGCGACCCAAATCTGCTGTGCCCATGAATACACGCTCAGCAATATTGAGTTTGCCAAGACTATAGACGGCAGTAATCCGGCTTTGCTTGAGCGGGAACGCATTGATCGGGCGACACGCGCCCAAGGCCTGCCGACTCTGCCTTCCACCTTGGCCCGTGAAAGGGCGACCAACCCGTTCCTGCGCTTTCATGAGGCAGACATGCAAGCTTTTGCAACTGGCTTCCTGAATCACCCGAACCCAAGCCCTGCCGAAGTATTCGGCGCGATTCGAGCGGCCAAGGATGCTTGGGACGGTTGACCCATGCGAGTCCGCCACTTAGGATGGCGGCTTGATTCAGTACGGGATGCCAACACACCCGGAACCGGTATGCATGCGATCCAATCCGTCCGCTTCTACTCCACGCTCAGCCTGACCGCGCTACTTGCCAGTCTGCTGACGCCTGCGCTGGCTGCCCCAGCCCTCACCCAGACCCTGGAATGGCATGAGGACACTGTCAACAGCGCACTGGAGAGTGGAACGCTTACGGAGATCGAGTACAACGACGTCTGGCAGCGCATACGCAAGGGATTCAAAATTGACGAGACGGCCTCGAACAACCCGCTCGTCGCAACGCATGAATCCTGGTATGCCGCACGCCCGGACTATATGAAGCGCATGGTCGACCGCTCACGGCGCTATCTTTACCATATCGTCCAGGAAGTCGACCGTCGCGCCATGCCGATGGAAATTGCCCTGCTGCCCATGGTTGAGAGCGCATTCAATCCCACCGCACTGTCTACTTCTGATGCGTCCGGTATCTGGCAATTCATTCCTTCTACCGGACGACACTACGGGCTCAAGCAGGACACCTGGTATGACGGTCGCCGCGACTTCACCGCCGCCACCAATGCCGCACTCGACTACCTGGGCAAGCTCTATCTGGATTTTGGCGACTGGCAGCTGGCATTGGCCGCGTATAACTGCGGAGAAGGCTGTGTCGCACGCGCCATTCAGAAAAATGTCGCGCTGGGTTTGCCCACCGATTACGCCAGCCTGTCACTCCCCAGTGAAACTCAACACTACGTACCCAAATTACTCGCGATCAAAAACCTGATCCGCAAACCTGAGCAATATGGTTTCGCCATTGACTCTCTGCCGAACCAGCCCTATTTCAATCAGGTGACCATCCACGCCAACATGGACATTCATTCGGCCGCCCGCCTGGCCGATATGAGCAGCAACGACTTCATTGCATTGAATGCTGCATTCCCACGCAATCTGATCCGCTCCGATACGCCAGTGAACCTGCTGCTTCCCGTGGACAAGGCAGATAAGTTCCAACGGAATCTGGAAACCAATAGCTGGGATTCCTGGCAAGCCTTTGCTGCCGAAAAAGGCGACAAGCTGTCTGCAATTGCCAAACGGTTCGAGGTCAGTATTGAGCGCCTAAAGGAACACAACCAGTTCAATCTCAAGCGAGGCAAACTGGTGCGTGCACAAAGTATCCTGGTCCCCATCAAGGGTCGGGGGGTGATGGCCGCACCCAAGCAAACGCCTAGCGCAGCAGTCGAGGGGGGCAACCAGCACCGGGTCGAAAGTGGCGAAACCCTGTTTGGCATCGCACGCCGCTATGGTCTGACCATCACCCAGCTGGTCGAGGTCAATCCCAACCTCAACGCCAACCTCCGGGCAGGGCAGTCAATCCGTATCCCCTTGAACGAACATGCTGTCGCCCAGCCAACCGCCATCCGGCATGTAGCGTTCAAGCCTCACGTCCGCCAAGCTGCGCAGCCCATTGAATACACCGTCAAACGCGGCGACACCCTGCATGCCATTGCCCAGCGGTTCGATACCTCGCTGGCCAATCTTAAAGCGTGGAATCCGGCGTTCAAAAAAAGCACCACCATCAAGCCGGGGCAGGATATCGTCGTTCGAAAGCCTTGATAATTTAAAAGTCAGTCGGGCGCCGGTGGCTCGTCTGATTTGTCCGACATGATCAGACCCATGCCCAGCGCCGCCAGCACCATCCACAAAACGGCCGCCCAGATGCCCAGCGCGTCAGACAAGGGTCCCATAAAGAACATCATCAACATGGCCACGGCCAGCACGCCATTGCCAATCCAGAAATTGCGTTTGTGTTTGCCTGAATTCACTTCAAATTCCATCTAGATTTTACAACTGCCCGGCCACCCAATGGCAGCGGGCCCAGTGACCATTGTCCAACTCAGTCGGCTCGGGATAGGTTTGCCTGCAGACCTCGCTGGCATGCGGACACCGTGGATGGAAATGGCAACCATTGGGCGGATTCAGTGGCGATGGTTGGTCGCCTGCCAGACGGATAATTTCCTGTCCGGTCTGCGGCTCGATGCGTGGCACCGCACTGACCAGCGCCTGCGTGTAAGGATGGCGTGGTTCACCCAGCACGCTGGCCGCAGTGCCCTGTTCGACGATGCGTCCAAGATACATCACCGCCACGTCGTGTGCCAGATAATCGACCACCGCCAGGTTGTGCGTGATGAACAGATAGGCCAGCCCAAGGCTGTCCTGCAGATCTTTCAGCAGGTTCAGAATTTGCGCTTGCACCGACACATCGAGCGCGCTGGTCGGCTCGTCGCATATCACCAGTCGCGGCGACACGGCCAATGCCCGCGCGATGGCAATCCGTTGACGCTGGCCACCCGAAAAAGCATGCGGATAGCGTCCGCCCGCATCGTCCGGCAACCCCACTTGCCGTAACAGCTGGGTCATGGCCTCGCGGCGATCTTTAGCCACCCCCACGCCCAATGCATCCATGCCTTCGAGCAGAATGTCGGCCACCCGCATGCGCGGGTTCAGCGAACTGAACGGGTCCTGGAAAACCATCTGCGCCTGTCGCCGCAGCATGGCGGCATTCTGGGCGTGGATGGTTTCGCCGCCCAGCGTGATGGTTCCAGCTGTCGGTTCAATCAAATGCAACAACGCCTTGCCCACGGTCGTTTTGCCGCATCCCGATTCGCCCACCAGTGCCAGCGTGCGTCCGGCCTGAATCGACAGCGACACTTCGTCCACCGCGCGCACATGCCCCACCGTGCGCTGGAAGAATCCACGCCGAACCGGGAAATAGACTTTCAGCCCGTCCACTTGCAGTAAAGGCTCGCCTGACTGAGTTGACTTCGCATGCGCAGTCAACTCCCGTTCAACGCGCGCTGGCAACTCAGCCGCCAGATGGCAACGCACGCGTTGACCATCCAGTACCTGCCAATCCGGAGACTCTATCTGACAACGCGCGATCGCGTGTGGGCAGCGCGGAGCAAAACGGCAACCCTGCAACTCACTATCAAACCCGGGCACCTGGCCGGGAATCGTGGCCAGCCTGCCGCCATCGCCGGGGCGCGGCAGCGCCTCAAACAGCATGCGGCTATAGGGATGTTTCGGCGCGGCAAAGAACGCATCGCGCGCGCCTTCTTCCACCAGTTCACCGGCATACATCACGCCCACGCGATCTGCGTTCTCAGCGACCACAGCAAGGTCGTGCGTGATCAGCAACATGCCCATCTGCCGCTCGGTACGTAGCTGCCGCAGCACGTCCAGCACCTGCGCCTGAATCGTCACATCCAGTGCCGTGGTCGGCTCGTCGGCGATCAGCAGTTTGGGTTGGCCGGCCAGCGCCATCGCAATCATCACGCGCTGGCGCAAGCCACCCGATAACTCAAACGGATAGGCATCCAGCCGCCGTGCCGCGTCAGGCACGCCCACCGAATCGAGCAAGGCTCTCGCAGCATCCCACGCAGCCTGTCCGGCAAGCTGCTGATGCAATGACAAGGCCTCGGTAATTTGTATGCCCACCTTGATGACCGGGTTCAGCGCCAGCATCGGCTCCTGGAATATCATCGCCATGCCGCCACCACGCACACTGCGCATGTCGAACTCAGGCAGCGCCAGTACATCTTGCCCGTCGAGTTGCACCGAGCCCGATTCGATATGTCCGCCATCCGGCAGCAACCGCATCAGCGACAGCGCAGTCATCGACTTGCCACATCCGGATTCCCCCAGCAACGCGTAGGTTTCACCCGCGTCAACGTGGAACGAAATCCCATCGACCACGCGCAGAGCATCGTCGCCTTGCCCAAACGCCGTCACCAAATTGTCGACGTTCAACAAAGTGTTCATCGACGACCTCCCTGACGCGGATCAAACGCATCACGCACACCGTCGGCAAACAGGTTGGCCGCCAGCACTAAGGTGAACATGAACGTGAACGCCGCGCCGAGTTGCCACCACACTACCGGCTCGCGGGCGAGTTCAAGGCGCGAGCCGTTGATCATGTTGCCCCAGCTGTGCATGCTCGGATCAACACCGACACCCACATAAGACAACACCGCCTCGGCCAGCACCAGCCCCGAAAAATCGAGCACGATGGCAATCAGCACCAGGTGAAACACGTTGGGAAAGATGTGGCGGCTGATGATGCGGGTGTGCGAGACTCCGAATGCCCGCGCCGCTTCGACGTAATCGAGTGTACGCAGCTTGAGCGATTCGCCGCGCAGCAATCGCGCCAGTCCGGTCCAACTGGTCACGCCCATGATGAGGCACAGTGCCAGCAATCGAATATCGGCACGTCTGGCAGCGGTGTCGAACAAATCGGGATTGGACTCAATATAGACCTGCACGATGAGTACCGCCGCGGCAATCAGCAATACGCCTGGAATCGAATTCAATACGGTGTAGATGTACTGGATGACATCGTCAATCCAGCCGCGGAAATACCCCGCGGCAATACCCAGACCAATCGCCAGTGGCAACGTGACCAGCGTGGTGAGCGTGCCAATCACCAAGCCGGTGCGGATACTTTTGAGGCTGATGTAGAGCACATCCTGCCCGACCTTGTCGGTGCCGAACACATGGTAGGCCGCAGTCAAGTGGACCAACACACCTGCCAGCATCAGTAGCAGCGTCACAACGACAGCCACCGTCCGCCCGGGCCAGTCGAGCCGACCTTCTCCCCACAATGTGAGCCATTCCCCATACGACACATTGGCACACCGAGCGCGCCATGCCGCCAGCAGACCAAACAGCAGCAGGCTGATCGCCAATCCCTGCGCCAGTCCGACCAGGCTGCGGCGGGTGATGTCTGGTACTCGGTCAGCCTCCTGTTGCAAATGCGCGCCGCCATATTTCAACCGTGGAAATTCGCGCACGGTCGCGCCATCACGCTGTACAAACTCTTTGGCATACAACTGCATCGCCAGCGGTTCGGAATACGTTTTTTCCTGCTGCGTGCGCAGGCCGCCGACCAGGGCGTCGAATACGCTCAACACGTCAACTGAATAATGCGGTGCGTCTGCCGAACTGTCGGGCAACTTTTCACGGTAATGCAGCGAATCAAGCAAGCCGATCACCACAAATACACTCAGCACCAATGCCGCGCCCATCGCCATCGGACGTTGCGCAACAGCACGCCACGGCGCACGCAAATGCTCCTGGCCACGGATGAAGAGTACAAGTGCCAGTACGCCCGCCACTAGCGCAAAGACCAGTGCATCGGTCCACAACAGCACAAAGTCGAAACTGGCCCAGACTTCACTCATTGCAAGCGCACCCTCGGATCAGCCCACGAATAGGAAATGTCGGTGAGGATGAGGCCAACGATATAAAGGAAGGAGCCCAGAAATACCATCGCGCGCACCACCGCAAAATCCTGCGCCTGAATCGCGTCGATCGTATAACTGCCCAATCCTGGAATGCCGAAGAAAGACTCCGTGATGAGGCTACCCATGAACAACAATGGCAGCACCACCACCGCACCCGTCAGAATCGGGATCATGCCGTTCTTCAATACATGGCGGAACAACACCCGCACCTCGGACAGGCCCTTGGCTCGTGCAGTGCGCACATAGTCCTTTCCAATTTCTTCAAGAAATATGGTGCGATACCAGCGTGCGCCACTGCCGATGCCAGCCACCACGCCGATCAATACCGGCAGCACAATAAAACGAAGGCCGTCGATGCCACCGGAAAAGCCTGAAATCGGCAGCAGGTTCCACAATTTGGCGATGAAATACTGCCCCGCAATGATGTAGAACAGCCCCGAGATCGACATCAGGACCACGCACAGCACCACCCCCCACAGGTCGAGATAGGTAGATCTGAAAAACACCATCAACAAGGCAAAGGTGATGTTGACCAACAGCCCGATGACAAACACCGGCAGTGCAATCGCCAGGCTCGGTCCCATGCGGGTGCGAATTTCATTGCCGATATTGCGGCCGTCATCGCCCTTCCCGAACTCGAACACGAACATGGCAGCCGAGTGCTGGAAAAAAATCGTGTCGGTGAGTTGCGCGCTGCCGCTTGCCTGTGCATTCAACAACAACGGCTTGTTGTAACCGTGTTCAACCTTCCAGCGCTCGATCGCATCTGCCGTCACATGTTTTGCGCCAAGTTGCAAACGCGCCATGTCTTCCGGTGTGTTGACGACGAAAAACAGCGCGAAGGTCAGCAGGTTCACCCCGATCAGAATCGGGATGGCGTACAGCAGGCGCCGCAAAATATAGGCAAGCATCAGGCCGTTTTCCTCTCACGGCGACGCCAGGCAATGGCCGCCGGCGCAACCACAACCACCATTCCACCCATCAACAGCGCAATCGGCCACAGCACAGGATGATTCCACTCGGCCCGCTTGGTATCACGCAGCACGGGATTGATACGACGGTACTTGAGCGTGTTGTTGGCCATCAGGTTGGGTTTGACGTTATGCACCCAGCCGTGACGCAGACCGAACGATTTGGGATAGTAGGCATAAATCCAGGGTGCATCGCGGCGTACGATCTCCAGCATTTGATCAATGATCTGCTGGCGCGCGGGCCCGTTATCCATATCCTTCATGCGTTCAAACAAGCGGTTGAACTCTGGGTTGTCATAATTGGCTGCGTTCTCGCCACCGGTACCGACTTTCTTGTGCGGGCCATAGAGCAGGAAGAAGAAGTTTTCCGGGTCTGGGTAGTCGGCGTTCCAGCCCCACTCGAAAAGCTGGGCGTTGCCTTTGCGTATTTTGTCCTGGAAGCGGTTGTAGTCGGTACCGCGCACCACCAGCTGCACATTGAGCTTGTCGAGCTGCTTCTTCATCCAGTCGAGCCGCGATTTGGCATCGGGCCCGGAGGCCATGGTATCGAAATACAGCACCAGCGGCGCGCCGGTTTTGGCATCGCGTCCATTCGGATAGCCCGCTTCCGCCAGTAACTTGCGTGCGTCTGCGATGGAACGCCGCCGGATCGTACCGCCTTTGTCTTCAAACACGTAGGGGTTCATCCCCGCCTTGCCTTCAACATAACCGAACAAACCCGGCGGGATCGGACCATGCGCCGGAATGCCGCGTCCATTCAGAAAGATCGAAATGAATTCATCATAATCAAATGCAATCGACAACGCCTGCCGCAGCTTCTGGCGGTCCTTACCGAGCCCACCCACCACCGGGTCGAGCATGTTGAAGCCGACATACCAGATCGAAGCTGCCACGGTGGTGATGAGATGGATATCCTGCTTGCGCATGCTGTCGGTCAGTTGTGGGTCGCCTCCGCCCGAAAACTGTATCGCCTGGTCGAAACTATCCGAACTGATGCCGGAGCTGTCGTAATACCCCTGCAAAAACTTGCTCCAGTAAGGAATGGTTTCCTTTTCCAGGCTGAACACGGCGGCATCGACGAACGGCAACGGCTGACCCGCATCAGCCAGCAGGCCTGCTTCACGATCAGCCGCACTGCCTTCAGCTGGATAAACCTCACCATGAAAATTCGGATTCTTCTTCAACACCATGCGGCGGTTGGGATCGTTCTCAGCCAGGTAATAAGGCCCGGTGCCCACCGGTTGCCAGTCGAGCGTCAGGTTCTTCTCAGCCATGCCGGGTTGCGCATAAAACACCTCGGCTTCCCACGGAACCGGGGCGAAAAACGGCATGGCGAGCCAGTAGATGAACTGCGGATACTTGCCTTTGATGCGGATACGGTAAGTGTAGCGGTCCACCACCTCGGCACCGGCGAGTGAAAAATCATTCAGCTTCAATTCGGCATCGGGTTGCGCCTTGGCCGCTTTCTCCAGGCTTTCACCCAATGTCTTCAGGCCGACGATATGCTCAGACATCAAACCAAAAATCGGCGAGCTGAGCTTGGGGTTGGCGAGTCGCTTGATCTGGTACACATAATCGGCAGCCTCCAACTCGCGGGTGCCGACCTCTTCGAAATCGCTGACCTGGGACTTACCTGCCACCTCAGCCGCCGCAATCGTGTGATAGCGATAGCGCCCTGATGCGTCACGCGCAAAAGCAGGATGCGGTTGGTAGCGTATGCCGGGCCGAATCCTGATTTCGTACACGCTTTCTACAATGGCTGCAGACGGGGTGGTGTCAGGCAATGTCTTCCCCGCTGCATCCACATAACGCGGCTGCGGTACCGCCTCGGCAGTCAGCGGAATCAGGGTGTAGGGGCGCTTGAGAAAATGGTACTGCAGCGGCGGCTCGTAAATCTGGCCGGTGAACTCGACTTCATTCGAACTGTACGAACGCGCGGGGTCAAGATGCTTGGGGCGCTCGGAAAATGCACTGTAAAGCACATTGGCGTGTTCCGCGCTACCGGGGTAGGGGTTGTTCCAGCTGTCAGAACAGCCGATTAACTGGCTCAGGCCAATTCCCAGCAAAACCGTCTTCAGCAATAAGGGCCCGATCCGCGTCATCCCGCCAGTGTACCCAAGCGCAGCACGAACGTCAGCCGTTATAATCACCCATTACTCAACAATTCGAGACCATCATGGGCTTTCTAGCAGGCAAGCGCTTCCTGATTACCGGTGTGATATCCAACCGTTCCATCGCTTATGGCATTGCAACCGCTTGCAAACGCGAAGGCGCCGAACTGGCGTTTACTTATCAAGGCGAACGCATCAAGGACCGCGTCACCGAATTCGCCAAGGAATTTGACTCCAGCCTGGTTTTCCCCTGTGACGTGGGCAGTGACGATGAGATCAACGCGCTGTTTGCCGAACTGGGCAAACATTGGGACGGCTTGGACGGACTGGTGCATTCAATTGCCTTCGCTCCCAGAGAAGCACTGGCCGGCGATTACCTCGATTGCGTCACCCGTGAGAATTTCCGCGTCGCACACGACATCAGTTCCTACAGTTTTGCCGCGTTGGCCAAAGCTGCGCTGCCGATGATGACAGGCCGCAATGCTGCCCTGCTGACGCTGTCCTACCTCGGCTCCATTCGCTCTGCCCCCAACTACAACGTGATGGGCCTGGCCAAGGCCAGCCTCGAATCCAACGTGTATTACATGGCACAAAGCCTGGGTCCCAAGGGTATTCGCGTCAACGCAGTCTCAGCCGGCCCGATCAAAACGCTGGCGGCCAGCGGCATCTCCAAGTTCGGCGAGAAACTTGACCTCGTAGCGAAGAATGCGCCGCTGCGCCGCAACGTGACCATTGATGAGGTCGGCAATGCCGCGGCCTTCCTGCTGTCTGATCTGGCTTCCGGCATCACCGGCGAAATCACTTATGTGGATGCGGGCTTTAACACCACTTCGGGTGGGTCGGATTAAGTATATTCAAATCACCGCCCATTAAAAACGCGCTGATACAGCGCGTTTTTAATGTCTGGGCCGAGCTGATTTAACTCGGCCTATTTGCTTTCAATCGCACCCGATTGAATCGATATTTTTTGCCCTGCCTTGATCAGGTCTGTCATGGCTTTCAAATCAGCGCGCTGCATCGCCTGCGTCACACCCGAACTGATCGACGACAACAACATGGGATCCGTTGCAGACGCCTCCACGACGCGCGTAACCCGCACCACGCGATAAGTGCCATTGGGATGCATGAACCCTGTATAGGCTGGCAGCTTGTCAGTATTCACCCGAAATACCGCCTTCGCACCTTCTGCATCAAAAACGGCTGAGGGCTGGCGACCCACAACCTGGAAAGCAGACCAGTTCAGGCCTTTTTCTTCGCCTTTGGCCAGTGCCTGAATGGTTAACTCACCAGCTTTCGTCAACAAGCGTGTCCGCTGCTCAACCAACAGTTTGGCCTCAATCGCCGGCGCCATATCAGCCAGCGGCAACAGATGCGCCGGGCGATGTTCTACTACCCGCGCAGCGACCAACATGCCGGGCTGCACCTCGAATGCCTCTGTATTCTGTTTCGATTTGATCGACTCCGGGCTGAAAAGCGTTTCTAACAACCTTGCATGATCCAAAGGAGGCTGCGCGGTTTTCAAGGACATCCAGCCGCCTGACTGAATCGTCAGCTTGATCGCATCGGCCGCCGGCTTCAACGAGTTTGCATTTTCATAAACCAGGTTGCTGAAATTTTCAGCCATGCTGGCGAACACCTTTTGGGCCTGCTGCTTGCGCAGCTCATCGATCACGGATGCTCTCACCTCTTGCAGGGGAACAGCTTTGGCAGGCTGAATGCCGTCTAATCGAATCACGTGATAGCCGAAATCGCTTTCGATCGGACCACGGATTTCATTCGGCTTCATGCTGAAGACAGCATCTTCGAAAGGCTTGACCATCATGCCCCGAGCAAAGCTTCCCAAACTGCCATCTTGCGCCGCAGAACCAGGATCTTGCGACTGGGAACGCGCGAGCTCAGCAAAACGCTCAGGAGATTTCTGCAGCGTCTGCGTCAATTCAGTTGCCTTGGCTTTGGCCTTGGCGCGTGAACCTGCATCCGCACTAGCCTCTGT
This sequence comes from Thiobacillus sp., assembly GCA_036568265.1. Classification (GTDB taxonomy): domain Bacteria; phylum Pseudomonadota; class Gammaproteobacteria; order Burkholderiales; family Thiobacillaceae; genus Thiobacillus. The sequence continues at coordinate 23,088 of DATCSW010000022.1, forward strand.
GGCAATCAAAATATGGCTGGCACTTCGCTGTTCGGGCTGTCCAAACTGAGCCTGATGAGATTGGTAATAATCGGCCACCGCCTGATCACTCACCTTCAGGCTAGCCGCCACCGCGGATCGATCCAGCACCAGATACTCCGTACGAATTTGTTCAGGCTCGGTAAATTCAGCCTTGTTCGCTTTGTAATAACGCTCAATATCCGCTGGCGTAATCTTGATTTGAGATGCAACAGAAGTTGCTGACACATCCACCCAGGAAATCTCCCGTTGCTGCGTAACCAAGCTTGCGATCTGCGCCATTGAAGTGCTGGAGGGAAAGGCCGCCAGTGAAACCGGACTGGTAATGGTTTCCAGCATAAAAGCTTGCCGTAATTCATTTTCAAACTGGGCAGGTGTCCGGCTATTCTGCCGTAACACCGCCTCGTAGCGTGGCTGCGAAAACTTTCCTTCATCTTGAAACGCGGGGATTTGACCCAGGATAGAGGCCAAGTATGCGTCAGGAGCCAGGAACTTGAGTTTCTGCGCTTCTTGCAGTAAAGCTTTACGCTCAATCAGGCTGTCCAGAACCTGTTGACGGAAATCAGCTGTGTCCGTAACAGCCGGGTCAAATGCTGGTCCCAGCGTCTCACGCATACGCTCGCTCTGTAACTGAATTTCCTGGGTCAACTCCGCACGAGAGATTTTGACATCTCCCACCTGAGCGACAAACCCGCCACCGCCATCCTCTTTCATGTAGGAATCCACGCCAAATAAAGCGAAGGTCACAATGATCAAGCCCAGGATAACTTTGGCTATCCATCCCTTTGCATGGTTACGGATTGCTTCAAGCACGATCTTTCACTCCAGGAATAAACATTCAGCACGAATTCTCGCGCACTTTGGGCTCCACGTCATCGCCTGGCAGCTATTTTTAAATTTCGATGGCGACTAAGTGAAGGCTAGGAAATGAAAAAAGGCGAACTTGCGTTCGCCTTTTAGGTGTTGGCGGAGTGGACGGGACTCGAACCCGCGACCCCCGGCGTGACAGGCCGGTATTCTAACCAACTGAACTACCACTCCTAAGCAGCACAAAAAATCGTGCGGCTAAAAAAACTACAGTATTTTTTTCCATACTGGTGGGTGCTGAGGGGCTCGAACCCCCGACATTCGCCGTGTAAGGGCGACGCTCTACCAACTGAGCTAAGCACCCGACGAAGACCGAGATTCTACAATGTTTCTCTCGGTCTTGCCAAACGCTAAATGCTTTTTTTATTAATTAATTGCGTCTTTCAGGCCTTTGCCAGCGCGGAACTTCGGTACTTTGGCGGCCTTGATCTTGATGGTTGCGCCTGTGCGTGGATTGCGTCCCGTACGTGCTGCACGTTTACCCACATAAAAACTACCAAAGCCTACCAGCGTCACCATATCGCCTTTTTTCAGTGCTTTCTTCACAGCCTCAACAGTCGCATCAAGTGCACGACCAGCAGCAGCTTTAGAAATATCAGCAGAGTCGGCAATGGCATCAATCAATTCGGATTTGTTCACGTATTGTCCCCTTCACTCAATTGGCACAGGAAAACCCTGTGGTCGCTTTTATAGCAACCCGCAAAACCTTATGTCAAGCGGTTTTCCGGGCTATTGACAAATAAATCCCGCGACTGGCGCGGGATTCAGACGAATTACTGGATTTTAATCAGTGTTTAAGCGCGGCTGCTGCGGTCTCATCGTCGTCCGGTACTGCGATGGCTGACGACTCGGACTCGGGCTCATCTGGGAGGGGTTCAGGTACATGTTCCAGTGCCAATTCAAGAACTTGGTCGATCCATTTAACCGGATGGATGTCGAGCTTGTTTTTGATGTTGTCAGGAATCTCGGTCAAATCCTTAACGTTCTCGTGCGGAATCAAGACCGTTTTGATTCCGCCACGATGGGCGGCCAATAATTTTTCCTTGAGGCCACCGATTGCCAAAACTTCTCCGCGCAAAGTGATTTCTCCGGTCATTGCAACGTCTGCCCGCACCGGAATACCCGTCAAAATCGACACCATCGATGTGCAGATTGCGACACCTGCGGAGGGTCCATCTTTGGGCGTAGCACCTTCCGGCAGGTGAATATGGATATCATGTTTCTGGTAAAAATCTTCGCGAATCCCGAGTTTTCGAGCACGTGAGCGCACCACCGAGAGTGCCGCCTGAATCGACTCCTGCATCACCTCACCCAACTTACCGGTGGTCGTCATTTTGCCGCGTCCTGGCAGCGAAACCGCCTCAATGGTAAGCAGTTCGCCTCCCACTTCGGTCCAAGCCAAACCTGTGACCTGACCCACCTGATTGTTTTTCTCTGCAATGCCAAAACTGAAGCGGCGCACGCCAAGATATTTTTCCAGGTTGCGGGAAGTCACCAATATTTTCTTGCTCTGCTTTTTCAGCAAAAGCGTCTTGACTGCCTTGCGGCAGATTTTCGAAATTTCCCTTTCGAGATTGCGAACGCCTGCCTCACGCGTGTAATAACGCACGATGTCGCGGATAGCAGACTCAGCAATCGCAAGCTCTTCGTCCTTGATACCGTTAACCTTGAGCTGCTTCTCCACCAGATAACGCTCAGCGATGTTGATTTTTTCGTCCTCGGTATAACCCGACAAACGAATCACTTCCATCCGGTCCAGCAAAGGCGCTGGTAAATTAAGCGAGTTCGCGGTCGCCACAAACATGACATCTGACAGGTCGTATTCGACTTCGATGTAATGATCCTGGAAAGTATGATTCTGTTCTGGATCAAGGACTTCCAACAAGGCAGAAGATGGATCGCCGCGGAAATCCTGCCCCATCTTGTCGACTTCATCAAGCAGGAACAGAGGATTCCTCACGCCAACTTTAGTCAGGCTTTGTAGAATTTTGCCAGGCATCGAGCCAATATAGGTGCGGCGATGACCACGAATCTCGGATTCATCGCGCACGCCGCCCAGCGCCATCCGCACGAACTTGCGATTGGTTGCACGCGCAATCGACTGGCCCAGCGAAGTTTTACCCACGCCAGGTGGCCCGACCAGACACAAAATCGGCGCTTTAACCTTGTCGACGCGCTGCTGGACTGCCAGGTACTCGAGTATGCGTTCCTTGACCCTGTCGAGCCCGTAGTGGTCCTGATCCAGCACTTTTTCAGCCTTGAGCAGGTCTTTGCTGATCTTGGTTTTCTTTTTCCAGGGCAGGCCAACCATCGCTTCAATATAGCTGCGAATCACGGTAGCCTCGGCCGACATCGGCGACATCATCTTCAGTTTTTTCAACTCGCCCATGGCCTTGGCTTCGGCTTCTTTGGACATGCTGGCCTGCTTGATTCGCTTTTCAAGCTCTTCAAGTTCAGCACCCTCTTCGATGTCGCCCAATTCTTTCTGGATCGCCTTGACCTGCTCGTTCAGGTAATACTCGCGCTGGCTTTTTTCCATCTGGCGCTTGACGCGACCACGGATACGCTTTTCAACCTGAAGGATATCGAGTTCGCCTTCGAGCAGACCCAGAAGATGCTCCAGGCGCGTGTTCACGCCTATCATCTCCAGCACTTCCTGCTTTTGCTCAAGTTTGAGCGGCAGGTGCGCAACGATCGTGTCGGCAAGACGCCCACCTTCATCAATGCCCGACAAAGAAGTCAGGATCTCAGGTGGAATTTTCTTGTTCAATTTGACGTACTGGTCAAACTGGGTCAACAGTGCCCGGCGCATGGCCTCGACTTCAACGAGTTCCTCGCCTTCGGCAGGCAAAATCTCGGCACGCGCAGCCAGATGGGTCGCTATTTCAGTCACGTCCAGCACCTGCGCGCGCTGGTTACCCTCAACCAGCACTTTGACGGTGCCATCAGGCAGTTTCAGCATTTGCAGGACGGTGGCTACCGTGCCTGTGTCGTAAAGATCGTCTGGGGTGGGATCATCCTGGGCAGCCGTTTTCTGGGCGACCAATAGAATACTTTTGCCGGATTCCATAGCGGTTTCCAGCGCTTTGATCGATTTGGGGCGGCCAACAAACAGCGGGATGACCATGTGGGGAAAGACCACCACGTCCCTAAGCGGCAACAGCGGCAGATCAATCTGTTCCTTGGATACGTTGTCGCTCATCATGATTTCCTAGTCAGGGTTAAGGAAAGGATGCGCGGCATTCAACCACGCTCATCCATAGTTGGGGGGCATAGTTTGAAAATCAAGGTGACTGACAGTTCCATTGTCAGTCACTCCGGTTCAGGCGCCGGCAGCCAGGGGTTCGTCTCCCTGCTCGGAGTAGATCAGTAGTGGTTTCCCCTCACCTGTGATGAGGTTATTGTCCACTACCACCTTGCTCACGCCTTTAAGAGACGGCAGGTCATACATCGTATCCAGCAGGGCATGTTCGATGATCGAACGCAGGCCCCGTGCGCCGGTACGACGTGCCAGCGCACGCTTGGCGATGGCGGCGAGCGCATCCTCACGGAATTCGAGTTCGACACCTTCCATCTTGAAAAGTTTGGCGAATTGTTTGGTCAGTGCATTCTTCGGTTCAGTCAGAATCTGCAGCAACGCGCTTTCGTCGAGTTCATCCAATGTTGCCACAACGGGCAAACGACCGACAAATTCCGGAATCAAACCATATTTGATCAAATCCTCGGGTTCCACTTGATGCAGCAGCTCGACATCGCGCTTGGTATCGTCGACATTCTTGACCTGCGCACCGAAACCAATCCCGCCTTTTTCCGTGCGGCCGCGAATGACTTTTTCCAGGCCACTAAATGCACCGCCGCAGATGAACAGAATATTGCTGGTATCGACCTGAACGAATTCCTGATTCGGATGCTTGCGTCCACCTTGCGGCGGCACAGAAGCAGTTGTCCCTTCAATCAGTTTCAGCAGGGCCTGCTGTACGCCTTCGCCGGACACATCACGTGTGATCGAAGGGTTGTCTGCCTTGCGTGAAATCTTGTCGATTTCATCAATGTAAACAATTCCTTGCTTGGCTTTGTCGACATCGTAGTCACACTTCTGCAACAGCTTCTGAATAATATTTTCAACGTCTTCTCCCACGTAACCGGCTTCAGTCAGCGTGGTGGCATCCGCAATCACGAAAGGCACATTCAGCAGACGCGCGAGCGTTTGTGCCAAAAGCGTCTTGCCCGAACCTGTCGGCCCGATCAGCAAAATATTACTTTTGGCCAATTCAACCTCACCTGTACCAGTCGTGGTGTTGGCCGTATTGTTACGCAAGCGTTTGTAATGATTGTATACAGCAACCGCAAGTGATTTTTTAGCCTGGTTTTGACCGATAACGTATTGATCAAGCTTGCCGCTGATTTCGTGCGGGGTCGGTAAATCAGTACTGTTTGCGCCCTTCTGATTGTCAGCCTGCTGGATTTCTTCACGAATGATGTCGTTGCACAACTCAACGCATTCATCACAGATGAATACCGAGGGCCCAGCAATCAGCTTGCGCACCTCATGCTGGCTTTTGCCACAAAAGGAGCAATAAAGAAGTTTGTCGCTTGAGCCTTTGTCCGCCATGCCTGTCCCTTGCTTAATTGCCAGATGCTTCGATGCGGCTAGTCAAAACCTTGTCGACCAGTCCATAGCTCACCGATTGCTCTGCGCTCATGAAGTTGTCGCGATCCGTATCGCGATCGATCACTTCGATGCTCTGCCCCGTGTGGTGAGCCAGCATGTCATTGAGTCGCGCTTTCAAAAAGAGGATTTCCTTGGCGTGAATTTCAATGTCCGACGCCTGCCCCTGAAAGCCGCCCAGTGGCTGATGGATCATCATGCGGGAGTTGGGCAAGCTAAATCGTTTGCCCTTGGCGCCCGCCGTTAACAGGAAGGCACCCATGCTGGCGGCCTGGCCGATACACAGGGTGGAGACATCCGGCTTGACGAACTGCATGGTGTCGTAAATCGCCAAACCAGCTGAAACCGAACCGCCGGGCGAATTAATATAGAAGTAGATGTCCTTGTCGGGGTTTTCCGATTCCAGAAACAACATCTGGGCCACAACCAGATTGGCTGTGGCATCGTTGACCGGGCCGACCAGAAAAATCACGCGTTCCTTGAGCAGGCGCGAGTAAATGTCATAGGCGCGCTCACCCCGGCCGCTTTGCTCGACGACCATGGGTACCAAGCCCAAACCTTGAGGCTCTACGTACTGGGAATTCGATATTCCGCGATTCAAATCAATGTGCATCAGGCACGTCCCATCAGTTCTTCAAAGGAGGTTGTCACGTCTTCCGCTTGGGCCTGACCTGCAACCCATGCTACCACATTCTCTTCGAGCGCCAGGGACTCGATCTCCTGCATCCGCTCGGGACTTTGGTAGTACCACTGCATCACTTGTTCCGGCTCCTCATAGCTTTGTGCCTGCTCCATAATCAAGGTCCGGATTTGTTCAGGTTGGGCCACCAGTTTATGGGCCTGCACAATTTCGGCCAAAATCAGACCCAAGCGTACTCGTCGTTCTGCTTGTCCAGTAAACATATCGGCACTTAACTGCATTGTCTGAACCCCACGTTGCTGCATATCGGCCTCGGTCATGCTGCGCAAGCGTTCAGTTTCCATGGCCACCAGGCTTTGCGGCAGATCCAGGGTGCTCACTTTCAGGAGCAATTCCATTGCCTGCTCTTTCATTTTGGTCTGCACCCGGCGTTTGACTTCGCGCTCAAGGTTAGACTTCACCTCGGCCTTGAGAGTTTCCACATTTCCGTCTTCTACGCCGAGTGCCTTGGCAAACTCCGTATCGATCGGGGGCAACACTGCTGCCTGCACGTCCTTGACCTGAACTTCAAAATGCGCGGTCTTGCCTGCCAGTTCTTTGGCGGCATATTCAGCCGGGAACGTCAAATCGAATCCCTTGTTGTCCCCTGCCTTGAGGCCAACCAGATTGCTCTCGAAATCCTTCAGCAAACGGCCTTCCCCGAGCACCGCAGAAAAGTCTTCGCCTTTGCCGCCTTCAAACTCAACGCCGTCGACTGCTCCCTGGTAATCAAACTTGACCAGATCGCCTTCAATGGCAGCGCGAGCCGCCGTTTCAAAGGTGCGACGCTGTTTTTGCAGAACTTCGAGCGTCTTCATGACCTCTGCATCGCCAAGATCGACAACAGGGTGGCTGATCTTGTCTGCACTCAAATCCGCTATCTTGACTTCAGGATAGACTTCAAAGCTGGCACTGAATGTCATTTCCGATTGATCAGACTGGTCAGCTTTGGGCTCAAAACGCGGATAGCCCGCTATTTTCAGCTGATTAGACTGCACTGCCTCGCCAAACCGGGTTTGCAGGGTTTCGCCCAACACTTCCTGGCGAACGCCGCCTCCATGCTGGCGTGCTACCGCGCTCAGCGGCGCTTTGCCTGGACGGAACCCATCCATTTTGACGCTACGTGCCAAACGCTTGAGGCGGTTTTGCACCTCGGCTTCCAGCTGGTCCATTGGGACGCTGATATCCAGGCGCCGCGCCAGACCTTCGAGAACTTCAAGATTTGCTTGCATCAAAATACTTCCTGGCTGAATTGATTGATATGAGGGTGATTGGTATAAATAACGATGGTGCGAAAGGGGGGACTCGAACCCCCACGCCTTGCGGCGCTGGAACCTAAATCCAGTGCGTCTACCAATTCCGCCACTCTCGCGGCATTGCCGCAAAACCTACAACCGATAAGTGTAATATAATCAAAGCGATGCTGTCACCCAAGACTAGCCGGCAACCTGCCTAAGTCATTATTCCCATTCCGTTTTTTTTATTGCCGGTGCCGGTCGATCATTACGAAAACTTCCCTGTTGCCTCCTGGTTGCTGCCCAAACGGCTGCGCGAGCCGGTAGAAGCCATCTACCGTTTTGCCCGCACCGCAGACGATATTGCGGATGAAGGCGACGCGCATCCTGCTGAACGACTGGAACAGCTGGCAGCCTATCAGCTTGCACTTGATCGCATCGAACAGGGTGATATCCCTGCCGATCCTGTTTTCGGCCCGCTGTCCAAGGTCATTCGCTCGCATGCTATCCCGCTATCGCCCTTTCGCGACCTGCTATCTGCCTTTGCACAGGATGTGGAAAAAGCGCGTTACGCCAACTTTGGCGAAGTTATGAATTACTGCCGTCGCTCGGCCAATCCGGTAGGACGCTTGATGCTGCACCTGTATGGCGACAACGACTCAAGAAATCTGGCCTATTCCGATGCGATTTGCAGCAGCCTGCAGCTCATCAATTTTTTGCAGGACATCGCAGTTGATTTCAAGAAGAATCGCGTGTATCTACCGCAGGATGAACTGGCTACTTATCACGTCAGCGAAACACAAATTGCTACGGGCGACGCCGGCGGGATGTGGCATACGATGATGCACGCGCAAATCGAACGCGCTCGCAAGTTGATGCAGTCCGGCGCGCCCCTAGGCAAAAAGCTACAAGGACGGATCGGACTGGAATTACGGGTCACTATCCTTGGAGGCGAAACCATTTTGCGCAAGCTGCATGCCGACCCCGGCTGCGTGTTCCACCACCGACCGACCCTCACCCGACGAGATTGGATCAGCATGCTCGGACGCGCACTGTTTTGAATATGGACGTTCATCAATACTGCCAGGACCGGGCCGCGGCCAGCGGTTCCAGCTTTTACTACAGTTTTGTTTTCCTGCCACAGGATGCGCGCCGGGCGATTACCGCTTTTTATGCCCTATGCCGCGAACTCGATGATGTCGTGGATGAATGCCATGATCGCCAGGTTGCCCTGGCCAAGCTCGACTGGTGGCGAAGCGAGATCGCACAGTTTTCAATGGGCCAACCCACGCATCCGGCAACCTGCGCATTACTCGACACCCCTCAGGGACGCAACACACCTCCGGCTTTGTTGCTGGAAATCGTCGACGGCATGGCGATGGATCTGGACCATCATCGTTATCCGGATTTCAAATCGCTCCATCTCTACTGCTATCGCGTGGCGGGCGTAGTGGGCGAAGTTGCCGCCGCCATTTTTGGTACCTCTCGCGGCGACGAAGATCGTGCGGTACGACGCTATGCGCACGAACTCGGGCTTGCGTTCCAACTCACCAATATCATCCGTGACGTGGGTGAAGATGCGCGGCGCGGCCGGATTTATCTGCCTCAGGATGAACTGGCGCAATTTTGTGTCACAGAAAGCAGTATTCTCAACAGCATCGACAGCCCCGAGTTCCAGGCATTGATGCAGTTCCAGTTTGAGCGCGCTACTGCCTGTTATGAACGCGCCCTGGCAGAACTGCCTGCCAGTGCACGTCGCGCGCAGCGGCCCGGCCTCGCGATGGCGGCGATTTATCGCACCTTGCTGAATGAAATCCAGCGCAGCCATTTTCCGGTATTGCGTGCGCGCATCGCACTCACGCCATTGCGCAAAGTATGGCTGGCTGGCAAGACCTGGCTGTTCCCATGACTGCTGGCACGTCCCCTCATGTCGCGATCATAGGCGGTGGTTGGGCAGGCTGCAGCGCGGCACTCACCTTGGCTGAAGCCGGCATTCGCGTCTCGCTTTTTGAGGCCAGCCGCACACTGGGCGGACGTGCGCGAGCGGTTGAAATCGAAGGCCAGTCACTCGATAACGGCCAGCATATTCTGCTGGGTGCATACGAACAGACGCTGAAACTCATCCACCGCCTGCATCGCGGCAAGACTGATACCGGCTTATGGAGATTGCCGCTTACGCTCAGACAGCCACCGGATTTCAGCCTGGCCTGTCCGCGACTACCCGCGCCGTTGCATCTGATGGCGGGCCTGCTCGGCTCACACGGACTGACCTGGCGGGAAAAAATATCCGCAGCACGCTGGGCTCATGCCACGTTGCACAACACACACCCGGTGGATCCACTCACCGTGAGTCAGCTGACGGCTTCCCAACCGGAAAAATTGAACCGTCTGTTATGGCATCCGCTCTGCATCTCGGCGCTGAATACACCCCCAGCGTTGGCCAGCGCCCAGGTCTTCCGGGCTGTTCTTCAATCAGCCTTTGGCGGATGCACGCACGATAGCGATCTGCTGTTCCCCCGACTCGATCTGACAAGCTTGTTACCTGGGCCTGCTGCAGTGCGTATTGTTGAATTGGGAGGGCATGTTCATCTATCCACCCGGGTGAACGCGTTGCACGCTACCGACGATGCCATCACGCTGTCCACACCCGAGCAAACGGTCGCCTGTAGCCATGTCATTCTCGCAACCGCACCACAGCACGTGTCCGCGCTTGCTACGAACGTTGCAGCACTCAATGAGGTGGCACACGCCGTATCCACGTATCAATACCAGCCGATTGCCACAGGTTACATTCAGTACGACCACGCATTCCAGCTGGCAGAACCGTTTTTTGCACTCGCCAACGGACCCGCGCAGTTCGTTTTTGATCGTGGACAGAGCCATGGACAGGCCGGATTAATGGCATTTGTCGCCAGTACCGCATCGGAACTCAATGAGAACTGGCTGGACCAGGCCGAAGCACAATTAACACACATCACACAGCCTGGTCCCGTGTTGTGGCGTAAGCGCATTATTGAAAAACAGGCCACATTTAATTGCGTACCGAATATGCATCGACCTTCGGTCCAGACCACGCATCCACGCATTTATCTGGCAGGAGACTATACCGCCAGCCCTTACCCCGCCACGCTCGAAAGCGCCACAGTGAGCGGAGTACAATCAGCCAGCGTTTTACTTAAAGCATTATGAAAAACTATCACCCTCGCCCCGATCTGCTTGCGGACCGGGTTATCCTCGTTACCGGTGCCAGCACGGGGCTGGGTCGTGCTGCCAGCCTCGAATATGCGCGCCATGGCGCAACTGTCGCCCTGCTTGCCCGCGATGCCGATAAACTCGAAGCCGTATATGACGAAATCGTCGCCGCCGGCTATCCCGAGCCCGCCATGTTCCCGTATGACCTGTCGGTTGCCGATGACCGCAGTCTGGAAACACTGGTCGGCACGATTGCATTCCACCTGAAGCGGCTTGACGGGGTATTGCATAGTGCCCACCAGTTTTACAACCTGACACCGCTGGCGCTGCAAACACTGGACCAATGGCAAACCCTGATGCGGGTGAATCTGATTGCGCCGTTTGCGCTCACCCGCGCCTGCCTGCCACTATTGAAGCAGGCACCTGATGCATCGGTGGTATTTACCGGCGAAACGCATGGCCATCACCCCGCTGCGTATTGGGGGGGCTATGCTGTAGCCAAATCGGGGCTGGAAACCTTGACCCGTATCTGGGCTGACGAAATCAGCCTTGATGACCCGCTGCGTATCAACACCCTGATTCCGGGACAAGTCGCCACCACATTGCGTACACGCACGCATCCAGGGCTCGCGCCTGACACGCTGACGAGCATCGAGGCCCTGATGCCCTGGTATCTATATTTAATGGGGGAAGACAGTCGTACCGTCCGCGGCCAAATTATCGAATGCCAGCCTTGAAGAATCGCCCACCATGAAAATTGGCCGTTACGAAGTTCTCGATGAGATCGGTAATGGCGCAATGGGCACAGTCTGGCGTGCGCGCGACCCACTGATCGAGCGCACTGTCGCAATCAAAACCATCGCGATTTCCAAGCTCAGACAGGAAGGCGCCGATGCCGAAGCGCGTTTTTTGCGTGAAGCACAAAGTGCCGGCAGATTGTCACATCACAATATCGTCACAATTTACGATGTGGGCGAAACCGACGAGTTCGCCTATATCGCCATGGAGTATCTGCCCGGAGCAACTTTACGTGACGTGATGGACCGGGGGCCCATGCCGCTCGATCTGCTACTCGACACGACCCTGCAAATGGCGGAAGCGCTCGCATTCGCACATGAACACGGTGTCATTCATCGTGATATCAAGCCTGCCAACGTTGTGGTCACTGGCCGGAATGGCCGTATCAAACTAACCGATTTCGGCATCGCACACCTGATCAACAGTAGCCATACGCTTCAAGGCCAAATGCTCGGCTCGCCCCGCTATATGTCTCCGGAACAAGCCATGGGCCGTGAAATCAATGGCCGGTCGGACATTTTTTCGCTCGGTGCAGTGCTCTACGAAATGATTACAGGCACTTATGCATTCAATGGCGACAGCCTGCCTTCCATTGTGTTTCGCGTGGTCAATGAAGCGCCCGTATCCGCATCGACACTACGCGCCCGCCTGCCCGCCGGGCTGCTCGAACTACTGAACGGCATGCTGCACAAAAATCCGGACGCCCGCATGGATGCCCGCACACTTGTCAGCGATCTCCATGCGCTGGTGGCCAATCTGTCGATTGCCCCCGCGGCTTTGCCGAGTAATCGCGTATCGCGCTTGCTCCCCGCTCTGGCGTTTGTTACGCCCTTGGCCGTTTTCCTGATCATTGGTCTGGGGTTGATCGTCATTCAACATTTTTTGACCACCTCTCAACCGACGCCTTCCTTGATCCAGAGTACAAACTCGCCTGCCCCCTCGACCACACCCCCCCTGCCAGCCAAGCAGGAAAAGGAAGCGCAATCCTCCCCCCCTCCGGTCAAACAAACGACCCTAGCCAAGCCAGATGCTTATCTGGCCGGCCTGGACGAAAAGCTCGTAGAGTTGCGCATCAAGCGCACAGAACTGCTGTTGGAATATACGGAACAGTATCCCGATGTTGTGCAAATCGACCGTCAACTGGCACTGTTACTAGCAGAGCGTCGCAAATACATACGACGCCTCCAGAAAACCCGCCAGAACTGATTTTTACCAGTTGGTTTCGTGCTCAGCGGTGGCAGACACCCTGTGTATGCTGAGGTCAGCGCCGTTGAACTCGGCTTCGGCATCCAGACGCAGCCCGGTAACTTGCTTGATCAGGCCGTACACCGCGAAACTCCCGACCAGGGCAACGGTCACGCCCCCTAAGGTGCCAATTATCTGTGAAACCAGGCTGACGCCCCCCATACCACCCAACGCCTTGGCACCGAATATCCCTGCAGCAATGCCGCCCCATGCACCGCACAGGCCATGCAAAGGCCACACGCCCAGCACGTCGTCGATCTTCCAGCGATTCTGCGTCACCATGAACATCCACACAAACAACGCACCTGCAATCGCGCCGGTAGCCAGCGCACCCAGCGGATGCATAAGATCAGAACCCGCGCACACCGCCACCAGACCGGCTAGCGGGCCGTTATGAATAAAACCCGGGTCATTACGACCGATGAAAAGCGCCGCGAGCGTGCCGCCCACCATGGCCATCAGTGAGTTAACGGCCACCAGACCCGATATCGATTCAATCAACTGGGCCGACATCACGTTGAAACCAAACCAGCCCACTGTCAGGATCCAGGCACCCAACGCCAAGAAAGGAATATTCGAAGGTGGATGGACTGAAACCATGCCCTCTTTGGTATAGCGCCCACGACGCGCGCCCAGCAATAGAATTGCAGGCAAGGCGATCCAGCCACCGACTGCATGCACCACCACAGAACCGGCAAAGTCATGAAAACGGGCGCCAAAGGTCGCCGCCAGCCAATCCTGAATGCCATAGTTGCCATTCCAGGTAATGCCTTCAAAGAAAGGATAAACCAGCCCGACCAGCGCGAAGGTGGCTACCAGTTGCGGATTGAAGCGTGCACGCTCGGCAATGCCCCCCGACACAATGGCGGGGATCGCAGCAGCAAACGTCAATAGAAAGAAGAATTTGACCAGGTCATAGCCATTTCTGGCAGACAGGACTTCGGCACTGGAAAAGAAACTGACGCCGTAAGCGACGCTGTAGCCCACGAAGAAATAGGCAATCGTGGAAACCGAAAAATCGGTAATGATTTTGACCAGCGCATTGACCTGGTTTTTCTTGCGTACCGTGCCCAGTTCCAAAAAAGCAAACCCGGCATGCATGGCGAGCACCATCACGCCCCCCAGTAACACGAACAACACATCACTGCCTGTTTTCAACGTTTCCATACAACGCTCCCTGGTTCATTGCCTGCTAACAAGCAATTAATGTTCCTGGAAGCTATGTGATTGATATAAAACAACTCTAACCAAACACACGCGGGCATTGCGCCCTGTTGTGGGGCGAACCCGAAATGAGCGCACCAATTTAGTACATTACGCTTGGGAGTCTGGCTTGGGCTTGTCCGGGTCGCTGGTCGGCGCGGGGTCTGACCCAGCATCACCCGCCTCAATGCGATCAAACTCTGCATCCATGTCAGCCTCACTCATCGGCGCATAGGCAGATTCTTCATCGGCTTCATCGGCTTCATCGGGTTTGGGCCGGCTAATCATTGAAGCAACGATGATGCCCAATTCATACAGTATCCACAAAGGGATAGCGAGCATAAACTGAGAAATCACATCGGGTGGCGTAAATATCGCCCCCACCACAAAGGCCCCGACGATGACATAAGGACGGATTTCACGCAGCTTCGCTATCGAAACCATGTTCATCTTGACAAGCAACACGACGGCCACCGGCACTTCGAAGGTGATGCCAAACGCCATGAACAGGGTCATCACGAAATCGAGATATTTCCCTATGTCTGTCATCACAGCCACGCCCGCAGGTGCCACGCCCACGATAAAGCCGAACACCACAGGAAAGACCAGGAAATAAGCGAACGCCATTCCCAGCAAGAACAGAATCACGCTGGCTATCACCAGAGGTACGCCAATACGCCGTTCATGCTGGTACAAACCCGGTGCCACAAAGGCCCACGCCTGATAAAACACCCAGGGCATAGCCAGCAGGAAGGCGGCCATCATGGTGACCTTGATCGGGACGAAAAACGGCGTGGTGACTTCAGTGGCGATCATCTGCCCGCCCTTGGGCAGCGCAGCCAGCATGGGCTGGGCTAATAGCGCATAGATATCCTGCGCCCAGGGGAACAAGGCAATAAAAATGACGACAATTGCCGCCACCGCACGCAGTAAACGGTCACGCATTTCGATGAGATGCGAGACAAAGGAGTTTTCAACGCTACTCATATGGATTTCTCCGCAGGGTCGCTGCCGGCGGTTTCAACGACAGCTGCGGGTGTGGCGGTTTCAACGACCGCAGCGGGCGTGGCGGCTTCGCTCTGATCAGACTGTATCTGATCGGGCTTTATCTGCTCAGGCTGATTCTGGTCAGGTTCATCCAGCAGCAGATTTTGCTGGGGACTGGGTTCGGTTTTGCGCGGCGCAGCCTTGGGCTCACTCAGTGGCGGCATCTCATCTTCATCAGCAGTTGCCGTCACAGCCTTGCTGATGCTGTTGGTCTCTTCACGCAGATAATCGTCCACCACCGAAGTCTGTTGCTGCATATCGGTCACTGAAGCTTCAACCGACTGCTTGAACTCCTGGCCCGCACGCTTGAGTTCATCCAGCTCGATTTCACGGCTGATATCGGATTTCACATCCGACACATAACGCTGCATGCGACCAAATAAATGGCCTGCCGTACGCGCTACCTTGGGCAGTCGCTCCGGACCAATGACGATCAGCGCCACCACGCCAATCAGGAGGAGTTCTGTAAAGCCGATATCAAACATGTCAAGTAGGGGTCAGGGATAGGGGTCAGAAACCGGGGCAGGGGCTCGGCTCTACTGGCCGCCTGTCCCTGGACGCTGGATCCTGAGCCCAACCTCAGGAGTGGTGTTTGTCCTTGGCTTCGACGTCGATGGTATGACCACTTTCTTCGGTTTTATCACCCAGTTTATTGGTGTCTTCCTTCATGCCTTGCTTGAAGCCTTTGACTGCGCCACCCAGATCGCTGCCGATGTTACGCAGTTTCTTGGTGCCAAAAATCAGCAGTACAACAACCAGAACAATCAGCCAATGCCAAATACTAAAGCTACCCATGGTAAGTCTCCTTATGAATTAATTTTATGTGCGGGGAGCGGGTTCGCCCCCACCAAATACATGTACGTGGATATGAAAGACTTCCTGTCCGCCGCCACGGCCGGTGTTGATCAAGGTCTTGAAGCCGGTATCGAGCCCCTGCTCCTTGGCCAGCTTCGGTGCCAACAGCAGCATTTTTCCGAGCAAGCCTGCATGCTCGGGCCCGCAATCTGCCAGCGATGCGACATGCAGTTTGGGAATGATCAGGACATGCACTCGCGCGAACGGATGAATATCGTGAAACGCCAGCAACTCATCGTCTTCGTAAACCTTGTCGCACGGCAATTGCCCCGCCACAATCTTGCAAAAAATGCAGTCACTCATGTCGATTCGCCTTTTCTGTCAAACCGGATAAGCCTTCGCGGCGCGCCAGCTCGTTCAGCACATCTGCCGGTTTCATACCCTTGTGCGCCAGCAGCACCAGGGTATGAAACCACAAATCGGCGACTTCGTAGATGATCTTTTCGTTCTGACCATCCTTGGCTGCCATCACGGTCTCAATCGCTTCTTCGCCAATTTTTTTCAGAATGGCATCGGTGCCCTTGGCATACAGTTTGGCCACGTAGGAACTATCCGCTGAGGCCGATTTGCGGGCTTCCAGGGTTTCGGCGAGGCGGTCGAGAATATCACTCATTTGCTATAGATCTCAGCCGGGTCTTTGATAACTGGGGTGGTGGCGACCCAGCGGTCACCGTCCAGTTTCTGAAAAAAGCAGGAGCGTCGTCCCGTATGACAGGCAATCCCGCCCATCTGTTCAATTTTCAGCAATACCACGTCATTGTCGCAATCCAGACGGACTTCGCTGACATTCTGAAAATGGCCGGATTCTTCCCCTTTGCGCCACAATTTATTGCGCGAACGGGACCAATACACGCCACGCAAGGTGCGTGCCGTTTCTTCCAGCGCCTCGTGATTCATCCACGCCACCATCAAGATTTCGCCCGTGGTGGCGTCCTGCGCGATCGCCGGCACCAAGCCGTGCGCATCCCACTTGACAGCATCGAGCCAGTCGCTCACAGCCGCACCTCGATGCCGTGCTGTTTCATGTAGCGCTTGGCTTCTTCGATGCCGTGTTCGCCGAAGTGAAAAATGCTCGCGGCCAACACCGCATCAGCGCGACCTTCTTTGACGCCATCGACCAGATGCTGCAGATTGCCGACTCCGCCACTGGCGATGATCGGGATATCTACTGCATCAGAAATCGCCCGCGTCAGCTCCAGGTCAAACCCGCTCTTGGTGCCATCTCGATCCATCGAAGTCAGCAACAGTTCGCCTGCGCCATAAGCTTCCATTTTCTTGGCCCAATCAATGGCATCGAGCCCTGTGGCCGTCCGACCACCGTGGGTGAAGACTTCCCAATGGTCGCCGACGCGCTTGGAGTCGATGGCCACCACGATGCACTGGTTGCCATAGCGGTCGGATGCATCCTTGACCAGCTGCGGATTAGTGACCGCCGAAGTATTGATGCTGACCTTGTCGGCGCCAGCATTCAACAAACGCTGAATATCGGCCACGACGCGTACACCGCCGCCGACCGTGAGCGGAATAAACACTTCCGAGGCGACGGCTTCAATGATGTGCAGGATCAGGTCGCGGTTATCCGAAGAGGCGGTGATATCGAGAAACGTCAGCTCGTCCGCGCCTTCTTCGTTGTAGCGGCGCGCGATTTCGACCGGGTCGCCGGCGTCTTTCAGCTCTACAAAATTGGTGCCCTTGACCACTCGGCCATTGGTGACGTCGAGACAGGGGATGATGCGTTTGGTTAGCATGGTGGCAACTCTGGTTCAGACCCCGAATACACCGCCGGCTAGTTCATCGGCCAATGCTTGTGCTTGCGGGAAGTCGAGCGTGCCCTGGTAAATCGCACGGCCAGTAATCGCGCCGATGATGCCATCCTTGGCGACGATGGATAAAGCCTTGACGTCGTCGAGATTGGTGACGCCGCCGCTGGCAATCACGGGGATCGACAGCGCCTGCGCCAACCGCTGGGTGGCTTCGATGTTGACGCCGGTCAGCATGCCATCACGACCAATGTCTGTGTAGATGATGGCTTCTACGCCGTAGCCTTCGAAACGCTTGGCCAGATCGATCACGTCATGGCCGGTAATCTTGGACCAGCCTTCAACCGCGATCTTGCCCTCCTTGGCATCCAGCCCGACCATCACATGGCCAGGGAAGGCATCGCAGGCTTCGTGCAGAAAGCCGGGATTTTTGACTGCTGCAGTTCCGATGATGACGTAACGCACGCCGTCGTCAAGATAGCGTTCGATGGTGGCGAGATCGCGAATGCCGCCACCGAGTTGCACCGGCATATCGTCGCCAGCGGCATCAACGATGGAGCGAATGGCTCCATCGTTGATTGGCTTGCCTGCAAATGCGCCATTGAGATCGACCAGATGCAAGCGTCGCGCACCCAACTCTTTCCAGTGCAGCGCCATCGCCGCAGGATCTTCTGAAAACACAGTGGCCTTGTCCATTTCGCCTTGTTCCAGGCGCACGCAGTGGCCGTCTTTAAGGTCGATCGCAGGAATGATTAGCATGGCAATACAGTAAAAAAGTTAAGCGCAGGCAGCGCCGGTCATATCGCAGGCGGATTCGGTTTCACCTGGATTCCAGGTTACAAAATTGCCCAGTAGCGTCAATCCGTCATTACCGCTTTTTTCTGGATGAAACTGGACAGCAAAAATGTTTTCAGTGGCCACAGCGCAGGTAAACGGAAACGGGTAATGCGCAAACCCGGCGATTCCCTCGGGCGCGGCAGGCTGCACGAAATAACTGTGCACAAAATAAAACCGCGCGCCTTCCTCGATCCCCACCCAAAGCGGATGCGCGCCGGTCTGGTGCACATTGTTCCAACCCATGTGCGGCACCTTGAGTTTGTCACCAGTTGCATCCACCATGGCTTCGTGTGGGAAACGCTGCACCGTGCCGGGTAAAATCCCCAGGCAATCCGCATTGCCTTCCTCGCTGTGCTCGAACAGCACCTGCAAACCCATGCAAATACCCAGAAACGGTTTGCTTTTGGCCGCATCAATGATCACCTGGCGCAATCCACGCGCATCGATCTCACGCATGCAGTCGGGCGCCGCGCCCTGCCCCGGAAACACGACGCGTTTGGCTTCGGCAATCACTGCTGGATCCGACGTCACCACCATTTTCACGGCAGGCGCTACGTGCTCGATCGCCTTGGCAACCGAACGCAGGTTGGCCATGCCGTAATCAATCACGGCAATGTCAACGCTCACAAGGCACCTTTTGTGGACGGCAACACATCGCCCATACGCAGATCGGCTTCCACTGCCATACGCAGTGCGCGACCAAACGCCTTGAAAATCGTCTCGGCCTGGTGGTGCGCGTTGGTGCCACGCAGGTTATCGATGTGCAGTGTCACGCCGGCGTGATTGATAAAGCCCCGGAAAAATTCGAGAAACAGGTCGACATCAAAGTCGCCAATACGCGCCCGCGTGTAATCAACGTGGTATTCCAGTCCCGGCCGGCCCGACAGATCAATCACTACGCGCGACAAGGCTTCGTCGAGCGGCACATAGGCATGACCGTAGCGACGGATGCCTTTCTTGTCGCCCAGCGCCTGGGCAAAAGCCTGGCCCAGCGTGATGCCCGTGTCTTCGACGGTGTGGTGCGCGTCGATATGCAGATCGCCCTTGGCCTGGATATCCAGGTCGATCAGGCCGTGACGCACGATCTGGTCGAGCATGTGGTCGAGAAACGGTACGCCGGTGGCGAGTTTGCCGACGCCGGTGCCATCGAGATTAAGGCTGACCGAGATCTGGGTTTCCAGGGTATTGCGGGTAACTTGAGCGGTGCGCATGACATTTGAATTGAAGGCTGAAATAGGATTCTAGCAGGCCACAATCACTTTCAACGCCTCGACCAGCGCAATACATTGCGCATCGGTACCGACGGTGATACGTAAAAAGGGCGCGATACGGGCGGGACTGCGGAAATGACGCACGATAATATTGCGCTCGCGCAAGGCCACGGACAGGTCTGCGCCTGCATGATTCGGGTGGCGCGCGAAGATGAAATTGGCCGCCGAGGGCAGCACTTCAAAGTGCATCTCAACCATGGCGGCGACCAAATGTGTCCGGGTCGCCACGACTTTCGTGCAAATCTCGTTGAAGTACGCCTGATCTGCTATCGAGGCCAGCGCGCCGGCCTGGGCGAAACGGTCCAGCGGATAGGAATTGAAGCTGTCTTTTACCCGATTGAGCGCCTCGATCAAATGCGGCTGACCAATGGCATAGCCCACACGCAAACCCGCCAGTGCATGTGACTTCGACAGCGTACGGGTGACCAGCAACTGCGGATAGCGCGCCACCAGCCCTATCGCCGACTCGCCACCAAAATCGATATAGGCCTCGTCGATCACCACCACCGAATCAGGGTTACCAGCGAGCAGACGCTCAATCTCCGCGAGCGCCAGCACACAACCGGTCGGGGCATTGGGATTCGGAAAAATGACACCACCGTTAGGCGTCAGGTAATCATCAACCTGAATTTCAAACGAGGCGTTGAGCGGAATGGTCTTGTAAGCAATCTCGTACAAGCCGCAATACACCGGATAAAAGCTGTAGGTGATATCGGGAAACAAAATCGGCTGATCGTGTTTTAACAAGGCCATGAAGGCATGCGCCAGCACTTCGTCCGAGCCATTGCCGACGAACACCTGATCAGCATTCACCCCATGCGCAGCTGCAATGCCCGCGCGCAACCGGTCTGAAGCCGGGTCCGGGTACAGGCGCAGAGTCTCGGCAGCTTCTACACGCACGGCCTCCAGCACCCGCGGACTGGGCCCATAGGGGTTTTCATTGGTGTTGAGCTTGACCAGATTGGCCAGCTTGGGCTGCTCACCCGGCACGTAGGGCGTCAGGCCGTGCACCACGGCGCTCCAATATTGGCTCATCGCGCAGGCTGGCTCATTGGTCGACCAGGCGGTACTCGGCAGAACGCGCATGCGCCTGCAGACCTTCACCGTAGGCCAGCGTGGCCGCGATTCTGCCCAGGGTTTGTGCGCCTGCCTGCGATACGTGGATCAGGCTGCTGCGTTTCTGGAAGTCATAGACGCCCAGCGGTGACGAGAAGCGCGCGGTGCGCGAAGTCGGCAACACATGGTTGGGCCCAGCGCAGTAATCGCCCAATGCTTCGCAGGTGTGCTTGCCCATGAAGATAGCTCCGGCATGACGCAACTTGGGCAGCAACGCATCCGGGTCAGCAATCGATAGCTCAAGGTGTTCCGGCGCGATGGAATTGGAGATGGCGGCTGCGTCGTCAAGGTCACGAGTCTTGATCAATGCACCACGATTGGTCAGCGAGGTACGGATCACTTCACTGCGCGGCATCTCATCAATCAGGTTATTAATCGCAGCGGCTACCGCATCCAGATAGGCCGCATCCGGCGACAGCAGGATCGACTGGGCCATTTCATCGTGCTCGGCCTGCGAAAACAGGTCCATCGCCACCCATTCCGCGGGAGTATTGCCGTCGGCAATCACCAGAATCTCGGAGGGACCGGCAATCATGTCGATGCCGACAGTACCAAACACACGGCGCTTGGCCGCTGCCACGTAAGCGTTACCCGGGCCAACGATTTTGTCGACCTGCGGCACAGTCTCCGTGCCATAAGCCAGCGCGGCTATTGCCTGCGCCCCACCAATGGTAAAGACACGATCTACCCCGGCAATCGCTGCTGCGGCAAGCACCAGCTGATTGTGTTCGCCACCTGGCGTGGGCACGACCATGATGAGTTCGCCTACGTCCGCGACCTTGGCCGGGATGGCATTCATCAAAACCGAAGACGGATACGCGGCCTTGCCGCCAGGTACATACAGGCCTACGCGGTCAATCGGCATGATCTTTTGCCCCAAGACGGTGCCGTCGTCTTCGGTGTAGGTCCACGATGTCTGAATTTGCTTCTCGTGGTAGCGGCGCACGCGATCTGCGGCGGCTTCCAGTGCAGTGCGTGTTTCCGCAGGCAGGTGTGTAAGCGCGGTCTGTAACTGGGCTGAGCTCAATTCCAAACTAGCCAGAGAGGGCGCCGACAAGCGGTCAAAGCGCTCGGTATACTCAAGTACGGCGGCATCGCCACGGTTTTTCACATCGAGAAGAATGCCGGCGACCGTTTGCTCGATGGCCGCGTCGGCAGTGTCATCAAATTGCAGCAAACGAGCAAGGCGCGCCTGGAAGTCAGGCTGCGTGCTATCGAGTCGGGTGAGCGTAAGCACAGGGGAATCCATCTCCAAAAAACCAAACTCAATTGTACCGTTTTTACTGCCCAACCGCGCCTGGATGGGCTTTGCCAATCAAACTCGTACCCATTCCGGAAATTAGACAAAGTCCAGATTGCTGATTATCATGGGACGTATGCAATACACGCGCGACAATATGGCCGGCCTTCTGCGCGGCCACGACATCAATCCGACCCACCAGCGGCTCGAGATTGCGCACGCGCTATTTTCACGACAAGAACACCTTTCAGCCGATCAGGTGATGGCGATCGTCAACACGCGCCATTCCGAAACCTCCAAGGCCACGGTTTACAACACGCTCAAGTTGTTCCTGGAAAAAGGTCTGGTACGTGAAGTCATCGTCGACCCCAGCAAAGTGTTCTTCGATCCCAACACCACGCCGCATCACCATATTTACGAAGTCGACAGCGGCAAACTGTCTGATATCGATGCCGAGCACGTGCAAATCACCGGCCTGCCCCCGTTGCCAGACAACATGGTGACCGAAGGCATCGATCTGATCGTGCGCGTTCGCCGTAAAGACTGAGTTCGCTGCCCGTCCATGAAACGGGTCCACATCGCCCCCACCTTGCTCGATGCCCAACTGGCTGCAGACGCCTTGTCCAGCCTCGGCATCGTCACGCACATTTTCAATGCCAATGCCGCGGGCGCACTGGGTGAAGTGCCATTCATGCAGGCGCAGCCGGAAATATGGGTGGAGGACGACGCGCAGGCCGCCTCAGCTCGGGAGGCTTTGGCCGGACTCCATGACGCCTTGCCGCGGGCAGAAAAAAATTGCCCGCATTGTGGTGAGCTCAATCCGGGCAATTTCCTGAGTTGCTGGCAATGCGGACACGCCTTGCCAGATTAGCACGCTGTTAAATCACGACGACTCAATCAGGACGGCACGACCGGTTGATCGTTCAACGCGTCGACATGGGCCTGGTACTGGCGAGCAAAAATCTTTTCCAGTTCATCAATCGCCTCGGAAGCAGGCACGCCGTGCACCAAATGGCGGGTCATCTGTGCAGAGGCTTCGTGGAAAATCTGGTTACGCTCCAGCATCGGATAGGTCTGCATCAAGCGCTGGATCGCCTTGACCACATTTTCCTTTTCGGGACGGGGAATCAGAAGCGGCTCGCTGGGAGGGGCGTTTGCCGTCTCGACCCCTTCTTTCCCCGCCAGAAACTCGGCGAATTCCAGCAAAGATTGCTGCCGGGTTTCCGACAAGCTCCTGAAAATGGAAACCAGGCGCTTGCTGTCACGCATCAGCGAGCGCGCCCTTTACTTGGACGCTTCATCGGGATCACATCGGTGTTGCATTGCTGAAATTTGTTATCCACAAATGTAATAAACGCATCCAGCAATTTGCTGCGGAATTTTTCCGGGGCGTACACCATGGTCAATTCGCGCGTGAGACGAGGCACCAGCGGCACCGCAACCAGGGTACCCAGCTGGATTTCCTTGTTCACCGTGGAAGCTGACATGATGGCGACACCCAGATTCGCTTCGACCGCACCCTTGATAGCCTCGCGGCTACCCAGCTCCATCTCGACACGCAGATCGTCTGGATTGACGCCGTTATCCCTGAAGAAATCATCGACCACTTCTCGCGTGCCTGAACCCTGTTCGCGGGACACATAGGGTTGATCGGCGATATCGATGGCTTTGACGCTATTGCGCGAAGCCAGCGCATTATTCGGCGCGCAAATCATCACCAGCTCGTCTTCGCAACACGCCAGGGTGGTGAGAATAGGATTATGTGATGGCGCTTCGATCAGGCCCACATCCAGGGAATGGTCTGCGACTTTAGCCGCCACGGTTTCCGAGTTGGCCACAGTAAGCTGTGCCTGAACCTGCGGATAACGTTCCTTGAATTCGCCCAAAATTCGTGGCAACAGGTATTCGGCAATCGTGGTCGACGCACCGATCATCAAAGGCCCCGTCACCTGGCCAGTCAATTCGCCCACGCGCGCTTCCATCTCGCCAGTCAAGGCCAGAATGCGCTCGGCATAACCCAGCACCAGATCACCCACCGGCGTCATCGAAATCTTGCCGTGGCTACGCTCAAACAAACGCGTATTGAAATGCTCTTCCAGTTGCTTGACCTGAAAGGTCACGGCTGGCTGAGTCATATAAAGGATTTCTGCAGCCTTGGTAAAGCTGAGCTGTCGGGCGACAGTGTAGAATACTTGCAGTCTGCGGTCGGCCATAAATTCCCGCCCCGGGGTCAAAAAAGATTTTTATTCAACCACAAACCCGCCCGTGTTGAAACTACTTCATTACCAACTCATTGTATTCGCGGACCTTTCAACGACCTTTTGCCGTCAATCCGGCGTAACCCCCGCCAATCCTAGATAATTCGATAAGTGAACCGCGCGTTTTACACCATCCTGTTGGCGCAGTTCCTGTCTGCATTGGCTGACAACGCCCTGCTATTCGCCGCCATCGGTTTGTTGCTGTTTTTCTCGTCTCCCGAATGGTTTTCACCGCTTTTACAGACCGTTTTTGTGGTCGCATACATCGTGCTTGCTCCCTTGGTGGGCCCGTTTGCAGATGCGATCCCCAAAGGTCACGTCATGCTGATCGCCAACACAGTCAAATTCATAGGTTGTCTGACCATGCTGGCAGGACTGCATCCACTGGTGGCCTATGCGATCGTAGGGGTGGGGGCGGCGATGTATTCACCAGCCAAATACGGCATCCTGACCGAACTATTGCCGCCCGAAAAGCTGGTGATAGCCAACAGCTGGATGGAGGGCACCACTGTAGCCGCCATCGTGCTGGGCGCTATTATTGGCGGCGCACTCATTAACCCACAGTTCGCCGAAGGCATCCTGGTTAACATCGGACTGGACAGCCGTCTGATTGCACCCAAATTCGCCATTGTGGCCATTACCAGCCTGTATCTGGCTGCGGCGATTGCGAATCTGTTCATTCCACGCCTGCCCATCGATCACAAACTGCCTAACAAGTCGCCATTGTTTATCCTGCATGACTTCTGGCACAGCTTCAAACTCTTGTGGCGCGATCCCCTCGGCCAGGTTTCCCTGGCCGTAACCACCCTGTTCTGGGGAGTGGGTGCCACACTGCGGCTGCTGATTATTGCCTGGGCTGCGCTCAACCTGAAATATGGCCTCGATCAGGCCACCCAGCTCACCGCCGCAAGTGCATTCGGTATCGCCATCGGTTCGATACTGGCAGGCAAGTTTGTGAGCTTGCAAAGCGCAACCCGTGTGCTGCCCGCCGGCATTATTCTGGGCTTTGTTCCAATTGCATTGATCTGGGTTCAAAGCCTGATTCCCGCGCTGCTTTTGTTGACGCTAGCCGGCGCACTGGCAGGCTTTTTCGTGGTGCCGATGAATGCCTTGCTGCAACACCGTGGGCATTTGTTGATGGGGGCCGGGCACTCAATAGCCCAGCAAAACTTCAATGAAAACATCAGTATTTTGGTGCTCACAGGCGCCTACGCCTTGATGGTACGGGCCGACTGGCATATCCACACCATCATCTTGGTGTTTGGCCTGTTCATCAGCAGCGTCATGACTGCGATCTGGATGCGCCACCGCAACGATGTCGTTGTTGTTTGATTGCCATGTATTCGGTATGGCAATCAAGACCCCTAAACCTCGCTGGCTGTTGCTTGCTCGATAGCGCAAGGCCTCTTCAGGGCTGCAGGACGGCCGATGTAAAAACCTTGAGCATGCGAAAACCCTAAAGCTGTCACACGCTTCAGCAAAGCCTCGGATTCAATCCCTTCAGCCACCAACTGGTAATTCGCGTCCTTGATCAGGCGTGCAAGGTCTTCCACGAAGACTGCCTGCCGACCCGGCACTTCCAGGCTACGTATCATGGAAATATCAAATTTCACCAGATCAACCGGCATACCCGCCAGATAACGCAAAGACGAATATCCACTGCCAAAGTCATCCAGCGCGACGACAAATCCGGCCTGGCGCAAGCGCTGGAGATTGGCCGATGCCTGATTGATCTGTGTGATAAGCGAGGTCTCCGTCACCTCCACCAGTAATTTATAGCGTGACAGCATCGGTACGAGTTGCATCAACTTGTCGGTCACCCGTGCGCTCACAATGCCCGGGCCTGAAACATTGAGCGACACGCCCATACCAGGCTGGATCAACCCGCTTTCCATATCGCGACGGATTTTTTCCAGAACGGCCAGATCAAATTCAACTTCCAGGCTTCGAAACTCGACCACAGGAAAAATGCTGGCAGGCATGATCAAACCCTGGCCACCTCTTATTCGAACCAGGGCTTCATGATATTCAAGCTCGGAAGTCTTGAGATTGAGTACGGGCTGATAGTGCATTTCCAGTCGATCCGGATCCGCAATCGCTTCAAACACTGCGCTCGTCTCACTACTGGAAACCAGGGATTCCTGGCCGGCGTCCATCTCGGATGAATATACCGAGATCTTTCCCTGCCCCGGACGTTTGGCGTAATACATGGCAATATCAGCTTGCCGATGCAGTAACTGCAAGTCGTCTTCCCGCGCGGCGTCCAGAGCAGCAATGCCCACACTGATGCGTACAGGCTCGCGTATCCAATAAGCCGAAAAATCATGATGCAGGATATGCTCGATACAACGTTCCGCCACCTGTCTGGCGCGCAACAGGTCAGCCGAAAAAAGCAGGGTCGCAAACTCGTCTCCACCCAAACGATACAAGCGATCTCCGGACCGCAAAGCCTGCTGAAGTGCTCCGGATACGCCTTGCAGGACCTGATCCCCCACCTGGTGCCCGTAAGTATCATTGATCGTCTTGAAGTGATCACAATCGAACAGCAAGAACGCTACACCTAAAGGGCTGTCCTGATGGGTACGATGCATCGCACGCCAATCATCGTCGAAGGCCCGACGGTTGAGCGTGCCGGTCAGCGGGTCATGATGTGCCTGTTTCCAGAGTTCCTGATTTTTGTGCGCCAAACTGACATGCATGTCCTCAAGCTGTTGTTGATAATCATTCAGGGACTGGCGCACGTTTTCGAGTTCAGTCACAGCGAACATGCCGCGATAGGACTCTCCAAGCAATATGAACCGCCCCGGGTTTTGAGGAGGCTCCTTTTCCCGAGAGAATGGAGCCATGATGAAGAAATCCAAGACGAACAAATATTCCCCTGAAGTACGTGAACGCGCGGTGCGCATGGTGCAGGAACACCGAGGCGAGTATTCCTCGCCCTGGGCGGCGGTCGAGTCCATCGCCCCCAAGATCGGCTGTTCGCCCCATACCCTGCATGAATGGGTCAAGCGGCATGAGGTCGATACCGGGCTGCGTGACGGCGTGACCAGCGAAGAGCGCGACCGCGTCAAGGCGCTGGAACGTGAGGTCAAGGAACTGCGCCGTGCCAACGAGATACTCAAGTTGGCCAGCGCGTTTTTTGCCCAGGCGGAGCTCGACCGCCGTCTGAAGTCATGAACACCTTCGTCGATACGCATCGTGATGCTTTCGGGGTCGAGCCGATCTGCAAGGTCTTGCAGGTCGCCCCGTCCGGCTACCGGCGTCATGCTGCACGCCAGCGCGATCCGGCGCTGCGTTGTGCGCGTGCGCAACGCGACGATGTATTGATACCCGAGGTCGAACGCGTCTGGCAGGCCAATCTTCAGGTCTACGGCGCGGATAAGGTCTGGCGGCAGATGAAACGCGAAGGTACCGAGGTCGCGCGCTGCACCGTCGAGCGCCTGATGAGCCGCCTGAGATTGCGCGGCGCGGTGCGCGGCCGTGTTGTGCGTACGACGGTGCCCGACCCCAAACAGCCGTGTCCGCTGGATCGGGTGAATCGCCAGTTCAAGGCGGATCGTCCGAATCAGCTATGGGTCTCGGACTTCACCTACGTCTCGACCTGGCAGGGCTGGCTGTACGTGGCGTTCGTCATCGATGTCTTTGCCCGGCGCATCGTCGGCTGGCGGGTGAGCCGGTCAATGACGACGGACTTCGTGCTGGACGCGCTGGAGCAGGCGCTCTACGCCCGTCAGCCCGAACGCGACGGCAGTCTCGTGCATCACTCCGACCGGGGCTCGCAGTATGTCAGCATCCGCTACAGCGAGCGCCTGGCCGAAGCGGGTGTCGAACCCTCCGTGGGAAGCCGTGGGGACAGCTACGACAACGCGCTGGCCGAGACGATCAACGGGTTATACAAGGCGGAGCTGATCCACCGGCGCGGCCCGTGGAAGACGCGGGAAGCGGTGGAACTGGCGACGCTGGAATGGGTGGCGTGGTTCAACCACGTCAGGCTGCTCGAACCCATCGGCTATATCCCGCCCGCCGAAGCTGAGGCAAACTACTACAGGCAACTCGCCGAACAGGCCGAGTCAACGGCCTGCACTTAAACCAAATGGCCTCCACGAAACCCGGGGCGGTTCACTCTAACCGTGAATATCAAACGCTATGCATGATCGCCTCCGGACTGCCCGTGTCGGCCATTGCCGATAAACTTGCCTTATCGGTTAAAACCATCAGCATGTACCGTGCCCGGATGTTGCAAAAAATGCAGCTCAAGAACAATTCAGAGCTCACGCACTACGCCATTAAACACGGGCTTCTGGACTGAGTCTGCGGTTTCCGTCCAGGCTGGCTGAAGAAGTACAGGGGTTTTTCGGGCTTACTCTGCCCTTTACCCCTCCCCTACCCGCTCTACCATGCAAAGCATCATGAAAGCCCGAATTCGGGCCAGGGTGCAAACGTGGCAGAACCTAGCGTCAAGATCAATGTAGACAATCCAACTGAAGTCGCGCGCGAAACCTTGCGCCGACTGGCTATGCGACGCATTGCACCGACGCCGGACAACTATCAAACCCTGTTCGATGAAATTGTTGGCACACCCCGTTCCCCCAGCAATACCGCCAGTGCTGCCACCGCACTCGCCGGACTGGTGATGGACCTTAATCTGCAATACCCCGAGCTGGCGGACTCCATCGAACCGCTCGAGCAGTCCATCCGCAAAAGCGACTGGGTCAAGTGCCGTAAACAACTCGGGCAAATCACCCGGCAGCTCAAACAGCAGAATGAAGGCAACAACCGTCCCCAGTCGGAGGACCTGACCCTGCTACGCGAACTTCTGGCCAAAACGCTTGAATTTGGTGTGGTCACCCAACTATCCCATAGCCCCAAGCTGGCTGAAAAAGCTCAGCAGCTTGCAGTTGCCGTGCGAAACGCGAATAGCGCATCCGCCCTGGAAAAGGCGGTTTCCGGCCTGAAATCGCTTTGGGTCAGCATCGAAATGCAAGTGTCTGATAAAGAGGATCATCAGGAAACGCTCAAGCGCATTTTGCTGCTGCTGGTGGAAAATATAGGCGAACTGCTGGACGATGACACCTGGCTGCGCGGCCAACTGAACATGGTCCAGGACGTTATCGCGGGTCCGCTCAAGATTCGTGCACTGCAGGAAGCCGAACAACGGCTCAAGGAAGTGATCTACAAGCAAGGCCTGGTCAAGCATGGCTTGCGCGAAGCGACCGCCACGCTCAAGGCAACCATGACCACCTTTGTCAGCCGCATGAGTGATGTTGTGACCGCGAATGACGAATATCAGGGGAAAATTGCCAATCACATTGAACGCATCAGCAATACCGAGGATGTGCTCGAATTGAACAACATTCTGGAAAATTTGCTGGAAGAAACCCGTACAGCACAATCAGATACCCGCCGCGCGCACGACCAGCTCGTTCATGAACGTGATGCCGCTCAACAAGCCGAGGGACGAATCAAGCAACTCGAGACCCAGCTCGCTGAAATGAGCAACCTGATTCGCGAAGACCCACTCACACACAGCCTCAATCGTCGTGGCCTGGATGACGAGTTTGTCCGTGAAGCCTCCCGTGCGGACCGTTACGACAGCCCGTTCTGTATTGCTGTCATTGATATCGATAACTTCAAGGCATTAAATGACCAGCATGGCCATCAAACCGGTGATGAAGCGCTGATTCACTTGGTGAATATAGCCAAGGAAGAACTACGCATCACCGACCAGATCGCCCGCATGGGTGGTGAAGAGTTTCTCATCATGTTGCCCAACACACCGCTTGATGGTGCAGCAGCCATCATCACGCGGCTACAGCGCAGCCTCACCAAAAAATACTTTCTCGACAAGAATGAAAAAGTATTGATCACGTTCAGTGCGGGCGTCGCCGAACGTGCTCGAGGCGAATCCCAGGAATCCAGTATTGCCCGGGCCGATGCCGCCATGTATGAGGCCAAGCAAACCGGCAAAAACCGGGTATGCAAGGCACCCGATGCCCCAGGAACATGAAGATCATGCAGATTTTTTGCTCTCAGCCTTAACTTTCTCCAACACCCGACGATTCTTCACACAACGGCGGTTCATGAAGCCTAAATGGCAGACCAAAGTTGACGGCTTCATAGCCGGAACCATCGACCCACATTAAGGAGAAATATCATGGCACAAGTAATTAACACCAACGTAGGCGCTCTGTTCGCAGGTGCTGCACTGAACAAATCAGCTATCGGCCTGCAGGTTGCTCAAGAGCGTCTGTCCTCTGGCTTGCGTATCAACAGCGCCAAAGATGACGCAACTGGCCTGGGCATTGCAACCAACTATGACAAGCAGGTTCGTGGCACCAACATCGCTATCCGTAACGCAAACGATGCGATCTCCAAAGCACAAACCAACGACGGCTACGCCGCACAGATTACCGAAAACCTGCAGCGTCTGTACGAAATTGCAGTTCAGCAGGGTGGTACCGCATCGGGCCCTGAGAGCACAGCACTCCTCGCAGAAAACTTACGTATCGCAGGCCTGACGTCAGCTGCTGTCGCAACCACCGTGGATGGCGCAGGTACACAGGTAACCGGCGTGAGCGCTCAGATTACCGCACCGACTGCCACCACGATTGCCGGCATCGCTACCGACCTCACCACAGTCTCTACTGCACGCGCCAACTACGGTGCCGACATGGTGCGCTTCGGTTCGGCTGTGGCCACCATGCAGACCACTTCGGTCAACCTGTCAGCGTCTTTCAGCCGGATTATGGATACGGACTACGCTGCTGAAACCGCTGCACAAGCAAAAAACAACATTCTGCAACAAGCTGGTACCGCAGTATTGGCACAGGCCAACCAGACACCGCAATCGGTGCTGACACTCCTGCGTTAATCGTTATTAACACGGCGGCCCTGATCGGATTAACCGTTCAGGGCACCGAGCGTAAAGGATGTCAAAATGATTATCCAGAGTAGCTCTCATATCAACCAGGTTGCACAGCCTGAATTACGCGCCAATGGCGCTATTCCTGTTAGGAATACTGCCGAAGCTCCCGTTCAAAATGCACCACGCCAACCTTCTGCTGAAGAATTGAAGAATGTCGTGATAGCGATTAACAAAGCCTTGCAGCAATCGAACCAAAACCTGGAATTCAGTGTGGATACAGATACCGCACAAACCGTGATCCGCATGGTGGATACCAGCACAGGCGAATTGATTCGCCAATTCCCCTCCGAAGCGGCATTGGCCATTTCACGTGGGATTGAAGAATTTCAGCAAGGGACGCTCCTCACCCAGGAGGCCTGAGCAGGAGACGCACCATGGCTATTACGTCATCGACCACTACCGCACTGGATGTACCAACATTGGTTTCGCAACTGATGGCGGTCGAACGCCGTCCGATCGATCAACTGAACGCCAGGATCGCCAGCTACGGAACCAAGATTTCATCTTTTGGGACGATCAGCAGTCTGGTCTCCGGGTTTCAGTCCGCCGCGCTCAGTCTGACTACCAATTTACAAAAGCTGACTGCTTCGGCATCGGATACCAACGTACTGACTGCTTCGGCTTCCAGCAATGCGGTACCCGGCACGTATAACGTCGGTGTCAGTCAGTTGGCCCAGTCACAAAGCCTGGTGGCAGCGGGACAAACCAGCAGAACTGCCGCAATTGGCAATGGGGTCGCGACGACAGTCACATTTGATCTCGGCACCATCAGCGGTGGGACGTTGAACAATGGCGTGTATAGCGGGGCGGCGTTCACCACGAATGGCAATGGCACGGCCAGTATCACCATCGATGGGACCAACAACACACTTGAAGGCATCCGTGATGCGGTCAATGCAGCCAGTCTGGGCGTGACCGCGACCATCGTCAACGACGGCAGTGGCACCCCCTACCGCCTGGCGCTCAGTTCGAGCAGTACTGGCGCCAACAACAGCATCAAAATCACCACCAGCGGTGGCGATGGCTCGATCGACAGCTTGCTGGGATACGACCCGGCCGGTACGCAAAATCTGAACCAAACACTGGCTGCCCAGAATGCCAATCTGACGGTGAACGGCATTGCGATTACCAGCGCATCCAACACGCTCAGCGAGGCGATCCAGGGCGTGACGCTGTCACTTAAAAGCACAACGGCCACGCCAACCAGCCTGACCGTGGCGCGCGATACGGCATCCATTAACACGGTGGCCTCCAGTTTCGTCGATGCGTATAACGCGTTGGCCAGCCAGATCAAATCCCGCTCAGCTTATGGAACAGATGGCAAGTCGGGTGGGACCCTGGCAGGTGACGGCACTTTGCGGCTGATGCAGGAGCAAATGCGCAACATATTTAATACGCCAGCAACCGGCGGCTCGCTGACTACGCTATCCCAAGT
Source organism: Thiobacillus sp. (assembly GCA_036568265.1). Taxonomy (GTDB): domain Bacteria; phylum Pseudomonadota; class Gammaproteobacteria; order Burkholderiales; family Thiobacillaceae; genus Thiobacillus. Next base: position 55,738 of record DATCSW010000022.1, read on the forward strand.
AGGGATTTCATTCCAGCGCGACGGCTCCCTTTTGCTGGACAGCAGCAAATTGAATAGTGCTATTTCAACCAACTTCAGTGATGTCAGCAATTTGTTTTCATCTTCTACTGGATTTGCGACCCGGCTCGAAGCCTGGGCAAAAACGACGCTTTCTGCGGGCGGCCTGATCGATACGCGTTCCCAGAACCTGACCCAATACGTCAAAGACAAGAACGGTGAAGTGGATCGACTGGAAATCCGGATGCAGGCACTTGAGAAAAAATACACCCGTGAATATACCAACCTCAACCTCTTGCTGAGCAGGATGAACAGCACCAGCACATTTTTGACCCAGCAACTGTCGAGCAGCCAGAGCAAATAATTCAGGAGTAAGACGTGTACACCCAAACCCGAAACGCCGCTCATGCTTATGCCAACGTCGGACTGGAAACCGGCGTTGCCGCAGCGAGCCCGCACCAACTCATCATCATGTTGTATGAAGGTGCGGAGCTTTCTGTGCGCATGGCGATCAAGCACATGAAGGAAGGCAATCTGGAAAAAAAATCAGCGGCCATATCCAAGGCCAGCACCATCATTCTGGAAGGTCTGCACGCTGCACTCGACACCAGCAAGGGCGGTGACATTGCACTGCAACTGGATGCGCTTTACGCCTATATGAATCAGCGGCTGATGCTGGCCCACATCAGAAACCAAACCGAACCGTTGGAAGAAGTGCTCGGCCTGCTGCGTGAACTGCACGAAGCCTGGGCGCAGATCGGCAAAAACGATCGTCCGACGCTCCAATCTTCCTCTCACCCTACTGCAGCCTGAATCGGAGTCTGTCATGACCAGCCACGAAATCATCGCCACCTATGAGTCCCTCTCCGAATTGACCAGCACCATGCTGGACGCTGCCCGTGAGGGTGAATGGGACCATCTGACTGAGCTCGAACTCCGCTGCAAGGATTATGTTGACAGCTTGATGCAGGCCGCACCCGTCGCGCTGAGTCAAAGCGAGCAGTACGCCAAAGTGGCGATTATCCGAGCGATTCTGCAGAACGATGCCAAGATTCGCGCCTACACTGAACCACGCTTGCACGAATTGCAGCAACGGCTGCAGATGTCGCGTATAGGTATGCGTAGTATCGAAGCTTATGGAGCTCAGCGGGCTTAACGCCCGGGCGCCATGTTTCCCGTTCATTACCTGGCCCGCATTCTGGACGTCCCGCCTGTGCTGGATGCCCAGAATCGTGCTATGTCCAATTTAACGGGAATTCAACCGATCCAGAATGCCACGGAACGCGATCAAGCCGCACCACGGTCGGCTTTCGCCCATCTTCAGGTGGGACAACTGCTCACCGGGCAAGTGAAAAGCCTGACCAAAGGACTCTCGCTGGTCGAAATTAACGGCCAGACAATCGCCATGCGCCTGCCACAACAAGTGGCGGTAGGCGACACTTTACGACTGCGTTTCAGTGGCCATATGCCCCAACCGGTATTTCTGCTTGAGACGCCCGAGTCTGCGGAGCTTGATGGGCCACAACTCAGCCAGACCGCTCGCATGCTGAGCGACATCATGCAGCGTGTGCCTGATCGTGCTTTACCAACTCTGACGCCCCCTGCCCCCTTGCTCGGACAGGCGACGATTGCACCGGCCGAACTGGCATCTGCTCTACGTCATGCGCTTGTGCGCAGTGGTCTGTTTTACGAATCGCATCTGGCAAACTGGGTAGCCGGACAGGATAGTCTGGATGGCCTGATGCAGGAGCCACAAAACCGCGCCCTCTCAGGAAACAACCCATCGGGGCACCCCTTGGCTCTGGCAGAAACCAAAGGCATGCCCAATCCTATGCACGCCTTGCTGACCCAACAACTACAGGTTCTGGAATCGCCCCAACTGGCTTGGCGTGGCGAACTATGGCCCGGGCAAACACTGGAGTGGCAAATCCGGCGTGATTCGGATCAACCGGCCGACCATCCCAATGAATTCGCCGCCAATCATGAACAGGCTGGTTGGGAGTCGCACCTGAAACTGAGCCTGCCGCAATTAGGCACGCTGAATGTGTATATCAAAGTGGATCCGCAGCAGAGTTTCAGCATCCGAATGGTGCCCGAGCAAGCTGATACCGCTCCACTTCTGCAAAAAAATCAGACACAACTAGCCGAGCAATTGGCTGCTGCCGGTTGTTCGCTCCAGAGCATCAAGGTAGAACATGATGCCGGCGCCTGACAAGCAACGCGCCGCCGCCGCGCTGGCCTATCGCGGTGGCGACTCCGCTCCGCGCATCGTCGCCAAGGGGCGGGGCATTGTTGCCGACACGATTATTGAAAAAGCCCGTGCTTCGGGCGTTTACGTGCATGAATCACGTGAGCTGCTGGCCCTGCTAATGCAGATTGACCTCGATAGCCACATCCCGCCCCAGTTGTATATCGCTGTAGCTGAACTGCTGGCCTGGCTCTACCATCTGGAAGCAGCCGACCAACAGGGCATGCCGAACATCAACATCTAAAAGCCATGGCCTCTTCTTCCTCGCACCCTAAAACCGACATGCCTGATCGCGACACCATGCTGGCTCGCTTTGCCGTCAATTCACGCACCGAGATACTCTTTCTGCTCCGCGCCATTCAGAAACGTAACTTGCTGGTCAATCTGGATTTGCCCGGCAGCCGCCAAATCGTGGTCACGTCCATCATCGCCGTCAATCAGACAGACAACACGCTGATTCTTGACAGTGCGCGCGGCGACGCACTCAACCACGAATTGATGTCTGGCAAAGGTGCGGAATTCATCACCCAGCTCGATGGTGTGTCCATCACCTTTTCGACGGGGTCGGCGACCCTGTGCGAGTATGAAAAATTGCCCGCGCTCCGAATTCCAATCCCCAAATCCCTGGTTCGTTTGCAGCGCCGTGAGCACTTCCGCGTACCGCTTCCCATCGCCCGCCCGGTCAAATGCATCGTACCTTCCTGCTCCCCGGACAATCCGGATCCCATCCCGGCCAATATTGTTGATATTGGTTGTGGCGGCGTGGCCATCGCCGAATCGAGCGGTCGACTCGGCATTCAGCCCGGCAAAATACTACCGGGTTGCCGCCTGCTGTTGCCCGACACTGATGTCATTACAACCTCACTGGAAGTGCGGAATTCGGCACAGATACGCTTGCTTAATGGTGCCTTCCAGACACGACTGGGCTGCAAGTTCATAGACTTACCCAATGATATGGCAGCGGTGTTGCAACGGTTTGTCATGATGATCGAACGCGTACGACGCGACACCCTTTAAACAGATCGTCCCCCTATTACATGATTGACGGAGATACCTAGCATGCAAACGATTCAGCAGGAAATTGACGAACGCACCAACCTCACCAGTTCCAACAAGCTGGAATTATTGCTGTTCCGTCTGGGGCATGATCCGTTACTCGGGCGTACCGAATTATTCGGCATCAACGTATTCAAGGTCAGGGAAATCATTCCGATGCCCATGATTACTGCGGTAGCGGGTTCCCCTCCCAACATGATGGGGGTAGTCGATCTGCGTGGGCAGGTATTGCCAGTCATCAACCTGTCTGCAGTGGCGGGCTGCACGCCTAAAACAGGCTTGAATATCCTGCTGATTACTGAATATGCACGCAGCACACAGGCTTTCGCAGTCGAATCAGTGGAAGACATCGTACGACTGGATTGGCAACAAGTGCTGTCCGCTGAAGGCAGTGCCGCCAGTGGCATGGTGACCAGCATTGCGCGCCTGAGTGGTGAAAACAAGGATCAGCTGGCACAAGTCCTGGACGTGGAAACCATTTTGCGCCAGGTCATGCCATCCAATGAGCTCGAGGTTGACCTCGATCGAATCGGGCCCAAAGTGACGATTAAGCCCGGAACAGTCATCCTCGCGGCAGACGACTCACTGATCGCACGCACCATGATCGAGGAAGGCCTGACCGCGATGGGATTGCCATTCATCATGTGCAAAACCGGCAAGGAAGCCTGGGATCAATTGCAGGCCATCTCGGTCAAGGCGGAGGCCGATGGCCAGACCGCAAACGACAAGATCGCACTGGTCTTGACCGACCTGGAAATGCCCGAAATGGATGGCTTTACCCTGACCCGCAATATCAAACAGGACCCACGCTTCAATACCATACCTGTGGTGATCCATTCTTCATTGACCGGATCAGCCAACGAAGCGCATGTGATGAAAGTGGGGGCAGATGCTTATGTCGCCAAATTTGTTGCTGAAGACCTGGCCAATGCGTTGCGCAAGGCACTCGACGTCGTGCACTAACAGGGTGTGCTGGCGAATGCTCAGGCATTCACCGGCCCGACTCAAACAGGCATGCTCATGATTTCCTGATAGGCCGATACCAGCTTGTTCCGAACCTGAACTGTCTGCTGCAGCGCAATACTGGATTTCTGCAATGAAATCATCGCATCCGAAAGGCTGACTGTGCTGTCACCCATTTCAAAGCGCTGGGCAAGCTGCTGGGACTGTAACTGCGCACTATTCACCTGGTCCAGCGAGGATTTAAGCACCGTCGAGAAATCGCCTGTTGCTGCGACTTGTTTGGCCTGTAACGGGTTTTCGCTGGCCGGATTGGCACGGGCCGCTGCGGCCTTGAGTTGGGCCACCATCGCCTCGATCCTGCCTGTATCGATCATGCCTACACTCATCGTGATCTCCTAAATGCGCTTAACCGTCAGAACAAACGGTTTTCCACGCAGCCACCTTATCAGTCCAAGTGCAAGCCATTCGGTCAATAAACGGTAAAAACAGGCGCTTATTCCTCCGATTGAAACCCGCTCAGGTGACGATAATTCGATCTCATAGCGACATTCTCATGGGAATACAGAACATGAATACGACTCACAGCAATACGGCGGCCCATGACGTCCAGACAATGGGAGCGAAATAATGGCGGTAGCAGGTGAAATGGTCGTTCCGGGTAATGTCATCAACTTTACCCAGAGCGTGAGTGGACGAAAAATCATGCTGATGCTGGGTGTGGCGGGCATCGTTGCCATCATGGGCGCAGTCTGGATGTGGGGTCAGCAGCCGGATTACCGGGTACTGTTCTCAAACTTCAGCGATCGGGATGGTGGTGCAATCGTCGCCGAGCTCGAAAAAATGAACATTCCCTACAAGTATGCCGAAGGGGGCGGTGCCGTCCTGGTGCCCGCCGACCGCGTACACGATGCACGTTTGAAGCTTGCCTCCCAGGGTCTGCCCAAAGGCGGCAACGTCGGCTTTGAACTCATGGAAAACCAGAAGCTGGGCTCCTCCCAGTTTGTCGAACGAGTCAACTTCCAGCGTGCCATGGAAGGCGAACTGGCTCGCTCCATTGAATCCGTTTCCTCAGTGCAGGCTGCTCGTGTGCACCTGGCCATGCCCAAAGATACGATTTTCGTGTCGGAACAAAAATCCCCCACTGCTTCCGTGTTGCTCAATCTGCACCCGGGTCGCACGCTTGATCAACAGCAAGTCAGCGCCATTGTCCACCTGGTGGCCAGCAGCGTGCCCGACTTGCCTACCAAAAATGTGACGCTGGTTGATCAGAACGGCAACCTGCTATCCGACAGTGGCAAAGCTGCCAGCATCAACGGCATGGACCCCAGCCAGATCAAGTATGTACAGGATCTGCAGCAAAACGTCGTCAGACGGATCGAGTCCATCATCACCCCCATCGTCGGCCCCAGCAATGTACGCGCAGAGGCCACGGCTGATGTCGATTTCTCCCGTACCGAACAAGCGGTCGAATCCTACAAGCCCAACCAGACGCCAGACGCCATGGTGATCCGCAGCCAGCAAACCAGCGAATCGCTGAATGGCAGTGCAGGCGCTGGCGGCGTACCGGGCGCCCTCTCCAACCAGCCACCTGCACCAGCTACCGCACCGATTGTGGCCCCGGCCAAAGGCGCCGCACCTGCTGCCGATGTGGCTGCCGGCGGTAGTACGCGCAAGGATGCGACCGTCAACTACGAAGTCGACAAAACCATTCAATACGTCCAGCAAGGTGGTGGCGGACTGAAACGGCTGTCCGTTGCTGTCGTGGTCAACTACAAAAAGACCACTGACAAAGCCGGCAAGGTCACGATGCAACCGCTGACCGAGGCTGAAACGACCCAGATCACCAATCTCGTAAAAGAGGCCATGGGTTATAGCCAGGAGCGCGGTGACACCATCAATGTGGTCAATACGCCCTTTGCCACAACCGAGCAGGAAGTCATACCGGAGCTCCCGATCTGGAAGCAGCCCAGCAACATCAACATGGCCAAAGAAGCCGGAAAATATCTGTTGATGGCGCTCGGAATTCTGATCCTGTATCTGCGCATGCTCAAACCCATGGTGAAAAAGCTCATGGAAGCACCGGCCTTTCCCGCGTTGACTGCTGGCAAGCCGGGCCAGGAAGCCCAGTTTGCCCCCGATGGCGATCTGACCGCTTTACCTCGTAATCAAAGCAACTATCAGGAAAACCTGAACCGCGCTCAAAAACTGGCCAATGAAGACCCACGCGTCGTCGCCAACATTGTCAAAACCTGGGTGAGCAGCAATGAGTGACAACAACGGGATTACCAAAGGGGCCATCCTGATGCTGGCGCTCGGCGAAGAAGGCGCTTCAGAAGTCATGAAATTTCTGGGCCCGCGCGAAGTGCAAAAGCTGGGTGAGGCCATGACCAGCATGAAATCCATCCAGCAGGAGGACGTAGAGCATGTGCTGGAAGACTTTAACCAGATCGCCGGTCAAAGCTCCAATCTAGGCCTGGACTCCGACGAATATATCCGCAGTGTCCTGACCAAGGCACTGGGTGATGACAAAGCCTCATCTTTACTGAACCGGATTCTGGGTGGCGGCGGTGATGCCAGCGGGATTGAAAGCCTGAAATGGATGGATGCCGAATCGGTAGCCGATCTGATCCACAACGAGCATCCCCAAACTATTGCCACCATTCTGGTCCACCTCGAACGCGATCAGGCATGCGAGGTACTCGGCTGTTTTACCGAGCGCCTGCGCAATGATGTTCTGCTACGCATTGCCACGCTAAGCGGCGTGCAACCTACTGCGCTACGCGAACTGAACGATGTGCTGACCAAGCTGCTGTCTGGCGGCGATGTCATGAAGAAACAACCTATGGGCGGTATTCGTGCCGCTGCCGATATTCTCAATTTCATGAGTGGAGAAAACGAGTCTTCTGCCATGGATCATTTCAAGGGATACGATCCGGACATGGCCCAAAAGATCATGGACCAGATGTTCGTGTTCGACAATGTCATGGAGATCGAAGATCGCAGCATCCAGCTGATTTTGCGCGAAGTTCAATCCGACTCTTTGATTGTCGCGCTCAAGGGTGCATCAGAAGAATTGCGTGAAAAAATCTTCAAGAACATGTCACAACGCGCTGCCGAAATGATGCGCGAGGACCTGGAGTCCAAAGGCCCGGTGAGGCTATCTGAAGTCGAAGCGCAACAACGTGAAATTCTGTCCATCATTCGCCGCCTGGCCGATGAAGGCCAGCTATCACTCGGCGCAAAAGGAGAAGAGGCTTATGTCTAGCGCTGTCCTCAAGGAAGACCAGGCAAGCTTCCTTCCCTGGGAGATGGTCAGTCTCGACCCGGGTGTCAACGCTGTCACCAATACCAGTAGCGTGGGCGTCACCTTGCCCACCATCGAGAAAATCACGGCCATTGAGGCGCAGGCTCAGCAAGAAGGTTACGATGCTGGCCACGCCGAAGGACTGGAACAAGGTCTGGCAGAAGGCCGTGAAATGGCGCTTGAGCAAACCGAACGGTTGCGCCAACTGGCCGAGACGTTTGCCGCTGCCATCAGTCAAGCAGATGAAGCGATATCCCAGCAAGTATTGGATCTGTCGCTGGATTTTGCCCGTGCGCTCCTGAAAACCGCACTCTCGATCAATCCCGATCTGGTGATTCCAATCGTCAAAGAGGCTGTGCGTTATCTGCCTGTCCTGCAGCAACCCGCCCTGCTTTTTCTGAGCCCGGCTGATGCTGCGCTCATCAAGGAACGGATTGGCGACGAACTCACCAAAACGGGTTGGCAACTCACCGAAGACCCGCAACTCGAAGCAGGCGGCTGCCGGGTCGAAACAGCCAGCAACCAAATCGATGCGTCCCTGTCCACTCGCTGGCAACGCCTGGCTGCGGCACTGAGCCAGGATTCTGCCTGGTTGACCGCATGACCACCGCCCACACACACGCCGATCGGTGGAAAGCCTATCTGCAGGACTGCAGAGAATTACTGTCCATTGCGGAACCGATGCAAGTATCCGGCCGCGTGACACGCGTAGCGGGTCTGGTCATGGAAGCAGTCGGGCTGAAACTGGCAGTCGGCAGTGCATGCACCGTTCCTCTTCCGAGCGGTTCGCAACTGGAAGCAGAAGTCGTCGGCTTCTCGGGCGATCGTCTGTTCCTCATGCCGCAAAGCGACGTCGAAGGGATCGTGCCTGGCGCACGTGTGTTCCCGGTTGAAGTCATTCCCACCCTGCCGGGTTTAGGCCAGGTCAATCACCCACGCCGTCGACCCAGCGACCGCACGCGCCATTTGCCGGTCGGCAATGCCCTTCTGGGCCGAGTGCTCGACAGCAGTGGCCGGCCGCTGGATGAGTTAGGCCCCATCAATACAACCTCTACAGCGCCGCTCAGCAAACGCATTGCAAATCCGTTGTCACGGGCGCCCATTACTGACGTGCTTGATGTAGGGGTACGCGCAATCAACAGCATGCTGACGGTTGGTCGGGGGCAGCGTATGGGATTGTTTGCAGGCTCTGGCGTGGGTAAAAGCGTCCTGCTGGGCATGATGGCTCGCTATACCAGCGCAGACGTGATTGTGGTTGGCCTGATTGGTGAACGGGGCCGTGAGGTCAAGGAATTCATTGAGCAGATTCTGGGCGAAGAAGGCCTTGCACGCGCGGTCGTAGTGGCCGCTCCTGCCGATACGCCTCCATTGGTCCGGCTCCAGGGTGCGGCCTATGCCTCATCCATTGCCGAACATTTTCGCGACCAGGGACAAAACGTGTTGCTGATCATGGACTCGCTGACACGCTACGCCATGGCGCAGCGCGAGATTGCATTGGCCATAGGCGAACCGCCTGCCACCAAAGGTTACCCGCCCTCAGTGTTTGCCAAGCTGCCCGCACTGGTGGAGCGCGCAGGCAACGGCAAACCGGGCGGCGGTTCCATCACGGCTTTCTACACAGTGCTCACCGAAGGTGACGACCAGCAGGATCCCATTGCCGATGCTGCTCGTGCGATTCTGGATGGGCATATCGTCCTGGATCGTGCATTGGCCGAAAGCGGTCATTACCCCGCCATCAATATCGAACAATCCATCAGCCGGGCCATGCACAGCATTACCACGCCCGAACAGCAGCAACTCGCGCGGCGGCTCAAAAAGCTCTATTCGCGTTATGAACGCAGCCGTGACCTGATCAACGTCGGCGCTTACGCAGCCGGGACCGATCCTCTACTGGACGAAGCCATCAAATTGCAGGAAAGCATCGATGCTTTCCTGCAGCAAGGTATTCAGGAGCGCTCAGGCGTTCAGGAAAGCCTGGATGAGCTTGCGGCCATCTTTAACTGATCCATCGAAAAGGCACATTGAATGGCTCCCCCCTCTGCCCTCCATACCCTGATCGACCTGGCAAGCAAAGAAACCGACGAAGCGGCCAAAATACTCGGTCTGGCTTTGCGCATCAGCGAAGAAGCCGAACAAAAATTGCAACTCCTGCTGCAGTACCGGGATGACTACGCAACCCGTAGCCAGACCAGTCTGGCTGGCGGGATCAGCACAACGCAATTCAATAATTTTCAGATGTTTATGCTCAAGCTCGAACATGCCATCAGTGGCCAGAAAAAAGTGACGGCAGATGCCCAGGATCGCACGCTGCAGGCACGCGCGGCATGGCTCGTGTGCGAGCAGAAAAAAAAGGCTTTTGTCACGCTGGCGGAACGGGCTGGCAAGGACGCCGTCCGCCGTGAACATTGGCGCGACCAGAAACAGAACGACGAGCATGCCGCCCGGCGTACTCAACACAAGCCGAATCATTCCTGAATCAGGTGAAAACGATGAACGCCTCAGCTCCCAACCTCAATCCTGTCGCCTCTACCCAGGCCCAAACGTCCAAAGGAAAATCATCCGAGACTGCATCGGAGCGTCCGTTTAGCCAGGTGCTTTCCAGTGAAATTGCCCAGAAATCACGCAACGCCCAGACGCCTCGCACTGAGAAAACAGAAGCGAATACGAGCGACGTGACAGATCAGGCTGACCCACTTGCAGACACAGAAAACACCTCCGCCAAGCCGGACCCCATCCAGTTCGCAGCTGCTTTCGACCCGTTGCGTACGGATAATGAGATAGCGGTCCCTGAAGCCTTTCTTGCGCTGCCTGTTCAGCTGAATCAAGGGGCCATTGAAACAGCAGACCAGAACGACACCCTTGCCCGCAAGGCCCAATCCCTGATTACCGACCAGCAGGCAGATCAGAAGCCGAAAAAAGGCCCTTTGGCCAAAGCACTCCAGGCCGCACAACTTGATCAAGCCGCGGCAGGATCACGCAAATCAGACCCTTCGCAGCCGGTTCAGGCATCTTCTGCATTTGCTGGTCAATTGGCCGCAGCCCGGCAATCAGATGTCCTTGAAAAGGGGGATCGATTGCCCGAACTGGTTGCGACAGGCTTGCGATCACCTGCAATTGACGCAAACCAGCCTACGCCGCACACAGGTGTCGCTTCCAACAGGCTGGCGCCTTCAGTCGGAACAGCCGCCTGGGGTCAGGCGCTGGGAGACAAAATCGTATGGATGGTGGGGGGAGCTCAACAAACCGCATCACTCACGCTCAACCCGCCCAATTTGGGCCCACTCCAGATTGTGTTGAATATTTCCAATGAGCAGGCAACGGCCAGCTTCTTCTCGGCCCAGCCTGAAGTACGTCAGGCGCTGGAGGCCGCGTTCCCACGACTGCGCGAAATGATGAGTGAGGCCGGTATCCAGTTAGGCCAGGCAACCGTCAGCGCGGATACACCTCAGCAACAGGCGTTTGAGCAGCCCACACAGCGGGCGACTACGTCCTACTCCAGCAGCACCGAGCCTGTCCCGCTTGACATGCAGGCGACCCACACGCTTCCGATACGGGTCGGACGGGGCCTGGTTGATACGTTTGCCTGATCGCCAGGCAAGTCATATAGGCAGAAATACGTCCATTTTCGACCTCTGTTCTCTGCATCGGAGAGGACTATTTCTTTTGATAATGACATCTACCGACACACCCATGGTTAATTAAAGGATTCTTCTCAATGGCCGAACAAGCTCCAGTTGTCGATGCTGATGCCACAGCACCTAAAAAATCAAAAAAAATGCTGTTCATCATTATTGGCGTAGTCGTCCTGCTTGCCGGTGCCGGGGGCGGCTGGTTCATGACTCAGGGTCAGAAGGGGCATGACGAAGCCGATGCCAAACCGCCCAAACCTCCTGTTTTCATGCCGCTTGAGACATTTACGGTCAACTTGATTGGTGGCGAGCAATATTTGCAAACGGATATCACCTTGCAAGTTGTCGATCCGGCGCAGGCTGACGCAATCAAACTGCACATGCCACGCATACGTAGCCGGCTGCTTGCCCTGTTGTCCAGTAAGCAGGCTCATAACCTGGCGACTGCCGAAGACAAGAAGCTTCTGGCCAAAGAGATCACAGAACAGATAGCACAGCCCTTTTATCCAAAAGGCAAGCCCCAAAAAGTTGAAGATGTCCTGTTCACCACTTTTGTGATTCAGTGAAAATCCATGGCCGACAATTTTCTCTCTCAGGATGAAGTCGACGCCCTGCTGAAAGGCGTGACGGGCGAGGTCGATGATGCCCCTGTCGAAGCAGGAGATCCATCGGCTGCCCGCCCTTATAACCTGGCCACCCAGGAACGCATCGTACGGGGCAGGATGCCCACGCTCGAAATCATCAACGAGCGCTTTGCACGCCAACTTCGAATCGGACTGTACAACTTCTTGCGGCGTGGCGTTGAAATTTCAGTCGGGCCCGTCAAGGTCACCAAATACAGCGAATTCATACGCAATCTGGTCGTACCCACCAACCTGAATCTGGTTCATTTCAAGCCATTGCGTGGAACCGCACTGATGGTATTCAATCCCGACCTGGTTTTTCTCATGGTCGACAATCTGTTTGGTGGTGACGGTCGTTTCCACACACGGGTCGAAGGCCGGGATTTCACACAGACCGAACATCGGATCATCCAACGGATACTGAAAATCGTATTCGAAGCCTATTCAAAGTCATGGGAACCCATTTATCCCATTGAGTTTGAATTTATACGTTCGGAAATGAATACGCAGTTTGCCAATATCGCCACACCTAACGAGGTGGTGGTCACCATCACTTTTGCGATCGAGCTCGGCCAGGTCAGCGGTGAAATTCACTTCTGCATACCGTACTCGATGATCGAGCCAATCAAGGATTTGCTGACCAGCAGCCTCCAGGCCGAAAACCTGGAAGTCGACAAACGCTGGATACGCCTGATGCGTCAGCAAATTCAACTGGCAGAGGTTGAAATCATTGCCGATCTTGGCACCGCAACCGTCAGTCTCAGAGACATCGTCAACATGAAAGTGGGTGATGTCATTCCACTCGCCATTCCAGAAACCATCGAAGCCAAGGTCGACGGTATTCCCGTCATGGAATGCGCTTACGGAAAGTTCAACGGCCAGTACACCTTGCGCGTCGAAAAGCTACTGTCAACCAGCGCAAGCGAACAGCAAACAGGAGAAAAACATGTCTGAAGATATGACACAGACCATTGATGAAGATGATTGGGCTGCGGCCATGGCCGAGCAAGCCGATCCGGCTGAACCGGCTGAACCCCCACAACCCGCCCCTGAGGTATTCAAGGAACTGTCGGGTACTTCTGCCGGAAACGGAGTCGCATCCGACATCGATTTCATTCTGGATATTCCGGTACTGCTGACTGTAGAACTCGGACGCACCAAAATTGCGATCAAGAACCTGCTTCAGCTGGCGCAGGGGTCAGTCGTCGAACTTGACGGCCTGGCTGGCGAACCGATGGATGTCCTGGTCAATGGATGCCTGATCGCACAGGGCGAAGTCGTGGTCGTGAATGACAAATTCGGCGTGCGCCTGACCGACATCATCACGCCTGCCGAGCGGATCAAAAAGCTGAACAAATGATGCGTCCATCCTTCTCCACCGTTTTGCTGCTGTGTATTCCTGCGCTCGCAAGCGCGGCTGGCACGCCCGACGTGGCACCTGTCGTTTCGACTGCGGGCAGTCTGATCCAGGTCTTTGTTGGTCTCGTGGCCGTTCTGTTTCTCATTGCGGGGGCGGCCTGGATCGCCAAACGATTAGGCGTCACCCAAGTTGGGGCATCCAATCTGCTGCGTGTCATCAGCACCGCTTCTGTGGGCACACGCGAACGCGTGGTCGTTATCGAAGTCGGTGAATCGTGGCTGGTGGTAGGTGTTGCTCCCGGTAGCGTCAATGCCTTGATGACGCTCCCCAAGGGTGAGTTGCCGTCACAATCGACTTCGTCACTCCCCGGCAGTTTTGCCATGCGTCTGCAGCAGATGGTTGAGAGTCGTCGTGCCAAATAAACTCATTCAGACGCTGCTGAAGTCCAGTTTGATCGTGCTCGCAGTGACCTTGCCAACCTGGGCCTGGGCACAGGGCGCGGGGCTACCTGCCTTCACCAGCACCCCCGCCCCCGGCGGTGGCCAAAACTACACATTGAGCCTGCAAACACTGCTGCTGCTCACCTCGCTGTCATTTCTGCCGGCGGCTTTGCTGATGATGACAAGCTTCACTCGCATCATCATCGTGCTTTCTCTGCTCCGTTCCGCATTGGGCACCCAGTCCTCGCCTCCCAATCAGGTATTGGTCGGCCTCGCCCTGTTTTTGACGCTTTTTATCATGGGCCCCACGTTCGACAAAATCTATGTTGAAGCCTATCAGCCCCTGTCCGAGAATCGTATCCAGATGCAGGAAGCGCTGGACAAGGGTGCGGTGCCACTGCGTGCTTTCATGATGAAACAAACACGGGAAACCGACCTCGCGCTGTTTGTCAAAATGTCCGGCTCGGCCGCCCCCAGAACCGCTGCAGATGTGCCCATGCGTGTATTGATTCCCGCCTACATCACCAGTGAGCTTAAAACCGCTTTTCAAATCGGCTTTGCCGTATTCATTCCGTTCCTGATTATCGATATGGTCGTTGCCAGCATTTTGATGGCCATGGGCATGATGATGGTATCGCCTGCCATTGTTGCGCTCCCATTCAAGATCATCCTGTTTGTCCTGGTTGACGGCTGGAATCTTCTGCTCGGATCGCTCGCACAGAGCTTTTATTAATACTCTGGAACCATCATGACACCCGAAAGCGTAATGACAATCGGCCGTACCGCCCTGGAAATGACCATTCTGGTTGCATCTCCCGTGTTACTCGTCACGCTGGTGGTGGGTCTGATGGTGAGCGTGTTCCAGGCCGCGACCCAGATCAACGACCCCAGCCTGTCATTTATCCCCAAGGTCCTCGCTGTTCTACTGACTTTCGCCCTGGCCGGCCCCTGGATGCTCACCGTCATGACCGATTACATGCGGCGAGTACTGACCGGCCTGCCGGGCGTTATCGGATAGTGAATCCTGAGCCTGTCTGATGCTCAGCTTCACCGACGCCCAACTGAATGCCTGGCTGATCAGCTTCGTCTGGCCGCTGACCCGGATTCTGGGTGTCATCATGACTGCGCCGATTTTCGGACATCGTTCCGTCCCCGCGCGCGTCAAAATCGGTCTCGGTATTTTTATCGCGCTGATCGTGTCGCCCACCTTGCCTGCCATGCCCGATGTAGCACTTGGATCCTGGCAAGGGTTGTTGATTTTGGTCCAACAGATGCTGATTGGCATCGCCATCGGTTTTGTCATGCGTGTCGTCTTCGCAGCGGTCGAAGCGGCTGGCGAAATCGTGGGTCTGCAAATGGGCCTGGGATTCGCTTCATTCTTCGACCCGCAGAGTGCAGGCCAAACGCTGGTACTGGCGCGCTTTTTCAACATGCTTGCCGTGCTGTTGTTTCTGGTAATCAATGCCCACCTGCTGCTGATTGGTGTGTTGGTTGAAAGCTTTCAAACGCTTCCGATTGGTACGCATACCTTGTCAGGGTCAGGGTTCTATAGCGTCGCGTCGTGTGGCTCAACAATTTTTTCTGCTGGACTCCAGATTGCGCTGCCCATTGTCGCCATCCTGCTCATGACCAACCTCTCGCTTGGCATCCTCACCCGCTCGGCGCCACAACTCAATATTTTTGCGATTGGCTTCCCAATCACATTGGGAGTTGGGCTGATCGTACTCAACGTCACCCTGCCCTACTTCGCGCCTCAGGTCGAAACCCTCATACACAATGGACTCAAAACCAGCCTGGCGGTTATTCAAGCCTTGCGGCCCACGGGCAATTAAGCACGAAAAACAGGCCCGCATATGAATGCGAGCCCGTTGATTGAATGATTGAAAGTCCTGAAGTCAGGTCAGATCAAAAACTGCTTAAAACCCCAGGCTGTCCAGCAAGTCATCCACCTGGCCTTGATTGGCTACCACATCACTCTTGTTGGCCGGATTCACCTGTGGTCCGTTCAACAGGCCTGGATTGGTCTCCTTGCGAACTTCAGAAGGTGCAAAATCGATTAACAAGCTAACCAGTTGGCTCTCAAGCACATGAGCCAGCTCCGTCACTTTACGAACAACCTGCCCAGTCAAATCCTGGAAATCCTGCGCCATCATGATGTCGAGCAACTGTTGCTTGGTGGCGCTGGTATCGTTTCGCATATCCACCAGGCACTGCATGGTCAGTGTCGCCATATCGCGATAGCTGGATTCCGAAAAAGGTGCATCCAAAGTGGTTTTCCAGCCGCCCAGAATTTCATTCGCCCCTGCGTCAATCCGCTCCTGCAGAGGAATCGCTGCGTCGGTGGCATTCAAAACACGCTGTGCAGCCTGCTCCGTCATTCGCGCCACATAATTCAGGCGGTCCTTGACGTCAGGAATATCCATGGATACCCGCTCAAGCACTTTATCGTAGCCCAACTCGCGCAGGCTATCGTGCAATGTGCGGGTAATACGGCCCACACGCAGCAACATATCCTCGCTACTACAGGACGACTCATTTCTATCGGACGGCATGGCCGCTTCCAAATCGGAATCAGCTAGTTGGGATCCCACGTTACGCCCCAGCTTTCTCTAGCTTCTCAAATATCTTGGCAAGCTTTTCATCCAGCGTGGCTGCTGTGAACGGTTTGACCACATAGCCATTTGCTCCAGCCTGAGCGGCGGCAATAATGTTTTCTTTCTTGGCTTCAGCCGTCACCATCAATACGGGCAGCTTGGCCAGATAGTCATCTGCACGAATACTTTTCAGCATGGTCAGCCCATCCATATTGGGCATATTCCAGTCAGATACGACAAAGTCAAAGTTTCCGGCTTTTAGCTTGGCCAATCCATCCACGCCATCTTCTGCCTCTTCGACGTTGGAATAGCCCAGCTCCTTGAGCAAATTCCGCACGATGCGCCGCATCGTCGAAAAGTCATCAACTACCAGAAATTTTGTGTTTGGGTCTGCCATACAGCACTCCATGATTACAGTTTATTGTTACTCAGTTAATCGGCATTACACTCGCAAACTTAAGCTGCGAAATGACAACAGAATGGGTTGTTTCCCATCAAACTCGCATGGCACGGTCACCGTGTGCAATAAAGTGATCCATGACTCGCTTGGGCAATTCATCCAAAGGGCCCACCTCGTGTGTCCCTCCCATCGCAATGGCTTCTTTGGGCATGCCAAAGACCACACAACTGGACTCATCCTGTGCCAGGTTATAAGCCCCTGCCTGCTTCATTTCGAGCATGCCCGCCGCACCATCTCTGCCCATCCCCGTCAAAATCACGCCGACGGCATTCTTGCCTGCACTGATTGCAGCGGAACTGAACAGAACATCCACAGAAGGACGGTGACGATTCACAGGAGGTCCCTGGTCCAGCTTGGTCATGTAGTTCGCCCCGCTGCGCACCAACATCAAATGGGAATGACCTGGCGCAAGGTATGCGTGCCCGGGCAGGACCCGTTCGTTACCTTCCGCCTCCTTGACCGATATACGACATAACTTGTCCAGTCGATTCGCAAATGAACGCGTAAATCCTTCTGGCATGTGTTGGGTAATCAAAATGCCAGGACAGTCGGGCGGGAGCTGTGTCAAGAATGCCTTGATGGCCTCTGTTCCACCCGTTGATGCCCCAATGATGATTAATTTTTCACTACTGGTCAGAGGATTCCGGAGGGATGCGAGATGCGTACCCGCACGCTCATCCATACCAACTGTCCGCTGTTTGACCTTGGCATGCGAGGCGGCACGTATTTTGTCGGCAATCAGATCCGTATATTCCAGCATCACGCTTTGAATCGACATTTTGGGTTTGGTAACAAAATCAACCGCACCCAGTTCAAGTGCGCGCATGGTGATTTCCGAGCCGCGTTCAGTCAGCGATGAAACCATCACAACCGGCATGGGTCGCAAACGCATCAATCGTTCCAGAAAGTCCAGCCCATCCATTTTGGGCATTTCGACATCCAGCGTCAGCACGTCTGGATTAGTCTGCTTGATAAGATCCCGTGCAACCAGAGGATCGGGGGCGACACCGACTACTTCCATATCCGGTTGGCTATTGATGATTTCCTTCATGACGCCTCGTATCAACGCCGAATCATCCACAATCAAAACTTTTATTTTCATAAAACCTGCTTTCCGGGCACTGCCCCCTATCCGGCGATTAGAACAAATCGATGTCACCACTTACATCCTGGGCTTTAAGCCGACTTGCATAGTCTTGCTCACGTCTGACCAGCGTGTAGTTATTCAATTGTTTGAGTTTTTTGACCAGAACCTTGCCGGTCGCGGGGAAAAAATACACTTTGCGTGGATGCACATCATTCAGATCCTCTGCTACCACGCGGATCTTTTCGGTCCGAAGAAAATCCCGTACAAACTGGGCATTCTGCTCACCAATATTGATGGCGGTAAAACCCCGCAACACATTGCCTCCGCCAAAAACCTTGGCCTCCAGGTTCTCACGCCGCGCACCGGCCTTGAGGAGCTGGTTAATCAGCATTTCCATGGCATAGGCGCCATACCGCATCGAAGCCGAACTCGGATTCCTGTGATCACCCTCGCCATTCGGCAACATAAAGTGATTCATACCCCCTATACCTGACATCCGGTCCCTGATGCATGCAGACACACAAGATCCCAGAACCGTAACGATGAGCATGGGTTTATTCGTGTAGTAATACTCGCCGGGCAGAATCTTGGCGGCCTCGCAATCGAATGAACGGTCGTAATACAAATTAGTCGCGAGCTGTTCTTCAATTTCACGTTTCATGTGCTTGCCTTGCTGCCAGCCAGACGGTGACGCTGCTCCAGCTCGTACACTGTCTTGCCGCGCAATTTGAATACATCAGACACATGCAGGAAACTTTCAGAATGGCCCGCGAAAAGCAAACCATCCGGCTTCAACAACGGCGCAAAGCGTGAAAGAATTTTTGTTTGCGTAGGCTTGTCAAAATAAATCATGACATTCCGACAAAAAATGACATCAAATGGGCCACCCACCGACCAGGCGGGAGCAAGTAGATTCAGTGGCTTAAAGGTCACCAACTCGCGTAGTTCAGGCCGTATACGCACCCACCCTTCACGATCACCTTTGCCACGCATAAAGAAGCGCTTGACTCTTGCCGGCTCCATTTTGTCGACACGATCTATCGTATAGACCCCGCTCGCGGCCGCTTCCAGCACATTGGTATCAATATCCGTAGCAATGATGCTGACCGGCGGTTTCAGCGTGTTGAATGCTTCGCACAGGGTCATGGCAATCGAGTAAGGCTCTTCACCAGTAGAGCTCGCCGAACACCATATCGACAATGGTCCTTTGGCTCGAGCCATATGCTCAGCCAACAGCGGGAAGTGATGAGGTTCTCGGAAAAAGGCCGTCAGATTAGTGGTGAGCGCATTGGTAAAGGCCTCCCATTCCCGCTCGTCCAGCCCTTGTTCCAGCTGATCGAGATACACGCCGAATGAAGAAATCCCTTTTGCACGCAAGCGTCGTGCAAGACGACTGTATACCATCTCCTGCTTGCCTTCACTCAACGCGATTCCCGCCTGTTTGTAAATCAAGGCGCGTACCCGTTCGAAATCACGCTGCGTGAAATCAAATATTTTGGAGGTATCTGTTTGCGGTCTGATGGCGGGTTTCATATTCAAAGCTTCACGTCTGGCACACCATCAATCTGAGAACGATTTGTGCGATTTTTTATAACTACACAACTGATCCCATTATTTTTCAGGTTCAGTTCTGCATCGATCGCGTAGATAAATCAACTTGCCAGCACACCCAATTTGATTCAGGCAGCTTCTCGTTTGACAGCCGATTTTCTTGGCCGTTCAATCTGTACGCTCTGTTTGGCGACGGGATTCCGCCTGACATCCAACACTTTCCCGCCTTGGGTCAGCCTGAAACCGCTCACCAGTTGGGCAAGCTTTCTGGCCTGACTTTGCATATTCGCGGATGCAGATGCTGCCTGCTCAACAAGTGCAGCATTTTGCTGGGTGATTTCATCCATCTGGCCAATAGCCTGATTGACTTGCTCAATGCCTGCACTCTGCTCCTGGCTGGCTTCAGCAATACCGCTCATGATGCCGGTCACCTGGTTAACCGAGGAAACAATATTCCCCATGGTCTCGCCTGTTTCATCAACCAGCTTGCCACCGACTTCCACTTTACGGACCGAGTCTTCGATCAATACTTTTATTTCCTTGGCCGCACCCGCGCTGCGTTGAGCCAGGTTGCGTACCTCTGCGGCAACCACCGCAAATCCACGGCCCATCTCTCCCGCTCGCGCTGCTTCAACCGCAGCATTCAGGGCGAGGATATTGGTCTGGAAAGCAATGCCGTCAATCACACCAATAATGTCGGCAATCTTGCGTGAGCTTTCCTTGATGGAAGCCATGGTATCAACAACCTTACCGACCACGTCGCCCCCGCTTCCTGCGATCTGTGCGGTCGACACGACGAGTTGATTGGCCTGTCGCGCATGTTCAGCATTCTGTTTGACGGTGCTGGTGAGCTCTTCCATCGTACTGGCTGTTTCTTCCAGAGAAGAAGCCTGGGATTCGGTTCGGTTCGACAAGTTGGCATTACCCGAGGCAATTTCACTCGCGCTCATGTTCACATACCCGGTTGCTTCCGTGATCTGGCCGATCAGTAATTTGGTGTTGATCTGCAGCACACGTAGCGACTGCATCAAATCAGCCAGCTCAGTCAAGCCATGCGCCTCAATCTGGCCAGTCAAGTCGCCCGAACTCATGCGATCAACTTCTTCACGTGCATGTTCCAACGGCATAATCACAATACGATAGGTCATGACGCCAATAATCAAAGCCATGGGTACGCCCACCATTGAAATACCTAACAGCCAATTCAGGTAATGTGCATTCTCGCCGTCCATGGCCATCCAGGCCATCCAGCCCATACCCATAAACAGGGCACCAATTGATCCGGCAGCCGCTATCAGAGTGGCTTTGAGTGACAGATTCTTGGTTAATTTGCAGCGTTGAAAAAACCCCTGATGCACCACGCTGCCATCCTGGATACCCAGAGCAGCGTCACCCATTTTGATCGAACGATATGCTGTTTCGGCAGACTGCACCTGTGCACGATTCGATTTCACTTGTATTGAAGCGTAGCCGACAATTTTCTGGTTTTCGATAATGGGCGCTGCATTGGTTAAAGCCCAATAGTGGTCGCCATTTTTGCAGCGGTTCTTGACCAATCCGGTCCACGCCTTGCCTTCTTTGAGCGTACGCCAGAAATCGGCGAATGCTTCTGACGGCATGTCAGGGTGACGCACGATGTTTTGCGGCGCGCCAATTAATTCGCTCTCGTTAAATCCACTAATATTGATGAAGTCCTGATTGGCATAGGTAATGTTGCCATTCAGGTCAGTCTTCGAAACGACTGTTTCAGAATCCTTGAGGATATATTCAACATTTGTAACTGGCAGATTGGAGCGCATTCCGGTTTCCCTTTAAAGCTCAGCGAAGTAACGGTTGTATCGGCCGATCATCCTTATTCCGGATAGATCAGGCCGGGTTCTGATCACAATTTTTAAAACTCTTCCCAGTTTTCACTAGCATCACCACCTGCAGCCACCTTCTTAGGGCGCATGACGGGGCTCAGCTTGGCCTTTGGTTTGGGGCTGCGCTTGGGCATTGGAGTGACTTTATGACTGACCGCGACGGGCTGTTCAACACGTGGGCTGTAAGCCATGCCGTCCAGCTTGAACACGCTCACTGCCTGTGCCAACTGACCCGCCTGGTCCTGCAAGCTCTCGGCAGCCGCCGCAGCTTCTTCAACCAACGCAGCATTCTGCTGGGTCATTTCGTCCATCTGGCCCACCGCCTGATTGACCTGCTCGATACCGGAGCTC
>DATCSW010000023.1:0-82389 GCA_036568265.1 Thiobacillus sp.
CATGGCCACGATCAGCAGCCGCCAGGTCGTGCTCCACGCCCGCCAGCCCGGCGGCCGGTCCAGCTTCAGCCCGGCCCCCATCAGGGCGATGATGACCACCAGCTCCGACAGCCGTTCGGTCAGGGTGTCCCAGGTGCGCGGATCGGGATCGAAGGCCAGCAGGCCGGTCGAGAACACCGCCACGCCGATGGCTACGCACAGGATCGCGAGGGTCAGCGGCACGCGCTTCAGCCCCACCGGCGCCCAGGACACCAGCAGGACCACGGCGCCGAGGCCGAGCAGAAACAGGATATAGGGATCGAAGGTCAGGAACGGCTCCGTCTCTCGGGGAGCCGACTATAGCGCGCCGGGAGCGTTGCGGTTCAGACCTTCGACAGGATCAGCGTGCCGTTCGTCCCGCCGAAGCCGAAGCTGTTGGACATGACGTGCTTCAGCTCGCCGTCGTGGCGCTGCCGCAGGATCGGCATGCCCTCGAATTCGGGGTCGAGGTTCTCGATGTGGGCGCTCTCGGCGGCGAAGCCGTGCTTCATCATCAGCAGGCAGTAGATCGCCTCCTGCGCGCCCGCCGCGCCGAGCGAATGGCCGGTCAGCGACTTGGTCGAGGAGATCATCGGCAGGTCGTCGCCGAAGACGTTGCGCACCGCGCCCATCTCCTTGCTGTCGCCGACCGGCGTCGAGGTGCCGTGGGGATTGAGGTAGTCGATCTTCGGATTGCCGGCCATTTCCAGCGCGATGCGCATGCAGCGCTCGGCGCCCTCGCCCGAGGGAGCGACCATGTCGTAGCCGTCGGAATTGGCCCCGTAGCCCGTGACCTCGGCGTAGATGGTCGCGCCGCGCGCCTTCGCCCGCTCGTATTCCTCGAGCACCACGATGCCGGCGCCCCCGGCGATGACGAAGCCGTCCCGGTCCTTGTCGTAGGCCCGGCTGGCCACGGCCGGCGTGTCGTTGAAGTTCGACGACATGGCGCCCATGGCGTCGAACATGTTGGACATCGACCAGTCGATGTCCTCGCAGCCGCCGGCGAAGACCACGTCCTGCTTGCCCCAGGCGATCTGCTCGGCGGCCGCGCCGATGCAGTGGGCGCTGGTCGCGCAGGCCGAGCTGATCGAATAGTTGACGCCCTTGAGCTCGAACCAGGTGGCCAGCACGGCGGAGGGGCCGGAGGCCATGGCCTTGGGCACGGCGAACGGCCCGATGCGCTTGGGCGAGCCCTTCTCGATCGTGGTCTGGGCCGCCTGCAGGATGACCTGGGTGGAGGGGCCGCCCTCGCCGACGATCAGGCCGATGCGCGGGTCCTTGATCTCGTCCGGCGTCAGGCCTGAGTCCTTCAGCGCCTCCTCGAAGGCGATGTGCCCCCAGGCGGTGCCGTTGGCGAGGAAGCGCGAGGCGCGGCGGTCGACGTGCGGAGCCCAGTCCTCGGCGGTGTGGCCCAGCGAGGGCGGGGCCCAGACCTGAGACCGGAAACCGTGGGCGGCATGGTCGGCGGCGTGCCGGACGCCCGATTTCGCCTCGCGCAGCGAGGCGGCGACCTCGTCCTGGCCCGTGCCGATAGAGGAGACGATACCCAGTCCGGTGACGACGACACGCCGCATGTTGCTTCCTTCTTGAACTCAGATCGCCGCGTTGTCCGCGGTCTGTGAATAGGTCAGCCGCCGACCGGTTCCGCCGCGCCGAACAGGCCGACGCGCATATCCGTGGCCGTATAGATCTGGACGCCGTCGGCCTCGAGCACCCCGTCGGCGATGCCCATGACCAGGCGGCGGTTGATGACCCGCTTGAGGTCGATCTTGTAGACCACCTTCTTGACGTCC
Organism: Thiobacillus sp.; assembly: GCA_036568265.1. Taxonomy (GTDB): domain Bacteria; phylum Pseudomonadota; class Gammaproteobacteria; order Burkholderiales; family Thiobacillaceae; genus Thiobacillus. The sequence goes on from DATCSW010000023.1 coordinate 1,812, forward strand.
GGCGTCACCTGACCGGTGAATTTGACCTCGCCGACGCCCAGGGCGCGGCCGCGGCCGGGGCCGCCGATCCAGCCGAGATAGAAGCCGACCAGCTGCCACATGGCGTCGAGGCCCAGACAGCCCGGCATCACCGGATCGCCGATGAAATGGCACTGGAAGAACCAGAGGTCGGGATGGATATCCAGCTCGGCCTCGACATAGCCCTTGCCGTGGGCGCCGCCGTCGCCGTTGATGGTGGTGATGCGGTCGAACATCAGCATCGGCGGGGCCGGCAGCTTGGCGTTGCCCTCCCCGAAGACCTCGCCGCGGCCCGCGGCCAGCAGCGCCTCATAGTCGAACGAGGAGGGACGATCGGTCTGGGTCACGGGCGCTCGCATCTCAGGGGGCCTGCGGCGCGGACGCCGCTGATGGCCGGTGTGGCCGCCGGGTTACACGAGCACGGGAGCGGGCTCAACCACCGCCGTCAGCGGCGGCCGGTCCCCGCCGGGCGGGCCGCGTTGCACAGCGCCCGCTCCTGGGTTCCGAACACGGCGGACTGACGCACCCAGCCGCGCAGCCGCCCCGCCCGGATGCGGCACCAGCCGTCCTCGCATTCATCCATGGCCACGAGCGAGCGTGGCGACAGCCGGGCGCGGACGGGCGAGGTCTGCGAGCGCCCGGCGTGAACGGCGATCTCCGCGTCGGAGGCGTTGAAGACGCTGCGCCGGCTCGACACCACGCTGCGGTGAACCCAGGCCACAGCGCCCTCGGGGTCGCAGATCTTCCGCCATTCGGTGGTCTCGGCGATGACCTGCACCGGCAGGCCGGAGACGCGATATTCCCACAGGATGCGATGGTCGAGTCCGGGTCCGAAACGGGCGTGCACTTCGGACGACTTCAGCGACAGCCAGCGCGGCACTGGCTGCCCGCTCGGCGTCGGGCGGCCGTCGGGCATGGTCTGGGCCGCCCCGGCCAGCACCGCCGCGCAGGCGACGGCCGCCGTGACGGCCAGCCTTTGGAAGCGGGGACGAGCTTTGCTAGACACGCGGAGTCCGTGAAATGAAGGCTTCGAATGTCCGCGCCCAGGCTTAAGGTCGTATTAACCAGACGCTTGCCGGACGCGGTCGAGACGCGGATGCGCGAACTGTTCGACGCCGAGTTGAACCTGACCGACGCGCCGATGGATCGGGTCGCGCTGGAGGCGGCGGTGCGGCGGGCCGACGTGCTGGTCCCGACCATCACCGACGCCATCGACGCCTCACTGATCGCCGGGGCGGGCGACCAGCTGAAGATGATCGCCAACTTCGGCGCCGGAGTGGATCACATCGACGTCGAGGCGGCGGTCGGGCGGGGGCTGATCGTGACCAACACCCCCGGCGTGCTGACCGAGGACACCGCCGATCTGGCCATGGGTCTGATCCTCGCGGTCAGCCGGCGCATCGTCGAGGGCGCGCAGGTGGTGGCGGAGGGGCGGTTCGAGGGCTGGACCCCGACCTGGATGACCGGGCGCAAGCTGTGGGGCAAGCGGCTGGGCATCGTCGGCATGGGCCGCATCGGCCAGGCCCTGGCGCGGCGGGCGAAGGCCTTCGGCATGCAGGTCCACTACCACAACCGCAGGCCGGTCCCGGAGATGGTCGCGGAGGAGCTCGGGGCGACGTACTGGGACGATCTGGACCAGATGCTGGCGCGGATGGACATCATCTCGCTGAACTGTCCGGCGACGAAGGAGACGCACCACCTGCTGTCGGCCGAACGGCTGGCCCGGCTGCCGCCGCACGCCCTGCTGATCAACACCGCCCGCGGCGAACTGATCGACGAGGCGGCGCTGGCGGACGCCGTGGCCCGGCGGGCCCTCGCCGGGGTAGGCCTGGACGTCTACGAGCACGAGCCGGCCATTCATCCCGGCCTGATGGGCCATGCCAACGTCGTGCTGCTGCCCCACCTCGGCTCGGCCACCCTGGAGGCCCGTCAGGACATGGGCGAGCGGGTGATCACCAACATCCTCACCTTCCAGAACGGCCACCGGCCCCCCGACCGGGTGATTCCGGCGATGCTGTAGGACGAAGCTTGACGGCCCGTTCAACGGACAGTTGATTGGGCCGGGGCTTACAGGGGGCGTACCAGTGCAATCAGGATTTTCGAAGGCGGGGCGCGCCGCCGTATCGCGGCGCGGCCTGCTGGGCGGCGCGGCGGGTTTGGCGGGGATCACCCTGTTGCCTCCGGACGTGGCGAAGGCCCAGGCCGGCGCCTATCCCTTGGCCGAATTCTTCAAGCCGAGGATGAGCAGCGACGCGGCCCTGTCGCCGTCGGGGACGCGTATCGCCGTGGCGCAAAACCTCGGCACGGACGAGGAGCCGCACAGCGCCGTCGACTTCATCGACGCCGGCGACCCCGAGGGCCAGCGTAGCCGGATCGATCTGGGCCGGGTCACGGTCGACTCGATCGCCTGGGCCAACGACGACCGCCTGCTGACCAGCGTCATCCTGAAGGACGAGGTGGGTCCCCGCTCGATCGCCGGCTCCAACCGGAAGACCGAGGCGATCGAATACTACATGCGCCGCGTCGTCTCGGTGAACGCCAGGACGGGCGATGTCGCCGTGCTGTTCAGTGATCAGCGCACCCGGATGCGCAACACCTTCGACATGGGCCGCATCGTCGATCTGTTGCCCTCCGACCCCGACAACGTCCTGATGGCGGCTTGGGACGCCGACGGGATCATGGCCCTGCACCGGGTCGATGTGAACACGGGTTCGGCGACCCGGATCGAGCGTGGCGGGTCGGGCACCTATCACTGGCGGACGGTCAACGGCGTGCCCGTCCTGCGTCACGACATGAACAGCCGCGGCACGGTCGAGACCATCATGGTCCGGGCGCCGGGCGAGACCGAATGGGAGATGGCGCGCCGCACCCGGGTGCGCGAAGCCCCGGACTTCCTGTGGGTCGGCGCCGGCGAGACCCCCGGAAAGGTGCTGGTCATCGCCCGTCTCGAAACCGAAGACGTCCAGAGCGTCCGCGAGATGGACCTGACCACGACGGCGCTCGGTCCACCGCTGAACCCCCGTCCGGGTCGGGACGTAACCTATGGATTGTCCGACTCGGCGGGCAACTATCTGGGCGCCGCCTACTATGGCGACCGGCTGGAGTATGAGTTCGTCGATCCCGCGCTGGCGGTCCACCATCGGGCGCTCGACCGCTTCTTCGACGGGACGTGCAACGTGCATTTCACCGACGTCGATCAGGCGCGGAACCGGTTCATCGCCTATGTGAACGGGCCGGATGAGCCGGGCGCCTGGTTCTTCTACGACAAGGCGGCGCGGGCCATCGTCAACATCGCCCAGGCGCGGGAGCTCGACCCGGCGCGGCTGGGCTCCAGCGAGGTGCTCAAGGTCACGACCCGCGACGGCGCCGCCATCGAGGCCTATCTGACCGCGCCTCCGGGCGGGGCTCCCGGACCGCTGGTGGTGCTGCCGCACGGCGGTCCCGAGGTGCGGGACACGCCGAGCTGGGACCGGCAGGTGCAGGTGCTGGCGGCGCAGGGCTGGTGGGTGCTGCGGCCGAATTTCCGCGGCTCGGGCGGCTACGGCCAGACCTTCGCGCAGCAGGGCTGGACCCGTTGGGGCGACCGCATGCAGGAGGACGTCGAGGACGCCGTCGCCCACGCCATCGCGGCAAAGGGGCTGGACGCCTCGAAGGTCGGGATCATGGGCACAAGCTACGGCGCCTACGCCGCCCTGATGGGGGCGGTGAAACGGCCGGATCTGTACAAGGCGGCGATTGGCGTCTGCGGCGTCTACGACCTGCCCGACATTCTGGCGTGGGAGGATCGCACCGACGACACCCCGGGCCAGCCGATCTACGAGTTCTGGACCAAACGGATCGGCGACCCCTCGGCGATGGGGCCGGCGCTGGAGGCGGCTTCACCCCGCCGCCGGGCGAGCGAGATCGCCTGCCCGGTCCTTCTGGTGCACGGGGAAGATGATCCGGTCCTGCCGCTGATCCAGTCCCGCCGGATGCGCGATGCCTTGCGCGGGGCTGGCAAACCGGTCGATCTGATCGAGATCCAGAAGGCCGGCCATGCCGACTGGGAGGACGCGAGGGAGCAGGAGCTGATGACCCGCTATGTCGCCCTGTTCCGGCAGGCTTTCGCCTAGGGCGCGGCGCACACGGGGCAGGCCGGGTCGGCGGCGATGGCGACGGTGCGGGCGGTCCCGGCCAGGCCGTCGTAGATCAGCAGGCGGCCGGTCAGGGCCTCGCCGGCGCCGGTGATCAGCTTGATCGACTCCAGCGCGGTCATCGATCCGACCACCCCGGCCAGGGCGCCGACCACGCCGACGCGGGCGCAGGTCTCGGCGTCCGGCGGCGCCTCGGCCACCAGGCAACGGTAGCAGGGCCGGCCGGCGAAGACGCCGACCTGGCCGCTCCAGCGTCCGAGCGCGCCCGAGACCAGCGGAATCCCGGCGGCGACGCAGGCGGCGTTGACCGCGAACCGGGTCCCGAAATCGTCCGTGCCGTCGATGACCACGTCGCAGCCCTCCAGCAGCCATGAGGCGTTGTCCGGGGTCAGGCGCTCGGCCGCCGCCTCGATCTCGACGTGGGGGTTCAGCGCGCCCAGCCGGGCCGCGCCGGCCTCGACCTTGAACTCGCCGACATCCCGTTCCGAAAAGGCGATCTGGCGCTGCAGATTGGACAGGCCGACCGAGTCGTCATCGATCAGGCGCAGGGCCCCCACGCCCGCCGCCGCCAGATACAGGGCCGCCGGGGCGCCGACCCCGCCGAGGCCGACGATGCCGACGCGCGCGGCCTTCAGCCGCTGCTGGCCGGGGCCGCCGATTTCGGCCAGCACCAGGTGGCGGGCGTAGCGTTCGATTTCGTCGTCAGAGAAGCTCACCCGCCCCAGTTAGGCGGTCCGGCGCCCGGCGTCACGCGGCCTTGCGCAGCTCGAGCAGCACTTCCGCCTCATTGGCGGTGACGCGGGACAGGCAGTTCAGGCCGAGGCGGCGCAGCAGGGCCTCGGGATCGGCGCACAGCCCCATGGGCTCGTCGATGCGCCGGGCGGCGATCGGCGTGTCGATCAGGACGCGCAGGCCGGAATGGCGGGAGTCGTCGAGCAGGCGGCGGATCAGCCGGTCGACATCCACGCGCGCGCCCTCGATCGCCTGCAGGATATGCCCCTGGTGGAACATGACGCAGCTGGTCAGGTGATCGCGGCGATTGTTGCGCTCCGAGACCCCCAGAATCTGGGCGATCGACAGCGTCGTGGCGCCCGTGGCGCCGACCGCTTCGCTGGCGTAGATGACGCGATGAAGCACGTCGATTCTCTCTTATGGCGATTTGGGGGGCGAAGAATGTCAATGTAACGGATTACATTGGTCAGAATGTGGCTCAACGTAGCCGTTGGAATCTCGCCGGAAACGGCTTGCCGCGCCGCATTTCGGTCGCCATCTGAAACGGATGATGAACGCGAACGACACCCCCTCTCCCGGCTGGCACGGCACCACAATCCTCGCGGTGCGCAAGGACGGCCGTACGGTGATCGCCGGCGACGGCCAGGTCTCCATGGGCCCGACCATCGTCAAGGGCGCGGCGCGCAAGGTGCGCACCCTCGCCGGCGGCAAGGTTCTGGCCGGTTTCGCCGGCGCCACCGCCGACGCCTTCACCCTGATCGAGCGGCTGGAAGCCAAGCTGGAGCAGTATCCGGACCAACTGGCCCGCGCCTGCGTCGATCTGGCCAAGGACTGGCGCACCGACCGCTACCTGCGCCGGCTCGAGGCCATGCTGCTGGTCGCCGACCGGAGCTCGATCTTCACCGTCACCGGCGTCGGCGACGTGCTGGAGCCCGAGCACGGGGTGGCCGCGGTCGGCTCGGGGGGCAATTTCGCCCTGGCGGCGGCGCGGGCCCTGATCGATCACACCGACGTCGACGCCGAGACCATCGCCCGCCGCGCCATGGCCATCGCCGCCGACATCTGCGTCTACACCAATGGCAGCCTGACCGTGGAGACGCTGGAGCCCTGAGGGCTCAGCTGCCGATCAGGCCGGCGACGAGGGCCGCGCCGATGGTCAGCATCACGGTCGCGACGACGCTCCGCACCAGCCCGATGGTGACCTTCTTCAGCCAGCGCACCGCGCCCCAGGCCCCGGCGAAGGCGCACAGCACGGCCCAGCCCACCAGCAGCCCCTGCCGCGTCTCGAACTCGCCCGCCGCCGGTCCCACGGTGAGGGCGTAGACCGGCAGGCGCGACAGGTCGATCAGCACCGCGATCATCGCCCCCGTGGCGATGAACCGGGCCGGGTCCAGGCCGAAGCGCAGCAGGAACATCGAACGCAGCGCGCCCTGCTGCCCGGTCAGCCCCCCGAGGAAGCCGGTCGCCAGCCCGCCCAGCGGCGCCACCCGCGGCGGGGCGGCGAGGCGCTGAAACCATGGCTGCAGCTCCAGCAGGCCGAGGCCGATCATCACCGCTCCGACCGTCAGCGCCGCCGGCGTCGGCCCGAAGTCACGGCCCGCCGCGCTCCACGAAAACAGCACCTCTCCGGCCCCGAGCCGGCCCAGCAGCCAGGCTCCGGCGATCGCCGCCGGGATCGCCGGCAGGCCGAAGCGCAGCACCGTCGCCCAGTCCGCCTGCCGCCACAGCAGGCCGCCCTTGAACAGGCCGTTGAGCAGATGGACCACCCCGGTCGCCGCTACCGCCACGGGGGCGGGAAAGAACAGGGCGAAGGCGGGCAGCAGCACGGTGCCGAGCCCGAACCCCGAATAGAGGGTCAGGCCCGAGGCGAGGAAGGCCACCAGGCCGATGACGACGAATTCCATAAGGCCGGCTCCCCTGCGAGCCTCCGCCATAGCCCAATCCCGGGACGGGTGCAGCCGGCCGCCTTTCCGCGATTTAACGGGACAAGCGGCGCCGTCCCCCCCTCTATCGCGGCAGGAGGATTTTCCATGCGCCTGACCGCCTTCGCCGCCGCCCTGCTGCTCGCCGCCCCCGCCGTCGCCCAGGCCCCCGACGCCGCCCCGGTGGTCGCCGCCGAGCGCGCCTTCGCGGCCGACGCCCCGTCGCTGGGCATCGCCGGCAGCTTCAACAAATGGTCGACGCCCGACGCCATTGTGATCGCCGGCGGCCGGGCGCAAAGGATCGGCGAGGTCTATCCGGACGGCCCCCGGCCCGCCGATGAGCCGCTGCTGGAGTGGTGGCCGAATTTCGCGGGCATTTCGCGCTCGGGCGACCTGGGCTTCACCACCGGCGGCGTCGCGGTCGACGGCCAGAGGACCGGGCATTATTTCACCATCTGGAAGCGCCAGGCCGACGGCGCGTGGAAATGGGTCTACGACGGCGGCTCCGGCGCCAGCGCGGCCGACGTGCCCGGGCGGGACACCGAGCCGGTCATCCTGCCGGTCGGGCCGGAGCTGCTCCGGGTGGTTCGCGAAGGCGTTCCGGACAACGGCCCCTCCGCGTCCGAATGGGCGATGACGGCGGTCCGGGAGCAGGAAGCCGCCCTCGCCCGGGACGCCGCGAACGACCAGAAGGCGGCCCATCTGCGGGTCATGGCCGACAACGGCCGCCTCTATGTCGCGCCGCTCCCGCCCGCGATCGGACGGGAGGCCTTCGAGGCGGCGCTTTCCGGCTGGCCCGCCACCTTCCGCTTCGGCCCCACCGAGGGCGGCGGCGCCTCGGACTACGGCGACCTGGTCTGGACATACGGACCGGCGATCTGGACCCGCGACGGTCACGACCGCACCGGCCATTATGTGCGGCTGTGGCAACGGCAGGAGGCCGGCTGGAAGATCGTGCTGGCGCAGCTCATTCCGGCTCCGCCGCCGGCCCCGGCCCCGCCATCGCCGCCACCCCCTCCCGCTGGCGGCTGAGCCGTCCTATCTCCCTCTCATGACCGACCTCTCTCCCCGCGAAATCGTTTCCGAACTCGACCGTTTCATCGTCGGCCAGGACGACGCCAAGCGCGCCGTGGCCGTGGCCCTGCGCAACCGCTGGCGGCGCAAGCGCGTGCCCGAGGATCTGCGCGACGAGGTCACGCCCAAGAACATCCTGATGATCGGCCCCACCGGCGTCGGCAAAACCGAAATCGCGCGACGTCTGGCACGGCTCGCCAATGCGCCTTTCATCAAGATTGAAGCGACCAAATTCACCGAAGTGGGCTATGTCGGCCGTGATGTTGACACCATCATTCGCGACCTGATGGAAACCGCAATCAAGCAGGTGCGCGAGCAAGCCACGTCCAAGGTGCATTTTCACGCTGAGGAAGCCGCCGAAGAGCGCATTCTCGACGCGCTGCTGCCGCCTCCGCGTAATGTGGGTTTTGGCGATGCCGAACCGCCGCGCGAAGAAGGTGCCGCGCGTCAACGCTTTCGCAAGATGCTGCGCGAAGGTGCGCTCGACGACAAGGAAATCGAAATCGAGTTGTCGGCTATCAGCCCCAGCATGGAGATTTTCACCCCGCCGGGAATGGAAGATCTGTCGCAACAATTGCAAGGCATGTTCCAAAACCTGGGCCAAAACCGCAAACAGAGCCGCAAACTGAACGTGCGCGAAGCCTTCAAACTGCTGACTGAGGAAGAAGCCGGCCGGCTGGTCAACGAAGAAGACACCAAGCAGCAGGCGCTTGAAGCCGTTGAGCAGAACGGGATTGTTTTTCTCGATGAGATCGACAAGATCGCCACCCGTAGCGAATCCCATGGCAGTGATGTATCACGCCAGGGCGTACAGCGTGATTTGCTACCGCTGATCGAGGGCACCACGGTATCCACCAAGTACGGCATGGTGAAAACAGACCACATCCTGTTTATCGCGAGTGGCGCATTCCATTTATCGAAGCCGTCCGATCTGATTCCGGAATTGCAGGGTCGGTTGCCGATCCGGGTCGAGTTGAAAGCGCTATCAGTACAAGATTTCGAACAGATACTGACCTCGACCGATGCCTGCCTGACGCGTCAGTACGAAGCGTTGCTGGCCACCGAAGGCGTCACGCTCAAATTCACCGAGAATGGTATCCGCCGCCTGGCCGAGATCGCCTTCGAGGTCAATGAACGCACCGAAAATATCGGCGCGCGGCGTCTGTATACGGTGATGGAAAAGTTGCTGGAGGACATTTCATTCGATGCCGGCAATGTCACCGGCGAACACTTGATTGACGCTGAAACCGTCACCAGCCGTCTCGCCTCGCTCGCTGCCAGCGAAGATCTGGCACGCTATGTCTTGTAGTACGCTCTAATCGCTTAGCATCCTGTGTTTTCGGGCCTCTCGCCCATGATTACTTGGGAATATGAGCCATGCAACGCGCAAACACCCTGCCCATTCCCCCCAGCAACAAGATGTGGTCCGACAAGCCGCTGACTGCCGCTCCCCTGTATCAGCGATGTTTTTTTATACCATCCAGACAGCTTTTGGACTGCTCAACGCAGCAGCCAATGCTCAGTCCGAATTCGCGTTGCCCAACCCGACAATCAGTTCGTCCTGCAACCAGGTTCGCAGACCTTCGGCCGCCACACTGGCCGCCTCCGCGTCGGAAAATTGCTCGGCCAAATCAGCGCATACCTGGGCAAACGATGCTCCCGCTTGCAACTGCTCCAGGGCCGCATGCTCGGCAGCCTGTAGCGTACGGAAATGGGGTTGCCAGCCTTTACGCCAAATCAGCAACCAGGTCGATGTGGCCACGGGCTCGGCGACAGGCGGTGCCTGCTCCTGGTCGAGCGCGTGCCAGATGTTCACGCTGTTAAAGCGCACAGGCATCATGAACAGCGTCGGCGCAAACTGAAAGCCCACGTTTGCCCAATCCCCAGCCGTTAAACCGGCCAGCGCTGTGGGCTGTAGCGGCGTGGCATTCGGGCCATCAAACGCCTGACGTAGTTGCCAGTCAATGTGCGCCAGTTCGGCGATATCCTGATCCTGCGGAAATCGTTCGGCCAGCCACTGCGGGAATGCCGCGCCGTGCCAGCGCAGGTTGCGATGAGCCGGTGGATACGCTTCGATATACGCCAGCGCAGACGATTCAAAGCTTACATCGCCCAGATAGGCCCAGGTTTTTTCATACGCACCCTGCAGATTTTCAAGCAGACGCGCACGATAGGCATTGTGATAAATATGCAGCCGATGATCGATGCTGATGCGGCCACCCTCGCTAACTTGCCAGGCGATGTCACTGGGCAGATTGAGCAAATGGTCATGAAAGGCGACCTGCAGATCGGTCAATTCCGGCGCCTTCACAGCACTGCCTCCCTGGCTTCACGTACCCCTGCGTCACAAGATTCGGCTGCAATCGCCCGTGCGCGATCCAGTTCCGCAATCAATTCGGATAGCGCCGGGATATAGTCGTCACGCTCGATCATGGTGGCCACGGCACCGAAGCGCTCGCAGGTATAGCGGTAAAGATCCCACACCGGTTCGGCTACCGGATGATCATGCGTATCCACGATGTAGTCGCCATGGTCGCTATGCCCGGCCAGATGAATTTGCTGCACGCGCTCGATGGGCAGATGGTCCAGAAACCCGATCGGATCGAAGCCGTGATTGATACCGCTGACGTAGATGTTGTTGACGTCGAGCAGCAGCAGACAGTCCGCCTGCTCGGCCACCTGACGTAAAAATTCCCACTCGCTCATTTCGGAACTGCGGTAGTTGAGATAGCTCGACACGTTTTCCAGCAACATGCGCTGGCCCAAGGCGTCCTGTACCTGCTCGACGTGGCGCACCACCAGCCGCAACGCCTCCTCGCTGTAGGGCAGCGGCAACAGGTCATGCGCATTGCGGCCCCGCACCCCGGTCCAGCACAAGTGGTCTGAAATCCACATCGGCTGCACATGATTTGCCAATGCCTTGAGTTCGGTCAGGTATTGCGCATCCAGGCCATCGGTCGAGCCGATCGATAACGACACGCCGTGCATCGCCACCGGATAGCGCTCCAGAATGGCATCCAGCATAGCCAACGGCTTGCCGCCGGGGACCATGTAGTTCTCTGAAATGATTTCGAGCCAGTCGACCCGCTGAGGATGGTCCAGAAAATCCGGGTAATGCACCGGGCGCAACCCCAGACCGAAGCCTGGGGATTCCTGCTTGATGGCAATCGGAGAGGGGTTCAATGGCATGACCTGGATTCGAATATGAAAATTAAGTCGCCAAACGGCATGTTCACCCTGAATGCTGGCAAACGAACCCGCATTCAGGGTGAACACCCAGGCACAAGACCTGGATGCTCAGCGAATGAATCAGCCTTTCAGGTCGGAAATCACACCGCCTTTGCTCAGACACTCTTTCGCCGCCATGCCTTTGAAGCCATGGCCTTTGCACGCATTCATGCCTTTGCAGCTGTTTTCCGTGGTTTTGCAGTCGGTATTGCCTTTGCAGGAATGTACGCCATAGCAATGCACCTTGTCGCTGGCGCCGACGGCTGCCCCTGTACTGCCACCGGGGCTGTCGGCCGCACCGGCTGCCGACATTGCGAGGGCCATGGCAGCAGCGGCTGAAGCGAGGATGGCGCCTTTGGTTTGAATAGACATGTAGAACTCTCCTTTGGTAAGTGAATCACGTTAGTAACATTGAGTTTGCAGATCGCCGGCAACGAGACAGTTTGTAAAGCGGAAATCTGGATGCCTCACCGCCTGACAGCCGAAAACATGATGCGAAACGGGTGGCTGCCAGCCCGCTTAGTCGATCAACCGCACATCGCCTTACAATGACATGGCATTTTTTATGGGCCTGCTCACGAACAGAACAAAATTTAACCGCGGCGGTCCGCGTTTTCTTGAGCGACCCATCGAATCCTGCGGGTCCTTAACACCCTGTTTTGCAATGCACTAATAGCACCATCGACATTACTTATTGGCTGCCCGCCTGCTGCGGGCGGAAAATCACGGATCGAATTCTCACGGAGACCACGCCATGGCAACACGCGACACCCTCACCCCCAAGGAAGCCGAATGCAACGGCGGCGCCGACTATGCAGCGCTGGCACTCGAAGCCTTGCAGGAGCCGGCCGATGCCGCCTACGCCAAGGAACTGATGGACCGCGTGGCGGATGACTGCCAGTTCACCAAAGACCTCGCAGCGTGCGCGATCGTCTACAAGGCGCTGGGCGAACAAGACCGTGCTGAGGAATTGCTGCAAACGGCAGAAGACTATTGCATGAGCGGCGAGGAGCAGATCGCCCTGGCCGAAGCCAAATTCAAGGTGCTGGGAGACAAGGCGGCCGCCGTGGGCGCCTATGAAAAGGCGCTGAAGGAAACCAGCAACCTCGATCCGCTGATTGATCTGGCCAAGAACGTGATGAGCGTGATTGCCGACAGCGTGTTTGCCAAAAAAGTACTGGAAAAAGCCGAAGCCAAGATTTCGCGTGCAGTGGAATACAGCAAGCTGGCGGCCGCTTCGGCCGAACATCTGCTCGACAAGGACTACGCTGCCGAAATTTTCAACAAGGCTGGCGAAAAACTTTCCAGCGTGCCCGACCTGCTGGCGCTGGCCGGCGAAGTCACTAAAACCCTGGGTGATCCGCAAAAAGCCAAGGCCTTGTATGAGCGTGCACTACAAGGTGCAACCGATTTCACTGCGGCCAAAACGCTGGTTGAATCAGCCAAGCAGGTGGGCGATGCTGCCTTCATGCAGGCGGCGCTGAAAAAGGCTGGCGAACTGGCCACTGCCACCGGCGAACACATCGAACTGGCCGAAGGCCTGGCCAGCGTGGGCGACAAGCCAGGCGCGGCGGCACTCCTGGATAAAGCTGAAGAAGCGGTTGCCGGTCTCGACGAAATGCAAAAACTGGTTGCAGCGGTCGAAGCGCATCTCGCCGACGACACCGAGCGCCTCGCCCGTGTGAAAGAAAAACTGGAAAAACGCCAGGCCAACCACGCGCGTTATATGGAATTCCAGAAACTCGAAGAAGAGGCCTCCAACGTCAAACAATACCTGGCGCTGGCCGAGCGCGTGCGCCTCGAACTGGAAGACCCGTTCTATGCCGCCAAACTGATCCAGGCCGCTGAAGAGCTGCTCGACGGCACCGGCTACCAGTTCTCACGCTACAAGCCCGTCTTGCTGGCCGTTGACCAGAATCTGGATGACATCGACTGGCTCAACCGCCTACTCGACCGTGCAGCAGAAAACGCCACTGACTTCATTGCATTCAAGGATCTGGTCGTTTCCACGGCACACATGAAGCACAGCGAAATTGGTACAGCCAGGGCGCGTGCATTTTTAGCGGCGCGCGAAAAAACGCTGGCCGCCGACGCTAACACGACCGTGTACGACACCGCCAAACTGGCTGAAGTCAGCTATGCCGCCACGCAAGACACAGCGGAGGCTGGCCGCCTGCTGGAAGTCGCACGCGCGCAGGCCCAGGACCACTACGCGCTCACCCACCTGGGGCAACTGTATGCCGGCATGGGCAACACAGCCAAGGCAGACGAACTGTTCGCAGCCGCAGCCGCCACCTGTACCGATGGCGATGCCTGCATCCAGTTCATTGGGCGCCTGAAGGGCTTTGCCCTGCCGACCGAGTCACTGAAAAAATGGTACGCCGAATGCGGCACCCATCTCAGCAAACCGGCTGACAAGCTGCGCTGGGCAGAGGGCATCGCCGATGCGCTCAACGATAAAGCCTGGGCCACCGAAGTCTATGGCCAGCTTGCAGGGCAATTCAGCGGTACTGAAGCCGCGCGTTTTGACCTCAGCCGACGCTCGCGTGCTGACCTGAATTACTTCGGTTCAACCCGACGCCACTAGGCTTCAGGCAATACCCCCAAAAACAGCCCGGTTGATCGGGCTGTTTTTATTCGTACACTGATAAGGAAGCTGTCTTCAGGAGCCGTACATGGTTGAAAACTTCTCCGCACTCATCGACACCGTGCAAAAAAACTGCACCATCGCCGATGCCCGCCACGCGCGCGACATGACGATGTGCACATTTTTGCTGGAAATGCGAGAGTACTACCGTTGGGAAATGGAGATCCCCTATGGTGCACGCTTGCCCAAGGACGAACTCGGCGACTGGCTGAATGCGCGCGAAAGCCTGTGGGATACCGTCGAAGCGGAGGAGTTCGCCCCACTGCCACTCAACACTGCGGGCATCGATCCATTCGAAGCCAACGACGTCAACCGCGCCCTGATTCCGATGGGGCTGGTCTACAGCAGCGGGCTCGGGCGCTTTCGCAAGCCCCACTTTGTACTGGCCGAACTCAAACGTGCTGAAATGCGCGAAGGCGTACAGATCCTGGTCGCGGGCTGCGAATACGCACGCGATCTGATCGCACCGCCGGCGGCCATGCGTGATGGCGCCATTTTCCTGCGCATGGACGCGGTGCGCCGTCTGCTGTGGAATAAATATGAAGAATGGCAGTGGAAGGAAAGGGACTCCGCGCTGGGACGTGCGTTTGCCTATTACGATTTCGAACGGGATGTCGAACGTGGTCTCGACCGCATGGTCGACGCTGAAAGCGAAGTCATGATCCTGCACGAAATTGGTGAGGCCCGTGCAGAACGCCTGCTCGGGGATGACTGGAACACCATGCTGGGACAACTCAGTTTGAGGCACGCTGAACTGCTGGTGCGTGCAGTGCGCGATCATCTGGCCGACTGCATGGTGACGCTCCCGACCGTGCTTGAGCGTGAGGCCCTGGGTTCGTTGCACTTTTATATGGCCAACCTGTCAGGCTTGCGGCGCGCACTGTTCCCTGCCCTGCCACAAGCCTATGAAAACTGGCTCGGCAGCCACGACACATCCAAACTCGCGCAGGCAGTGAACGAGGCTGAAACGCACTGGCTGGACGTAGCACAGCAACTCATGACAACGTTTCACCGCGATACAGCACAGGGTGAAACCCAGCTTGATCAGCTGGCAAACGGCGATCTCGCCACACTGAAACGTTAGGCGCTGAAACGTTAGGCAAAAAAAACGGGCGACCTGCGCCCGTTCCCCAAACAGCTAGTTCAACATCCTAGCTGTGTTCCACAGCGCTTTTTTCAAGCTGCTCAGCAATATTGTCGAGCAGCTGCTGTTCTTGATAAGGTTTACCCAGATACACATTGACGCCGATTTCCATCGCGTGATTGCGGTGTTTATCCGCCGTGCGCGAGGTAATCATGATGATTGGCACCGATTTCAGGCGCGCATCGCTGCGCATGACACGGGCCAGTTCGAAGCCATCCATGCGCGGCATTTCCACGTCCAGCAACACCACATCCGGAATCAGATCATTCATTTTTTCCAGCGCGTCGACACCATCTTTTGCACTGTCTACACGGAAACCTTCGCGAGTGAGCAGGCGGGTGGTGATCTTGCGCACGGTGAGCGAATCGTCGACCACCAGTACCATCGGCACCTGCAAGGCTGCGCTGATTTCGACAGTTTCGGTGGGCGCCCTCTGCTCCACTGCCGCACGTGGCTGACTGGCCCAACGTAACGCCAGGGGCACCGGGTTCATGATCAGGATCACGCGCCCATCGCCTCGAACCGTTGCACCCACCACACCCGTAATCCGCGCCATTTGCGGGCCGATGTTCTTGACCACGATTTCGCGTGTACCTTCGATATTGTCTACCAGTACCGCGGCCTGGCTGGCGCCGCTTTGCAACAGCACCACCGGGTTATAACGCATCACTTCATGCACCGCTTCGGCATCGCCCAGCAAATGCGGCAAATACGAGAACGGGTAGGTCGCACCCCGCCAGCTAACCTCGCCGGCCTGCATGGCCAGTTCCAGTTCAGCCGGTTTCAATTCCAGCACCTGCTGCACCAGCGGCGTCGGCAACGCGTAGTCATGCTTGGCCGCCTGAACCATCACCGCCTGGGTCATGGCCAGGGTCAATGGTAGGTAAATATGGAAACTGGTGCCAACACCCTCTGTCGATACAATATCGATACGTCCGCCCAGTGCGGCAATTTCGCTCTTCACCACATCCATACCCACACCGCGGCCAGCGACCTGACTGACTGTTTCAGCCGTCGTGAAGCCTGCGGCAAAGATCATCTGCGCCAGAAGTGTTTCGGTCGGTTCAATACCCGGTGGCAGCAAACCTGCAGCCTCAGCCTTTTCCCGAATACGGGTGTAATTCAAGCCGGCGCCATCGTCTTTGACGGTCAACATCATTTCGTTGCCCGACTGACGTGCCGACAGCACAATTTCACCAAATTCCGTTTTGCCGGCAGCACGTCGTGCTTCAGGCATTTCCACACCGTGTGCCAGC
Organism: Thiobacillus sp.; assembly: GCA_036568265.1. Taxonomy (GTDB): domain Bacteria; phylum Pseudomonadota; class Gammaproteobacteria; order Burkholderiales; family Thiobacillaceae; genus Thiobacillus. Next base: position 17,966 of record DATCSW010000023.1, read on the forward strand.
GCATTGCGTAATAGGTGTTCCAGCGGTGCGGTCACTTTCTCCAGCACGGAACGGTCGATTTCCAGATCGCCACCCTGAATATCCAGTTGGGCAAGCTTTTCCACATCACGTGCAGTTTGACGCACGGTGCGGTACAGCCGATCAGCAACCGAGTTCAACGGCACCATGCGGACTCGCAACAGATTCTGTTGCAGTTCACGGTTCAGACGCGATTGTTGAATCAGCGCAGCATCCGTCTCGCCCAGGCGAGCCAGCAGGATGTGCTGCACAGTCGAAATATCGTTGACGCTTTCGGCCAGGAATCGGGTCACTTCCTGGAAACGGGTAAAGCGGTCGAACTCCAGGGGGTCAAACTGCTCGGCTACGCCTTGCGTCTGGAAGGTGGCCTGCATCTGTGATTCGGCCTGAATTTCCACTTCACGGATGTGACCGCGCAAGCGTAGCAGCGCTTCGGATAATTCATTCACGTGGCGTTTGAAAGCAAACACTTCACTTTCGATTCGTGAACGTGCAATGGCCACTTCACCGGCCTGGTTCACCATGCGGTCAACCCAATCAGCACGTACCCTCAGGGTCAGCGCTGCGGCATCTCGTGTCACCGTCTGCGCAGGCGCTTCGGCTACGTTTGCAGTCGACACGCGCAGCGATTCTGCCTCTTCAAGCAGCGACAAAACAGGCTCGACAGGCGCTTTGACCGGCGTTGCAGCATCGTCATCAATCGGTGTGAGATCACCCCGTTTCAAACGCTCAACCAAGTCAGCCACCCGGTCGAGTTGGGTTTCCAGTGTGTCGAACACACCCGGCTCGGCAGTCAGATGGCCTTCGATGACCGCGATCACACGTGATTCCATCACGTGGGTCAGCTCGCCCAGACGCATTGCACCAACCATTCGGGCGCTGCCCTTGATCGTATGCAGGTTGCGGCGGAGCGCATCGCGCGGTGACAGGTCTTGGGGCGCATCCTTCCAGGCACGCAACTGCGCGCTTGTGTCGGGCACCAGCGTGTCTGCCTCCTCCAGGAAGATCGGCAGCAGCTGTTCATCAATTTCATCGGTCACTTCACGCCGCTCAAAAACAGGCGCAGGCATGACCGGCCGAATTTCGGACACCAGCGCACTCACATCCAGCGGTGTTTGTGCGACAACGGCAGCTTCCGGCTCATCCGCAAGCTTAACTTCTGCAATTTCCTCAGCAACCGGCTCGGCAGTGGGCATTGCCTCGTCAACAGCCTCAGGCAATGTTTCCGACGTGGGCTCGACAACCGGGACAGCCGGCGCGGTTTGTTCGTCTTCCAGTTCACCCAGCGCGGCGATCAGATCATCCGCCGATTCAGGCAGATGACCGCCTTCAATGGTGTCGATCATTTCACCGAGGCGCATGATCGTGGCGTCCACCAGAGCAAGGTGGGCGGTGGGGAGCGGCGCATGCACGAAGCGGTTCCAGTATTGTTCGAGTGCATGAGACAGATCAGTCAGGTTACTCAGCCCTGCTGTACCCGCAATGCCCGCCAAAGTATGGCTAGCCCGGCGAGCATGCTCGCTCACATTGCTGTGAGGCGTTTCAGCATGGCGCTCCGATTCTTCCTGCAATTCAGTGATGCGTTGACGAGCCTCCACTATGAAGATTTCGTACAAGCTTCTGGACAGACACACTGACTCGATACATATCTCGTCAGTCACCTCAGGCTCCAGAGGTGACTCAGGGGCAACCGCATATTCAATCACGGCACCCACATCCAGAACGGGAGCGATGTCTTCAGCTTCTGCTGGCTCAACCGCCTCAGCGGGCGTGGCCCATTCAATTACCGCACTCACTTCTGCGATGGGTTCCGCTTCTGTTTCAAGTGAAGTCGCAGCGATTTCGAATTCAGTGTTGTCTCCATCCTGAGACACGACACTCAACAGCGCTTCGTCTTCAATTTCACGCACGGCAATTTCATCGCTCGCGGGCGTTTGGACAGTGTTATCTATAACTACGCCAGCCAGAGAATCAGACTCGGCATCGTAAGGCTGTCCGAGCGCGACCCGATCAGCTGCCGCCAGCAATGCCGACACCGGCACGGCTATGATCTGGCCGGCCTGAAGCGCATTGACCCAATCCTGAAATACTGACCGGGCATGTTCGATCACCTTGATCAAATTGCTGTCAGCGGGCTTGTCATCCGCAAGCCAATTGTTCATGAACTGCTCAAGCCGCCAGGCCGTTTCACCCAGATCAGCCAGTCCCACCATGCGGCCACTGCCTTTCAGCGTATGGAATCCACGACGTATGACGGTGATCGATTCGGCATCATCCGGATTGCTTTGGCAGAGCTCACTTGCGTCTCCCATGGCGGCCAATACATCGTTGGCCTCTTCCAGAAAGATTTCCAGAAGTTCCATCTCCACGTCGTCAGGTATGGCGGTCAGTACGCCTTCTGGCATTGCAGTTTCGACTGGGACAGCCTGGGCAGCGATCAAGCGCTCATCCGCCCCAGACGTTTCCGGCATCATCGGCATCGACTCGGATACCACGCTATCGGGTGTGTTTACATCCAGCGCATCAGGCGCATTGTCTGACAATGACGGATCATTCGACGCTGCAACGCTATTGGTTTCCTGGACCACAGGATCGGAAGCCTCATCATCTGACGAGGTTTCAGGAATCAGGGATTCGACCCGTGCCCGCTCGGGTAACGAGCATCCCGTCAAACGGGCAATATCGGCATCCAGTGCGTACGGCGCATCGGATTCATTTCGGCTGGCTTCAAGCACGCTGCGCGTCTGCTGAAGCAGCGCGCTATCGTCAATCAGCTCGGCGTCATGACTCAGTTCGGTCAGAACTTCAAGGTATTTTTTTTTTGCGACCTCGCCTTGTTGGTCACGCCAGTCCAGGTAGGCATCCTTCACACCTGCCTTGCGGGCAGGTAACCCGGATTCGATGGTTTCATCCAAAGTTTCTTCTTCGGGTTCGTCAGCCTCCACCACGCCAAAATCGATCAAGACAGGACGCAACATCCGACCCGCATCCACGCGGCCCGCACAATAGGCTTCGATGAACAACCCCAGGCTGGAGAATGCATCGGCCAGCCGTTGTTGCGTCGCGTCATCAGGCTCGCCTTCGCTGACATACGGCTGAGTGGCCTCGGTGGCCACAGCCAACAAGCTGGCGGCATCAGGCAATTCCAGCATGGTCAATGCGCCTTGTGCTTGTTGCGCCAAGGCGGGCAACGTAGCCAGATCTTCACGTTCATTGGAATTGCGGAAAAAGGCATCGAGCACTTCTTCCATCTGCCGCAGGTTCTGTCCCACTTCCTGAGCCATCTGCACCAGCATGTCGCGTTCGGATTCACGCTGGCTGGCTGAATCTTCAGCACTCACTGGCATGGCACGGCCTTCGATCAACGCGCGCAGACGAGCTTGCTGCCCTTCTGCACGGGCTAAAAAGTCCGCGTGCAATACATCTTCCTGATTGACCGCATTTTGTATGAACAAAAGCGTGGATGCCACCTCCAGGCTCACCTGATCGCGCGCCTCGCCTTCACGTTTCTCGGCAAAGGCAGAAGCAGCACTCAGCTCTTCCAGCAAAGCACCCAGGCCACTGTTATCGAGCGTGTGCGCCTGCGGCTGCATGCGCGTCAATTGCGACTGAAATTGCTGCAGATGATCGGCATGCCCATCTACAAATGCATGCCAATGATCACGGGCAGCCTTCAAGCCCGCCTGCAAGGCATCCAGCACAGGACGCATGCGTGCAAGTGTTTCCGGGTCGAGCATGCCACGGCCTGGCAAGTAGCGATCCAAACCAAAGGTGGATCGCACTTCAGCCGCGCGGCCTCCGAGCGACTGACTCTTGGCCACAAAAAATAACGCATCGCGCATCAGGCGCTCAGCAACCTGCGGCGAGCCCTCCATCAGGCGGCGCATTTGCAAATCAACGCGAGCAAGCAACTGTTTCACATGGAAATCTGCTTCTACGCCCCGGGCAATCAGGCTGTCAACGAAACCCAGACACGCCCACCAGAATGATTGCGAAGCCTGCGAAGGTGCGATGCGCTCGACTGCAACCAGGGAATCCCGCATGCGTTGCAGTCCCTGTTCAGCTTCAACATTTCGCAGAAATGCCAGCAAGCCTCTCTGGAAGAGCGCACGTGAAACTTTGACGGCTGCGGATAATTCCTCTTGCGACATCCCATCATTGGCAGCCTTGCCCTGCGCACGCGCACGCAAATCCGGAAAGAATAACTCGCCTTCGAATACGCGCTCCGCACCCTGCAACTCACGCAGGCGTTTGTACAGCGGGAACAAAGCCAACTCGCCGCTGCCACGACCGTCAGCCAGATCCTTGACCCAACGTTGCAGGCCTTCCATCGCGTTACGCAAGGCGCGCAGCAACTCATCACTGGGGGGCAAACGGTTTTCGTCGATATCGGCGAGACAGGATTCCAGGGTGGCGGCCAGCGTCGCGGCGCCTTCCAGACTCACCATACGAAGTGCGCCGGTTACCTGGTGGGCATCATCGCCAGCCAGCCGAAGTGCATTAGTGAGATCAGCATCGACACTGTAAGCCTGCACGCGCCCAAGGGCGGCCTGCAGTGCAGCGTCAATATCGCCGCGCACCCAGTTCAGTGGACCTGTGTCGTAATCGAGTATGGCGCTCATAGTCTGTTATTCCTGACGTTGATTGCGGCGACCTGGGTCGGTTTATTCGTGCTCGTCTCAGCCGTGGCTTAAGCCAGCTTGAAGCCCGAAACCGAGTTTTTGAGGTCTTGGGCCAGCTGCTTCATACCGCCAATGGATTCGGCTGTTTGCTGCGTACCGCTACTGGTCTGGGCCGAAATCGACTTAATGTCCTGCATGGTCTCAGCCACCTTGGCAGTCGATTCCGCCTGGCTTTGCGTTGCCGAGGAAATATCGGCAATCAGCCCTGCCAGCGTTTTCGACACGTCACCAATCTCGGCCAGTGTCTGACCAGCAGCGTCTGACAGCTTGGCGCCTTCGATCACACCCTGGGTCGACACTTCCATCGCAGCCACCGTATCGTGGGTATCTGATTGAATGGTTTTCACAATCGCAGCAATCTGCTTGGTCGCGTCGGCTGAACGTTCAGCCAGTCGCTGCACCTCTTCCGCAACCACCGAGAAGCCTCGCCCGGCTTCACCGGCAGATGCAGCCTGAATTGCAGCGTTCAGCGCCAGTACGTTGGTCTGCTCGGTAATGTCGGAAATCAGTTCCACAATTTCACCAATCTCTTGCGACGATTCACCCAGCCGTTTGATTCGCTTCGAAGTTTCCTGAATCTGTTCGCGCAAGCCGTTCATGCCGGAAATGGCATTGGCCACCGCCTGTTGACCGCGCTCGGCTGCGGCCAGTGATTGTTCAGCCACTCGGGCGGACTCGGCGGCGTTACCCGACACCTGTTGCACCGACTGGGCCAGGTTCACCACCGCAGCGGACGTTTCTTCAATCTCTTCTGTCTGTCGACGTGATGCCTGCTGTAGCGAGTCGGAAACCTGACCTGCCGCTTCTGCCGCCTGGTCCATCTGCACCGTTGCGTTGTTAATGCCGCGTACCAGCGTCCGCAATTCTTCCACCGTGTAGTTAATGGAGTCAGCCACCGCACCGGTGATGTCCTCGGTCACGCTGGCGTTAATCGTCAGGTTACCCTCGGCCAGTTCACCCAGTTCATCCATCAACCGCAGAATGGCTTCCTGGTTACGACTGTTTTCTTCTTCACTCTTACGCGCACGCGACTTGGTTTCGTTAATGTTGACCAAACCCAGCAACACCAAGGATGCCAGCGCCAACACGCCGAACGAAGCTGCCAGCAGGTTACTGTAACCACCCACCTCGTGATAGTCCTGCGAGAGTTGGTCGGTATCGGCCAGCAGCGCATCACTACCAATGAACAAGTTGTTTGCCGCCAGTTTTGACTGCAACAACGGTTGCGTGTTGGACAACACCGCGCCCACCGCTTCCACCATGTCACCCATGTTGGAACCCAGGTCTTCCAGGGTCAGCATACTGTCCTTGTTTTTGATGGCTGTACCGCTCATCAGCGACTGCACGGTGTCACGGAACGAGGTGGTGTCTTTTTCCAATTGCAGCACCACTTCCGGGTCAATCAGGTCGGAGGACAACAGCAAGTTAGCGTTCTTGGGCAGACGCTGACTCAGCATCACCAGGTGGTTGGCACGTGACACCTCGCGCACGGTCGCGCCGGTATCGGCCAACTGACTGGCCAGTTGTTCCGCCACTTCCTGCAAGTCGGTACTCAACGCATTAATACTTTTAACGCTCTCGTTCAGGGTCACCAGGTTTTTTTGCTGCGACAGAATCTGAACGATTTGCGGATTGAACTTCTTCCACTGGTCGCTGATTTTAACCAGGGTTTCTCCCGCTGCGCCGCCCGAGGCAGGGACTTCATCGTCACCATCCGTCAGGCCTGCGAGCGTTCTTTCGAAATCAGCCTTGCCTTCAGTCAGCTTTTTAAAGGCGACCGCGTTACCCAACACGGACTGCTGAGCAGTCAGCGGAAGGCGCTGTGACAGCACCTTGAGATCACCTGCCTTCACCTCGTACTGGGTACGGTTATCGAGCTGTACCAGGCTGTAGACCGTGAAACCGGCCGCCAGCAACAGCGAAACGATCAGTGTGCCGCCTGCATACAGATATTGTTTTTCAACGGGGAAGTGTCCGATCAACGGAGCCTTGCCAGGTTCCTTGTCGGCCAGCTTGCGCACGGTCTGCATAATCAGGGTGGTGTGCTCACTGCCTTTTTTGCCTTTGACTTTTCCAGTCATGCGGCCAGCCAGGCCTTTAAGACCATTCATCGTGATTGCCATGTTCATCGCTCCAGTCCTTCCATTTGTTTGGCGCTGATGCGCCCCGTATTTATATCAATACAATCAGCCGCCGAGGTTGGCCTCGACCTTGAGAAAATCCGCATTGCCCAGTAATTGCGCGAAATCCATATCGCACCAGTCCGTATCCGCCTCGTCCGCATATTGGCGTGCAATCCACGGATGCGCCGCCTGATGGTCCCGCGGCGTAAACTGGTGAATATTTTTTAGCCCCAGCGTACTGCGGACCAGCAAGGCGGCATTCACGCCAAAATCATGATGTGGAATCAGCAAGCGGCAATCCTCATGCTCCGGCGTCACGCCCTGCCCCATGAAATCGGAAAAATCGCTCACCGCAAACAGGTTGCCCCGAATATTGGCCACCCCTCGGAACCAACGCTGAGCACCCGGCATCTTCACAATAGTTGGCACAGGAAGCACTTCTTCCGTGTCAGAAAGACTCACCAGCCAGTTCACCTCACCGACCCGGAACCCCAGCCGTGACCCGGTGTTGTCACGGCTCGCAGCTGCCTGCAGCTTCTGCGAAAGCGTGGTTTGAAATTCGCGTAGATTGAATTTCTTGGCCATCGGTCTGCTTAGCCCAGCGCCTTGATCTGCGACAGCAAGTCTTCCGGCTTCACCGGCTTGACCAAATAAGCTTTCGCGCCCTGGCGCATCCCCCACACCTTGTCCGTTTCCTGGCCTTTGGTGGTGCACATGATGACGGGAATATGCTTGGTGGCCTCTTCCTTGGTAATCATTCGGGTGGCCTGATAACCATTCATGCCGGGCATCACCACATCCATCACGATCAGGTCAGGCAGCGTTTGCTTGGCCTGGGCCACGGCTTCCTCGCCGCTTTCGGCCATACTGACCAGATACCCATTCTTGACCAGCAACTCGGACAGAAAAAAACGTTCGGTTGGGGAATCATCTACAACCAGAATGCGGCTGATCGCCATATTGTTTACTCCTTAAAAATCCTGTTAGGCGCCCGCACAAGCGTGCTCACGCACCGCCGTCAGAAGCGTGTCTTTGGTAAAAGGCTTGGTTAGATATTCATCCGACCCCACCATGCGGCCGCGTGCGCGGTCAAACAATCCGTCCTTGGATGACAGCATGATGACGGGCGTGGTGCGGTATTTGGCATTACGCTTGATCAGCGAACAGGTTTGATAACCGTCGAGTCGGGGCATCATGATGTCGACAAACACCACATCCGGATCATGGTCGGTGATTTTGGAGAGCGCATCGAAACCATCCTGCGCCAGGATGACTTCGCAGCCCGCCTGGTTCAGAAAAATCTCGGCACTACGGCGTATGGTGTTGCTGTCATCAATGACCATCACCTTGACGCCCTTTAAAACTTCGTTATCCACACGCATTCTCCACGAGCACCGTCGGGCAAGCGGCAATCGCCACTCCCTGTGTGGTTTACATTACGGCAACCAAACAGGCTTCTTTAGTGCTTGCATGTATGGAAATCGGTATTTGGACCCATAAATTAAAAGAGCGCCGCAAAGCGGCGCTCTTTCATTCAACTTTTCGACAGCTGCCTTACTGCCAGGCATCCCCACTGGACTTCTTGTCCGCGCCTGCGACGCTGCTCATTGTTTCAATAATCGCCGCGGGCAAGGATGAAATCCGCATGAACTGGCCCATGCCTACATCCGGAAATGCCAACGCAATACGGAAACGGCCATGTGGTGACTCCACATCCTTGTCTTTAATGTAAATTTCATAAGGCAAGCCCGCCACATTGTTTTCCATGTCAATGCGCTTGATCCACTCACCATCGCTGTTGTCGCCATCATTCATGGCCACGCCAAATACCGCCAACTTGCGATCGGGCATCACGATTTCGTAGACTTTAGCGGTTTTGCCCACGCCCTTGGCCAAGTTGTCGCGCACGGTTTTAACTGCTTCATTAAAGCTGCCATATTCGGCGAGTTTGTTTTTATAGGAATCCAGGCGCTCCATCCCGATCATGTAGCGGTAGTTGGCCAGACCACTTGCCGACTCGTCCCCACCCATCCCTTTCCCTGCGCCCAAGGCACTCTGCAAGCGCCCCTGCAATTCCTTGACCGCACCTTCCTTTTTATCGAAAGATCGGCGGAAATAGGCGCGATACCAGTAATCCGGATTGGTATAAGACACGCTGCCATCAGCCTTGATACCCACCCGAATCGCTGCCCCCAGAATGGCATGCCCGCCGACCGATCCGACTTCACCCAACATGGCTTCGTCTGTTGCGATCACCACCCCATTGCCGGGCAGATTTTTAGGAAAGTATTTCCCGACGACTTTAAAACCTTCGCTTTTAAGTTTGGCCTCAACGGCTGATGCCACCGATTGCACGCTGCCACCGGCAACGGCATCCCCCTGAATATAGGGCGATATCGCCCATACACTCGCCGAAAACATGAGTAAAACCCAAGCTGTAATCCACCGCTGCACCATGATGACTCTCCCGTTTATTGATTATGATCCGGGCGAATTCTACCATCGGCTATTACACTAACGTACTAGATTTGACCAGTCACACATAAAAATAATCAATCATTAATATAATTAATTATTGATTTAATTTATGAGGTCAACTACACAGTGTGGTCGATTAAAACGCCACCATCTCAAAATCATCCTTACGCGCGCCACAGTCGGGGCAAGTCCAGTTGATGGGCACGTCCTCCCAACGTGTGCCGGGCGGGATCCCGTCATCCGGTGCGCCCGCCTCCTCGTGGTAGATCCAGCCGCAGATCAGACACATCCAGCTCGTGTATTCAGGGGTTTCAAACATGGCATTCAGGCAATTCAAGCTAAAATCGGGTCTTGATTTTAAAGCAGTGATCTCATGCCGCCTATCTTCTCCCCCAAACCCACGCCCCCGCTGGTGCTCAGCTTTGCCGCATCCGACCCGACCGGTGGCGCAGGCATACAGGCCGACCTGTTGACGCTGGCCAGCCTGGGCTGCCATCCGCTTTCCGTCATCACCGCCCTGACCGTGCAAGACACAGCCGGGATAGACGAAATCCTGGTGATCGATTCCGAATGGGTGATGGATCAGGCGCGCATGTTGCTGGAAGACGTCCCCGTGGCGGCATTTAAACTGGGCATGCTCGGCAGTCCCGAATCGATCGCAATCATCGCTGAGATTCTCTCCGACTACCCCGACATCCCGGTCGTGCTCGATCCAGTCCTGTCGTCCGGCCGGGGCGACGAACTCGCCACTGACGACATGATCGCCGCCATGCGTGACCTGTTGATTCCACAAACCAGTATCCTCACCCCCAACAGCCATGAAGCACGCCGTCTGGCCTTGTTCGACTCGGACGAGGACGACATGGAGCTTGAGGCTTGTGCCAAGCACCTGACCGACCTGGGCTGTGAATACGTACTCATTACCGGCACCCACGAAGCCACGCCGCGCGTGTTGAACAGCTTGTACGACGCCAACGGCCATGTGCAGACTGACGCCTGGGACCGGCTGCCCGGCAGCTATCACGGCTCGGGCTGCACCCTGGCCTCGGCGATTGCCGCCACGCTCGCTTATGGAAACGATGTTCCCGATGCGGTACGCGAAGCACAAAATTTCACCTATGAAGCCCTGAAAGCCGCTTTCCGTCCTGGTATGGGCCAATACATTCCCGAACGCTTTTTCTGGGCGCAGGACGCACTGGCAGAAGGCAATGCCTGATTTTCCAGGCGGCATTTATGCCATCACCCCGGAAACGGCCGACACCGGGCGCCTGCTCGCGCAAGTAGAAGCGGCGCTGTTAGGCGGAGTGGCCGTCGTGCAGTACCGTGACAAATCCACTGACGTGGCGCGTCGCCATGCGCAGGCCAGCGAGTTGATCGCGCTGTGTCACCCATTCGGCGTGCCGCTGATCATCAACGATGACTTGCGTCTGGCCGATCTGTGCGGCGCGGATGGCGTGCATCTGGGCCGTGAAGACGGTAGTGTGCGCGAAGCGCGCATCATTCTGGGCAAGGATAAATTGATCGGCGCGTCGTGCTACCAGAGCCTGGAACTGGCGCTGGCCGCGCAGGCTGCAGGCGCCGACTATGTGGCGTTTGGCAGTTTTTTTCCGTCGCCCACCAAGCCTGCAGCCGAGCGGGCTGACACCACCTTGCTGATTGAAGCGGCACCCAGCATTCATGTCCCGATTGTTGCCATCGGCGGCATTATGCTCGCCCATGCGCCCGCGCTGCTGGATGCCGGGGCCGACAGCCTCGCCGTGCTGTCTGCACTGTTTGACGCGCCCGACATCCGGGCGGCGGCGCACGACCTGAATCAATTATTTGAAGCTGAACCCGAAGCATGAGGCCTGAGCAATGAACCAAAACGAACACCTCTTCGAACAATCACAAAAAGTCATCCCCGGCGGCGTCAACTCACCAGTACGCGCCTTCAAGGGCGTGGGCGGCACCCCGGTGTTTATCGACCACGCGCAAGGTTCGCGGGTATGGGATGCCGATGGCCGCGAGTACATCGACTACGTGGGTTCGTGGGGCCCAGCGATTCTCGGCCATGCGCATCCCGGCACGGTCAAGGCGGTGCAGGATGCGGCCGCACGCGGCTTGTCGTTCGGCGCGCCGTCGGCGGCCGAACTGGAAATTGCTGAGCTGTTCACCCGACTGGTGCCGAGCATTGAGAAAGTCCGCCTGGTGTCGTCTGGCACCGAGGCCACGATGAGTGCGATTCGTCTGGCACGCGGCTTTACGGGCCGCAGCAAGATCATCAAGTTCGAAGGCTGCTACCACGGTCATGCCGATTTCCTGCTGGTGAAAGCCGGTTCCGGCGCGCTCACCTTCGGCAACCCGACGTCGGCCGGCGTGCCGGCGGAAACCGCCGCGCAGACGCTGGTGCTCGACTACAACGATGTCGCCGGGCTGGAGCGCACTTTTTCAGAACTGGGCGCCGAAATCGCCTGCATCATCGTCGAGCCGTTTGCCGGCAACATGAACCTGGTCAAGCCCACCGCCGCGTTCATGGCCGCGATGCGCCGCCTGTGCGATGCCTCCGGTGCGCTGCTGATTTTTGACGAAGTGATGACCGGGTTTCGCGTCGACCTCGGCGGTGCGCAAAAACTGCTCGGGATCAAGCCCGATCTGACCACCCTCGGCAAGGTTATTGGCGGCGGCATGCCGGTCGGCGCCTTTGGCGGTCGTGCCGACGTGATGGACAAACTCGCGCCGCTCGGCCCGGTCTATCAGGCCGGCACGCTGTCGGGCAACCCGGTTGCCGTGGCAGCCGGTCTCGCTACGCTCAAGGCGATCAGCGAGCCTAACTTTTATGCGGATCTCGCTGCCCGTACCCAGCGCCTGGTCAAGGGCCTGGTCTCGGAGGCCAAGGACGCTGAAGTCACCTTCTGCGCCGACTCGGTCGGCGGCATGTTCGGCCTGTATTTTGCCGCCACCCCACCCACCAGCTTTGCCGAGGTGATGCAGTGCGACAAGGAGACCTTCAACCGATTTTTCCACGCCATGCTGGATCGTGGTATCTACCTCGCACCGTCGGCGTTTGAGGCGGGTTTCGTCTCGGCCGCGCACACCGACGCGGACATCGATGCCACCATTGCCGCCGCCCAAGCAATATTCACGACCCTATGAACGACGAATTGTCTCCAGAAGACGAACTGCGGCTCAACGTTCTCTTCAACACCGATCTCAAGGCCGTCCGCATCGACGAGTCAAACATGACGCTGTGGGCGCTGACGCCGCAGGGTGAAGCCAGCGTACCGCTGAAGCCCAACGAGCGTGCCGACCGGTATCTGAAACACGTACGTGAACTGCTGTCGGGGCATGCCCTCGGTTCGCCTGGCGGCTACCCGGTTCATTTGACGCGCTGGACGCGGCAATCACAGTCGGGTCTGTCACCCAAGCACCTGTCACAACTGCTGTTGATCGCCGAAGAGGAAGCGGTCGTGGCGGTCGTGCATTCACCCGCGCTCACCGATGAAATGGCGCGCCACGCATGGTGGTGCATGCCCACCATCGAGAACGCCCGGTTGATGCTGATGCGCGACGTGGTGGTTCAGGGCAGCATGGGGCGCACACTGGCCGAATTTCTGGTCGATCATCTGGCTTTTTTGCATGAGGACGACGTCGGCATACTCGATACCGTCGCGGTGATGCTGCATTCTGGTGTGCTGACCGATGACGAGCGGCTGTCGATCTGGAAGCGCGGCACCAGCCGCAACTCCTATTACGTGGCATTTCTCGAACTGCAGCCGGACAATCTACCCAAACCGCGTGACGCGCGCGCCGATCACGCCAACGTGCCCCAGCTTGCGGATAACGCTTACAGCGTGATGCTGACCAAAGCGCTGTCGGGGCAGGGGCAAACGTTTCTGCTGACCCTAGCGCATATTCTCGACCACCCCGAAGTCCAGGAAGTCGTCAACCACACCCTCAATGCCATGGCACGATGGTGCACACCGCTGCGTGAACTGGATGAAGCCAGCCGGAACACCGCACGGAGCGCCTTGCTCGCCGTTGCGCCCCAGTTCGAAGCGGACTGTACTGCACTCGACACCCTGGCCTCGACAGACGCTGACACCGTGCGTCCCATATTTCTGAAGACGACGGCCATTGGCTCGCTGATGCGACGCAAAATCGAGCCTATTGTCACGCCTTTGATGGACAGCATTGCCGCTTTGCGCCGCAGCTGATCACAGGTTCAGCAAGCTCCGATTGGCCTGCTACACTCAATGTGAGTCTGACGGCGCTTGCCGCTGACTGAGGTGTTTGCGCGTCTAGGCCCATCCGGCGCGTACCGTCCGATAACCCGCAATGGGAGACCTTCATGATGCGCCGAGAGTTTATGCAGCTGGCCGCTGCCACGCCCCTTCTTTTTTCCATGAACCCAGCCCGTTCAAGCCGCGCCCCTGGCGATCACTGGCGATCATTTGAACTCACCTACACGGTGGATCTGGCCGCACAAAAAAACAACGGCCAACTGTGGCTGCCGCTTCCTGAAGATGCAGGCGACTATCAGCGTGTCATTTCCGTCGCTTGGGGGGCGGCGCCCGAGCATGCCGCGATGACCTGGGATGCAGATTACCGGGCTCCCATGTTCGCCGCCAGGTTGGCACCCACCGACACTGCACGCCAACTGGTTGTCACCACCACCGTCGCCACCCGCAATCGCAGTCGCGCGCCGGCCAGTCGTCACCCCCTCACCCCGGAAATTGCGCGCTACCTGGAGCCCACGGCCAACATGCCCGTAGATGGCATCGTGGCCACCACCTCAGCCCAGATCGTGCGCGGCATCACCGATCCGGATGCGCGCGCCCAGGCTATTTATAACTGGGTGGTCGACAACACGTTCCGCAAACCAACCGTACGTGGCTGCGGTCTTGGCAACATCAAGTTCATGCTGGAAACGGGTGATCTCGGCGGCAAATGTGCCGACATCAATTCGCTGTTTGTGGGCCTTGCACGCGCAGCTGGCTTGCCGGCCCGTGAAATGTACGGTGTGCGGGTAGCCGAGTCCGCCCTGTTCAAAACCCTCGGCCGCGCTGGAGACATTTCGAAAGCCCACCACTGCCGCGCCGAGTATTTCTCACCGCGCCACGGCTGGGTGGCGGTCGACCCCGCCGATGTCCGCAAAGTGGTGCTGGAAGAAAAGCTGCCGTTGAACGATCCCCGCGTGGTGGCCCTGCGCGAACGGCTATTCGGCTATTGGGAAATGAACTGGGTCGGGCTCAACACGGCGCGAGACTTTGAACTCGCCCCGCCCGCCCGCGAGCCTTTGCCTTATCTGATGTATCCGTATGCCGAATTTGGCGATACCCGACTCGATGGCCGGGAGCCGGATCAATTCGATTTCAAGCTGACCAGCCACGAATTAACCCATCACGGATAACAAAGCCGGCCAAGTGTCCAAACAGCGGCTGGATTCAGGACCCCAGTGCCGAGTCAACGCTGCCCAAAAACTTCTCGGCCTTCTCAAACCCGATCACTTTGTAGCCCGATTGCACGCCCGCTGCATTCCAGAATATCAGTCCGGGGGGGCCGAACAGGCTAAAGCGCTTGAGCAAGGCTTTGTCGGCGTCAGAGTTGGCGGTGACATCGGCCTTCAACAGCACCGCGTCCTTGAGGCGCGCCTGTACCTTGGGGTCGCTAAAGGTAAAGCGTTCCATCTCCTTGCACGACACACACCAGTCGGCGTAGAAATCCAGCATGACCGGTTTGCCGTCAGCTTTGGCTGCCGCCAAACGTGCATCCAGCTCAGCCACATCCTTCACCTTCTCGAACGGCAAACCTTTCTGCTCAGCGGCGATTGCTGCACCACCTGACGACTCGCCTTTAAACACATCAAGCGGTTGCAGCATATCGCGGCTACCCGCCAGCATGCCGAGGATGAGGGCCAGACCACTGATCAGCAGCACCACGCCCAGGCCTTTCCACAAGCGCATCCAGCCGGAGGCGTTGGGAGCAAGCGGATCAAGTGCATGCAGATAAACGGCTGAACCGATCAGCAAGATCGCCCAGAGCAGCATGTTGACCCACGCGGGGATGATGGGCGAAATCAGATAGATGGCGATTGCCAGCATCATCACGCCGAAGAAATACTTCACCGCGTTCATCCAGCCACCGGCGCGCGGCAGCAAGGCCCCGGCCGATACGCCCACCAGTAGCAGCGGCACACCCATGCCCAGTGCCAGCACGAACAGCGCGACACCACCCAGGGTCGTGTTACCGGTCTGCGCAATGAAGGCGAGCGCGGCGGCCAGCGGCGGGGCCACGCAGGGTCCGACAATCACGGCGGACAGCACACCCATGACGAACACGCCCACAAAATTGCCGCCCTTCATTTTGTTAGAGGCGTCGGAAAACTTGCTCTGAATAAAGCTTGGCAACTGCAGCTCGAAGAAGCCGAACATCGAGAGCGCCAGCGCCACAAAAATACCTGCGCCGATGCCCAGCGCCCATGGATTCTGCAACGCGTTCGACAATAGTGTGCCCGACAGCGCGGCCGCCACACCTGCCAGCGCATAGGTAATGGCCATGCCCAGCACATAGGCCAACGCAAGCAGGAAACCGGTTGTTTTGGTCAGCTCTTTACCTTGCCCGGCAATGATGCCCGACAAAATCGGAATCATGGGGAATACACACGGTGTCAGCGCCAGCAGCAGGCCCAAACCGAAAAACGTGGCGACGACGCCCCAAAAGCTGCCGCCTTTCAGGACGCGTTCGATCCTGGATGTGTCGGACTCATTGCCAGCGCCAGCAGTAGCAGTCTGCGCACTGAGCCCTGCATCCGGACCAGCCGCAACGGCCACTCCGCCCACGCCCGGGGTCAGCGAAAAATCGCGGTTGCTGGGCGGATAGCAAATGCCCACAGCTTCATTACAGCCCTGCCACGTGGCGTCCAGCACCAGCTTTTCATTGGCGGCCAATGCGCGCGACAAGGTCACGGTGGCTGAAAAATTCTGGTGATAGACCTCCGTGCGACCAAAAGTAGGATCATCCTTGACGTCACCCGCAGGCGTATCAACCTTGATCACCTTGACATCGGCAGGTGACTTGACGACAAAACCGAGCTTGTCGCGATACAAGTAAGTATTGTCAGTCAGGGTGTAATCGAACTGCGCGGTTTGCGCAGTGGGCATGGCCGCAGCAACCAGAAAGGCTTCGTCTGGCGGCAACAGCTTGGGCATGTCCATCCCACCCAGGCTGCGCAAACCATCCAGCGCGCCCAGTGCAGGCCCAGCGGAAGCCTGTGGTGCGGTCGTTCCTGATACCGGCGCAGCGGCCGCAGATGCAATCAGCGCAGGCAGTCTGATCGTCTGACTGGCGGTTTGGGGCGTATAGCACAGGCCTGCATCGGCACAACCTTGAGAAACCGTTTTCAGCGTGACCGAATTTGTACCGGGTGTACGCTGAATGGGCAGGGCGATACGGACGTCCTTGCGATAGGTCTCAACCTTGCCAAAGTATTCGTCAGTGTGAGTTTTGCCTGCGGGCATGACCGGCTTGCTCAATGTGCCTCCGGTGACCTCGAACTTGAACTTGTCGCGGTACATGTAGTAGCCATCGGCAATCTGCCAGCGGGCTTCCAGTGTGTTGGCATCGAGTGCGCGTGCCGAGAACTTGAATGCCAGTTCAGGGTCGATAAATTCTTGCGCGATGGCTACTGGAAAATGCAGGAACGCACCCCAAAGTATGGGCAGTGCGCTGAGCAAACGAATCCACTTATTCATGTTTTTCAGTCTCCGTGGCCAGCCAGTTCAAGTAAGCTGGCAGGCCGTGTGTTATCGGTATGGCAATAATTTCGGGTACATCATAAGGGTGCTGCGTACGGATTATGCCTTCAACCTGCGCATAATTTGCCGTACTGGTCTTGATCAGCAAGGGTATTTCATCCACCGTTTCCACCGCCCCCTGCCAACGATAAGTAGAGCGGCACAACGGTAAAACGTTCACGCAAGCCGCTGCCCGACTGTCAACCAGCGCGTGAGCAAGGTTCTCAGCACTCGCCATATCGGGTAAGTTGGTCAATATTAACAAAGGTCCCATGTCATGCGCTTTGGTTGGGTTGTACTACTCATGTTGTCGTTTCCGGTTCTGGAAGCCGTTAGTATTTTCTGGGTTGCCGACGTAATCGGCGGCTGGACAGTGGTCTGGTTGTTGCTGGCAGCAGTTGCCGGCGTCACGCTGATTCGCTTCGAACGCATTGCCTGGGGCGCTCGTATGGCATTTGCCATGCAATCCGGTATCAACCCACTGGCCTCACTGTTTGCAAGTGGCCGGATTTTACTCGCAGGCGGCCTGCTCATTTTCCCCGGCTTGATCAGCGATATCATCGCACTGGTATTGCTGCTGATCCCTGGCACGTGGAGCAAAAACAAAACCGATCCCATGCGACCTGCCAATGACGATATCCTGGAAGGCGAATTCAAGCGCGAGCCCGACGATTTGCTGCGCTGATTCAACCCGCTCCCGCACCACGCATATTGACCGCCCGAACATTCCAGCTAAAACAGCTTCATCTGACCGCGTTTATCTTGCTGAGAGCGGGCCTGTCTGATTTCGCGCAAGCAGTCGTCGGATGTCGGAAACCGGTATTTCAATCGTAATTCACCCGTGGTGCGCGCGTTCGATAGCTTGCGCGACTCGCGCAAAAATGACAGCAAGGCTTCCGACAACACTTTTTCTGCCTCGGCGCGATTCACGCGCGGTGGTCGGGGCAAATCGAACGCATCGGCACAGCTATCGAACCAGTCGCCCATTTTAAGCGGGCGCGCATCGACTGCATGGTAGATCCGTTGCGCGCGTCCCCGGAACAGCGCGGTCCACGCCAGCCTGGCCAAATCGTCAGCATGAATGTGGTTGGTGTAGCTGTCATCCTGACGGATAAGCGCCGGCGTGCCACGCTTGATGCGCTCCAGCGGCAAGCGATCTTCGGCATAAATCCCCGGCGCGCGCAGGATGCTCACCTGTACCCCCATCGTCTCGCCCCAGTGCCGTAATTGCCGCTCGGCATCCACTCGCCGTACGGCGCGAGCGTTGACGGGCGCCACCGCCCGCGTCTCGGCCACCCACTGGCCACCGCAGTCGCCATACACGCCGCTGGTGCTGATGTACACCAGCGCGCCTGGTTTGCCATGCCGGGTCAGTGCATGCAACAGACGCGCGGTACGCGTATCCGTCTGACCTTCACTCGGCGGCGGTGCAAAGTGGAACACGCCATCGACGCGAGGCAGGCGACGCAAGCTGTGTGGATCATCAAGGTCGCCCACAAAAGGCGTCACACCCAATGCCCGCAGCTCGGCCACGCGTTCGGCGCGACGCACCAAACCGACAAATCTGGCCTGCCCGGCATAGCGTTTGACCAGCCGCTCTGCCACATCTCCAAATCCCACGATCAAGATCTTTTTCATGCTATTGACCCGTACCCCTGACTCGACAAGGGTGAAATCCCTGCCATCTCAAGCGATAATTGCCTGGTTGATCACTGTATTTTAAGCGCACATCATGCCGTACCAGATTACCATCCAGCCCAGTGGGCACCAATTCACTGTCAACGACGACGAAACCATCCTCGAAGCCGCCCTGCGAGAAGGATTTTGCCTGCCCTACGGATGCCGCAATGGCGCCTGCGGTTCCTGCAAAGGGAAGGTGCTGTCAGGCGAACTCGATTACGGCAAACATTCACCGACTGCCCTGAAAGACGAAGACAAGGCACAAGGCCGTGCGCTGTTCTGCCGCGCCAAGCCACTTTCAGACATGACGATTGAAGTGAAAGAAATTGGTGCGGCCAAGGACATCGTGACAAAAACCCTGCCGTGCCGGGTGGAAAAACTCGAGAAGCGCGCAGATGACGTCATGGTGGTCAAGATCAAGCTGCCCGCCAGCGAGCGCTTGCAATATCTGGCCGGCCAATACATCGACTTCCAGTTGAAAGATGGCAAGACGCGCAGCTATTCACTCGCCAACCCGCCACACGACGATGCCTTGCTGGAACTGCATATCCGCCATGTGGCCGACGGTCTGTTTACCGATCAGGTGTTCTCCTCGCTGAAAGAACGCGACATCCTGCGTCTGAAAGGCCCGCTTGGCAGCTTTTTCATCCGTGAGGACTCCGACAAGCCGATGATTTTCATTGCTGGCGGAACGGGCTTTGCGCCGATCAAAGGCATGCTGGAGCATGCGTTCAGCGAACACACGGATCGCGAGCTGATTTTGTACTGGGGCGTGCGCTCGTTGAAAGACTTATACATGGCTGATCTGCCACAACAGTGGCTGGCCGAGCGACCCAATTTCAGCTTTATCCCGGTGTTATCCAACCCGGAGCCGCAGGATCAGTGGCAGGGCCGCACGGGTTTTGTTCATGATGCAGTGTTGGCCGACTTTGCCGACCTGTCGGGCTATCAGGTGTATGCGTGTGGCGCGCCGATCATGGTGGACTGTGCGCGTGATGCTTTTACGCAAACACGTGGTTTGCCGGAAGACGAATTTTATGCAGACGCGTTTGTGTATGCGGCGGATGCGGAAGTCGCCCCGGTAGCCTGAGATCAGCAAACGGATACGCTAACCGCGCATCCGCGCCAGCCAGCTTACTTAGAGATCACCCGCTTGGAGATCACCCGCTTAGAGATCACCCTTGGCGCCCGCCTGCATGATTTCGATCAACGAATTGCGCACTTCATTGACCCGCGCTTTCAAAACCGGCGTCAGTTTCATTGTCGTGGCCACGGCGTTTACGTCCACATCCATCATGACCAGCCAGCCCTGACCTTTGGGGTCTTCGATCAAGGCGATACGGCAAGGCATGAAGACCGAGAACTCGGGATTCACATCGATCAGGTCCTTGGCCGTGACCGCGTCGCAAAACTGGAAAATCGTGATCGTGCGCTGAGGCTTGCCGGTCACCGCCTCCACTTGCTTCGACAGCGGGAGCTCCGCCACCAGTTGGAGATTCAAGCTATTCGCGCGCAGGCGCATCGAGTCTGCCGCATCGCTCATGCTGACGTTACGGTCGATGGCTACTTTGTAAATGCCAACCTGGGACAGGGTCTTGGGCGGTGACACGTCTGCCTGGCTTGATGTGACAGGCAACAGTAAAGCGCTCATCAACAGGGCTAGAGCGGGGAGACGGAATAAGCGCATGAGATCACTCCAACAAGAATATAAGCAAGTACTAATGATATACCCCGTACAACAATCTGCACCCGTATAAATGTGCCATCTGACGAGTTTGTCTGCAGTCATGATTGAGCCCGACACAATGCCAGCGCCTTCTGATAGTGCTGGCAGGCTTCCCCGGTTTGCCCGCTTTTGGTTTTAAGCTCGGCCATCCGGATATGACCTTCGGCTGTAGCCGAAATAGCCAGACTGGCTTCCAGGTAGTTCTGCGCTTTTCCCCATAACTGTTGCACGCTGCACAGCTGCGCCAGCGTCAGCAGCAACTGGGCGTCGCGCGGTTGGGCATGCAGCCATTTCTCGGCCTGCTCGATCTGCCGCTTGGGGCTGCTGCCGCGTAATTCGCCGTACAAGGCCACCAGGTCTTCATTCCATTCGCGATTCAGCGTGGACTCCAGCACGTCGAGGGCCGTGTCATGTCCACCGCGCTGCATGAAGGCACGCGCGGCAGCCCGTGCTACAAAGGCTTGATGCTTGAACTCCGACGGGATTTTTTTCCAGTATTCGAGCAAGCCCCGGTCATCTTCAGCTCGACGTTTCAGATTTTCGGCATAAGCCAAACGGCGCATTTGCGTGGCCACGCCGGATTCCAGCGCATTGCTGCGTGCCAGAGCATCGAGCAGACGCTCCACTTCATCCCATTGTCCCGTCTGCTGTCGCGCCTTTAATTCCAGTCTGAGCAAAGCGGTATGCTGCGGGGCAATTTCCTTGGCGCGCTTGATCGCCACCAGAGCACCCGTGGCATCTTTGGCGTCGAGACAGGATTCTGCTTCAAACAGCTGCGCGGCCAATTCGGCGCCATGTTCTGTCGCCGCCTGAATATGGCGTTCGCGTTGCGGTGTCGCGCGCATTTCCTGCGCCGATCGTGCAGCCATCACTCGTGCCAGACCCACACGCATGTCGTCGCCTTGCCACTGGCCCAGTGATTGCTCAGCGTCCTGATAGCGATATTCAATAAAGGCCCTGAGTCCGCCGACAAAATTTTCATCGCGCTTTCTGGCCGCACGGCGCTCGCGCTGCGCACGGACAATGCTCGGCAAATTAAGTGTCAGTGACGCCAGGCGCAGCAGCATGACTCCGCCGATCACCAGGCCTGCCAGCACGAGCACAAAGCTGATGAATGTGATTTCCATTCGCCAGGGCGGATACACCAGCACGACATACCCCGGGTCGTAACGCCCGGCCATGGCCAGCGCAATGGCCAGTACCGCAACAACGAGAACCGAAATCAGCCAGCGCATCAATGGTTCTCCTTGTACGCGTCCAGTGCTGCCAGACTGGCATCGATGCCAGGCAGTTTGATCACGATGTCCAGACTGGCCAGACGCTTGATTTCCTTGATGGCCGAGACCACACCCGCATCACGCGTATTGAAGTAGCGCGTCAGCATCTCCTGCGCGGCGTGCAAGTCGGCCTTGAATGCGGCCTGGTCTTGCGAAATCAACGCCAGCCGCGCGGAAAGCAGGCGTAACCGCAGGTTTTCACGCAGAAAATAAGCCTGGTCGGGCGGCAGCAAAACCGCCTCATTGCCATCCGCCCGACGCAATTGCACCAAATGCTTCAATTCTGTCCACAGTTCCTGACCCAGATTGCGCCCTTGTGTCCGCGGTGCGGGCACCGCCTCCGAGCTTTGCGAACTGGCCAATGGCCAACTGGCATGGCGCGCCACCAATGCTTCGATTCGTGCACTCGCGCCGACTTCATCCAGCGAAGGGACGGCACGCAGGTTGGCCAGGTCCGTGGCGATGGCGCGGCGCAAGGCGGTGAACTGGGGTTTGCCAAGTCGCTGCAGACGGGTATCGGCCCCTTCCAGTCCAATGATGGCTGCCTTGACGTTGCCGGCCAGTTGCAGTTGCTGCGCAGCTGTCAGCAGCACCTGTTCTATTTCTGCCAGGGTCCATTGGTCACGTCCTTGCGCCAGGTCCTTGTAAAGGGTTTCGAGTGCCTGTTGCTGCTGCTGCGATGAAACAATCTGGCTTTCAATACGCGCAACCTTTTCGCTGGCCTGACGCATGGAGTCGTCAGCGTTACGGGCCAGCAAACGGGTCTCTGACACTTCTTTCCCCGACTCGGCCAGCCGGCGCCCCAGTTCGGTTTTCAGGTCACGAATACGCTCCCGGCTATCAGACCATGACCAGGTCGCCGCTGCCAACGCGAGTATGGCAATCATCATCGCCACAATAGGCAACGCGTTAAAACGCTCGGGAGGGGAAGCGGGGACTGCCGGCGGCGGGGTTGCAGGCGGGCTTGCGGGCGCGGATTCAGCAGCGGCCTGTGCTGCGGGCGCAGCGGTCACGGCTGCCGGTTGGACCGCCGGCGTATCGGTGGCCGTGTCTGTCTTATCATTCATCGCGCATCCCTAAACCAGTTAATCAGCCCATCGGCCAGACCTGCGTCGCCACCGGCTGTTGTGACAACGTTCAAAATACCAAATTGACGGGCCGCTTCGGCAATTTTCTCATGCGGTGCAAAAAGCGGGGTGTGGGTGAGCAGCGGCACGCCGGCCTCCCCCAGCAATGCAGCCAGATTATGGAGCGTCTCGGCACTGGTGACCGTCACCGCATCAATCTCTCCCGATTGCCAGTGTGACAACAAGGCGGTGGCATCCGCCTGTGGTTGATTGCGGCGATAGCATTCCAGAAAATGGACCTCTGCGCCACGCGCTGCCAACGTTTCAGCCATCAAAGGTCGGCCGCCCACACCTCGCACAATCACCACGCGTTTGCCCACTACTAGCTGCAATTGTGACAAAGCCAGCAATGCCTCGCTGTCCTGTCCCGCCGGCGTCACCACAGCGGGCACGCCCAGCGCGCTCAATTCGCGGGCCGTTCCCGGCCCCACGGCAAAGATGCTTGCTCCCGATGGCAAGTAATCAGCGGTCCGGATGGCCGCCATGCCAAGCTGCGCGGCATTGGGGCTGACAAAAATCAGGATGTCGGCCAACGCCACCTTAACGAGCGATTCGCTCAAGGTTTCGACAGGCACGCGTTCGATGTCCAGCGCAGGAAACTCAAAGGCTTGTCCGCCGGCTGCCACAATCGCGTGTGAGAGCGCCGCAGCCTGATGTTTGGGCCGCGTCACCAGCACGGTACGCCCTGCCAGGGGGGTCATGTGGTGGGCAATGTGTCCAGAATGGCCCGCGCACCTTGCGCCAGCAATTTATCGGCCAATTGCTGACCGACTGCCTCGGGATCCGCCATATCGCCTTCGGCATGATCGTGTATGAAACGGCTTCCGTCCGGATGGGCGACAAAGCCATTCATGATCAGCTTGCCATCCTGCAGCACGGCATGCGCGCCCAACGGCACCTGACAGCTGCCGCCCAGCACCCGGCTGACCTGGCGTTCGGCCCGAACGCAGGCCGCGGTTTCAACATGATTCAGCGCCACCAGCATCGCTGCGACCGAGGCATCGCCACTACGAATTTCAATTCCGAGTGCACCTTGACCGGCTGCCGGGATGCTGTCTTCCACGCTCAATTCGCTTTTGATCCGGTTACCGAGCCCCAAGCGCTTCAACCCAGCTGCCGCCAGCAGAATGGCGTCGTACTGCCCGTCATCGAGCTTTTTCAAGCGTGTCCCGACATTGCCGCGCAAAGGCTTCACCGTCAGATGCGGATAACGTGCACGCAGTTGCGCTTCGCGACGCAAGCTGGAGGTGCCCACTACGCTGCCGGGTGGCAAATCAGACAAGTGTTCGTATTGATTCGACACAAAAGCATCACGTGGGTCTTCACGCTCGCTGATCACGACCAGTTCAAATCCTGGTGGCAACTCCATCGGCACGTCTTTCATTGAGTGCACGGCCAAATCGGCTTGACCGGCTTCTAGCGCCAGTTCAAGTTCCTTGACAAACAAGCCCTTGCCACCGATTTTGGACAGCGTGACATCAAGAATCTGATCGCCCCGTGTAGTCATGCCCAAAATATTCACCGTCCAGGCGGGATGCAGTGCACGCAAACGGTCGCGGATATGCTCCGCCTGCCACATGGCAAGGGCACTTTCACGGGAGGCAATGGTCAGGATAGGCATGGCAGTAGAAATTGACTGTTTGATTTGAACAACGATAGCGCGACACTCTTTATATCGACACGACGTGTTGCATCCTCACGAAAGGAAACAACCATGACGCGACTGATCGCAGCCTGCGCCTTGATTTTAGCATGGGGAATGCCTCTCCCCAGCGCAGCCAGTGCGGGAAACGAACTGGTTCATGCCCGTAATTTCAAAACGGATTCTCGCGAAGCGCGGCAGAAAAAAATCCCGGTCATGGTGCTGTTTTCCAGCGCGGAATGCCCTTACTGCGAGCAAGTCAAACGGATATATCTCTCGCCCATGCAAAAGGATCCGGCTTATCGCAACAGGGTCATCATTCGCGAAATCACGGTAGGCTCCAAGGCCCCGATTACAGATTTCAATGGGGTGGCCACGACTGAGGCCGCATTCGCCGCACTCAACAAGATCATGCTGGTACCCACGGTCAAGGTTTTTGATACACACGGCAACGAAGCGAGTGAGGCGATTGTCGGTTTGTTGCTTGCCGATTTTTACTTTGGCTATCTGGAAGCCGCGATTGAAGAGGGAACGCGCAAAGTGCGTGGCAAATAGCGCTGCCAGGGTCAGATTGCTTCAGCCAAACACTCGGAGCACCTCAACTCTCATCCTCGTCCGATCATCGTTATCGCTTATCCGGGGCATGTCGTACTAAAATTCCGGACATGCGAGGATCAACCCATTGAAAACCTTATTGGCCGACGATCATCCCTTGATGCGTGAGGGCGTGCGTCAGGTGCTGGCGCAACTGGAACCCTCTATCGAAATCATCGACGCGCATGACTACCCCAGCCTGTTTGCCCAGACGGCCGCGCACGCCGACCTGGACCTCGCAGTGGTCGACCTGAACATGCCTGGGTTTGTAGGCATGCAAGGTATTACTCAGTTCCGTAGCCGATTTCCGGACATTCCGCTGGTCGTGCTGTCGGCATCCGAGTCCCCGCATGACATTCGCAACGCCCTGGAAGCAGGTGCGCTGGGCTACATCCCCAAAGCAGCATCGACCGCTGTCATGCTGTCCGCGCTACGCCAGGTTTTATCGGGCGATCTGTACATGCCCACCTGCCTGGGCGATAGCGGTTTGCATAACGCACCTGCTGCCGATTTCGAAGATTTGCAACACAGCGGACTGACCGCCCGCCAGCTTGAAGTGGCGCGTCTGTTGGCACAAGGGTGTGCCAACAAGGCGATTGCCGGCATGCTGGCAATGTCCGAAAGCACGGTCAAGGTCCATATCGCTGCCATTTTTCGCGCATTCAACGTCAGCAACCGAACCGAAGCCGTACTTGCTATCCAGCGACTGATCCAGTCATCCTGATTGCTTGTGAACTTTTTGCGTACCTGGCTCAGCCGTCTGCCGCTCTATAGCATCCGCAGCCGGATCCTGATGATTGCACTGCTGCCGGCCCTGTTGACCGAGTTTGGCATGGTGTCGTATTTCACCAGCCGCACGCTCGCCACCGCAGAAGACGCACTGCACGCTCGCGCTTTCAATGCAGCACGCCATCTGGCGGACGCCCTGCCGCTTGATCTCCAAAGCGGCAATACCGCGCGCACCACTTTATTGCTGCAAGATGAAATTCATAAAAGCCAATTGTCCTTTGTCCAGATTCGGGACAGCGATGGCCAACTGATTGCGCATTCCAGTGAGCGTTCAGGCGGTGAGCGGTTATCGGACCACATTACGCAGCGCGCGGATATTCGCATGCCAGATAACGGACGTCTGGGTGCGCGCCCGCCGGGCTCTACCATGCGCGCTTACACCGCGCCGCTGGGCAGCGTGGAGGTGGGCGTTTCGCGCAAACAAATATCAATCTTCAAACGCGATACGCTGATTCATGCTGCACTTTTAATGTGTGTAGCCTTGATGATTACGGGCGCATTAGCCTGGCGACTCTCCATTCGGCTGTCCGGTCAATTACGTCATGTCGGAAAAGTAGTGGGGCGACTGGCTTGTGATGACCTTGCGGTACGCGCCCAGCTACCGCCTGACGGCGAAATGGGTGCGCTTGCAACCGGCATCAACGACATGGCCGAAGCGTTGCAAACGCATCGCAGCGAACTGGAAAAACGCATCAAGGAAGCCACGGCCGACCTCGCTGCGAAGAAAGACATGGCCGAGCGTGCCAATTTTGCCAAGTCACGCTTCTTTGCTGCAGCCAGTCACGACTTGCGCCAGCCGCTACACGCCTTGTCGCTTTTTGTGGCGGCACTCAAGACCCGAAACCCACTCCCGGAAACGCAATCACTGATTGAAAACATTGAAGCCTCGACGAGTGCCATGGAGTCGTTGTTCAATGCCTTGCTCGATATCTCACGACTGGACGCCGGTACGATCGAGGCGCATCCGGTTCATTTCTCACTGCGTAAACTACTGGGCGATCTTGACAAGCAATTCAACGCCATTGCGTCTGAAAAGCATCTTCAACTCCGTTTTCGACCCTGCGATGTCACGCTTTACAGCGATCCGCTTCTGATCGAACGCATACTCGGCAACCTCATCGCCAATGCCATCCGCTACACCGACGATGGCGGCATTCTGGTGGCCTGCCGTCGCCGCGGGCGCATGGTTCGTTTGTGTGTATACGACACAGGGCGCGGGATTCCATCCGACCAGCTGGATAGTGTGTTTCAGGAATTTGTGCAACTGCATAACCCGGCGCGCGACCGCAACAAAGGACTCGGACTGGGGCTCGCGATCGTTTCGCGTCTGGGCCGCCTGCTCGGACACCGGGTCAATGTTCAATCGCGCCCCGAGCACGGTTCAGTGTTCAGCATCGACGTACCCTGTGGCGACGCCTTGCAGATCCAGAAACCCATGCCAGCCAGCGCGCCCGGACCCATTCCGAACGATGCGCTGGTGGTATTGGTGGATGATGAAAGCGCCATTCTGCGGGGTATGGCCGAACTGTTTGACAACTGGCATATCGACCTCATCACGGCGCATAGTGCAGATGAAGCCGTCCAATGGCTGGACACCATCGGGCGCGTGCCCGATGTCATCGTGTCCGACTATCGCCTGCCCGACGATACCGACGGTATCGAAGTCATCGCCCACATCCGGAAAAAGTATGCGCGTGACATTCCCGCCATTCTGGTCACAGGTGATACCGCGCCCGACACGATCTTGCGGATCAGCCAGGCCGGATTTCCGCTTTTGCACAAGCCTTTACGACCTGCCAAATTGCGCGCCCTGCTGACTTATTTGATTCAGCAGTCACGTTCGTCGGCTGTGGGATAATTCCGCCCCACTCTTGTTTAACCTGATCACCGGAACTCGCTGACACGCCATGCACCTCCATATTTTAGGTATCTGCGGTACGTTCATGGGCGGACTGGCCGCTATTGCGCGTGCTGCCGGCCACACCGTTACGGGATGTGACGCCAATGTTTATCCCCCCATGTCCGATCAATTACGCGCACTGGGTATCGAGCTGATCGAAGGCTGGGATGCCAGCCAGATTGAGCGCAAGCCGGATGTGTTTGTTGTCGGCAATGTGGTCATGCGCGGCAATCCGCTCATGGAAGCCATTCTTGAACGCAACCTGCCCTACACGTCCGGGCCCCAGTGGCTGGCCGAGCATGTGCTCACGGAAAAATGGGTGCTGGCTGTTGCGGGCACACACGGCAAAACAACCACCTCGGCCATGCTGGCCTGGATACTGGATGATGCCAAGCTACGACCCGGGTTTTTGATTGGCGGCATTCCGCAAAACTTTGGCATATCGGCTCGCCTGACCGATAGCCCTTTCTTTGTCATAGAAGCGGATGAATACGACACTGCTTTTTTCGACAAGCGCTCCAAGTTTGTGCATTACCGGCCGCGTAGTCTGATCCTGAACAACCTTGAATACGATCACGCTGACATCTTCCCCGACCTGGCTGCGATTGAAACCCAGTTCCATCATCTGGTACGCACGGTACCGGGGAATGGCCTGATCATTTCGAATGGACGGGAAAACAACCTCGAACGCGTTTTTGAGCGCGGCCTCTGGACACCCGTCGAACGGTTTGGCAGTACGGGCGGATGGACCGCGGGTCTACCTGATGCACAAGGTTGCTTTGATGTCTTTTTCAATAGCACCCTTCAAGGCCGCGTCATGTGGGGGCTGATTGGTGAACACAATCGTTTGAACGCGCTGGCGGCCATTGCGGCGGCACGCCATTCGGGCGTACCCCCCGCTGCCGCGATTGAAGCCCTGGGGCGCTTCGAAAACGTGAAACGCCGCATGGAAAATCGTGGATCGGTTCATGGCATTACCGTGTATGACGATTTTGCACACCACCCCACCGCCATCACCACCACCCTCGACGGATTGCGGCGCAAAGTAGGCACAGCACGCATTCTGGCCGTGCTGGAGCCACGCTCCAACACCATGAAGCTGGGGGTCATGAAAGCCGCATTGCCTATCAGTCTCAGTCAGGCGGACCGGGTCTTCTGTTACAACGCCAGCCTTGGATGGGACGCAGCCGAAGCGCTCGCACCATTGGGTGACAAGCTTGAGGTCTTCGACGATATCGACCGTTTGGTCAGTCAACTCGTCAGCGTGACCCGACCTGGCGACCATGTGCTCATGATGAGTAACGGGGGGTTTGGCGGCATCCACACCAAATTGCTCGACGCATTGCACCACCACTACCACGAAGACATTGTGCTGACGCCGATGCACCGTTATGGGGGCTATACCTAAGCTCCTCACTCCCACGCCCGTCAGTTGCAATTTGATCTATGCTGACAGGCTGATGACCACCCGTTTCCCCCACCACCCACACCAAGCGCGAGGCCCAATGTAAATTGATGTAATATATTTTTGTATAAAAATGTTTTTAATGATAATATAGTGGCGTTCAATCAATTCGTTACGAACCACCAAAGGTGAAACCATGAACACAACGCTCTCCAATCTGTTAATCGCAAGCATGGCTGCCGTACTGACCGTCGGCTGCGCCTCAGCCCCCCCCACCGTAGGGGACAAGATGATCTCCCAAGCCGAAAGCACCCGTGACCTGGGCAAGCAATGGCAAGACGGCAAATCACTGGTCAAGCGAGGCGAACGCATTAAAGCTGAAGGCATGGACATCAATGCCAAGGGCGATGCCAAAGTGAAAGAAGGCGATCGCCTGATCACAGAAGGCAAGGCCATGATGAATGAAAGCGAAATGACTTTTAAAGAGCGCTTCCCCGGCCAAACGCTGAATACCAATCCATAAGCAATATGCCTGAAAGCGGGGCGCGATATCACGTTGATATCGCGCCCCGTTTTTTACGGGCGTCGCATCCGCATCATCCGCCGGACTGTCGAAGCCTCACAAGTTTGCATGCACCTCAACGATTCTCGCTAAACAGGTTTCGGGAATTGCGTACGGCCCGGTAAAATCCACCGATGATCGTTTATCTGCATGGTTTCAATTCGTCCCCCGCATCCGGCAAAGCCCGGCAGCTTGGCGACTACATGGCGCACCTGGGCCACCTAAAGGACTACTACTGCCCGGCGTTGCCGAACAGTCCGCGCGAAGCTATCGTCAAGATCGAATCGTCCCTGGCTCGAGCGGATGCCCAAGCCATCACCCTGGTCGGCAGTTCACTCGGCGGGTTCTATGCCACCTATCTTGCGGAAAAGCATGGCTGGAAGGCCGTATTGGTCAATCCTGCGGTGCATGCACACAAACTCATGCGTGATGAGCTTGGCGTACAAACCAACTGGCATACGGGCGAAAAATGGGTGCTGGTCGAATCCCATCTGGCTGAAATGGCTGCGCTTGACATCGATCACATTTCCCGGCCCGAGCGTTATCTGCTGCTGGCCCAAACCGGTGACGAAGTGCTCGATTACCGCGATGCAGTAGCCTACTATGCAGGGGCAACCCATATCATCGAAGCAGGCGGCGACCATGGCTTTGCCGGGTTCGAACGCCACTTTCAAACCATTCTGGATTTCTGATTTTTCATGCACGTCATTTTTGAAGAAGACGGCCAATTCAAGGCCGGTACCATCCTGTCTGAATCCGATGCCACGGCACAGGTGGAAACCCTGACAGGCAAACGCAGCAAGATCAAGGCAGCCAACCTGCTATTGCGTTTTGCCACGCCTGCGCCGACCGAAGTCATGGCCGAAGCCGAAACCCTGGTCGCCGAACTTGATGTGGATTTTCTGTGGGAAGCGGCGGGAACAGACGAATTCGGCTTCGAGCAGCTGACTCAGGAATATTACGGTCACACCCCCCGCCCGGCGGAATCCGTCGCGCTGCTGATGAAGCTGCACAGCTCGCCGATCTACTTCCACAAAAAAGGTAAAGGCCGCTACCGGCCTGCGCCCACTGAAACACTGGCCGCCGCCAAAGCCGGGCTGGAAAAAAAACGGTTGGCGGCTGAAAGACAATCGCGATTGGCTGAACAACTGGCGGCCTTCCACCTGCCTGAAGAATACGTATCGCTGATTCCGCGCATCCTGATTGCGCCCGATAAAAACACGCTGGAATACAAGGCGCTGGAAGAAGCCGCAGCGACCGCCGGACTGTCCCAACTACGTTTGATCGAACGCTGTGGCGCGATTCCGTCCACGCTTGAATTTCATGAGACCAGCTTTCAGCTGGAGCATTTTCCACGCGGCACCGGCTTTGCCGACTTCGCCGAGCCCGCTACTTTCAATCCAGGTGATCCGCTGGACCTCCCCCACAGTTCGGTACGCGCGTTTTCGATCGACGACGAAGCCACCACCGAGATCGATGATGCCTTGTCGGTGCAATGGCTGGACGACGGCAATATCCGGGTCGGCATCCACATCGCCGCACCCGCACTCGGGATCGCGCTCGGCTCAGGGCTCGACACTATCGCCCGTGAGCGGCTCTCGACCGTGTATTTCCCCGGTAACAAGATCACCATGCTGCCGGACGCGCTGATCCACCATTACACGCTGGGCGAAACCCACGATTGCCCGGCCTTGTCGCTTTACGTGGATGTCGCGCCCGATCTGCGCGTGCTGCGCACCGAAACCAAACTGGAAATAGTGCACATTGCCGACAACCTGCGGCATGAGTTGCTGGAAATCGAATTCAACGCTGACACCCAGCGCAACCCGGCTGTGGCCGACTATCCCTATCGTCGCGAGCTCGAATGGCTGCACGATTTTGCGGCCGTACTCGAAGCCGGACGCGGCAAGGCCGACACAGTGGATCGCATCGACTACAACTTCAAAGTCGACGGCGAACGCATCAGCATCGTGCCGCGCAAACGCGGCAGTCCGATCGACAAAGTGGTGTCTGAGTACATGATTTTTGCCAATGCGCACTGGGGCGGCTGGCTGGCGGAGAACCGCATCCCCGGCATTTATCGGGCGCAATCCGGGGGCAAGACCCGGATGACGACCTCGCCTGACCCGCACGTCGGCCTCGGAGTTGATCAGTATGCATGGTCGTCTTCGCCGCTACGGCGTTATGTCGATCTGGTCAACCAGCGTCAGCTGATTTCACTGGTGCAGCAAACCGACCCGGCTTATCCGCCGCGCAGCGAACAATTATTCTCGGTAGTACGCGATTTTGAACTGGCGTACGACGCCTACAATGAATTTCAGCGGCGCCTGGAACGCTACTGGATGCTGCGCTGGCTGACCCAGGAAAACATCACTGAAGTAACCGCCAGCGTCATTCGTGACGATCTGGTGCGCTTTGACAACCTGCCGATGGTGACGCGTGCGCCATCGGTCATGGGTACCGCGCCGGGGTCGAAGGTACGGCTCGCAATCTCCAGCATCGACTTGCTCGACATCAGCTTTCACGCCGAACTGCTGGAGACACTCGAAACACCGCCTGACAGCAGCGTCATCGTTCCGTAGAATCAGGCCTGCCTCCACTTTTGAACCCCATGGTGTCTGCAGCCTCAACTCCCCTTTTAGCCGAACCCTCCAAGCAAGGCACGCGCATGGCGCTCGCCATACTGGCGTCCGCTGCGGTGCATGGCATGGTGTTGTCGACGCAATTTGTGCAGATCAATCCACGCCTGTTCGAAGACCCGAACCTGCCGATGGAAGTGGTGCTGGTCAATGCTAAAAGCGCGGAATCTCCGCTTAATCCCGACGCGTTGGCACAGGTCAACCTGGCGGGCGGGGGCAACACCGACGAAGACCGGCGGCTGAAAAGTCCGCTGCCCGCCAGCAGCAAATCACAACCAGGCGCTGAAGAGGCCGCTTTGCAGGCCCGCGTAGCCGAGCTGGAAGCCCAGGCCAAAAGCCTGCTGACCCAGGTTCAGCCTCAAGGCCAGATACAACACCTGGCGCCGGCTGCGCCACCCAACCCGGCCCGGGCGTCGCTCGACACCAGCCAGTTGAATCAGCAGGCGCGCGAAATGGCCAATCTGCAAGCAAGTATTTCGCAGCAGTGGGATGACTATCAGAAACGTCCCAAGCGGGCGTTTGTTGGCGCAAACGTCAGGGAATACGTATTTGCGCGTTATGTGGAAGACTGGGTCACCAAGGTCGAGCGCGTGGGTAACGTCAACTATCCCGAGGCGGCGCGGCGTCAAGGCATTTATGGCAGCTTGAAGCTCACGGTGTCGATTTTTGCCAATGGCAGGATCGAAGCCATCGAAGTGGACCGTTCGTCCGGCTCCAAGATACTTGACGCTGCTGCCATCAAGATCGTGGAACTTGCAGCCCCTTTTGCCGTTTTTCCGGACGATATGCGGAAAAAAGCCGACATTTTGTCAATTACGCGCACCTGGACCTTTACCCGTTCTGATCAATTGGTTGGCACTGACTGAGCAAACGCCAACCGCAAGGGAGACCGTATGCCACCCCAGCTTCGCCCAGCCACGCTGGCGGATGCACCCGAAATCGCCCGTCTGTCCAGCGAGCTCGGCTATCCGGGAAACGAAGCAGTGTTCACGGCTCGGCTGGAATCCCTGCTCAATCGCCCCTATCATCATGTTGTTGTTGCGCAAATCGAACCCACCACCCTGCTTGGATGGGTCGCAGCCGAGCGGCGGCTCATCCTTGAATCAGGCGAAATCGTCGAAATTACCGGTTTGATCGTCGACCCCAACAGTCGGCGTGCCGGTGTCGGGCACGCGCTGGTCGGCGTCATTGAACAATGGGCGGCGGCCCAATGCGTGGCGAGCCTCTGGGTTGGCTCCAACATGATCCGAGCCGAGTCCCACCCCTTTTACGAGAAACTGGGCTTTGTTTTCACGAAAACCCAGCATGTCTACGCCAAAGTACTGTAACCCCTGACTACAAGCCCGTTCAGTGACGGATTGGACTGCCTGTAACGACACAGTTGTCTACACTCAAGTGTGCTGTAGGCGCGCGTTTCAGATTAGTCGTCGTGTATAATATTCTGATTTGCTTATATTTCTCGACCTCTCGGAGTTTTCCCATGCATACCGGCACCACGCTAACCCAGTTCATTATCGAAGAACAACGCCGTACCGCCGGCGCAACCGGTGATTTCACCTCACTGTTGAATGACGTCGTGATTGCTTGTAAAGCGATTTCCAACGTCGTCAACAAGGGCGCCTTGCTGGGCGTAATGGGTTCGCTCGATTCCGAAAACGTGCA
Organism: Thiobacillus sp.; assembly: GCA_036568265.1. GTDB lineage: Bacteria > Pseudomonadota > Gammaproteobacteria > Burkholderiales > Thiobacillaceae > Thiobacillus. The sequence goes on from DATCSW010000023.1 coordinate 52,042, forward strand.
GGGCGAAACGCAGAAGAAACTCGACGTCATCACCAATGACATCATGATCCGCTCCAATGAGTGGGCGGGGCACCTGGCCGGCATGGCATCGGAAGAAATGGACGAGGTTTATTCCATCCCCGGCCAGTACCCGCTTGGAAAGTACCTGCTGGTATTTGATCCCCTGGACGGATCAAGCAACGTTGACGTGAACATTTCCGTCGGCACGATCTTCTCGATCCTGAAAGCCCCGGTCGCCGGCCGCGCGGCCACCGCTGAAGACTTCCTGCAGCCGGGCGCCCAGCAAGTGTGTGCCGGCTATGCCATCTACGGTTCGTCGACCATGCTGGTGCTGACTTTTGGCCACGGTACCAACGGCTTCACACTCGACCGTGACGTTGGCGAGTTTGTGCTGACCCATCCCGCGATGAAAATCCCGACTGAAACCCGCGAATTTGCGATCAACGCCTCCAATATGCGTTTCTGGGAAAAGCCGGTACAGCGCTACGTCGACGAGTGCCTGGCTGGTAAAACCGGGCCGCGCGGCAAGGATTTCAATATGCGCTGGGTCGCCTCCATGGTCGCCGAAGTGCACCGCATCCTCACTCGCGGCGGCATCTTCATGTACCCCAAGGACACCAAGGACCCCGCCAAGGCCGGCAAATTGCGCCTGTTGTATGAAGCGAATCCGATGGCCTTCATCGTCGAACAGGCTGGCGGCGTCGCGACCACCGGTCGCGAGCGCATCCTCGACCTCAGCCCCGATGGCCTGCACCAGCGCGTGCCGGTCATTCTGGGTTCCAAAACCGAGGTGGATACGGTGACCGGCTACCACCACGAGAAAGCGGCTTAATCCCCTCAGCATGCTTCACAAAAAACCGGGTGCTACCCGGTTTTTTATTGCAGGTGGCATCTGAATTGATCCACCCGTACCCTTCAGGTTTTCCAAACGTTACCGATTGATACGAGATCATGCGTAAAAAAATCCTGGCCCGCGACCTTCTCCCTGGCATGTACCTGCTGGAGCTGTGCGGCTCATGGATCAACCACCCGTTTTGGCGCACCTCGTTCACCCTGAACGACCCCGCCGATATCAAACGCATCCTCGACAGCGGGATCACCGAAGTCTGGATTGATATCGCCAAGGGCCTGGACGTACGCAATGTCCCTTCTCCCAAAGCCGTCCCCCCTCCACCTACCGCGAAACCTGTGCCTCCACCCAAGGTGTTGGCAGCCAAATCGGTGTCTATGAGCGAAGAGCTGACGCGTGCGACCCATATCTGCAACACTTCGCGCAAGGCCATGGTGTCCATGTTCCGCGAGGCACGCATGGGCAAGGCCATCAGTGCCGATGCAGCCGGCGCGCTGGTGGAAGAGATCTCCTCATCGGTCATGCGCAACCCCGGCGCGCTGATCAGCCTGGCGCGATTGAAAACGGCCGACGATTACACTTATATGCACTCAGTAGCCGTCTGCGCATTGATGGTTTCGTTATCCCGGCAACTGGATCTCGACGAACACGCCACGCGCGAGGCGGGTATGGCCGGCCTGCTGCATGACCTGGGCAAAGCGGCCATGCCGATGGATGTGCTGAACAAACCCGGACGCTTGACCGACGAAGAGTTTCGCATCATCAAGAACCACCCGTCAGAGGGACATCGCATGCTGGTCGAAGGTCAAACCGCCAGTGAAATCGTGCTCGACGTATGCCTGCACCATCATGAAAAAGTCGACGGCAGCGGCTATCCCAACAAGCTGACAGGCGACCAGATCAGTCTTTACGCCAAAATGGGCGCGGTATGTGACGTCTATGACGCCATCACCTCCAACCGTCCCTACAAAAAAGGCTGGGACCCCGCCGAATCCATCCGCAAGATGACCGAGTGGTGCAATGGGCACTTCGACGAACGCGTCTTTCAGGCCTTTATCAAGAGCGTTGGCATCTACCCGATCGGTTCGCTGGTCAGGCTCAGCTCGGGCCGCCTTGCCGTCGTTGTCGAGCAATCGGAGGGATCGTTGATCACCCCACGAGTCAAAGTATTCTTCTCAAGCAAATCGCAAACCCGCATCACGCCGGAAGTGATCGATCTGTCTCGCCCCAGCGTGTCGGAAAAAATCGTGGGCCGCGAAAATGCCGCTCAATGGGGTATACAGGATCTGGACACACTCTGGGCGAGCTAAACGTTCGTTCACTCCGCCATCCATCACGCCATTTACTGCCCCTGATTCAAAGCCCATCCTCTTGCGGAGGCCCCAACCCCAACGGCGGCGGTACAACAAAAAAGCCGAGCGATAAGCTCGGCTTTTCTGTGTCGTGGCCTGTCAGGCGGGTGGATGATGAGAAGGCGCATGCACACCCGGTTGCACATGTGGATGCGCATCGAGTTCGGCCTGATCCACTTTCAGCCGCTTATCCGCCACCCAGTGGAAGAACAGCGGGATGAACAGCACCGCCAGAAAAGTTGCCGCGAGCATGCCGCCCACCACACCCGTTCCCACCGCATGACGCGCGCCGGCGCCGGCGCCCGACGAAATCGCCAACGGCAGGACGCCCAGGATAAAGGCTAGTGATGTCATCAGAATCGGGCGGAACCGCAGGCGGGCGGCTTCGAGCGCCGCTGCCACGCTCGAATACCCTTCCTGTTTTTTCAGCATGGCGTATTCCACAATCAGGATCGCATTCTTCGCCGCCAGCCCGAGCAAGGTCACCAAACCGATCTGAAAATATACATCATTGGTCAGCTCACGCAGCCACACCGCGGCCAGTGCCCCAAAGGTGCCAAAAGGCAATGCCATCAGCACGGCAAACGGCAGCGACCATTTCTCGTACAAGGCTGAGAGGATCAGAAACACCATAACCACCGCGAGCACCAGTGCAATGCCCGATGTGCCGCTTGAACGCTTTTCCTGGAACGAGGCACTGGTCCACTCGTAACCGAAGTCGGGCGGCAATACCTTTTTTGCAATTTCGTCGACGATCTCCAGCGCCTGGCCCGAACTGATACCGGGCACCGCGCTGCCCATGATTTTGACCGCCTGATAGTTGTTGTAGCGATCCAGCGTTTCGGGGCCAGACGAAAAGCTGATCCGCGCCAAGGCCGACATGGGCACCATGTCGCCAGTCTTGTTCGGCACAAACAAGGCCGACACATCTTGCGGGGTCTTGCGCGCGCCCGGCTCGGCCGACATCAACACCTGCCAGGTCCGGCCGTATTTGTTGAAGTCGTTGACGTAATACGAGCCCAACGTGGCCGACAAGGTATTGAATACGTCGTCGATCTGAACGCCCAGCATTTTGGCTTTCTCACGATCGACGTCGACATACAACTGCGGTACGTGCGGCCGCCACAGCGTCAATATTTGCGCCATGCGTTTGTCCTGACGCGCGGCAGCGAGAAACGCATCACTCACCTCGGCGAGTTTCTTTGGCCCACCTTCGCCCTTGTTCTGGATATAGAACTCGAATCCGCCCGCGTTGCCCAGACCGAAAATCGGCGGCGGCGCAAACGCCAGCACTAGCGCTTCGCGTATGCCGGCGGTTGAGCCCATCAGCTCGCCGACCATCTGCTGCACGGTTTTCTCGCGTTCGTCCCAATGGCGTGCAACGACGAACATCGTCGCGGCACTGTTGCGGAAACCACCGCCCAGAAAATCGAGCCCAGCGAACGCCACCACGTGCTCGACCGCTGGATCCTGGCGTGCGATCGCGTCGACCTGCCGCACCACCGCTTCGGTGCGTGAAAGCGAGGAGCCATCCGGCAGGTAAACCGCGCTGATGTAATAGCCCTGATCTTCGTCCGGCACCAGGCTCCCGGGTGTGAACTGCCACAGCGTGATCGCAGCGGCAATCATGACCAGGTAAATGGCCAGTGCGATAAACGAGCGCCGCATCAGAAACGTCACACCGCCCAGATAATGTTTGGTCACGCTGGCGAACCCCGCGTTGAACGCGCGGAAAAAGCGTCCGGGCGTCTGCGCTTTGTCTTTGAGCAAGGCCACACACAGCGCTGGCGTGAGCGTCAGTGCAACCACGCCGGAAATGATCACCGAAATCGATATGGTGACGGCAAACTGACGATACAGTTCGCCTGTCAAACCACCCAGAAAGGCAATCGGGATAAACACGGCACATAGCACCAGCACAATCGCAATGACTGGCCCGCTGACTTCACGCATGGCCTGCAAAGCGGCTTCGCGCGGGGTTTTCTTTTGCTCGTGAATAATGCGCTCAACGTTCTCCAGCACCACGATCGCATCATCAACCACAATACCAATCGATAACACCATGCCAAACAGCGTCAGCGTATTGATCGAATAGCCGAGCATCAAAAGACCGATGAACGTTCCGAGCAGCGACACCGGCACGGCCAGAATCGGGATCAGCGTGGCGCGCCAGTTTTGCAGGAACACAAACACCACCAGCACCACCAGCAGGATCGCTTCGCCGAGCGTTTTCACCACCTCGCGGATCGACACCTCGACAAAGCGCGTGGTGTCGTAGGGCACGGCGTAGTCGAGTCCCTGCGGGAAGTTTTTCTTCAGTTCCTTGACCGTTCGATCAACTTCATCGCCGACGTCCAGCGCATTGGCGCCCGGCTGCAAAAAAACACCCACCAGCGTAGCCGGCTTGCCGTTATACAAACCGGTGAAGTCGTAATCCTTGGCGCCGAGTTCCACCCGTGCCACATCGCGCAGGTAGAGCAATGAACCATCGGCATTGGCACGCACGATGATGTTTTCGAATTCCTTGGGGTCGACCAGTCGACCTTTTGCGGTGATCGAATACACCAGCAACTGGCCATTATCGACCGGCGGCTGGCCGATCTTGCCGGGGGCAAACTGCGTGTTCTGTTCGTTGATCGCGCGCGTGAGATCAGTCACAGTCACGCCCAGCTGTGCCATTCGGTCGGGCTTCAGCCAGATGCGCATGGCGTAGTCCTTGGCGCCGAAAATCTGCACGTTGGTCGTGCCGGGTATACGCTTCAAGCGATCCAGTACGTTTAGCGTGACGTAGTTGCTGGTGTAGAGATCGTTAAAGCGACCGTCAGGCGACAGAAACGCGAGCACTTTCAAGAACGCGGACGACCCTTTTTCCACCGTCACGCCTTGCCGCCGCACCTGTTCGGGCAAACGCGCCTCGGCCTGTTTCACCCGGTTATTGACGTTGAGTGCAGCACGATCGACATCGGCGCCAATCTCGAACGTGACCTGAATTTCGAGCACGCCATTGGAGGCTGAAGTCGAACTCATGTACATCATGTCTTCGATGCCATTGATCGCATTTTCCAGTGGCGCGGCGACGGTCTGCTCCAGCACGGTCGCCGAGGCGCCCGGATAGATCGCCCGCACGGTGACGACCGGCGGTGCAATTTCGGGATACTGCGCAATCGGCAAAGTACGCATCGCCAGCAAACCTGCCAGCACGATGAGTATTGACAGCACAGCCGAAAAAATCGGCCGGTCGATAAAGAATCGCGAAAACATGAACGTCCCTTATGGCTGGGTGGCGGGAGCCGCCGCTGCGGCCTGGGCGGCGGGTGCGGTGGCCTTGGCCCCCGCGGCCGACGGTGCAATCGGCATGCCGGGGAAGAAAATGCGCGCGATCCCATCGACGACGACCTGATCGCCCGGTTTCAATCCGCTGTTGATCACCCAGCGCCCCTGGCCTTTGCCAGGCTCGCCGCCGCCGACCCACGGTCCGACTTCAACCGGCCGGGGCAATGCAACGGTCATCCCTTGTTCGCCGGGCGTCGCCACATAAACAAATTTGCCCGTGGGACCATCTTGCACCGCCGGTTGCGGCACGCTGATCGCGTCGGGGAGTGTGCCGCCTTCGACGATGGCCCGTACGAACTGCCCGGGTTTGAGCCGGCCCTCAGCGTTGGCAAACTCGGCGCGCATGTCGAATGCGCCGGTTTGCGGATTCGCCTTGTAATCACTGAAATTCAGTTTGCCTTTTGCCTCGATGCGGCTGCCGTCTGCCAATACCAGACCTACCTGTTCACGTCCCTGCTCAAACGTGCCATCCTGGCGCTGTTTATCCAGTGCCAGGCGCGCATCCTCGCCGATTGAGAATCGTGCATAAATCGGTGAAATCTGAGCCAGCGTGGTCAGTGCCGGTCCCGTAGGACTGACCAGTGCGCCTTCAACCTGTAGCGCGCGCCCCACGACGCCACTGATAGGCGCATGGATGTCGGTGTAACCCAAACTGACACGTGCATCGGCGAGATTCGCCTCTGCGCTGCGTACCGCCGTTTCGGCCACTTCCAGCGCCGTGCGTGTTACGTCCAGCGCGCGGGCGCTGACAAAGCCTTGCGCAGCTAACGTCTGATTGCGTTCACGTTCGAGTTTGGCCTGCGCCAGCAATGCCTTGCGGTTGGCCAGTTCGGCTTGGGCCGAACGCACCTGGGCCGCCAGGCTCGCTGCGTCGAGTTTGTACAACCGCGCTCCCGCCTTCACGGGTGCGCCTTCTTCAAAGTAGCGCCGCTCGATTACCGCAGCAATACGTGGCCGGATTTCTATCTCGCGCGAGGCTTCCAGCCGCCCGACGTATTCGAAATTGATCGGAACGGTATGCGGCGCCACGACTTCAATCGTCACCTGGGCGGGTGGTGGCATGCCGCCGCCCGGCGGGGCCGCCTCTTTCTCGCCACATGCCACCAGCAACACACTCAAACCTAAAACGAATCCCGCTGCAAGTTGATGCATGTCAGCCTCCCGGCCCTGAATATCCGCTCATCATATAAGCATACATACATGGATGTAAATTGCGTGATGCAAATCTTTCCGGGACAATGCACACATGGTTAAAAAAACACGCGCAGCCGCTCTGGCTACACGAGAGTCCCTGTTAGCGGCCGCCCTCCAGGTTTTTCGGGAGCGTGGCGTCACCCATACCCGCCTGATCGATGTGGCCGAACGCGCTGGCGTCACACGCGGCGCGATCTATTGGCATTTCAAGGATAAGACCGAATTGTTCCAGGCGGTCTGCGAACGCAGCACGATGCCGGTTGACGCCCTGCTGGCTGAAGCGAGCCAGGCTGCACAACGTGACCCGCTCGCCACCGTCAGACAGCTGGCCCTGATGGCATTGACCCAACTCGCGCGACATGCCGACACGCAAGCCATGTTTGATGTCATTTTCCACAAATGCGAGTTCACCGAAGAACTCGCAGGGGTGGCGGCGAAAAACGAAACCGACCGCACCTCCTGCCTGACCCATGTGCAGCAATTGTTCGATCAGGCTGTGGCCAGCGGTCAACTGCCGCCCCATACCGATACGTTTCTGGCGACTCAGGGTCTGCATGCTTACATGGTCGGCCTGATGCACGAATGGGTGCTCAAGCCCGAGGCGTATGACCTGAATGTATGCGCGGCCCCACTGATCGACTGTTATCTGAGCGGGCTCAGTGCGAATCCACCTGTCTGCCGTCCCCTACCCACTTAAACTTGCCGGGCACGGTTGTACTTGAACAGGTCGAGCGCCTGTTGGCGCTGTTCGGCGTGATCCACGATCGGTAAGGGATAGTCCCGGCCAATACGCACCCCCATTTCGGTTTGCTCGGCAGCCGTCAGTCGCCACGGCGCGTGGATGGATGCGTCGGGCACCGCCGTCAGTTCCGGCAAATAACGACGGATAAAGCGGCCTTGCGCATCGAACTTTTTTGATTGGGTGACCGGGTTGAAAATGCGGAACCAGGGCTGTGCATCGCACCCCACAGACGCGGCCCACTGCCAACCGCCGTTATTGGCGGCCAGGTCGAAATCGATCAGTTTCTCGGCAAAATAGCGCTCACCCAGTCGCCAATCGACCAATAAATCCTTGGTCAGAAACGAAGCCGTCACCATACGCAAACGGTTGTGCATGTAACCCGTCTGGTTCAACTGGCGCATGGCGGCATCGACCAGCGGATAACCGGTACGCGCTTCGCACCACGCTTCGAAATGACCAGGCGGATTGGGCCACGGCAAATCGTCGTATTGCGGCTTGAACGTGTGCCCCGCCGCCACATCCGGCCGGTGCCAGAGAATCTGGTGATAAAAATCACGCCAGATCAGCTCTGACAACCAGGTCTGTGCACCGCGTCCGCCCTGTTGCCAGGCCGCTGCAGCCAGCTGGCGAATGGATACAGTACCGAAACGCAGATGCACCGACAGATGCGACGGCCCCTTGATCGCAGGAAAGTCCCGTGCCTCCTGATAGCGGTCGATCCGGTCCATAAAATCGTCCAGCAATTGCGTCGCGCCCGACATCCCCGTGGGCAATTTCAATTCGGCCAGATTGGTCGGGACAAAGCCCATGGCCTGCAAGCCTGGAATGGCAGTTGAATGGGCCGCCAGCCGGTCGACATAGCGGTCGACCGGGTAGGCCTGCAGATAATAGGGCGTCAGTGTTTTGAGCCAGGCCTTTTTGTAGGGGGTGTAAACGCTGTAAGGGGTTCCAGCGGCGGTAAGTACTTCCTCACGTTCAAAAAGCACCGCGTCCTTGCTGGTATGAACCGAAATAGCATGCGCGCTCAGCGCAGCCTCAACCGCCGCATCACGCGCGCGCGCAGTCGGGTCATCGTCATGATTGAAAAATACGGCGTCGACCTTGAGTTCGACCGCCACCCGGGGCACTTCGTCACGTGCCACGCCATATTGGACGATCAAGCCGCCACCCCGGGCTTGCAGCATCTGTTGCAATTCAGTCACGCTGGCATGGATGAACGCCAACCGACGGTCGGCCGGATCGCTCAATGCATCGAGGATGTCGCGATCAAACACAAATACGCAAAACACCTGCCCAGACCGCTTGAGTGCGTGGTAAAGGGCAGCATGGTCATCATCCCGCAGGTCGCGGCGAAACCAGATTAAGCTACGTTGATATTCAGGCATGAAACATACAAACCGCTATAGTAAATGCAGCGCAGGTAGAACAAGTAGAATAGAGGTGTTGACTGGATTTGAGGCCGATTACAATGGAAGGGCAAATTATGGACACCGTTAACCTCACCCACAATTTCCTGATTGCCATGCCCGGCATGGTTGATCCCAATTTCAATGGCTCACTGACCTATATCTGCGACCACAGCGAACAAGGCGCACTGGGTGTCGTGGTCAACCGGCCCATCGAACTCGACTTGTCCACCCTGTTCGACCAGATCGGACTCACGCTGCCCGAACGGCTTCACAAGAACATTGTATATTTTGGCGGCCCGGTGCAAACCGAACGTGGTTTTGTGCTGCATACCCCACCGCTCACGTTCAGCTCGACCCTGGCTGTCAACGACGCCATCTGTCTGACCACCTCCAAAGACGTGCTTGAAGCGGTGAGCCAGGATGCAGGGCCGGAAAAATTCATGGTCTCACTCGGTTATGCGGGCTGGGCTGCCGGCCAGCTCGAAGACGAAATCAAACAAAACGCCTGGCTGTCGGTCGCCGCCGACCCGCAGGTCATCTTTGACCTGACGCCGGAAGAACGTCTGCCGGCTGCGATGAAGTTGCTTGGCATCGACTTCGCCAGCCTGTCTGACGAAGCTGGACACGCTTGAGCTATGTCGACGTCCACGGCACCGTGCTGGGCCTCGATCTGGGCCTGAAACGCACGGGCGTGGCCTCAGGCAACCTGGCAATCGGGATCGCACATCCGCTCACCGTCATACAAGCTGACTCCACCGACGCACGGCTCGCGGCCATCGCCAAATTAATCGACGAATGGCAGCCTGTGTTGTTGGTGCTGGGCCTGCCCACCCACGGCGATGGCAGCGAACATGAAATGACCCGGGTAGCCAAAAACTTCGCCCGCAAACTAGAATCGCGTTTTGATCTGCCGGTATTCATGGTGGACGAACGGCATACCAGCACGGCCGCCGAATCCGAGCTTCATGCACGCGGGATTCACGGCACGAAAAACAAGGCGCTGACAGACGCCGTTGCCGCACAACTCATTCTTCAAGGATTTTTGGATGCCCGCCTCACTGCCTGACGCCAACACCCTGATTACGCGTCTTGCCGACGCCATCGCGCCCACACTCACGCCCGACACGCTCATCATCGGCATCCACACGGGCGGTGTCTGGGTGGCCGAACGACTCCATGCCCTCCTGCGTTGCAATCAGCCGCTCGGCACGCTCGATATTTCCTTTTATCGCGATGACTTCTCCCGCATCGGTCTGCACCCGCAGGTCAAGCCCTCCACCTTGCCGGTTGACCTGGAAGGCCGTGACATCCTGCTGGTCGACGATGTGCTGCACTCCGGTCGCACGGTACGCGCCGCGATGAACGAGTTGTTCGACTATGGCCGTCCGGCCTCGATCCGGCTGGCGGTGCTGGTGGATCGCGACGGCCACGAACTGCCGATCCGACCCGATTTCGCGGGTCATACGCTTGCCGTGCCCCACAACCAGAACATCATTCTCTCCCGTCTTGACGACGGCCACTTGACTCTCTCACTTGCATGAATCCACAACTCAACCCAGACGGCAGCCTGCGCCACCTGCTCACACTCGACGGCCTGCCGCGCACGATCCTGACCCAGATACTCGACACTGCTGAATCTTTCATGGACGTCGGCGAACGTGAGGTCAAGAAAGTCCCGCTGTTACGCGGCAAGTCGATTTTCAACCTGTTTTTCGAACCGTCGACACGTACCCGCACCACGTTTGAAATCGCCGCCAAACGGCTGTCAGCAGATGTGGTCAATCTCAATATTTCCACCTCCAGCCAGACCAAGGGCGAGGCCATTCTTGATACCGTCGACAACCTCGCGGCCATGCACGCCGACATGTTCATCGTGCGCCATGGTCAATCGGGCGCCGCACATTTCATTGCACGCAACGTGGCGCCGCATATTTCGGTGATCAACGCCGGCGACGGTCGCCACTCGCACCCGACGCAAGGCTTGCTCGACATGTTCACCATTCGCCGCTTCAAGGGCGAATTCCACAACCTCACCGTCGCCATCGTCGGTGATGTACTGCACTCGCGGGTGGCGCGCTCGCAGATTCACGCACTGACCACGCTCGGCGTGCCCGAAGTTCGTGTCATCGGGCCCAAAACCCTGCTCCCCACCGAAGTCGAGCAGATGGGCGTCAAGGTCTTTAACGACATGGAAGCCGGTCTGCACGGCTGTGATGTGGTCATCACGCTGCGTCTGCAGAACGAGCGCATGAAAGGGGCGCTGTTACCCAGCGCACAGGAGTACTTCAAGTTTTTTGGCCTGACCGCGGAAAAACTCGCACTGGCCAAACCCGATGCCATCGTCATGCATCCGGGACCGATGAACCGCGGTGTGGAAATCGATTCCGAAGTGGCTGACGGTCCACAGTCCGTGATTTTGCCTCAGGTCACCTACGGCATTGCCGTGCGTATGGCCGTAATGGCGATTCTGGCGGGAGGGTCCGCAGCATGAAAGTCCATATCCAGAACGGACGCATCATTGACCCGATGAGCGCGCGTGACGAGATCGCCGACGTGTTTGTGGCCGCCGGAAAAATCGTTGCCATAGGCGAAGCTCCGCCCAGCTTTCACGCCAACCGCATCATCGATGCCAGCGGCCTGATCGTGTGCCCCGGGCTAGTCGATCTCTCCGTGCGGTTACGTGAACCCGGTTTCGAATACCGTGCCACGCTTGAATCCGAAATGCTCGCCGCCGCCGCGGGCGGCATCACCTCGCTCGCCTGCCCACCCGACACCGACCCGCCGCTCGACGAACCGGGGCTGGTCGAGATGTTGAAATTCCGCGCCAAGAATCTGCCCGGCCCCCGCGTCTATCCAATCGGTGCGTTGACGCAAAAGCTCGAAGGCAAGTTGCTGACCGAAATGGCGGAATTGACCGAGGCAGGCTGTCGCGCGTTTACTCAAGCCGACGCAGTGCCCGCCGACCCACAAGTGCTGCTGCGCGCCATGCAATACGCTGCAACGTTTGGCTTCAGCCTGTGGTTGCGACCGCAGGATCAGACGCTTACGCGTGACGGGGTCGCCCACGATGGCGCCGTCGCTTCACGCCTCGGCCTGCCCGGTATTCCGGCGCTGGCCGAAACCGTGGCACTGGCAACCATCCTGCTGCTGGCGCGCGAAACCGGTGCCCGCATCCATATCGCCCGCCTCTCCACCCGTGAAGGCATCGCCATGGTGCGCGCCGCCAAGGCACAGGGCCTGGCCATTACCTGCGACGTCGCCAGTACCCACGTGCATCTGTCTGAAAACGACTTGATCAGCTTCGACTCGCATATGCATCTGGTGCCCCCGTTGCGCAGTCTGCGCGACCGTGACGCAATTCGCGAAGCGCTACGCGATGGCTCTATCGACGCCCTGTGTTCCGATCACACGCCGGTCGACGAAGATGTCAAACAAGTGCCCTTCGGCGAATCCACCCCCGGCGCATCGGGCGTAGAACTGCTACTGCCGTTGACGCTTAAATGGGCACGCGAAATGGGTGTGCCTCTGATCCAGGCGATTGATCTGATTTCATGGAAACCCGCCCAGATTCTGGGCGTCCCCGGTGGCAACCTGACCGTAGGCAGTTGTGCCGACATCTGCATATTTGATGAAGCGGCCGAATGGATCGCAACCCCCAAAACACTCGCCAGCCAGGGGGACAACACCCCTTTCCTCAATCACCTGATGCAAGGACAGGTCCGCTACACGCTGATCGACGGCCATATCGATTTTGAGTTCGCGCATTAAGCTTCACAGGATTGACCCGCATGTTTGATCGATCTGCCGTGCGCCCCTCCGCGCTTCCCGTCTTGCTGATATCCCTTGTTGCCGGTGTAGTCGCTGTCGCGGGATTTGCCCCGCTGAATATATGGTTCCTGCCGGTGCTCAGTCTGGCCGTGCTGTTCGGTCTGCTGGCACAGACGCATTCGATGCGCAGGGGCTTTCTCATCGGGCTATTCTGGGGCTGGGGATTTTTCCTCGGTGGTGTCAGCTGGATTTACGTCAGCCTCTCGGTGTACGGCGGCATGCCCATGGTACTGGCAGCATTGGCAACCTTTCTGTTCTGTTCGTTGCTGGCACTATTCCCGGCGCTGGTCGGCGCGTTCACCGCTTGCCCACACAGTCGCCTCTCGCCCACCATGCGATTGCTGATTCTGGCGCCGCTGAGCTGGGGCCTGACCGAATGGGTGCGCAACTGGTTGTTCACCGGATTTCCATGGCTGTCTGTAGGCTATTCGCAAGTCCCGGACAGCCCGCTTGCAGGATATGCGCCTCTGCTGGGTGTATACGGCGTGTCGTTTACGCTGGCGTTGATTGCGGCGTTGCTGGCCTGGGCTGTCATCATTCGCGGCACGATTGCCCAGCGTGCCTGGGCCGTGTCGGCCATTCTGGCGCTAGGCGTAGGCGGGCAAGCCTTGCGCGCCATCGACTGGACGACGCCGACCGGCAAGCCCACGACCGTGGCCTTGCTGCAGGGCAATATTCCGCAAGACATGAAATGGCTGCCCGAGCGGACCCATAGCACGCTGGAAAGCTACGCACGCATGGCCACGGCCTCGCCCGCCCAACTGATCGTGATGCCAGAAACGGCGTTGCCCCTGTTTGAATCCGATATACCCGAAGCCTATCGGGCCGGCCTGGAATCGCTGGGGCGCAAAAATGGCGGTGACATCCTGACCGGTCTGCCCACTGGGTCGGCCAATGGTGCGTACTACAACAGCGTGGTCAGTTTTGGCAGCGCACCCAGTCAGCATTATCACAAGATCCATCTGGTGCCGTTCGGCGAATACATTCCGCTCAAGGCAGTATGGGGATGGGTGATCCAGGTGTTGCACATCCCACTGTCGGATTTTGCGCGCGGCGATATCAACCAGGCCCCGCTTGCCATCGGCGGCCAGCAAGTGGCCGTCAACATCTGCTACGAAGACGCGTTCGGTGAGGAAATCATTCGACAGTTACCGGCCGCGAGTGTGCTGGTCAATGTGAGCAACCTGGCCTGGTTCGGTGATTCGTTTGCACCTTGGCAACATGCCCAGATGTCGCAGATGCGCGCACTGGAAACTGGCCGCATGGTATTGCGCGCGACCAATACCGGACTGACGGCCATCATCAATGAAAAAGGTCGGATACTGGCGAGCCTGCCGCCATTCACCACAGGCAGCTTGAGCGGCCGCATTCAAGGATATGCCGGCAGTACACCCTATATACGCTGGGGCAATACGCCGATACTGGTTGTATGGGGTGGGCTGGGGGTAGGCTTGTTACTGCTCGGATTCAGGCCGCCTCCTTGACGCGCGTGATGTTGCGGCCGCTGCGCTTGGCTTCCAGCAAGGCTGTATCCGCACGGGACAACGCCTCGTTTTCCTGCTTGTCTTCGCGACTGTATTCCGACAAGCCTCCGCTCCAGCATAACTTTTGCGTCACGCCCGGGATTAATTCCACACTTTCCGGCATCTTGGCGCGCAGACGGTCAGCCAGTTCCTGCGCCCGATCCAGCGGCGTATAAGGGAACAGCACACAGAACTCATCTCCGCCCAGACGGGCAATAAAATCACTGTTGCGCAACGAAGTCCGAAGCGCATTGCCAAATTTGATAATGAGCTGATCGCCGGCTTCATGGCCAAACGTATCGTTCACCTGCTTGAAGTTATCGATATCCAGAATCAGCAAACTATGCGACCAGCCATCTTTCATGCTGGCAAACAGCTCTTTCTGCTTTTCATCAAAACTGCGCCGATTATTGACCTGTGACAGGTGGTCCAGCTTGGCCTGTGAACTGACTTCCTTATGACGGCCCAGCATCACTTTGCCCAGTTTCAGCATGGTTTCAAGCGGCGTGTGAAACTCGGCCAGTCTGACCGGATAGGCCGAACGCAAACGCTGCTGCCGCAGATCGTTGGTGAATTTCACCAGTATGCGCAAACTCTCATTCACCCGGTTACGCACCGCCAGCACCGTCCCCACTACCAGAATCGCCATCACCAGACTGGCCACGATCCAGCCCAGCACATAGGGCGCGATACTTTCGATGATGGGAACGACAGGCCGCCATACGGCTATGGTCCAAGGGGTGCCCGCCAGCGCAACCGAAGACGCATAGGCATGACGCTTGACGGCCTGGTTGCCGCGTCGCATCAGGACCATGGAGGCGCCTTCGCCCTGTTGCTGCTGCAGCTCGGCATAAGCGGCCGCATCGGGGAGCGGCAAGGTGTCGAACAAAGACTGTAATTGCGGCACGCTTTGCTCGACGATCACGTACCCCAGACGTTTGCCTTCCGGGCTCACCACCGGATGGGAAAGCGACAGGTTGAAATTGGCGGAGGCCGTCGCTCCGAGGCCCTCCTGGCGTGCATTCGCCAACAGCTTGCGCGTATCGCCCGGCAAAAACCCTGGCAGCAGTTGACGCTGTGTATCGGATACAAATAAAACCGTCGCGTCCTGATTCAGTGCATGCAAATTATCAGCTTGTGCCTGGCACACGGCGGGCGCCGCCGTCATAAAACACGCCAGGGTTTGCGGGTGCGCAGCAATACGGGCAGCACTGCGCTGCAAGGCATCTGCCATAAACTCAATTTGGGTCGCCATGACCGGCTTATCGAACTCTTCCGGCACCGGCACGGACTGCGGCCGATAGATATAAAACAGGGACGTCACAACACCCGCCAACAGCACCAGGGCTGAGACGAGGATCAAACCAAACCGCAATATGGACGTGTGGGGCATGTTTATGCGCCAGCAGGCTCCACCTCTTATGTTTATTATTTCCGCAATGACGGCCGCCCTATTCGCCGGGAACGACTATCTACTCAAGTGAAATACTCAGCAATAACCATGCCTCCATGCCAGGCCCTCAACCCAGGCAAGCCATCAATTATATTTATATAAATAGCGTAAAGTATTCCGACACTATTGCCGGCCGGTGCTGCCGAACCCACCGACACCTCGCTGGCTGGTTTCAAACTCATCCACGAGGTTGAATTCGGCTTGTATGACCGGCACGATCACAAGTTGCGCCAGTCGTTCCATCGGCACCAGCTCGAATACCTGCTGACTGCGATTCCAGGCCGAAACCATGAGCTGGCCTTGATAATCCGAATCGATCAACCCCACCAGATTGCCCAAGACGATGCCATGTTTATGACCCAATCCAGAGCGCGGCAGAATCATGGCGGCATAGCCGGGATCGGCCAAATGAATCGCCATGCCAGTCGGGATCAATTGCGCTTCACCCGGCTGCAGCAAGATGGGCGCATCAATACAGGCCCGTAGATCAAGGCCGGCCGAACCAGCGGTTGCGTAATGCGGCGGCTGTTCGCGCAGCCGGGTGTCGAGAATCTTCACATCCATCTTCATATTCGTCGGGATTTCGTCAGTTCAACAGGGTTGCAAGGTGGCGAATCAGGTATCTCGCCTGGGTCAGTTTGTTTGCACGCGGCAGCGGGTGCTGGCCCTGATCATCGAACAGCACCAGCTCGGCCGCGTCTTGCCCCAGCGTGTGTTGCGCCAGATTGCCCACCAATAATGGCAGCTTTTTGCGAATGCGCTTGGCTTCGGCGTATTCCAGCAGGTTTTCAGTCTCGGCAGCAAAACCCACGCAAAATGGCGCGTCTGGCATGGCAGCCACTTCGGCCAGAATGTCCGGATTAGCCACCAGCTGCAAGACCAGATCGTGCGCGCTTTTCTTGATTTTCTGCGTTGAGGTGGTGTCCACCCGGTAATCAGCCACTGCCGCGACTGAAATAAAGACGTCTCCGGGTAGTTCTGCCATTACCGCTTTTCGCATTTCGGCCGCGCCCATAACATCGATCCGGCGCACGCCAACCGGCGTCGGCAAACAGGTCGGCCCGGAAATCAAGCACACTTCTGCGCCGGCTTCAGCTGCGGCTTGCGCCACCGCGTAGCCCATTTTGCCGGAGCTCAAATTCGTCAAGCCACGCACCGGGTCGATCGCCTCAAAAGTGGAGCCGGCCGTAATCAACACGCGTTTGCCTGCCAACACGCCCAAACCGAGCAAGCCTGGCAAGGCATTCAGGATATCGATTGGTTCCAGCATCCGGCCCAGGCCCACTTCACCACAGGCCTGCTCACCCGCAGCAGGTCCCATCAGGCTTAAACCGTCTGCTTGCAACTGCAACAGATTGCGCTGCGTCGCTGCGGCTGCCCACATTTCGCGATTCATCGCAGGGGCGATCGCCAGTTTGCAGGTGCGCGCCAAACACAACGTAGTCAGCAAATCATCCGCGCGTCCGTGCGCCAGCTTCGCCATGAAATCCGCCGAAGCGGGTGCAACCAATAGCAAATCGGCATCGCGCGACAAATGTATGTGTTCCATTCCGTCGCCACTGGCCGCATCCCACATCGAGGTCAACACCGGCTTGCCGGACAAGGCCTGAAACGTGAGCGGTGTCACGAACTGCTGGGCAGCGGCAGTCATCACGACTTGAACGTTGGCACCGGCCTTGGCCAGCAAACGACAAAGCTCCGCCGCCTTATAGGCTGCAATGCCTCCTGTCACGCCCAAAATAATTTTTTTACTGGTCAGCGACACGGTCTCGATTCCCGAAAGACTTTCCATGACAATGGGCGACATTCTACGGGAGAGAGATAGGCATGGCGATCCGAGACTGGCCTGAAGACACGCGTCCGCGCGAAAAATTGCTGAAACGGGGGGCTGCCACCTTGACCGACGCCGAACTGGTCGCCGTCTTCCTGCGCACCGGTGTCGTCGGCAAAAGCGCAGTTGACCTGGGACGCGAGCTGATTGAACGCTTTGGCAGTCTGGGCGGCTTATGTCGGGCCGACAAAAAAGCGGCATGCGAAGCCCCGGGCGTCGGCGAAGCCAAATATGCGCTGCTGCAGGCCGTCATGGAAATGGCGCGCCGCACACTGGCCGAAGACATGCAAGCGGGTGACGCCCTCACCTCCCCAACTGCCGTGCGTGATTATCTTCGGCTGATTCTACGAAGCAAAGAATACGAAGTCTTCTGCTGTGTTTATCTTGATGCGCAGAACCGCGTCATCGCTGTGGAAGAGCTGTTTCGCGGCACGCTCACGCAAACCAGCGTCTATCCACGCGAGATCATCAAGCGCGCGCTGGCCCATAATGCAGCGGCCCTGATCCTGGCCCATAACCACCCCAGCGGCGTGGCCGAGCCCAGCCCGGCCGACCATGCCCTCACCCGCAAACTGGCGGAGGCGCTCGCCTTGGTCGATGTCCGCGTGCTCGACCATTTCATCGTGGCAGGCGCGTCATCCCTGTCATTCATGGAGTCCGGCCATTTATAAGGGCTGACAGAACTTGCCACCCGCCTGAAGACTATGGTATAAATCGCGGTTCTCGGGTTGACCCACGTCTTCCCTGACCGGATAACCTATCAATTTTGGAGCAGTATCATGGCTCGCGTATGTGTCGTAACGGGCAAGAAGCCCATGGTTGGAAACAACGTTTCCCACGCCAACAATAGAACCAAGCGTCGTTTCCTCCCCAACCTGCAATATCGTCGGTTCTGGGTTGAAAGCGAAAATCGCTGGATCCGTCTGCGTTTGTCTACTGCTGCCATCCGCACGATCGACAAGAACGGCATTGATGCTGTTCTGGTTGACCTGCGTGCCAACGGCGTTGCCGTCTAAGGAGTCGAGTCATGGCTAAAGGCGGACGCGAAAAGATCAAGCTGGAGTCCACAGCAGGCACTGGACACTTCTACACTACCACCAAGAACAAGAAAACCATGCCGGAGAAAATGGAGATCAGCAAGTTCGATCCCAAGGCTCGCAAGCATGTGATGTACAAGGAAACCAAGCTGAAGTGACTCACTCAACTGGTAAGCCCATTAAAAAACCCGCCACATGGCGGGTTTTTTAATGGGCTTCAACCAGGGAAGAGAAGACTGGAAGATCAGATCACGTAATCCGTCCCGTCACAAAGCACATACAACAAGCGGCCCGAGGGCCGCTTGTTGTTGACTGGTTGTAGTGTGGGTTTGTGGCGTGGGTCGATTACTTGACCGGCCACGTCTTTCGACGTCGTGGTATTTATGCGTAGCAGCGCAGACGTACGGAAAAATCCTGCAGCGACTTGATCCCGCTCTCTTCAGCACGCTTGCACCAGGCCTGTAATTGCTCCAGGAGCTGCTCGCGAGTAGCGGTCGAGCGACCCCAAATGGCAGCCAGTTCCTGACGCATGCGATACACCGTGTCCAGTCGCTCACTCTTGCCCAGGAGGCTCTCCAATTCGGCTTTGTCGGCAGCGGCCAGTTCAGCCGGTTCTTTATGCAGCCAGCTCCGAAAGCTGTCGAGATTCCAGTTTTGTGGCAGGTTTGCACTGGCTTTGAGTTTGGTGATCTCAGCCGCGCTCTCCGCGCGCACGCTCTTCACGAAACGCGCCATCACGTCATATCGATGGGTAATGATTGCCTGCAGGGTATCCAGATCACACAGCGGTTTGGCGGGTAGCCATTTCACGGTGGGGGCGACTTTGCGAACCGTAGCCAGGCCCACATAGGTCATCAATTTGATATACAGCCAGCCTATGTCAAATTCGTACCATTTATTGGACAGGCGAGCGGACGTGCCATAGGCATGGTGGTTGTTGTGCAGTTCTTCCCCACCAATCAGGATGCCCCACGGCACGACGTTGGTGCTCGCATCTTCACAAGCGAAGTTGCGATACCCCCAGTAGTGGCCAATACCGTTAATGATGCCGGCAGCGGTGACAGGGATCCAGGCCATTTGCACCGCCCAGATGGTCAGTCCAATCGGACCGAACACAATCAAATCGATTGCCATCATCAGAACGATGCCCTTGGCCGAATGACGACTGTAGACGTTGCGTTCCATCCAGTCGTCAGGTGTGCCATGACCATATTTTTCCAGCGTCTCAGGCACTTTGGCTTCAGCGCGGTACAGTTCGGAACCCCGCCAGAAGACGGTCTTGATGCCGCGCGTTTGCGGGCTGTGTGGGTCTTCAGGCGTTTCACACTTGGCGTGATGCTTGCGGTGAATGGCCACCCATTCCTTGGTCACCATGCCGGAAGTGAGCCACAGCCAGAAGCGGAAGAAATGACTGACGATGGGATGAAGATCGACCGCGCGATGCGCCTGCGAACGATGCAGGAAAATGGTGACGGCGGCGATGGTGATATGAGTGAGCGCCAGCGCAGCCAGCACGTAACCCCACCACGGTAAATCCAACAAGCCTAATTGCATATTACAAGTTCCTGAAAAAGGATAGAAGCATCAGCCAATTTACGGACAAACTCCATAAAAATCAAGGCTTATTCGCATTTATATTTACCGGCGTGGCCAGGTGCACCCCCCGCTGCGGGAAGGGAATCCCGATACCGACCGCCTTAAACCGTCGCCCAATTGACCCATTCAAGCCTGAGCGCAAGTGATTCAGGCCTTCGCCAGCGCCGCGGACGCATACGCCGAACGCCAGCGCTACGCCGTTATTCGCGAATCCCTGGATCACGATTCAGCAGAACCATGAAACCGGAAATGTAGTTGCTGACAACTTTATTGCCGGCCAAAGAATACCCGCGCCACGAATGCGCAAACAAGCAGCACACCCAACTGTCAGCGCAGGACCACATCCTGACCGTCGGCGTACAACCGCGTCAGGAAATCGTCGAAAGGGATAACCGAAGCCAAGATCAGAAGTTGTGCGTGAACTGTGCGGACAGGATGTCGACTGAGGCCTCGTATTGACCCGTGAGCGTCACGCCACTTTCTGTTTTGTTGATGCTCGCATCCTTGATGAACAAATGGGCGTAGCCAATATCGAGGGCGCTGTTGGCAGACAAGCGGTATTGCGCGCCAAATGCCAGCCAGGTGCGACTCTCGTCGGGAACACGTGCAGTGCGGAAAGCATCGGAGACGGGTGTTTCGTCATATGCCACGCCCGTGCGCAGCGTGATCTTGTCGTTCATGCGGTAATTGGCACCCACTGAATAGCGATAGCTGTTGCTCCAGTTTTCGGGTGTCACTGTCACCGTTCCACCCGCCGAGTTGACGACTCTCAACTCGGAAAAATCGCTCCAACCCGTCCAAGTCACATCAGCCAGCAATTCCCAGCGTGGGTTCAATTTATGGAACACACTTAACGATGCCGAGTCAGGCAGAACCAGATCTGCATAGACTGGGTTAATTGTTGTGGCACCGTTAGTTTTCAACTGGCCTTTCAGCCTATGGTCAACCTCGGAACGATAGGCCAAACCAATCCGGGTTGCCGGATTGATCTGCCATAAAGCGCCCAGATTAAACCCCCAACTGTAATCGTCGCCCTTGACCTCACCCACGCTTGTAGGGGGATTGGCTGCGTTTGTCGCATTGGTGAGCGTCGCTTTTGCATACTGAACGCTCAAGCCTGCCCCCAATGAGAGCGTATTGGTCGCTTTCCAGGCAATCGACGGATTGAGGTTGATCGTTTTCAGCTCGGACTTGATCCCCTGGGTACGCCCGGCCCAGGTGTTGTCGTATTCGGTTTTCAGACCAAAAGGCGCGTTCATGCCTACGCCCACATGGATATCAGGGGTCAACCGATAGGCCAGGTAGGCATTGGGCACGATCGCCAAACCACCCGCATCCCCGCCATCACCTCCGCCTATATTGGAACTGCCGCTGAATTCAGCTTGCGGCTTGATCAAGTGACCTGCCAGCACCACTTGCCGATCGGGCAATAACGTCATGCCGGCCGGGTTAAAGAAGATCGTGCTGGCGTCTTGAGCGCTCGCGGCCTGGCCGGCATAGGCATTGCCCAAGCCGCTGGCATTTTGTTCAATCAAGGCGAAGCCGGCAGCGTGTGTCAGCCCGGCACAACCGGCCAGCACCCATCCGAGTGTCAAACGATTCAAAGCGAAAGGGATCATGGGTCTCTCCGGTGGGGTTGGCACTTTATCGTGCGTAATCAGCATACATGGACTCCACCGCCGCGTGGTAGCGATCCAGAACCTGATTGCGTTTCAGTTTGAGTGTAGGGGTCAGCAACCCATCATCTATCGTCCAGGGTGTCAGCTCAAGGTGCAGCCGCCGTATTTGAGCATAGCCCGGAAAATGCTTGAGGCGATGGGCCACCCGCTGGGTCAATGCCTTGATGACCTTGGGGTCGCGTAAAACCTGTGGATGCTGAGTGTCCACATGAATACTGGCAGCAAATATCTGCCATTGTTCTTCGTTCAACACGGTTAACGCGGCCAGATAGGGCTTACCCTCACCGACAATCATGACCTGATCGAACAAGGGATCGAGCAGAATGGCCGATTCCATATCGCTGGGCGGCACTTTCTCGCCGTTGTTCAGCACGATGATGTCTTTGATCCGTCCCACGATGGTGTAATAACCCTGGTCATCGACGCGCACCTTGTCGCCGGTGTGCACCCAGCCATCGGCATCGATCAGGGCGCGTGTGGCTTCTTCGTTCTGCCAGTATCCCCTCATCACACAGCGGCTGCGCGTCAGCAGTTCGTCATCCGCCCCGATTGCCACTTCGATACCTGGCAGGGGTTTGCCTATGCTGGAGGGCAAGTTTTCTCCGGGACGGTTGCAACACACAATCGGACTGGTTTCAGTCAGGCCATAGCCCTGATAAATCGGCACGCCCAAACCGATGAACACGCGCGCAATATCGGGCGACAAGGCGGCGCCACCCGAAATGGCGATGTTCAACCGCCCGCCGAGTTTTTCGGTGACACTGCCAGCGACCAGCTTGTGCAGCAGGGGCCATAACAGCAATTCGGGATGCCAGCCTGCACGCCCCGCGGTCCGTTCAAAACGCCGCCAGCCCACTCGAACCGCCAATTGAAACAAGCGCTTCGCAATCATGCCTTTTTTGGCAATGCTGTCCTGGATACGCCCATACACCCGTTCATAAATTCGCGGAACCGATATCAGCACGGTGGGGCGTATCATTTGCAAATCATTGGCCAACAGGGCAATGGAACGCGCATAGGCCACTTCTGCATCAAGCAGCATGGGCAGGTAATAGCCGCATGTACGTTCAAACATGTGCGATAGCGGCAGAAAAGACAGGAAAACCGGATGGCGTCCAAAATCGGCGTATTCAATGGCCGCACGCGCATTTGTCAGGATATTGTCATGGGTGAGCATCACCCCCTTGGGGCGGCCTGTGGTGCCAGATGTATACACAATGCTCACCAGCCAATCCAGACTGGGATGACGTTCAGGGATCGGGGTACCTTCAGCTGCCGCCAGCCAGTCGGCTGCCACCACAAAACGCGTACTCCAGTTCACCAGATCATTGTCCGGTGCCACCAGGCTGACGATGTGTTGCAGGGTCGTGGACGCCCCCGTAATCTCGGCCAGCTTTTTGTGCTGGAATTTGCCTTCGACCAGCAGCAGTTTGGCGCCGGAATGATTCAGGATGTGCGCCGCGTTGTCAGGCCGGTCATCCAGGTACAAAGGCACTGTCACCAGTCCTAAGGCCAGCGCAGCCTGATCAAACACGACCCACTCAATGCTGTTTTTCAGCATGACGGCCACGCGATCACCAGGAATCAGGCCTTCTTTTTCCAGCGCGGCTTGCCAGCGAGTCACTTCGGCGGCAATCTGGGTCCAGGTGTAACTGATCCAGGTGTCATTCGCCTCATCGAACTGACGATAGGCAATGCGGTCGGGCGAAGCCGCGACACGTGCCTGAAACAGGTCACACAGGGTATTGAGCTTGTCCGGATCGAACGAGGCAGGGATCATCACACTACGATCATGTTCACGAATGCGTAATAGCGGTTGAAACTGTAACGCCTTTATGGGTCAAGCGGCGTTTTTGACCAGAACGGCAGCAAAGAAGCCATCCGTCCCATGCAAGGCCGGTGACATTCTCAGCATGGCGCCTGTATCGAGTTCAATCTTAGCCTGCGCCAGCATGTCATTCACCGGCAGCAAGGTGAATTGACCTTCGGCCAACAGTGCGTCGACAATGGCTTCGTTCTCTTCTGGCAACAGGCTGCAGGTCGCATAAACCAGTCTGCCGCCAGGCTTCAGCAACTTGGCAGCAGCGCGCAGAATGGCGGCCTGCTTTTGCGTCAGCTCCACCACGCTTTCGGCGCTTTGACGAAACTTGAGATCGGGATTGCGGCGCACGGTCCCCAGCCCCGAGCAGGGCGCATCGACCAGTACACGATCAAGCTTGCCGGCCAACCGTTTGACCCGCGTGTCGTTTTCGGATGACAGCAACTGCGGCATGACGTTGGACAAGCCCGAACGCGCCAGTCGCGGCTTCATCCTGGCCAGGCGTTTTTCGGCTACATCAAACGCATACAAGCGGCCGCTCGACGCCATCATGGCGCCTATCGCCAGGGTTTTCCCGCCTGCGCCCGCGCAGAAGTCACACACCATTTCACCGCGGCGCGCGCCCAGCAGCAGGGCGAGCAACTGGCTGCCTTCGTCCTGCACCTCCAGACTGCCATTCACAAACAACGGATGACGGTTGATCGCCGGATGCGACTTGAAGCGTATGCCCCATGGCGAATACGGCGTCGCCTCCACCGCCAGGCCTTCGGCCAGCAATTGCGCCAGGACGGCATCGCGGTTCGCTTTGTGCGTGTTCACCCGCACATCCAGCGGTGCCTGCTGCTGCAAGGCACGACCCAAGGCGAGAATGTCATCATCTTGCATCGTGAGCTGCAGCTTTTCGATCACCCAGTCGGGCAGGTCGGCGGCCACAGCCAGCGGCAGGTCTTCGGTTTGGGCATTGCGGATATGGCTGATCAATTCGGGCTTGGCAAACTGTTCCAGCACGGCTCCGCTCATGCCCCGCGCCTTGATCAGCCAGGCGATGACGAGGGTGCGTGGATTGGCCGCGGGCACCACCACAGACAAATAACGATAACGCCGCAGCACGCCAAACACCGCTTCGGCTACAAACGCACGATCTTGCTGGCCCAGCTTTTTATGCTCACGAAAAAACGCCGATAGCTCAGCGTCGGCGGGACGTTTGAAATCCAGCACCAGGTCAAGTGCCTGGGTGGCAAGTTGCAGCAGGGTAGGGGTCAGTTCCATGGGGGCGAATCAGGCGAATTAAAAACAGCAGGGACTTGGGGCTTAGTCGTCGTCGCCGAGCGTGGGGTCCCAGCCTTTTTTGTGGGCCTCTTCCACGGCCATTGCATACAGGGCCGTGTGGCGTGCTTGCAGTTCGGGTGGCAGGCGACTGGGGATGTTCATGTATTTATCCCACTCGGCTTCGACTTTCTCCATCAAAACCTGCATGCGGCCCAAATCCCAGCCTGCGCAATCCTCGGTTTCGGGCAAAAAGCCGAACACCCAGGCGTCCAGCACCACACGGCCCATCATGGTGATGCCATGTTTGTCATGGTGGAAGCCAGCGTAGGTCATTTTGGGGTTGGTCATGGCTGCGAGGGGTCTGTCTGAGTGTTACGTTGTAGGGAAGCGACGTGCGTCGAGCAGGCGACGGAGATTGAGTCTGCGCGCGCATGGCGAGGGCCATGCACAGGATGCAAGGATACCACCAAGCGCGGCCCCCAAGGAGGCCACCGTCACGCGGACGGCGGTGTAACCTCAAAGCCGTCGATCAAGTGGCGCGAGCGTGCACCTGCCATTCACGCCAGATGGCAACCGACACGGCGAGCAGAACCGGGCCAAGAAACAGGCCAATCAGGCCAAATACATTGATGCCGCCCAGCACGCCCAGAAACACCAGCAAAAACGGAATCTTCGTCGGTCCGCTAATGACGAGCGGGCGAATCAGGTTATCAACCCAACTCACCACCAGTGCGCCCCACAGGAACAAACCCAGCGCGGCCTGGGTTTCGCCGTGGGCCAACAGGTTCAAGGACAGCCCGATCCACACAACCGGTCCCACGAAAGGAATCAGCGAAATCAGCGCGGTGATCACGCCCCACAGGGCGGGCGCCGGAATACCTGCCACCCAGTAGCCCAGTCCGGCGAGCACGCCTTGCGCCAGCGCAGTGAGCACGATGCCAAACACGACGGCACGTACCGTCACGCCGACTGCCTGGATATAGCCGCGGGCGGCATCACCCAGCCAGCGTGTGGCCACGCCACGAAACTGCGCCAGCACACTGATGCCGTGGCGCAGCAAAAAAAACAGCGCAAATACCGCCAGGCCAAATTTCGCAGCAATGCGCCCGACACCGCCTGCCAGGGCTTTGAACGAAGCGGGGTCGTCGAGTCCCAGCACGCCGATCTGCGCGCGCAGCCATTCCGGATCGCCCTGTATAGCCTGATACTGCAGCACGAACCAGGCGCCGCCCGGCCAGGAGCTTACGGCAGGAGGCAGCGGTGGCAAACCTTCGGCCAGGAGTTGCCTGAACATCGCGGTGGCGAAGGCCACATCCATCACCACGGTAAACATGACCCACACCAGGGGCAGCAACAAGGTTGCCGCCACGACGACAGTTGTCAGCAAAGCGGCGATGTTCTCGCGCTCGGGTAGACGGTCGAGCAACCGCTGATGCAGTGGCCAGGCGACATACGCAAGAATTCCGGCCCACGCCAATGAGGCGAAAAAAGGCGACAACACCCAAAAGGTGAGTCCGAATATCAGAATCAGAAACGCGAATGCCGCAACGCGGCGAGTGAGTGGGGAGTCAATGTTGAGTGGCATGCGGCTAGCTTACCGGAAGCGCGCCAGATTCGGATGCCCGGCATCTTGCGTACGCCGAACGCCATTCCGGCTCATGGTTACACCACGGCGTGCCATCAGCACAGCGCCCTGGATCAGCATGATTCACGACGGATCGTGTACGCGTTACACAATGGCCACATTTGAGGCAGCAGCAAGGATGGGGGTTTGCAGTTCAAAGAAGACCCATGGGGGCTTTCTCTGCTTCAGTGCTTGAGCGCCTCGGCAAGCTTCAGCCCGGTGAGTTCACGGATCGAGCGCGCCAGATAATAGAGTACCGCCGCCATGATCAGCATCGAGGGTAGCGCGATCATGGGATAGCTCAGCAGGGTCAGGCGCCCCAGCTCCTCGTTAAACGCTGCTGTGCCGGCCGGGCTGACGACTATCCAGGTGGCGAGGATGTAATTCATGATGGCCGAGAAGAAAAAAGAGCCGCCCAGCATCCAGGTGGCCGTTTTCAGCCGAGCCTCGAAGACATCACCGGTGCCGCGCTGGGCCAGACTTTGCTCGATCCGCTCGACGTTCATCAGCGCCGGGCTGAACAGCAGCACCCGCACCAGCGGTTTGCCCATATAGGCGGAGACAACCACAGCGAGGCCGATCAGACCGGGAACCGCTGCTTCCTTGATCGCCAGCCACTGCGTATCCAGTTGCAGCAGACCGATGCCGCCGGTGAGCAGAACGCTGACCAGGCCCAGCGCAGCGAGCAGGTTGAGCTTGCGCCGCATCCACAGATCGCGCGCGCCCCAGAAAAACGGAAAAGCCAGTGCCAACAGCAGTGCGTTGACGACACCCAGACTGTCCGGGCCACTGAGCTTCATCAGGATGATCGAGGGAATGATCAGGGTGATCAGCAGTTCGATCAGCGTATTGGCGGCGGGTTTCGGGGTGGCGGCAGGATCGGTCATGGCAGGAATCATGCTTCGTTTGTGGTGGGCTTGTGCGTCAGCAAGGTCTTCAGTTCTTGGATTTCTGTGCGCATGGCTCGCACTTCGGCATGCAGATCCGCTTCGATATGCTCGCGGGCGTGTTCGACCGCCGCAACCGTCTCCTGCTGCTCCTTCTCGGTGACGCTCTGCATGGCGTTGACGATGATGGCGATGAACAGGTTGAGCATGGTGAACGTTGCCACCAGAATAAAGGGCACAAAAAACGCCCAGGCATAGGGGAAGTTTTCCATCACCGGGCGGGCGATGCCCATCGACCAACTCTCCAGGGTCATGATCTGGAACAAGGTATAGAACGAGCGGCCCAGATGGCCGAACCACTCCGGGTAATCAGCGGCAAACAGATTGGTGGCGATCACCGCAAACACGTAAAAGACGACCAACAACACCAGGCCGATGGACAGCAGCCCCGGAACCGCCCCCAGCAGTGCGCTTATCACCCGCCGCATCGACGGCACCATGGTCAGCAGCCGTAGTACCCGCAACACCCGCAACGCCCGCAGCACGGCAAGCTGACCGGTGGCCGGCAACAGGGCGATGGCAACGACGGCGAAATCGAACACGCTCCAGGGGTCGCGCCAGAACGCCTGCCGATGAACGTAAAGACGCAGGGCGATTTCCACCACGAACACCACCAGGATCGCCCGGTCCACGGCCAGGATCAACCCACCCGTCGCCGTCATCGCGGCGGGCCAGGTCTCCAGGCCGAGCAGCACCGCGTTGATCAGGATCAGGGTGATGATGATGCCCTGCACCCGGCGATGCTCGATGAAGTCGCGCAGGCGTTCGCGCACGCTCGAATGCACGGGGAGCAGTGCAGGCTCCATCATGGTCTGAAACCTGACCTGATCAGGATCGGCGAGAACGAGGGCACCGTGATGGAATGGACGATATCGGTCATGGCAGTCATCCGCATTCAGTTCTTGACGATGGGATGGCCTTCGCTGATCCAATGTGGAACGCCGTTACGCATGCTGTAAACCTGGGTGTAGCCCATCTCCAGCAGTGCGCGCGCCAGCTTGTCGGTGCGGTTGCCGGTGCGACAGATCAGCACGACTGGATCGTTCTTGCCCACCTCGGCGGTAAAACGCGGCACGAATTCCGGGTTCAGACGGCCGCTTGCATCTACGTAAGTCAGCGTGTGACTGCCCTCCACCACACCGGTCGCGCGCCATTCATCAGGGCGGCGGATGTCGTAGAGCGGTACGCCTTCCGCCATCAAGGTTTTCAACTGGGCGTGATCAACGAGGGTATAGGGCGGCTCGGCGCAACCGCCGAACCCGACCACGAGCAGCACGACACCGAACAGACGCAACAACATCAACTTGTCCCCTTGCGTGTAGCGATCAGGCTGGCAACCACGCTCGACCCGATGAGCACCGCGACGATGGCCAGCGAAGCGCCCACCGGCACGTGATACCACGGCATGATCAGCATCTTGGTGCCGATGAAAGTGAGCACCATGGCCAGGCCATACTTCAGCAAGTGGAAGCGGTGGGCCACATCGGCCAGCAGAAAATACAATGCTCGCAGGCCCATGATGGCGAAGATGTTGGACGTAAACACGATGAAGGGGTCGGTGGTAATGGCGAAGATGGCCGGGATCGAATCCACCGCAAACACCAGATCGGTGACCTCGATCAGGATCAGTACCAGGAATAGCGGCGTGAAATAGCGTACGCCGTCTTTCATCACCATGAATTTTTCGCCGTGATCGCCCTCGGCGATCCGCAGGTGCTTGCGCGCGAACTTCAGCACCGGATTCTTGGTCAGGTCGGGTTCCTTTTCTGCCATCACCAGCATGCGCATCCCGGTCACGACGAGGAAGGCACCAAACAGGTACAGCACCCAGCTGAACTCCTGCACCACCCAGGCGCCCGCAAGAATCATGACGGCACGCATGACGAGGGCACCCAGCACACCATAGATCAACACGCGGCGCTGGAATTCAGGGGCAACATGGAAAGAGGCGAAAATGAGCAGGAAGATGAACACGTTGTCCACCGACAGCGACTTCTCGATCAAGTAGCCTGTCAGGAATTCCAGCGCCTTCTGATCCGCGATATCGGTTCCCGCTGTACCCGTCAAATACCACCAGAGGCCGGCGTTGAATGCCAGCGCCAGGCTGACCCACACCAGCGACCAGGTCGCCGCCTCCTTGACACTGACTTTGTGCGCTTTCCTGCCACCGAACACGAACAGGTCGAGCGCCAGCATGACCAGCACGAACGCTATGAAGACGCCCCACATCCAGGGCTCACCGATGGAAACTGCAGTCTGAGTATTCATATCAATTAAGTGGTGAGGTGAAAAAGTTCAATGGTCATGCGAGCGGGTCAGACGATCCATCACGGCAAACAGCACGCCCGATACCACAAAGGTCATGTGCAGGCCGACTTTCCACGCCAGTTGCTCCGTAGTGTAGGCATCGACGTCGACAAAAGCCTTGAGTAGTTCAATACCGGAAATCGCGACGATGGAGCCGATGACCTTGATCTTCAGGTCGGAAAAGCTGACGTGCCCCATCCAGTCCGGCCGGTCTTCGTGTCCTTCCGTGTCAATCTTGGAAACGAAATTTTCGTAACCCGCAAAAATGATGATCAGCAGTAAATTCGCCACCAGCGCAACATCCACCAGCGTCAACACGCCCACCATGACCTGGCTTCCCTCACCGGAAAATACTACCGGAAGCAGGTTGACGAATTCCTTGACGAACTTGAACAACAGCAGCGCGATGGCTCCCACCAGACCTACATAGAACGGTGCCAACAGCCAGCGGCTGGCGAATATGAAGCGCTCTAAAAACTGTTCGTATTTTTTCATTGCCATCCCTGAGTCGTGAAGGGGACGAGGTCGCGTGCAGCGCTACCTCGTCCCCGGCTG
>DATCSW010000024.1:0-29642 GCA_036568265.1 Thiobacillus sp.
AGTGACGATGCCGGATAAATGGTTGGCGTGGCCGTTGCCGTTGAACCACAGCGGCGCGTTGCCGGTGGCCGCGCCCACGCCGCCGGGTTGGGTGTTTCCGGTCTGGTCGGGTGTGCCTTCGCCGTTGTAGACCGCGCCCACAATTACCGGGCGATCGATATCGCCATGGGCGTATTCCACCACCACTTCCTGGCCAATGCGCGGAATCCATACCGCGCCGTAGTTCTGCCCCGCCAGTGGCGTGCCGATGCGCGCCCAGGTGCTGCTGGTTTCGCACCCGCAAGGGGCAGGCCGTGGCTCTAAAGACGCTGAAGCGTCAAGAGCCACGCTCTTGGCCGGGGCGTTGCTGTCACCGCTGGGGTGGCTTTGGCGATTGTGTGCGGTTTGCCCGCGCTGCCAGTGGTACTGGATTTTGATGCGATGGTTGCGGTCGGTGTCTGTCGGGCTGCCGTCCACCCCCACCACAATCGCGGTGCAAGCTTGCGCACGTGGCCGGCCGGCCTGGTTGGCGCTAGCCACACCCAAGGCGCGCGTGGCACCAACGGGCACCGACCACACCGGCGCCGGGCTGGCATAAAGCGGGGCAGGGGCGCCTACCGATTGATCCGCGCCTACAGGCGTAGGCAGGGCCATAGGCCGCCACTCGGCAGACGCGGGCACCATGGTAAACACGTTGGAGTAGAGCGGGGTTCTTGACGCTTCAGCGTCTTTAGAACCCCGGCCTGCCCCTTGCGGGTGGAGCGGCGCATCGCTGGTGTTGTTGCGCGCGGCATCGGCTGCGGGCGCTGCACCTTCGGCGTGCTGTACGCCGCCACCCAGTGCCTGCTGCACGCTGCGACTGAACTCGGCATCAAAGTTGTTGCGTGCACTGTGGGTCACCGCCAGCACGCGCACGCTGTTGTCATTTTTGGCCATGGGGTCGGTAGCGGGGGCGTCGAAACTGCCCCAGCTGCCGGCGCGCTGGCTGAGCGTGAAATGCGCGCTGGGGGTGAGACTGCGCACCGTGCCGGCACCAAATCCGGTTTGCATGTGCGCATCAAACGCCTGCTGGGCGAGGGTGGCATAGCGTTGGCCATCTTCACTGTTGAACCAGCTGTATTGGCCGGGATCGTCTTCCACCGTGAGCAGCGCGGCAATCGCAGCCAGCTCGTTGTCCTGCGAAAGCTGCGGGTCGTGGCTCACCATCACCGGGCGAGTGTCCAGCGTGGCGTAATCCCACGACTGCGCACTGTAGGCCAGCGGCGCAATCTGATGCTGCGGCTGCCAGCGCTGAATCGTGTCTTGTGCTTCGGTCGCGTCGCCGCGATGGAAGCGCAGGTCGCCTAGCTGCACACCGATAGCCTGCTGGTCGGTGATCACCAGCGTGTGGCTACCCAGCGTGGCGCCACCAGGGTCGGCCTGGTGCT
Organism: Thiobacillus sp.; assembly: GCA_036568265.1. GTDB lineage: Bacteria > Pseudomonadota > Gammaproteobacteria > Burkholderiales > Thiobacillaceae > Thiobacillus. The sequence continues at coordinate 1,407 of DATCSW010000024.1, forward strand.
CGAACAGATAGGTGAGCCCGTTCGATAACAACAGCTCGTGCACAAACTCCAGATCACTTTGCTGCTGCTGGATCAGCTGCGATTGCTGTTGATAGAGATCGCGCTTGTCCAACGCTTCGCGCACCGTCATCGCGCCCGTGCCGGCGGTTTCGGTAATCACTTCCTGCACAATGTCGAGAATGTTTTTGCCCTGAAACACCCAGCTATCGCAACGCTGCGCCAGCCAGGCCAGCGCCGGCTCCACCACAAACCCATAACGCGCAAAGCCGCCATTTACAGCCAGCAACTGGGCAGCGGTGATGTGGCCGTGCAGCGGGCGTAGCGTGGATCGGTCGGCATCGGTTTGCCACTCGAGCAGCAGTGGCTGGCCAATCATGCTCACCAGATCGATATGGGCATCGGACGATAGCGCCGTCAGGTGCAGGCAATAGCCCGCACGGGGTGGCTGGTCGGCATGAGCATGCAGCCATTGCGTATTGCCCGCATCCAGCCCGCTCGATTCCATTGCCCCCCAGTCCGCTTTGTCCTGCAAGGCCAGAGGCGGGCGGCTATCTGCCGCCAAACCAAACAGGCTTTCACGCAACACCATCCGTTCTGCCAACAACACATCCGCCCCCAGCTGCGTGGTGAGCACAAGCGCGCGATCAGATTGCTGCCAGTGAGTAAGCGAGAAGGCTGTCATGATGGTTGGCCTGAAATAAACGACGGAATTGAGGGCTGATTTTCAGGGGCGCGCTTAAGCGTGAGCGCCCGGACATGGGATAGCCGAGGACGCGCAAACACATCCAGACTCACAGACTGGGCCTTGCAAACCCGTGCGGCACAAACAGGCCCGATCTGCCTTGGACATAGCGCAAGCAGCGTGCTGTGGTGGAGTGTGCTTGGAAAGAAAAGGCGCGGAATCATGAAGATAAACCTGTAGAGAAATGTATATAGGCGCCGCAGCTCTACAAGTGATAATTCGAATGGCCGGCTATCAATAACCCATATCAGGTCAGACGAATTGATAGGCGCATGACCTGTTCGGTCAAGGCAAGTTTGGCTAAGCAAAATGAGCCAGACTTTTCAGCCCCGAACAGACATCACCGTAACGATCCAAAAGCGGCGTAAACACTACGCGCGGGTTTGTTTTGTCAGGTTAAACAAGGTCTTGATCGTATGTTGCGGCCGCAATCTGTCGCAATAGTCCGTTCGGATATTGCGCGACCTTGCGGGCTCAAGTGTGCGTGGCGGCTTGTTGCTGGCTTGGCAAGGCATCCGAACGGCCTATTTTTTTTAAGATCTTGAGCCTCGATAATCGCTGGGGCTCGATAGGGTAATGCCTGCGGTTGTGGTGAGTGTTTGGGTGGTTTGTATGTCTGAGTGCCAAAGTTTCAGGTAGTGGGTTTGCCGAGCACCCCTTTTTCAGGGAGCTCCACATGCCCTAAGTCCATGAGATTCCAGCGTCCTCCCCATCCCAATCCGACCGACTCGGCTACTTGGCCATATAGCTTGTAGCCTTGCATTGCCCATGGATCTTTTTCAGAAATAACAATTTTGCCGTTACGCAAAAAAGCCGAGTCGGCTGCGAGGCCGTACTGGTGATAGCTTTGGTAGGCCTTTGCATTGGTGATGTTTGTGCCCTGTTGGGCGAGTTTGTCTTGTCGCTCGGGTGATCGATACCCCTCGAGCATCACCATTTGATAGCCATGTTCACGTTCCATGATTTTGAACGCGAGCAGCAGACGCTGACGAAAATCAGTGTCGAGTAAGGCCCAATCCCGGCTGGCATATTGAATTTCAGGCCGTTCCGCCTGAACTTCAAAGGTCAGAAAGCTTTCAGGGGGAAGCATCGGGGGCGGGACCAGTTGTTCCCCCTGTAGCAAGGCAGAAATAACAGGGGTTTCTTGCGTGCTGATATCGCTGAAGCCTTCGATTTCAACATTGGAGCGCAGGAGAACCGCAACAAGAATTGGCAAAAACACGATGCCACCGGCAATGAATAGATACAGGCGGTGTTGTTGCCAGGAGAAGTAAAGACGAGAAATGGGTTTGCGCGGACTCAAAGGTTCACGCTTTGAAAAGGTGGGGCGCAAGGCATTGAGTCCCACCCATGCGAAGCGTTTGGTTTTTTGTCCCCAGCGCAACAGGCTGCTAGCTGAAACAAAGTACCAGATGGCCAGTGTGACCAGCGCCAGGTAAATGAAGACCAGAAAAATAACCATGTCTGAATTGAATCTCACAAAGTGTTTTTTTGGGAAGTGTACGTTAGCAAAGTTTGAAGTGTCGGCATTTTTTTCTGCGCTTGGCAGAAACATGTAGAAGTGATGAGAGGTGGCAAATGGGTATGTCGTTGCTCGATTTGATCAGAAGAAAAAAACCGAAACATATTCGAGAAGCCTATGTGGATACGCCCACTTTGTTTGGCGGCATGGGTGCCGAGCCTCATGCTGAAGAAAAGAAAATCAGCGTGCTTTCTGCCGCCGGTGGGAAAACGGCCAAGCGCTCAAAAAAACGGCGATCGTCCAGAAGCCAGGCCCCGTTTATCAGAACGCCATACTTGATTGTGCTTGTGGGCGTTGTGTCATTTGCAGGGGCGTGGCAAGTCGGTTTGTTCGAAGGCGGCCAGGCGACGGCGCTTGTCAGTGATTTGAAATCCGCCTGGAATCGAAATGTTGCTTTTCTGAGTCAGGAACCCAGGACACGCCTTGTTCAAGAGCACGTGACACCAGTAATTGAAGCGGCATCCACCTCGTCCGAGGTGGATTCATTCATGCTGGGCGCGACTCAATCTGCTGAGTCAGCTGTAATAGAAAGAATGGAACCGCCAGTCTCGTCAGGGTTCAGCGTATCAGAGGGATCGTCGGCGGAGGGCATCAGTGCAGCGCTGAATCGACCTGCGTCTGGATCTGGGCCCGATGCGCCTGCAGCGCCAGTGCCTCAATCGGTAAAACCTGCACCTGTGCGGGCTCCCGTTGTTGCAAAAGCCAAACCTCGAGTCTCCACACCCAAAGCAATCAATATCGCGGGGCAGAACGATTCCGGTACGAGCCAAAAAATAGCTGCAACAGAGAAAGTGACGAGCACAAAAGTTCAACTTGCGAAATCCAGGGAGCCGGACGCCGATGCGCAGTTAATGGAGGCATTGCTGGTTCACTTGCGTAAATCGGAAGCTACCAGGAACAAGTAAGCCTGACATTCAGCGCACATCATTTAATCGGGTATCACTTATGTATTTTTATTTTCATGTAGACAGTTTCATATGCCGCGCCCGTTAATCATTCTCGGTGACAAGACTGATCATGGCGGCCAGGTCGTGGCCGCTTCGCCAACGACTACCGTTAACGGCATACCGGTGGCACGGGTGGGCGATGCGGTCACATGCCCGAAAAAAGGTCATGGCACGACGGTTATTGCAACAGGCGATCCCAATATGCTGGTAGATGGCCAACCGGTGGCACGTCATGGCGACAAAACCGCGTGCGGGGCCACGTTGATTGCCTCGCAAGCCTTAACAACAAACAGTGATTAAGTTTTAGGACTGCTCATGTTGAGGCGTTTGTTTATCCTTTTGGCAAAAGGATTGCTGTTTTTTGTGTTGGTCTGGCTGGCGGTCATGGCCTATTGGCATTACACGCGCCGGGTCGTTTCATCAGCAGACTTACTGATCTATTTGGGGCTGCTGCCAATTGGCTTGTTGCTGGCCTATTGGCTCGCCAAGGGCGGTATTTATCTTGGCAAGCAGGCTTATACCCGGTTTCAAACACGTGCTGCTGCGAAACAGGCGGAGCCGGGCTCGGCAGGCGACGCTGCTACTCAAAAAATACCGGGGCAAGAAACGACATTGCTCGTTTTGGCCCATTCGGTCCGTTCTGGCGTGGGTGATGCTGAAATGTGGATCGATAAGACACGCGAATATGAAATCCATCATGCGTTGGATACAAGCTTAAGCGAAGCGCTTGGGTTCGGCATTCGCAGCGTCCGGATGGATGAACTGGATGATCATGACGAGCCGGAAAGCATGCAAGGTGCCGTGGCGAGAATGAGCCACATGTTGCGTCTGGTTCAGGATGATTTGTCTGATGTAATGAGATTGGCGGCCAGTTTGGCGGTATCGGGCGATCCGAAAAAACGGCTAGCGGATACGCGTGTTGCCTTGCATCCCGAGTGGGTGCAGAAACAGACGCCTGCTCCAATCGCGGACGTGCCTGTTCAAGCGGCTCCCCAGGAAAGCGCCCTTACCAATCTGGCGCTTTTCTTGTTATTGCCGGGTTTTGTGACAGCAGAGGAGTCTGACAGCCTGAAAAAAAACTGCCTGGAATGGGCATTGAGCCTGGGCTGGCCGACTGCCGCGGTTCATGTCAGCGCAGTCATCTTGCCTGATACCCAGGCGAGCCTGAGGAAGCTGGTCGATGTGTTGCGCCAGCAAAGCCAGAGCCCATTTCATTTATTGGTCGTTCTGTCTGCCGTGTCCTGGCTTGACGAGTCGTTATTGAATGCGCGTATGCAGCGCGATTATGTTTGGGCCGATCGCTTGAGAAAAGCATCAACCATCGTGGGAGAAGCTGCCGCCGGCATGGTGATTTCCAATCAGGCCTTACTCGATCCTGAAACAGGTGAATCGCAATCTGGCCTGGTCCGATTGACGCTGCTGTCTGCTGGCGAGAGACAGAAGCCCATTGATGCAAAAGGTTCGATTGAAGCCGAGTTGCTTGTGCAGATGGCGCAGGGTATCGGTCAGTCGTGCGGTGTGGAATTGAATCAGTTCAAGTACCTGGTTGCGACAGGTGATTTTGGGTTGGACAGACCGGTTGAATTGGGACGCTGGATGTCGGACTGCATGCCGCATTTGAATGTGGTGGGTGATTCCCTCCAACTCGGGCTCCACGTAGGGGAGTGTGAACCGGTTTCCGATCTGCTGGGGATGGCGCTGGCGGTTGAACATTGTAGGCAGGCAGAAGCCCCAATCCTTTTTTGCTCAAATCACAGTACGAGTTGGCGCGGCATGTTGGCCGTATTACCCATTGCAGAAATGGCTTGAATATCAAGTTTAGGGATAGAAAAAGAACATGAGTCGTTTTACATATTTATTGCGCAACCGCGCGTTTTGGGCCTTTGTTGGCTTGGCTCTGATGCTGTCCCTGACATTTTTGTCAGCCAAGGTGCTTAAAACAAGCTCGATTTGGGCTGCTGTGGTGATTGGGATCGGGCTCGTGGTTTGGCTGGTGGTGTGGCTGATTCGTCGTCGCAAGGCCAAGCAATCATCGGAGCAGATCGCTGACGTGCTGACGCAAATGGGGTCGCGTCCTGGCAAACCGCAGGCAGGGGAGAAGAAGGAAGAAATCGATTACCTGCGTCAACGCATGCAGGATGCGGTCAAGAAAATCAAGACATCGAAACTGGGTGAGGTTTCTGGCAGCGCGGCCTTGTATGAATTGCCCTGGTATATGGTGATTGGCAATCCGGCGGCTGGAAAAAGTACGGCTATTGTGAACTCCGGGTTGCGTTTTCCGTTTTCAGATAAAACCGGAAACATTATTCAAGGCATAGGTGGAACACGTAATTGCGACTGGTTCTTTACGACAGACGGCATCTTGCTGGATACGGCAGGCCGCTATTCTGTATACGATGAAGATCGGAAAGAATGGCTGGGATTCCTGGGGCTTCTGAAGAAGGCGCGTCCGCGCGCGCCTATCAACGGCATCATTATTGCTGCCAGTATTGCCGAGCTGACGCAGAACAAACCTGATTATGTAATCAATCTGGCTAAAAACCTGCGCCAGCGCGTTCAGGAGCTGACCGAGAATCTGGAGATTTTTGCCCCGGTATACATTCTTTTTACCAAGGCGGACTTGATCGCTGGATTCGTCGAGTTTTTTGAAGACTCGTATGGTGAAGAAACGAACCGTGTATGGGGTTCGACCATGCCGTATGAGCCCACCGTCAAACAGGATGTGGTGACCGAGTTCGACGTCCGGTTTGAAGAGCTGTATGAGGGCTTGCGTGAAATGAGTCTGGCAAGCATGGCGGCCAATCGCGGTCAGGCTTTGTCGCCAGGGTTGATCACTTTCCCATATGAATTTGCTGCCATCAAGCCAGCCCTACGCGCTTTCATCGCCACCTTGTTTGAAGAAAATCCTTTTCAGTTCAAGCCGATATTCAGAGGGTTTTATTTCACCAGTGCGGTTCAGGAAGGCTCAGCAGTTGGGCTGGTGCCTGAAAAAATTGCCGATCGATTTGCATTGAACCTGAATCCCATGAACAGCACGGCGAGGGTGCTGGCAAACCACGGCTTCTTCCTGAAAGACTTGTTTGCAAAAGTCATATTTGCTGATCGTTCGCTGGTTAAACAACACACTTCTCGCCGCAAACGGCAGTTGCGCATGGGGGTGTTCTTCGCATCAGTGGGCTTGCTTGCAGTATTGATGGGGGGATGGACCTGGTCGTATTTCAGTAATCAACGCCTGATTGCGAATGTAGAGGCTGATTTACAGCACATCAGCAAAATCCAGGCGGGCAAGGTTGATCTGGCTTCGAGGCTCGATTCACTGGTGATCCTGCAGGACCGCCTCGAACAGTTGCGTGCATTCAACGAAAGCACGCCTGTGAGCCTGGGGTTGGGTTTGTATCAGGGAGAAAAGCTCGAGAGCAAGCTCAGAGAAGAGTATTTCTACGGAATTGGCGAAGTGCTCCTGAACCCCGTCGTAGCCAATATCGAGAGCTTTCTAAATGATGTCACTACCCATTCCGGCGCATTTCGAGTCGATTCGCCTGCGATGCAGGTATCCGCTAATGGAGACGCCGTTACTGCCATCGTGCCTGCGGTGGCGGGGAACGGGCAATACAAGGAATTGTCACCGACCAACTCCGACGATGCTTATAACGCGCTGAAGACTTACATCATGTTGGCGAATCACGAGCATCTTGAAAGCGGTCATCTCAATGATCAGATCACGCGCTTTTGGCGATCCTGGGTTGAAAACAACCGCGGGACGATGCCGCGTGAAGAGGCGATTCGTAAGGCAGAACGGGTGCTGAGCTATTTCCTGACTCAGGTAGGTACGCCGGATTTCCCCCTGATCGAAAACCGGCTCACGCTGGTTGATCAAACCCGCGGCGCGTTGAGAACAGTTGTGAAAGGCATGCCTGCACGCGAGCGCGTATATGCCGAAATCAAATTGCGTGCCTCAACCCGGTTTGCACCGATCACGGTGGCGCGAATCGTGGGGGAAGAGAACAAAGATCTGATCGCCGGCAGCCATGTGATTTCCGGCACGTTTACGCGTGAGGCATGGGAGGGTTACATCCAGGGGGCCATCAATGACGCAGCCAATAAAGAACTGCAAACCAGTGACTGGGTGCTTAAAAGCTCAGCCAAGGATGACCTCACTTTGGAGGGTAGCCCGGAACAGATTCGAAAATTGCTGACCAGCATGTACAAGGCAGATTATGTACAGGAATGGAAAAAGTTTGTTCAGGGTGTCGCGATTCGCGAGTTTGCGGACTTCGACAAGGCCGCAGAAGGCATGAATCGTCTGGGAGACCCCACGCTGTCACCGATCAATAAGTTGATGGAAGCGTTGTACCGGGAAACTGCATGGGATAACCCATCGCTTCTCAACCAGAGCATGAATAACGCAAAAAGCGGTGTTTTCCAATGGTTCAAGAATCTGTTTAACCGGCGCAGTCCGGTTAGCGTGGATGTCAATGTCAGCGCAGAGAGTGGCCCAGCTGAATTGCAAATGGGGCCGATCGGGAAAGAGTTTTCAGCAGTCGCGAAACTGATGGTTTCACAAGGTGGGAGCAATGATGCGAATCAACTGAAAGGCTATCTCAAGCTTCTGTCCAAATTGCGAACCCGCTTTAACGAACTGAAAAATTCAGGCGATATTGGTCCGGGTGCGCGTGAAATTGTGCAAAAGACTTTGGATAACTCGGGCTCGGAGTTGGCTGAGGCTTTGCGTTATGTCGATGAGCAGATGTTGGTAGGGGTATCTGATTCATCCAAAGCGACACTGCGGCCCATGTTTGTACGGCCTTTGATGCAGGCTTTTTCGGTGCTGCTGAAGCCCGCCGAAAGAGAATTGAACAAGATCTGGGCGGCCCAGGTGTATGAACCGTTCAATCAGTCGCTGGCGACCAAGTACCCCTTTACATCGAGCTCGAATGTTGAGGCCTCGACACAGGAAATCGCACAAGTGTTCGGTTCTGAAGGGACGGTCGCGAAGTTTGCAGATACTCAATTGGGTGCCTTGATTACGCGGCGAGGTGATGCCATTACGCCTCGCACATGGGCTGACATGAGCATTCGGTTGAACCCACAGTTCATTGTGGACTTCCCCCGCTACATCGCCCAGCAAAATGGAGGCGGGGGATCGGCTGGCGCTGCATCGAATATCACGCTTTTCCAGCTCATGCCCATTCCTACGCCGGGTTTGTCTGAGTACACGATCGAGATCGATGGGCAGATTTTGCGCTACCGGAATGGTTCGCAGCAATGGACCAATTTCAGTTGGCCCAACTCCGCTGGTCAGCCGGGAGCCAGGATTACGGGGGTGACGCACGATGGGCGATCAGTTGAAATTATTTATGAGCCGGGTCGTTCTGGTCTGGAGAAGTTGATCAGCCGTGCCCAAAAGAATAAACGCGAGAACGGCGTCTTCGAGATGAGCTGGACGAATGACAATTCTGTGGTCAAGGCCAATTTCAGAATCATTAGTAGCCCGCAAGCTGATGGGGCTGGCAATCAGCGAGATCAGGGGCTGCGCAATATCAAGCTTCCTGCTTCGATCGCAGGAGAATCATGATGATGCGATTCAAGGAGCAGCAGACTGATTTAATCTATTTTGGAAAAATTCCGAGCCGTGGCGATTTCATCCGGAATGCGCAGGCTGGACCCATCATTCAGGTATTCGACCAGTGGGTCTCCGGTGCAATGGAGTTGTTGTCAACCGACCCGCGTTGGAAGCTGATTTATGACGCCCATGACCGTATCAATTTTGCTTTTTTTGATAGTCAGGCCAATCATTTTGTTGCGGGAACACTGGCTTGTAGTCAGGACAGTTCTGCGCGCAGGTTTCCGCTGGTGTGTGCAGTTAATCTTGAGTGTGAGACGGGTGCCGAGGCACGTGCTGTTCCGGATAAGGGCCAGTTATTTCGCGGACTGCCGCTTTATCTTTCCCATGTGTGGGCTCAAACGGAACATTGGGTGACTTTGGGCATGTCAGATGTCACCGAATCCACGCTGACCGCTTTTTCAGGCGCAACCATTCGCTTGGACAACCTGCCCACCGACCTTATGACGGAGTACCAGTCATTTTGCGACACGATGTCCATAGATAGTGTGCAGTCTTTGCTTGAAATCAATAACAAGCGGGTCAACTTCAGGCAAACCGTCATGGGTTTGGGGTTGCTGCTGCAGCCCACGCTCTCGAATCGCGGTGGATCCCTTAATAAGGGTTTGCGATTGCCGTTGCCCAACGACGAATATTTCGTGCCGCTCGTATCAGCTTTCTGGATGGACTTGTTATATGGGTTCACCGAGCATATGGAAGCCGAGTTTTCCTTGCTCAAGAGTTGTGGGATTGGCTCAAATTTTTGCGTCGGATTTAATGGCGCGTCCAGCCGTGCATTGCACGCGCAGTTTGTTGATGGTGTGGATGAAAGCCACATCGACATTGCCGAGGCAGACTGGATCGAGCAATACCTTGATTCAGACTATGGGTTGCAGAAGCTGTCGGTGTATCTGCAGCATCCCAACCTTTCACTTTCAAAACTGAAAGAGACATTTAATGAAGTATTTCTCGGTAAGTAATAGCGGCATGGGCATGAAGACGAATCAGGTGAGTATTGCTGTCATCATCCTGCTTGCGAGTGTGTCGCTGATTTTGATGGGTGTCTTCCAGCCAGCGTCTGCTCAGGTATTCCCGGCGAATGTGGGCTCTGAGGCCGCGCCTGTCGTGGTGAGCGGCGTGGTGCCAGACGAGGCCATCAAGGCCAAACTGATAGGAAAAGTCCGCGAGTTGTATGGGGATAGGGTGGTTGATCAGTTATCAATTGGAAGCGTAATCGCGCCCCCTAATTGGGCAGGCAACGTACAAAAAATTCTCAATAATCAATTGCGGCTGGTGACAAAAGGGCAGCTGCAAGTTGATGGCAATGTTGTCCGGGTGCGTGGGGTGGTCGCCAATGAAGCGCAGCGGCAGCAATTTGTGAGTCAGTTGGCGACCAACCTGACTTCAAGTTACAGCATCAAGGATGGCCTGACTGTTCATTCTTCCGATCAGGTCAGTCTGGACCGGACGTTGGGTAATCGAATTATCGAGTTTGATTCGGGTAGCTCAAATTTGAGGGAGAGCAGCAAACCAATCCTGAAAGAAATTGCTGCCAGCATCGCCAGGGTAGGGGGAAAGGTTGTTGAAATTGTGGGGCATACCGATAACGAAGGCAGCTCAAACAACAACCTGATTTTGTCTCGCGCCAGGGCAGAAACGGTCCGGCAATATCTGGCTGAACTGGGTATACCGCCTACTCAAATGACTACGGTGGGCATGGGTGCGAGCCAGCCCATCGCGTCTAACGAGGAAGCAGATGGCCGAAGAAGAAATCGACGGATTGAGTTCAGAATTACCCAGTAGCTAAATCGCTTTGAGCTCATTGCACATGGGGTGCCGCTATTAGCTTCTGGGCTAAATCCTGTCCGAGGCACGCTTATGTAAATCAGTTCGAATCAGTATTGTTGCCTGGGTCGGCTGAATCAAACCTGCCGTGCTGAAACGCGAGTAGTGGGTTTCTGCACGGCCAATCAGTCAAGGCAGGGTAATGGTGATGCTGGCAGTTTTAGGGGCAAGCTGGATTACATTTTGGTAACCCAGTAGTGTCTGGTTGGCGTCTGATGAGAGCAACCAGGTAAAACCGGCATAGCCCAGCAATCCGAATATGGCGAACGCGGTGGCAATCACCCATATCGGCACGTCGTGTTGCAAGGCGTGTTTGATTTGATCGGGGATGGCCCAACGCGGCGAAAACTGGCTGCGTTTTCCTTTGTGGTGCGCAATTTCCTCTCCCAACCTGGAGACCAGGTAAGACAGTTTTTCCTGCCCTTCGATCAGATACTTACCCTGAAAACCGAGTAACAGGCAGATGTAAAAAACCTCGAGTGCCTGAATGCGACTGCTACCCTGGTTGCGCAGTTCTTCCAGTTTGACGAAGAAGTTTTCCCCAGCGAGTTGATCCCCAAAAAACACAAGTTGCAGTGGCTGACGCTGCCATTCATCCCGAATATTGAATTGAGAAGAGAGGATCATTTCATCGACTGTTGCACAGAACGCATATTGTGCCGCTTCAATGTCTTCTGTACTGGCACCTAGTTTGAGCGCTTTCTTTTTGAATGCGGTAATCGTGAGATTAATACTGGTGCGGAACAGTTGGGCATCTTTTGGAGGATTTCGCTTCTTTAATAGAAACAGCATGTAGAACCCGTCATAGAGCAGGTCCGCAAAGCTGTTAGCCTGCCTTTCGGCCATGTCGATCTTAGGCGTTGGCGTGCCGACACTGCCGTCACCAAACAAGGAAGGAGCTGTAGTAGTAGGAGTGCTTGTCATGAGGCCACCGCAATCATTTCGAGTTTCAGGTCCGGGAAGTTGTTGGGTACGTAGATGCTGATGGATTGTGCCTTGAGCATGCGCTCATAAATAGCCCCCTTGTTGTCCAGGGCAAAATAGAAATGCCCAGGGCGCACGGGTACGGCTGTGGGCACCTGGGGGGCATAGGTCAGCTTGACGCCAGGCATCGCCGAGAGGACAAATTTTTCGACGTCGTCTGGCGCGCCCAGTTTGAAGTGGCTGGGCACGGTTTCCACCAGGTCGGGAGCGGGGATCGACGAAGAGACAGCCAAAAAGAAATTGGTTTGGCTGTCGATTTTGTCTGAAGCGAGCTGCCCTTTCCAGAATGACGGCTTGTATTCGGAGATTGCGATTGCAAAATAGCGGGTGGAAATGACTGTTTCCAGCAGTTCGCGAATGATCTGGTACAGACGCATGAACGAAGATGTGGGTTCCTCGTGCCGATAGGTGGGGAGGTCGGTCAGGGAATAGACATTTGAAAACGTCATGAGTGCACCGGCTAAAGATAGCAAGGTCTGGAACAGCCGCTCGGGATGCAATGCAGGATTCTGATACACATGAAGTATCTGAGCATAATGGTGGCTGGCTGTGTGTAGTAGCCAGAATGATGCGATGTCGCCGGATCGAAACTCAATGATGTTTTTGGAGGGTTCACGATGATGGCCATATAACGCACTGACTTTAGCTTCCAGAATATCCAGCAGGCGTCGCACCATCAACATTTGAGCAGGACTCGCCTGTAATGATGATGCCGGTGGCATGAATGCGTTGTCTATTTCAAATGCGCCGGTTGCCGACCGATGGATTCGGGCGATAGGCAAGGTGACGAATTGATCTTTTGATTCATGTTCAGGCAGCAGGCGTACCCAGCGCTTCAGGAGAGTGATGTCAGCAGGTACCCCTTGCGTAAATAAGTCTGACTGGGTTGTATGGCTGTGCGAATAGCGAACGACTTGACCTGCATCCGTATTTTCTTCAACCGAGTTCTGTGCAAACTCTTTGAGAGGGGCGATAGCCAGATAAATAATGCTGCCATCCGACACGTTGGGGATGTTGGTCAGATTCAGTGCATCTGGAAGTGCATCCGCGCCTGGTGCGTTGTAGCTTTCGCCATCCGGGAAAATGATCGACGCCTCATTCAGCCTGAGTTGTCCATTGTTCAGAGCATCCAGATCGAATTTGATTTTTCTGACTCCCCAGTAATAGGGGTGCAGGGTGCGGGCGACCTCATTGAGTAATGACTCATGGTATTGGTCTTGTTGCTGGAAATGTTGCGGCCGTAGAAAGAGGCCTTCACCCCACAATACTTTATTTAAATTATTCATGGTCTTGCTTGAGCTGTTTGAGCTCGTGATCCAAAAAAATGACAATAATTAGCATATCGATATCGGGCCTATTTTCTGCATGGAGCAATCGACACCAGGTATTTGGAGTCCAGGTCATTTTGCTCGGGCAAGCCGCTTGTTACGTTTAATGCGCATGCGTGGGCCCCAATCACAATAGGCGTGTTTTCCTTGATGTCGACATTAGACATGGCCAGTTTCCAACGCTGCGGATGGGGCTTTCTGAACTGAATGGCAATGGCCAGAAACCCATTTTTGGCATCGACTTTTTCCTGGAATTGATAGCGCTGTCCCGGCAGCAACAACTGTTCTTTTACTTCTATCAGGTCAGACCCCAAAAGTTGTTTTGCGCTGCTGGATTCGCTCAGGCTGTCTGGTGTGGCCTGGTTGAAAGCAGCTACATCCTTGAGCTTGTATATCCGCATGACCGCAGATAACCCTTTTCCTTCATGATCGGCATTCAGGTTCTCTGCTGTGAACACCTGCAAGGAAACGTTTTTGGGAGGCGTTGAGGCCGGGTCATTTTTGATGCCCATTGCCGTGAGCACAATATTGGTTGCGATTCCTGCCGCACTGCTTGCACACCCGCTCATTAAAGTGATGATGAGCAGTGCTGCGGCAACACGCAAATAGGGTATTTGAATATCCATGAGGGCTATGGAAAAGGCTGTTGATTAAAATGGTGTCGTTACATTCCGCACAGGTTGCGGTCAATGTCGCCACACGTTGGTATTATTTGTTTCGGGCATTTTCATGGGCCGAATCACCACGTTCAACCACAGGCCATGCTTCCTCAAGAAATTTGGTATCGGCCGGCTCGTGGCCAAACGCCTTGCCCACGGCTTCGGCGCGATTGTTGACCCGCATCTTGATCATGATGTTTTGCAAGTGATTCTTGATCGTCGGGAAAGTAACTCCCAGAATCGTCGAAATTTCCGGGTTGGTCTTTCCATTTTTGACCAGCTTGAGAATTTCAATTTCGCGTTTGGTGAGCAATTCATGGAGCAGTTTCTGTTTGGATCGGTGATTCTTGCGCCAGATTTTCCCCAGCACACCATGCAAAACAGGAACCGTGACGGTCAATAGACCACGCGTTTCCTCATCTGTCATATCTCCATAAGGGTCGGTAATGCACAAATACGTCAGATAGTTTGCGCGGATATCGTAACAACCGAGTGCACAAACCTTATTGAATGAAGCATCTTTGAGCGGTGTGAGCCAGCTGCCCTGCTGCCCCGGCGGAATGTTTCCAAGATTCTTAATGACAGGGCCTTCTGTTTTTTGCCAGGCTTGCAGAAGCGGCACGAACTCGACACTGTTTTGCTTGAGCAAGACTTTGTTAAGCAATGCTTCGGGATAGTGAGTCGAAGCAAAAACAGGCCGCAAAGAGGCATTGGGATTGGCTCTCCCCCACATGACCGCAACGCTGCTGGGCGAAAATTCAGGCTGAAAACTAACGTGGAACCATTCTGCCAATTCTTTGGTGGAATGGATTTGACTCAGCAAAGTCAGGCTGGATAAAAAATTTGACGTGTTCAAAAGAGAGCGCTTTCAAGTTTGTAAATACTGACAAAACCATCGGGCTCTCCGCAATTATTGATTTAATTTTTAAGTGATTCTCGCAGAAATAATCGTTCGATTCCCATATCCGAACGGACTATTTCAATTGAATAGTTTCGTGTCAATAATCCCCCCAAGTCAAGTGTTAAATCGTTTTTGATTGTGTGTTTGCACTGTCTGGCCTTGACGGTTTTGAGTGCGCCCGTTGCCGGATGCTGCATATGAATTGTCGATTGTAGGGGCCGTAACGATGCGTTCGATAGTGGGTCGTAAGAATATTTTAAGTGCTTGGTATTGGATGGCTGTGCCGCTATTCATGGTCGGCTGTGCGAACACGGGTGGACCTGGCCAGCAGGCAAATATGGGACAGGCGTTGCTCCAGGAAGCGCAACAAGCAGTTGCATCCGGCGCGCGTACTAGGGCTCAAAACCTGCTGGAAGAAGCGACCCGAAGCAATCCGACAGACAAGCAGCCCTGGATCAGGCTCGCGCAACTCCATTTTGAACAAAATCAATATGCACAAGCGATCACAGCTGGGCAGGAAGTGTTGGCTCGTGACAATTCCAATCTGGATGCGAGAAGCATTGTGTTGGTTTCCTCGCTCAGGATTGCGGCGAAATCCTTGGAAGAACTCAGTATCTCGAATCAATTGGCGGGGGACACCAAGACTGAAGCTCGAAAGGTAACGCACATGCTTCGTGAAACCTTGGGTGAAAGCGTTCTGGTCCCGGCAAACCGGACAGCTGTTTCGTCTGGAAGCAAGCAAGAGGATGGCGCCGAATCAGCAGACAAAGCATCGCAGGAACGTGCTCCAGCCAAGCGGCCGACCAGGACGACTCGCGCTAAACCTGAGATACCCAAGCCCGCAGCCACGAGTAGCAGCAGTGACTCCGACCCGTTTCATTCATTGCGGTAACAAGCATTCACATTAATTGGGGACCTAAACAATGGCCAAGAAGGAAAGTATCCAGAAACGTTTGCAGCGAGTACGCCCTCCGCGCGTGCAACTGACGTATGACGTCGAGATTGGCGATGCAATTGAACAAAAGGAATTGCCTTTCGCCATGGGCGTACTGGGAGATTTCTCAGGCAACCCCGTCAATGCGCAACCCAAGCTGAAAGACAAGAAATTCGTCAGCGTCGATCTGGATAACTTCGATGAAGTGATGTCAGCCATGACGCCTCGGGCTGTTTATCGGGTTCCCAACAAGTTGAGTGACAAAGGTGGGGAGTTTGCCGTTGAGCTGAATTTCAACTCCATTGATGACTTCAGGCCTGAGGCAGTGGTCCAGCAAGTGGAGCCTTTGCGCAAGCTTCTGGAAGCCCGTACGAAATTGGCTGACCTGCGGAACAAGCTGGCGGGTAATGAGGTTCTCGAGGACATTCTCAATGACGTACTGCGCAGCACCGAGAAACTTGAGATGTTAGGCAAGGAAAGAACGGAAGAGGAGGTTTGATATGTCGGCTCTGGCAGAAAACAAGATTGAACAAACCCAGCTTGACGAAGGCAGCTTGCTTGACCAGATCGTCCAGCAAAGCCGCGTGGCCAAGTCGGTTACCGAGCATGATCGTGCAAAAGACATCATTGGCGAGTTGGTCAAGGAGGTTATGCAGGGAACAGTTGTGGTGTCCGACAACCTGTGCGCCACGCTGGATGCACGTGTTGCCGATCTGGATGAGTTGATCTCGGCACAATTGAGTGCCGTGATGCATGCTGAGGATTTCCAAAAACTGGAAGGCAGCTGGCGTGGTTTGCACTATATGTGCAAACAAACCTCGACCGGGCCCATGTTGAAGATCAAAGTGCTCAACGCAACCAAAAAAGAGTTGGTGCGTGATTTTCAGACGGCAATCGATTTCGACCAGAGTGCTTTGTTTAAAAAAATCTACGAAGAAGAGTTCGGCACATTCGGTGGGGCGCCATTTGCCGCACTGGTCGGTGATTTTGAAGTGGGACGACAGCCGACTGATATGTATTTCGTCGAGCAAATGTCGCATGTGGCTGCAGCGGCCCATGCACCGTTCATTTCTGCGGCTTCTCCAGAGTTGTTCGGTCTGGAAACGTTTACGGACCTGGGCAAGCCTCGTGATCTGGCCAAGATATTCGATACGCTTGAATACGCTAAATGGAAGTCATTCAGGGAATCTGAAGACTCAAGATACGTTGGTCTGACCTTACCGCATTTCCTGGGTCGCCTGCCGTATAACCCCAAGGATGGGACGACGGTAGATGGATTCAATTACGTTGAAGACGTGAACGGCAGTGATCACTCTAAGTATTTGTGGGTGAATGCGGCTTATGCCTTTGGTTCACGTTTGACCAATGCCTTTGAGCTTTATGGCTGGTGCGCTGCAATTCGCGGGGTAGAAGGGGGTGGCCTTGTCGAGGACCTGCCTACCCATACATTCAAAACTGATGATGGTGAAATCGCACTGAAATGCCCGACGGAAATTGCCATCACCGATCGTCGTGAGAAAGAGCTCAGTGATCTCGGCTTTATTCCGTTGGTGCATTGCAAGAACACGGATTACGCCGCATTTTTTGGTGCCCAGTCGGCTCAGAAGCCCAAAAAATACGACAGCGATAGCGCAAATGCCAATGCCGTTCTATCTGCACAACTTCAATACATCATGGCGACATCCCGTGTAGCGCATTACCTCAAGGCGATGATGCGAGACAAGATTGGCAGTTTTGCCTCAGCAGGAAACGTCCAGGATTTTTTGAACAAGTGGATCACCCAGTATGTATTGCTGGACGACGGCGCTTCGCAGGAAGCGAAGGCTCAGTACCCTCTGCGGGAAGCTTCCGTAGAAGTGGCTGAAGTGCCTGGGCGGCCAGGCGTATACAAGGCCGTTGCATTTTTACGGCCTCACTTTCAGCTTGACGAGTTGTCTGTTTCATTAAGGCTAGTCGCCGAGTTGCCGCAGTCCGCCAATCGTTAATAGATATAACGTCAGCGGTTTTTTAAATCAAAAGATGTAAGAAAATACAAGGGGTTTTTATGAAGGACATTTACATTCAGTTTAACGGCAAATTCAAGATTGATGGTGAGTCGCTTGATGCCGACCATTCCAAATGGATGGAAGTGGATGCGTGGAATCATTCCATTCGTCAACCGAAGTCAGCTACCGCCAGTAGCGGTGGTGGTCACACAGCAGAGCGTTGTGAGCATGCTGAAATGATGTTTATGAAAGACATGGATTTGACGAGCCCCAAGTTGTGGGAAGCTTGTTCCGCAGGTTACACGTTTGATGAAATCAAAATTGATTTCATGCGTGCCGATGGCACGAAGCGTGTGAAGTACCTGGAAGTCAAACTGAAGCATGCGTTGCTTGTGAGTGTTACGCCCTCCGTTCAGGAAGAAGGAATCCCCAAAGAGACCTTTGCGCTGAAATATGCTTCTGTACAGTGGACCTACACCAAACAGGATATTAAAGGGGGTGCCTCGGGTAACAGTACCGGCGCATGGAGCCTCTCGAAAAACAATAATACTTACAGCGTCTAACAGCTTTTTTGTTGACAACTCCCGCAGCCGTTTACGGTTGCGGGTTTTCTATTTATCGAGTGGATACCTTTTTTGCCCTTCATGGACCGTGCTCTAGCAAGAGGTTTTGCCCCGAACCTTTTCGAAAAACTATTTGATGATCAGCCTAAGAGCGTATTCGATGCTCAGGCATTGAAACGCCTCAACATTGAAGAGTTAAAAGAATCTGTGGCGATTGATGTTGAGGCCTTGTTAAATAGTCGGCGCGGGCATTCTGATGAGCGTCTGGAATCGTATTCGCATTCGAAAAACTCGATCCTGAGTTTTGGTATTAATGATTTTGTCGGATTGAGTTTGTCGAATCCAGCAGATTGCCATCGAATTTGCAGGAGTATCGAACTCGCCATACAGCGTCACGATAAACGGCTTCATTCAGTTCGCGTGACGCTGGAGGCCGACCGTTACTCGACCAATTCTTTGAGATTCAGTATCCATGCGCTTCTGGTTGTGCATCCTGCGCGTGAAGCTGTGAGCTTTGATGCGTTATTGCAACCCACCACCCAGCAATATTCCGTTGTGCGCGGTCGTCGCGCAGGTGTTGTCTGATGGATGAACTGCTCCCGCATTACGAACGTGAATTGACCATGCTGCGCCAGCATGCCAGACAGTTTGCTGAGTCGTATCCTAAAATTGCGGGTCGTCTTCAGATGTCTGGAGAAAACGTCGAAGACCCGCATGTCGAGCGATTAATCGAGTCGTTTGCCCTGCTCGCTGCACGCGTCCACAAAAAACTGGATGATGAATATCCTGAGTTCACGGATGCTTTGCTTCAGGTTTTATATCCACATTATCTCAAGCCTTTCCCGTCTTGCTCAATTGCCAGTTTCGACGTGGGGGTGGGGGCTGCACAATTAACGACTGCCGCCAGAATTGAGCGCGGGACAATGCTCAGCTCCAGGCCGATCAAGGGCTTTCCATGCAAATTCAGGACGGCGTATCCGGTCTGGATTTCACCTTTAAAAATACGACAGGTTGCCTATAGCAACGCAGTCAAGTCGCCTGAAGGGTTTCGTCTTCCTTCTCAGGTGAGCAGTTCCATCACCATTGAAATCGCGCTGCTGTCCGAACAAGCCCAGTTTTCCGGTTTGAATCTGCCCGTGCTGCGCATGTTCATGGATACGGAATCGGCTTTGATTGCCCAGCTGCGTAAAGCCATATTTCATGGTTGTGCTGGCGTAGTGATCGAATCAGCCCCGGGAAAATGGATTAACTTGCCGAAACAAGTGATCAGGCCGGTTGGCTTTGCTGATGACGAAAATCTACTCGATTTTGATGCCCGATCAGCACAGGCCTATCGATTGTTGACGGAGTTTTTCTCCTACCCCGATAAATTCAATTTTATCGATTTGGATTTCCCGATGTTATGCCAGAAGCTGCCAGAGGGAAGTCGGTCATTCAAAATCCATTTCCTTTTGGGTAATAGTCAGGAAATCGACCTGGATGAGCGGCTGCTCGAGCAAGTCGGCCCGCAACATTTAAAATTGCATTGCACACCGATCGTGAACTTGTTCAAACAGCGTGCCGATCCCATCAGGCTTACGCATGAACAGTTTGAATACCCGGTGGTTGCGGATTATCGCCGTCCTTATGCCTACGAACTCTATTCACTCGATTCTGTTCACAAGGTGATTCAAACGCCGCAAGGCGAAAGTATTCAGGAATATCGCTCATTCTATTCACTCAAACATGGTGATGAGTCGGGGCAGTCCAGTTATTGGCATTTGACGTGCGATGAATCTCTGGCCGAAATCAGCCCAGGTTTTGAGTATCAAATCAGTCTGGTCGATGTCGATTTTGACCCCACCAAAAGCCAGACGGAAACGGTTTCCATGAGCTTGACGTGTACCAATCGTGACCTTCCGGGCCAAATGCCTTATGGCCAGGCCGGCGGCGATCTTTTCCTGGAGAGGGGAAGCGTTGCGCGCACAATTTCGATGCTGCGCAAACCGACTCAAACACATCGCTTTGCCAGAACACGTGGCAGTCAATGGCGACTGGTCTCCCATCTCACCCTGAATCACTTCTCGCTGACCACTCATGGCGGAGGAGTGCTACGTGAAGCTTTGTCTCTTTACAACACAAATGGGAGCTTGCAGAACAGAAGAATGATTGAGGCCATTGTCAGCATTGACCAGAAGCCATCGGTTACGCGCGTGTCTGGAAATCCGTTTCCGGCTTTTGTGCGAGGCATTGAGATCACGATCACACTCGATGAGGACGGGTTTGTCGGAACGGGCATACATTTGTTCGCTCAATTGCTGGACCATTTTTTTGGCATGTATGTGCATGCCAACAGTTTTACGCAACTTGTATTTCGTTCGGTTAACACCGGAGAAGAGATCATCCGATGCCCACCCAGAAACGGCCATCTAGCATTAGCGTAATCGATTCTCTGATCGAGAATCCTTATCGGTTTGAGTTTTTCCAGGCTGTACGGGTCCTTGAAAAATCTTTTATCAATAAAGGAATCAAAACAGGCCTGGCGGGCGAGAGAATCTGTTTCAGGAATTCCTTGATGCTATCGTTTCCGCCAAGCGAGATCGAGCTTTTTACACGATATTCCAAGCCTGTCGAACTTGATGACCGCTCTGATCGAGATTCGGATCAGGAAACTGAACCTGAGCAACTCGATACCTATGAAATCACGCCTACATTCATTGGCCTGACTGGTCCGATGGGCGCCATGCCCAGGCATTACACTGAAAAACTGATCGAGCGGGAAAGTCTGCACCGTGACCGTGCTGCGCGCGCATTTCTGGATGTCTTTTCCAACCGCATGGTTGCGATGTTTTACGAGGCATGGAAGAAATACCGCCTGCCTGTTCAGTATGAGCAAGATAGGAAAAACCGTTTTACGCCACTGCTTTTAGCGCTTACAGGCTGCAATCAGGACCAGGTTCGGTCTCAGCTTCAGGATGGCAACAAAGACATCTATGACGAATCGATTGCGCACTATGCCGGCATTCTTCGGCAGCGTCCTGTATCCGCATGGAACGTGCGCAATGTCTTGTCCGATTATTTCAGGATTCCAATTGAAATTGAGCAGTTCGTCGGGCGTTGGTTTTTGATTCCGCTCGATCAGCGCACATCGTTATCTGGAACCTACGCCGAATTAGGTGTTAGCAGTTTTTGTGGAGAGCGTGTTTGGCAGCGCCAAACACGCTTACGCATATTGATTGGCCCGATGAGTCGCCAGCAGTTCTTGTCATTTTTACCTTATGGAAAATCGGCTCGCTCACTGTCCCGTTTGCTCGCGCTGAGTCTGGGCCAGAGTTTTGAGTATGAAGTGCGTTTGTTGCTGAAGAAAGAAGACATATTTTCTGCCCAGTTGGGCAATCTTCAGCAACCAGCCAGATTGGGATGGGACACGTTTTTGCAAACGCATTCGGCCAATCAGGATTCAGATGACGCGATGTATGAAGTAGAAGCAACGGCCGCCTGAATGGCGACAGTGTTGAACGAACAGTGAAAGGAAACAGGATGGACCAGATCGATCGTAACGAAGCGAATCAAATGAGAAGTGTGCTGGAGGTGATATTCGGCATGCAGGCGTTGGACTGGCCTGTGACCTATGCCACATATGAAGCTTTTGGAAAACTGGTTGTGGCAAGTGGACAAAATCTTAACGCGATTAATTTGATACCGCGTCCTTTCAGCTTTTCAAGCCCCTATAAATGGTCCAGGCAGCCTGTCAGGCAAGGTGTCCTTGCTTTTTTTAATTCGCCAGAGGGGCAATCCTATCTGTATCGGATGAAGTCTTTGGGCTTGAAGAAGCGCGCGGACTTCGAGAAAGCTCGTTCAGCAGTTTATTGAATCATTACCCGGCTGCTTCCGGGATCAGAATTTAGGTATGCAAGGCAATGTCGACTAATTTGAAAACGCTCATCTCCAAACTGAATTCGGTCTGTCGCATGGCAGCTGAGCGGGCAGTCAATCTCTGCGTGACACGTGGGCACTATGAGGTTGAAGTAGAGCATCTGTTTCTGGCTCTACTGGAATCATCCGGAAACGATCTGAGTTTGCTGATGAAGCGATATGAGATTAGTTCCACTGCCCTGGAGCGTGATTTGCATCGGGAGATATCCGAATTCAAAAGTGGCAATAGCCGCACTCCCGTTTTTTCAGCGCATTTGCCCAAGCTGCTGGAACATGCCTGGTTGCTGGCTTCCCTGGATGCGCAAACCACCCGGATTCGCAGTGGTCATCTGCTTCTGGCATTGCTGACGGAGAACGAACTCTCGCAGCTGGCATTGCGCAGTTCACCTTTGTTCGCCAAATTTTCGGTCGATGAACTCAAGCACAAACTGGTTGAGTTGACGGCGCGTTCAGAAGAAGCCGAGGAATCAGTGGCCATGGCGGATGGGCCAGATGGATCATCGGCAGAAGACGGCGCACAGGCTTCAACCCATGGTGCTTTGGGTAAAACACCGGCGCTGGATCAATTTACAAGCAACCTCACCGCGCGCGCAAAAGAAGGAAAAATCGATCCTGTCATTGGCCGTGAAACCGAAATCCGCCAAACGATCGACATATTGTTGCGGCGCCGGCAGAACAATCCCATTTTGACTGGCGAAGCAGGCGTGGGGAAAACAGCTGTGGTAGAGGGCCTGGCACAACGCATCGCAAGTGGCGATGTTCCGCCACCGTTGCAAGGGGTTGCCCTGCATGTTCTGGATCTGGGTTTGTTGCAGGCTGGGGCCAGCGTGAAAGGTGAATTCGAAAACCGCCTGAAAAATGTCATTACAGAGGTTAAGCGTAGTCCGCATCCGATTATTCTGTTTATCGATGAAGCGCACACCATGATAGGCGCAGGTGGGCAGGCGGGTCAGAACGATGCGGCTAATCTGCTTAAGCCTGCATTGGCGCGTGGTGAGTTACGCACCATTGCCGCGACAACCTGGAGCGAATACAAGAAATACTTTGAAAAGGATGCCGCATTGGCGCGCCGTTTCCAGGTAGTCAAGATTGAAGAACCCAGTGAGCCGATTGCCTGTGCCATGTTGCGCGGCATGGTTCCCTTGATGGAGTCTCACTTCGGGATTCGGGTGCTGGATAGTGCGGTTGAAGATGCTGTCCGCTTGTCGGCACGCTATATCACCGGCCGACAGTTACCGGATAAGGCGATCAGCGTACTGGATACGGCCTGTGCACGGGTTGCGCTGGCCCAGAACGCTACCCCCGCCACCATTGAGGACATCCAGAAAAAGCTGAGTCGACTGGCACAGGAAACCCGTTCCCTGCAGAAAGAACAGGCGACCGGCAGCGCACATGATGTGCGCTTGAGCGAACTGCTTGCAGAGCGGAATGCATTGCAGGCGGCTTTAAGTGACCACCAGGTGCGCTGGGAAAAAGAGCGTGAACTGGTCAAGCAGATTGCCGAATTGATGAAGTCGCTGGAGTCGGCCTCCCATGAAGCCAACTCGACTGGCGAGAAAACCCAAACGAAAAAGAAGCCGGCCAAAATCGTTTCTAACGAGCTGAAGCAACTATCCAAACTCAAGGAAGAACTTGCAGATGTGCAAGCTGACATGCCGCTCATGCCTGTTTGTGTGGATGCCCAGATCGTGGGTGAAATCATCTCTGGATGGACGGGAATTCCGCTTGGCAAAATGGTCAAGGATGAAATCAAGACTGTTCTGACACTGAACAGCTTGCTCACTCAGCGCGTGATGGGCCAGAACCATGCGATTGAAGCTATTGCCCAGCGTGTGCGTACGGCGCGTGCCAATCTGGAAGATCCCAATAAACCCAAAGGCGTCTTTCTGTTTGTAGGCCCCAGTGGCGTAGGCAAGACAGAAACCGCGTTGGCACTTGCCGATGTGTTGTATGGCGGTGAGCGCAATGTCATCACCATCAACATGAGCGAATACCAGGAGGCGCATACGGTATCCGGCTTGAAAGGCTCCCCCCCCGGCTATGTGGGATATGGCGAAGGCGGCGTGTTGACCGAGGCGGTGCGCCGTCGCCCCTATAGCGTGGTTTTGCTGGATGAAATTGAGAAAGCACACCCCGACGTGCTGGAAATGTTTTTCCAGGTGTTTGATAAAGGCGTCATGGACGATGCTGAGGGGCGTGAAATCGATTTCAAAAATACGCTCATCATCCTGACCTCAAACGTGGCCTCGTCGCAGATCATGCAGGCGTGCCTCAACAAGCTCAATGGTGACCGGCCTGATGCCGAAGCGCTCGAGGAATTGATACGGCCACATTTATACAAGGCATTCAAACCTGCATTTTTGGGGCGGATGAAAGTGATTCCGTATTTTCCGATTGCGGATGATGTGCTCGAGCAAATCATCCATCTCAAGCTGGGCCGCATCAAGACGCGCGTCGGTGAAAACCACAAAGCCGATTTTACGTACGACCAGATCCTGGTGGACACCGTCTTGTCGCGCTGCACCGAAGTGGATACGGGAGCACGCAATGTCGATCACATTTTGAACGGCACCTTGCTACCCGAGATTGCTGAAAGCGTGCTGGCCAAAATGGCCGAAGGCTCGGCGATCAAGAAAATCAAGGTCAGCGCCAGCAAGCTGGGCAAGTTCAATTTCAGGATTTCGTAATGGCTACCGGCCAGAATTGAGAGTGCGCGATGATGAATACTGACTCAACCAATATGACTCATGCCGATGTGAGTCTCTATCTGCAACCGATTAGCGATGAACATCCTAGCGGCGAAGACTTTTCTTTTTCGATTGAGTTTGATGCGATCAAAAAATCGCGCGAAGAGGATGACCCCTATCTGGCTCAAGGGGAATGGGTCACTGAATTAAAAGTGGCAGACTGGCCGTCCGTTGTCGAGCAGACCACCCAGCTGCTTTGCAATCAAACCAAGGATCTGCGCGTGGCGGCATGGCTTGCAGAGGGGCTTGCCAGAACACGGGGGTTTGACGGTGTGTTGCAAGGCTGCAATGTATTGCAGGGCTTGTGTGACAGTTACTGGGATTCGGTCCACCCTTTGCCTGAAGATGGTGATTACGAATTACGGATTGGCGCCCTGGCTAACTTTGTTCAGCGTAGCGTGCAAATCGTTTCGACCTTGCCTGTTACACAGGGCAATGGCCGTGCCTATTCCAGCCGGGATTACGACGCTGCACAGCAATTTGAACATGCAGCCAGTAAAGACCCCGATCTTAGAAACGGCTTGCCTGAATACAAAGTGACACTCGCCAAATTTGCCGCTTGTCAGCAAAAAACGCCACGCTCGTTTTACGAGACGCTGCATCGGAGTTTTAACCTGGCGCAGCTTGCCTGGAGAAGTCTTGCCCAGTCCATCGATGTGCGCCTGGGCGTGGATGGCCCTTCGTTTACGCCGGTGTTCGATGCCTTTGCACAGGCTGAGCGTTTGATCAATCGTCTAGCCAAGGAAGCGGGCTTGTCCACGGCGCTCAGCACAGACACGCCAGCCGGCCAGGCATCCGACGCGTCGGTCACTGCAAGAACCAGCCTCGACTCTGGCGTGATGCCAGGGGGGTTCACCAGTCGCACTCAAGCGCTTCAGCAACTCGAGCACGTGGCTGAATATTTCAGACACGCCGAGCCTCATAGCCCAGTTGCCTACCTTGCCAGCAAAGCGGCGCATTGGGGCAACATGCCTTTGCATGAATGGCTGCGTACCGTGGTGAAAGATGGCGCCAGCCTGGGCCACATCGAAGAACTGCTGGGTTTGCAAACGAGCGCCCCCGGCAACGCTGAGCCCGAAGCCTAAACAAGCACGCGCTACAAGATTTTTCAGGACACAGCATGAGCGGATTGCCTCCATCTTTGACATCCCTGGCCGGCAACCTGCCGGCCTCGTCGTTCAACGCCCCCGGCCAAATTGGGCAGGGCATCAACATGGATGCGTTGTTTCAGTCGCCGCTCCCCAAGTTGGCCGATCTGCACGGCCTGCTCGGCGATTTCTCCGGCTACAGCCAGCATGCCCGTCTGGTCAGCATGCGCATCGACGGGCCCTCCGGGTCGAGCCTTGACCTGCCGTGGATCGTCGAACGCTTTTACGGCACCGAGGCGATCAACCGGCCGTATCGATTTCAGCTTGAGTTTTTGCTCATGCGCGCGCACGTGTCATTCGACGAGCTGCTCGGCAGCGGCGCCCATATCGACGTACTGCAAGCCGACCACAGCACGCGCAGCTTTGGCTGCGTCATCACCCAGGCCGAGCAAACCGGCAGTGATGGTGGCTTGTCGCGGTACGCATTTACCCTGGAACCCGCCACGTATTACTGCACCCTGCAAAGCAACAGCCAGGTGTTTCAGGACCTGAGCGCGCAAGACATCACCGACCGTATTCTTAAACGCTACGCCCCGCACATCCAGCATCGCTGGGCCATCAACCAGACCCTGCCGGCACATTCGCTCAAAGTGCAATACCAGGAAACCGACTGGCAGTTTCTCACCCGGTTGTGGAGCGAGCAGGGCATCAGCTACTACTTTGAACACACGCAGGGCGACACTGCGGGTGCAACCCCCCAGCCTGCAAGCGCCGGCACCCTCGGCCACACCCTCGTCCTCATCGACAAAGACACCCCGCTCACCGCGGTGCCGCCCATTACCTATGGCCGCATCAGCAGCGCCCTGGGCGACGACCGCATCAACCACCTCTCGCTCCAGCATGCCCAGCCCGTTAACCGCGTTGTGCGCAGCAGCTGGGACTATAAAACGCTCACCGCGCCGGCCGGGCAGGCCGGTGTTGACCCGTATCCCAATGCCCCCACACTGGAAGACTACCGTGGCCACGGCGCCTACCGATATACAAACGCTGACGAAGCCCAACGCCAGGCCGAGCTCGCCCAGCACGCCAGCCTGCTCAATAGCCACCGCTACCACGGCAGCAGCGCTGTTCGCAGCCTCGCGCCGTTTGTGCGCTTTACCCTCACCGAACACGCCGACTTCGTTCCCGACTTTGACTACTTAATGCAGTCCATCAGCGCCGGAAGCGGCGCCTCTCAGAGCAGCGCTGCCAGCATTCCCGAACTCACCGTATTAAGCGTGGCCCACTACGCCGCCAACAATGTCCAAACCGGCCTTAAAAATCCCGGCAACCCCCAAGGCCAGGCCGAACACGGCAGCTACTACAACCAGTTCAGCGCCATCCGCGCCGTAGCTTTGAGTGGTGGCGACGCCCAGCCCATGCTCATCGTTCCGCCGCGTCTGCCGCCGCCCGTGGTGCCCACCCAAACCGCACTCGTCACTGGCCTGCCCGACAGCGCGCCGGACGCCAACACCAGCGAACGCGACCACCGCATCAAGATCCAGTTTCACTGGCAGCGTGGCAGCCAGCCCAACCCCGGCGGCAATGCCGACACCCCCATCGAAACCAGCGAAGGCGCGGCCGGCGACCACACCAGCGGCACCTGGGTACGCGTCGCCGAATGGCTCGCCGGCCCCAACTGGGGCAGCCACTTCACCCCCCGCATCGGCGACGAAGTCCTGGTCGAATGCCTCGACGGCGACCCCGACCGCCCGCTCGTCATCGGCAGCGTCTACAACCCGCAAGACATCCCGCCCTACAGCGCTGGTCAAGACAGCAGCGCCAACCACGCCGGCACCGTCAGCGGCCTGCACAGCCGCGGCATCGACGGCGCCGACTACGCCCGCCTCATCTTCGACGACGCCACCGGCCAATGCCGCCTGCAACTTAAAACCCAGTGCCAGCAAAGCCAGTACAACGCCGGCCACATCATCCACCAGGCCCCGCACACCAGCTACCGCGGCCACTGGCGCGGCACCGGCTTTGAACTCAAAACCGATGGCTGGGGCGTCATCCGCGCCGCCCTCGGCATGCTCATCACCACCAGCGCCCGGCCCGGCAGCGGCCAGCACATCCCCAGCACCCAGATGGACAGCCTCGAAGCCATCGGCCAGCTCAAACAAGCCAGCGAACTTGCCGCGAGCCTCACCCAAGGCGCCGCCGCCCACAGCATCGCCAGCCACAACCACCAGCCCTGGCGCGACTACACCGACAGCCTCGACCAAACCTATACAGAAACCGTCAACGGCCAAAGTCACCTCAAACACCAGCCCGGCGGCCGGCAAGCAGGCGATCCCGTCGAACGTTTCAGCCAGCCCGTCATTCATCTTGACGCCCCGGCCCCCGCCATCTTCACCACCCCCGCCAGCAGCCTGCACTACGCCGCGCTTGACCACAGCACCGTCGTCCAGCACGACCTCCAGCACAGCGCCCAG
>DATCSW010000025.1:0-153866 GCA_036568265.1 Thiobacillus sp.
GGAATACTCGCCTCGGTGTTCCTGCACCATGCGCACCGCGCGTTCACGTACTTCAGGGGAATATTTGTTCGTCTTGGATTTCTTCATCATGGCTCCATTCTCTCGGGAAAAGGAGCCTCCTCAAAACCCGGGGCGGTTCACTCTGCCACGGGCGGTGGTGTCGACTATGGCAGCACCGGTGCCACCAACCTGCAAGTGTCAACGAATGGCGGCACAACGTGGGTCAACGCGACCAGCGTCACTATCCCCGCATTGCAGACCAGTGTCCTGGTGCGCACGCCGATCAATGACGATTTGATTGCAGAAGGAAACGAAACCTTTACGCTGACCGCGACCCGTACAGCTGGCTCACCTATCGCTAATGCTGGCGGTACGGCCGCTGGCACGGCAACCATTGTTGACAATGACAGCGCGCCCGTTGGCAATGCTGACAGCTATAGCGCGCCGGAAGGCAGCACGACCACGCGCGGCAGTGTCTTGGCCAATGATACGGACGCTGATCCCGGCACAACGTTGACCGCGGTTTTTGTCGCCACCACTGCAGCTTCTGCCGCCATAGCGGTCAATGGTGTTACATCCATTACCACCGCATTGGGCGGAACGGCTGTCATGAGCACCAATGGCTCGTTCACCTATACCGCGCCCGTTCGCAACCATAGCGACGCCATTTCCGATATCGATAGCTTCGTGTATCGCGTTTCTGACGGAACCAACAACTCTGGCTGGACAACCGTATCACTGAACATCACCGATACGGCACCCGTGGCCAATGCTGATGTGGATAGTGTGGGCATCGGCAGCAATGTGACTGGCAACGTGATTACCGGAGCCGGCGGCTCGGGTGGGGGAGCGGACGTTCTGGGTGCAGATTCTCCCACGACGCTGAGCAATGTCAGCTTCCAGGGCACGCCGGTCTCCAGCAGCTTCAATGCGGGCACCGGGCAATGGACTGTCGTAACCACCAATGGCACCTTGGTCATTGGACAGGATGGTGCGTACACCTACACCTCTGCTCACAGCACGGTTGCCGTATCTGGCACGAGCAAAGCCGCCTGGACCAATGCCGTAAATGTTTATGGCTTTGATGGCAGCGCACCGCCGATGTCAGGCAGCAATTTGAACGTGACCTCGATCAACGCCATGACCAACGGCACCAACGTAACCACGCGTAGCAGTGGCACGGACGACATGGGCATTGGCGTCGAAACAGGAGGCAGCGCCACAAACAACAGCGCACGCATCGAAAATGGTGAGTCACTTGTGATGAACCTGAAAACGACCGTCAACAGTGTCGCAGTCACCTTAACCGGATTGAGCAACGGCAATACCTCGTCCTGGACCGCATACGATAAGAACGGCATTTTGCTGTCCTCAGGCACGATCAGTGGCAATAACAGTGACATCGTGAATGCCAATATCAACGTTGCCAACATGCAGTACATTGTCTTTGGCCGCGTCAACGACAACTACCTGATCAGCGCGGTGTCGTTTGCACCGAACCTGAACGGGGTGGTGCCGGATGCATTCAACTACACACTGCAAGATGCTGACGGCAGCGTGTCGACCACTACGCTCACCGTACGCACGGACCCACAAGCTACGGCCGTTGCCGATGTCGGAAACGTCTATGAAGCAGGTCTGGCCTCTGGCACCACGCCAGGCCTTCTCGCCACAACGGCAACAGGCAACCTGCTCTCCAACGACTCGGGCGTAAGCAGCACAACCAGCATTACTAACGTCGCTGGGCAAGCACCCGGAGCCAATGGTGTAATCACCATCAGCAACTCAACGGGCACGCTCACGGTCTATACGCAGGCATTCAACGGCTTCCAGGCGGGTGATTACAGGTACACGTTGAGTGGCGCCACAACCGAAGGTGTGAACGACAGGCCCGTATTCAACTACACGCTCACCGATAGCTTTAATGGCCAGACGTCGAGCTCCAATCTAACCGTCACCATCGTGGACGATGCACCGATTGGCAGCAACGTCAGCCACACCTTGCAAGCTGCATCGACCGCGCTGACCTATAACCTGGTCATCGTGCTGGACCGTTCGGGCAGTATGGCGCAGGACGCCTCGGGCAACTGGTCATCGGCTGCAGGCTTTGACCCAACAACGGTGCGCATGAACATTGCCAAAGCAGCGCTGGCGCAACTGCTCGAACGCTATGACGACCTGGGTAACGTCAACGTGCAGATCGTTGATTTTGCCTCGGATGTGAAGGAGTCCAACTGGTACGTGGACGACAAATACGGTGCCATTGACTACCTCTCCAACGTGCAGGCAGGTGGAGGAACGCAGTATTCCACCGCACTCAACGCCGTCATGAATGGCTTTACCAAACCTCCAGCTGATAAAACGCTGTTCTATTTCATCTCGGATGGCGATCCAAACTCAGGCTACACCGTCAACTCAACCTTGCAGTCACAATGGGAGTCCTTTGTGACAGCCAATGGCGACATCTCGTTCGGTATCGGAATTGGCAGCGTGGGTCTGGCTTCCCTGCTTCCGATTGCCTATCCCAATGTGGATGCCAATAGCGACGGCCAGGAAGACTATGCAAAAGTCGTCGCAAACGCCAACGATCTCGCGACAACGCTGCTGGCAACTGTGGATGGCGGGGTGGTGATTGGTAACGTCTCCGTGCTGTCGTCGAACGGCACCAGTGGCTTCCTGATGGGAGCGGATGGCGGCCGCTTGCAAAGCGTCGTTGTGGATGGCACGACCTACTCCTATGTAAGCGGTGGGCCAGCCAGCGTAACGGTCTATACAGCCAAGGGAGGAGAGTTCACCGTCAACTTCCTCACTGGCGCCTATTCTTATCAGCTGACCCTCAATACAACCACGCAAGGGCAATCGGAAGTATTCCCAGTCACGGCTATTGATAGTGATGGCGACACAAAAACCATTAATCTGACCATCAACCTGGATTACGTCGCCAACCTGGATGCCAACCGCGACATCGTGCTCACCAACGTTGCGGTCGGCACACCGATCCAGATTTCGGCGGCAGCGCTCCTGCATAACGACGCCATGAGCGGCACCGGCAACATCACCAGCACACAAGGTGCCGTGAACGGTACGGTCAGTGGGACCTCGACCGTCAGCTTTACATCGAGCGGCATTCCTGCGCGCGTGATCGCAGTGATGAACGAGGCACCTTTTGATAGCGCGTCGCAACCGCAGAGCGATACCCGTGAAAACGCCGTCAACCTGACCGATCGCAGCCGTTTCGGAACCACATTACCGGGTGGTCAGGCTTGGGCAGTGGATGTGGCCGGCAGCACTCAGGTGTATAGCGGCGTGCTAGCCAACACCGGGGCCGGTCGCGATGTCGACTATTTCAAGGTGCAGCTATTCAATGGCGAGCGCCTGTTTATCGATGTGGATAACCAGTCGCAAACCATCAATGGCCAGGTCGAATACCGGGATACGAATGGTGTCTGGCAGATTGTGGCGTTGGCAAACGTGAGTAACGCCCCCAACGCCTGGTTCAATGCGCCGCAGGATGGTGAATTCTTCGTCCGGTTGCAAACATCGGGCACCACCAATACGAACTACAACCTGCTTTTGACCATCGACCAGGTGAACGGCCCGCTGGGGGTTGCAGGTGAATTTGAATACACCTTGACCGAGAACTCGACCTCCACCACGGCAAAAGTCGATGTCTATAACGTTTCAGGCAATACCATCCACGGCACCAGCGACGATGAAATCCTGATCGGCGGAAACAATGCCGACTTCCTGTACGGAGGCGCGGGTAACGATGTCCTGATCGGCAATGGTGGCAACGACCAGCTCTTCGGCGGCGATGGTGCTGACCGGCTTGAAGGCGGCGCGGGCAACGATATTCTCGACGGCGGCGCGGGTAATGACCTTTTGATTGGCGGCTCAGGCAACGACACGATGACCGGTGGTCTGGGTGCCGACACCTTCCGCTGGATGCTGGCCGACCGGGGTGCACCCGGCACCCCGGCCCGGGATACGATTACCGATTTCGACAACACCGCGGTCGGTGACAAGCTGGATTTGCGTGACCTGCTGGTTGGAGAAATTTCCACAGGCGGTAGCGCTAACCTGGGCAACTTCCTGTTCTTTGAAAAATCCGGTGCGGATACCGTCGTGCACGTCAGCAGTACCGGAGGCTTTTCAAGCGGGTATTCCGCGGGTGCCGAAGATCAGACCATTACATTGAATGGCGTGGACTTGATCGCGGGATTTGCCAATAATGATGCGGTCATCACCGATCTGCTGTCGCGCAGCAAACTGATCACGGATTAATGTGGCGGAAGGATACAGACATGCCACCCAAGGATAGCCATGCCATTTGTTAAACGTGACCACTCAGGGCAAATCATTGCCGTCGGCAGCATGCCGACCATTGAATCAGCAGAAGAGCTGGCAAGCGATTCGCCCGAATTACAAACATTTTTTGCGCTCATGGGAGGCGACTCCAACCCTCTGGAAACGTCCGATTTGAAGTTCATTCGGGCGCTTGAGGATTTGATCGACCTGCTGATCACAAAGAATGTAATCAGCATCACAGACCTGCCGGTTGCCGTGCAATCCAAGCTGATGGAGCGTCGCTCCATGCGCCAAACGCTTGGAGCGCTCAATCTGTTGGGCGGATCAGACGAGACGATTTAAATCTGCCGACATGACCCGGCTAATCAGCCAAGCGTAATGCCCGGTCCGGTCATGCCATTGAACCCCAGTTCGGTCAAACACATGGCTTCGCGTTGATTGAGCACCCCTTCAGCCAGCGTCATCATGCCCATGGTGTGCGCAATGGTGCACAAGCCCCGCAGGAAAGTCTGGTTGCCCTGGTTCTGATCGATGTCGCGAATGATCGCGCTATCGATCTTCAGATAATCCAGGCCCACGTCATATAGTTCACCCATGTGGCAGATCTGATTGCCCACATGCTCCAGCCCGATTTTGCAGCCCAGTGGTTTCAACGTGTCGCAGAACACCCGGAATTCCCGGGCATGTCGATACGCAACAAATTCAGGGATGTCGATCCACAATTTATGAGCAATCCCGGGGTTCGCCTTGAGTGCATGGTAATAGCGCGCCACCAGCATGGGGTCGCACACTGACTGCGGCGACACATTGATACACACCGGCCCCTCGTTCGACTGCAACCAATCCATGGCATGCTCAAACACGGCTTCATCAATACGTTCGATCAAGCCGAGCCGGCTGGCCCAGGGCATAAACTCCTGGGCAGACATCCACAGCGAACTTTGAATCACCTGCATGCGAGCTGGCGCTTCGTAATGAATCAACGCACCCTGCCCACTCAATACCGGATAAGTGGCAAACTGAACCCGCTTCAGATTCAAGGCGGTATCGATCAACACCTGCCAGGCAGATACCAGGCTCGCCGCAGGCTTCCATTCCACATTGGCATTGTCCAGTTCGACCGCACTACCCCCTTCGCTTTCTGCCCGGTTCAGCGCCATATCCGCGCGCGATAACACCTGCGACAACGCCTCGCCATGCCGGTAAATGGCCGCACCCAGCAGAACCAGGTGTTCGGTGGGGGAACTCGGATCATTGATCGATAACAAGGCATGAGCCGATAGTGTGCGTGCAAGTTCGGCCACCGAATCCACATCTGGCGCCAGCACGGCAAAATCCGATCCGTTCAAGCGCCCAATCAGGCAAGGCTCGTCTGGACAGGATTCCTGCAAAGCATTGGACAGCAGCTTGAGCAAAGCATCCGTTGCCTCGCGCCCAAGCCGTTTGTTCAAGCCGATCAAATCAGGCAAACGCAGAATGAATAGCCCGCCAGCGGGGGCTGTGTGCTCGCCTTCAAGTTCGGATTGAATCTTGTTGAGGAAGTGCTCGCGATTCAACAAGCCTGTCAGGGCATCATGCTGCGCGTCACGACGCAAACGCTCCAACCGGGCCGATTCTTCGTCCAGCATGCCGCGCACCTGACCGGAGAGTGCATTCATCGCACGCACCACACTGCGGAACTCGCGTGTACGAGGCTCTTCGATCGTGATAAATCGTCTGGCCCCTATCGCTTCTGCCTGTTTGACCACCTCGCCCAACGGGCGTGTGATCGCGCGTAATATCAGCGTACCAATCACGCCGCACAAAATAGCACCCGCCAAAAACCAGAGCAGCAATCGAATATTGCCTTGCCACAAGGCCTGATAGGCAAACTGGTTGTTGCTGATCACGGTCAACGTCCCATACTGGCGCCAGTTATCCTGAACCTGCGCCACACCCGGAACCGTCGCCAGCGGTATCAATCGGACAAACCATGCCGGAACCGTGTCATGGGTGGCTTCACTGACACGCTCGATCATGAGTTGGCCCGTAGGTGAAACCAGCTTGATCAGTTTGTAGTGGCCAATATCAAATTGGGCCGAGACCAGTAATTCGATCAGCACGGGATCCTTGTCCATTTGAGACATCGACAAGGCCAGCGAGTTGGCGTTATCCACATTCTTCAAACGAAGCTGGTCTTCCAGATAGCTTTTGGCTGACCAGGCGCTGGCCAGAAAGCTGATTCCGAACGCGATGGTCATGATGGCCGCAACGGCAAGCCAGAGTTGCTTGGTGAGTGTCATAACAGGTCCCTGAACAAATAGTACGTCATTCGATTCCCTCGCTCCGCATTTTGAGCAACACGGCTTGCCATTTTGAAAGCCGTGTTGCTGATGCCCCTGCACGCGGTGCGGCCCCACCTACCCACAACCCTTCGGTATTAAAACCAAAGACCGTGGTCAGGTCGGGGCGGCGGGATGCAGGACGGATATCCGAAATCAGGTTATCCAGAATCAATGGCTCATCCTCTGGCGCGGGATAATAGCTCAGGATCATATGGGCCTGAACGATGCTGCTCTGCGGCCCTCCGAGGCGCGCCTTGACATACGTCAGCCGCATCTTCTCGGACGAAACACCCAATAGTTTGAGCGTCATATACTTGGCAATGGCGAAATCCTCGCAATCACCTTCCGAGCGACCCAATACCTCAAGCGGCGTCGCCCAGTAGTCTTCCACACCCCAAATATCCCGATCTTCGCCAAAGCGAACCCGTCGATTAAAAAAATCATTGACGCGCTTGAGCTTGACCGTTTCGGGCTGACCCGTCGAACTGGTCAGCAATTCACGCCAGGCTGCCACTGAACTGGCCCCTGCATCGCCATACCGTTGACTGGCCAGAAGCAACATACGATCCAGATCAACCCCAGCAAAAACAAGGGTCACGCCGGAAAATAACAAGAACAGCGTCCCTGGCAAGGCCAATTTTCCAACAAGGCGTTGAACTCTCAGCATCACGGCCTAGAAAACCCAAGCTCGGCTCACACCGGCAACATGCCCAGCGAAAACGCGAATAGCAACGCCATCAATGCCTCTCAAGGCAATAAAAATCACCCCGCAGTATTCATTTTTCAAGTGTAAGTTCAAGTCAATCCAATCCCGTGAGGAACTGCATGCAATGAAAGTTTGAGTCATATGCTGTGCTGGTATGAGTTTTGCGTACAATAATGCGGAAACAATCTATATAAGTTATCGGTATCGAATCAGGAGGCTGAAGGAATGGGAGGAAGAAACGTCGTGGTGTTCTTGGCAGTCATGGGCTTGCTTGTCTCGCCTGTGGCTGCTCAAACGCCTGTAACTCTACAGCAGGCAGTCAAGAATGCCATCTCCAGCAATCCGGAAGTTCAGGCACGCTGGCATACGTTCCTGTCTTCTCAGTATGAACAGGATGTGGCGCGCGGTGGTTACTATCCGCGCGTCGATCTCACCACAGGCATTGGCCGCGAAAACCTGTCCCAACCCAACCAGGCCGACACCAATTTAACGCGGCGCGGCGCCGTGCTGTCGTTTAATCAGATGCTTTACGATGGCTTCTCGACGCGCGATGAAGTGGCCAGGCTCGCCTATGCCAAGCTGGTACGCTACTACGAAGTGCTCGACGCCTCCGAAACGGCGGCACTGGAAACCACACGCGCCTACCTCGATGTACTGCGCTACCGTGAACTCGCCGCGCTGGCAAAAGAAAACTACGCCCAGCACGAGCAAGTTTTTAATCAGATTCAGGAGCGCGTTCAGGCGGGGGTTGGACGCCGGGTTGACTTTGAGCAGGCAGGTGGCCGCCTGGCATTGGCTCAATCGAATATGCTCACCGAGTCCAGCAACCTGAATGATGTCAGCGCCCGTTATCTGCGTTTGGTCGGAGAACTGCCGTCCAATGACATGGTTCAACCCGAGTTATATTCGCAGGGTATTCCAGCCAGCGCTGAAGAAGCCTTGAAACAGGCCTACCAGGGTAATCCGGTTTTTAATGCCGCCATCGAGAACGTTCGCTCCGCGCAGGCCGAGGCCAGCGGCCGTCAGTCCAATTTTCACCCGCGCGTGGATTTGCGCGCCCGCAAGGATGTTTCCAACAACAACAATGGCATTGAAGGGCGACGCGACGATCAAGTCATTGAACTCGTTCTGAATTACAACTTGTTCAAAGGAGGCTCAGACCGGGCCCTCGTTCGCCAATATGCCGAACGGCTGAACGTTTCCAAGGACTTGCGCGACAAGGCGTGTCGCGACGTTCGCCAAACAGTTTCCATTGCTTACCACGACGTTGAAAACCTCACACGTCAACTGGGTTTTCTTGATCAACACCAATTATCGATTGAGAAGGCACGCGAGGCCTATCACAAGCAATACGACATCGGACAGCGCACCCTGCTCGATTTGCTGGATACCGAAAACGAGTACTTTCAAGCACGCCGCGCCTACGTAAACGCATCCTATGAACGCGCCATCGCCTACGTCCGGACCCAAGCGGGCATGGGGAATCTGCTGGCCGCCTTGCAAGTAGGCCGCGACAATTTGCCCACACTCAAAGAGTTGGGCCAGGATCGCTGGCAGGTTGACCCCGCGAGCCAATGTCCGGCAGTAGTCCCGCTGGTTACCGTGTCGAGCGACATCCTCGCACCGCGCAAAGTCGAGGCCGCCCCGGCCAAGCCTATCGCCCCCCTTCCGGTTGCCGTTCCGCCAGAAACGCTCCCGCAGGCACTGGCTGGATGGGCTGTAGCCTGGTCGTCCAAAGACTTCCCACGCTATCGTGAGTATTACGCGAAGAGCTTCACGCCAGAAGACGGCGTTTCGCTCACCAAGTGGTCGAGCGAACGGGCAGTCCGCCTCAGCAAGCCCGGCAATATCACCGTCGGAATTGACGGCTTGAAAGTCAGCAACCCCGAAGCCGATAAAGGCGTCACCGAGTTCAAGCAAACCTACACCTCCGCCAACTATCGGGATGAAGTAGACAAGCGCATGGAATGGGTACGCGAGGGTAATCGCTGGAAGATTCAACGCGAGCAGGTGCTGGCCACGACCAAAGCAAACGTGTCCAACCTGGTGAAACCTGTCAAAAAGAAACGGAAACGCGTCAAAAAATCAACACAAAACTGCGAT
This sequence comes from Thiobacillus sp., assembly GCA_036568265.1. Taxonomy (GTDB): domain Bacteria; phylum Pseudomonadota; class Gammaproteobacteria; order Burkholderiales; family Thiobacillaceae; genus Thiobacillus. The sequence continues at coordinate 9,442 of DATCSW010000025.1, forward strand.
TGCAAATAAGCACGGCAGACTGAAACAGGGGGCGATGAGCCCCCTGTTTTTATGTATCCATACCGCACAGAACGCGTCTACCTGGTTGCCTGGCCAATCACGCTGGCATCCTCTACAAGGCAACCAGGCCGAAATAGCATAAAATGGCGTCCTGCTTCATATCCGCATGCCCGCCCCCATGGAATCCACTCCGAGTTCACCGGCACGTTCCGGCGACCCCACCCTGGTGCGCGACGTCAAAAAACGACGCACCTTCGCCATCATCTCGCACCCCGATGCGGGTAAAACCACGCTGACCGAAAAGCTGCTGCTGTTCGGCGGCGCCATCCAGATGGCCGGCACGGTCAAGGCACGCAAGAGCGGACGCTATGCCACCTCGGACTGGATGGAGGTCGAGCGTGAGCGCGGCATTTCGGTCGCAAGCTCGGTGATGCAGTTCACACACGGCGACTGCGTCTTCAACCTGCTCGACACCCCCGGTCACAAAGACTTTTCGGAAGACACCTACCGCGTGCTCACCGCCGTGGACGCCGCGATCATGGTCGTCGATGCCGCCAAGGGCGTGGAAGAGCAAACGATCAAGTTGCTGGAAGTGTGTCGCCTGCGCGACACCCCCATCATCACCTTCATCAACAAGATGGACCGCGAAGTCCGCGAGCCACTGGAATTGCTCGACGAGATCGAATCGATCCTGAAAATACAGTGCGCACCCGTGACCTGGCCGATCGGCATGGGCAAACGCTTTCAGGGCGTCTACCACTTGCTCAACAATGAAGTGCTACGTTTCAAGGCCGGCGAAGAAAATGCCGATCAGCAATTTGAATCGTTACAAGGCCTGGCTGATGAAGCCCTGAAGGAACGCTTTCCGCTCGAAGCCGACACCCTGCTGTCAGAACTTGAACTGGTGCGCGGTGCCGGCGACAGCTTCGATCTGAACGCATTTTTGCAAGGCAGACAATCGCCCGTTTTTTTCGGTTCGGGTATCAATAACTTCGGCGTACGCGAAGTCCTGCATGCGCTGGCCGACTGGGCCCCGCCACCACAGCCGCGCGAAGCCATCGAACGTCGGGTTGACCCTACCGAACCCAAATTCACGGGCTTCGTGTTCAAGATTCAGGCCAATATGGACCCACAGCACCGCGACCGTATCGCCTTCTTTCGCGTCTGTTCAGGACGCTACAGCCCTAACATGAAAGTGCGCCACCGCCGCACGGGCAAGGACATGAAAATCGCAAACGCGGTCGTCTTCATGGCCAACGAGCGCACCCGCATGGATGACGCCGTCGCCGGTGACATCATAGGCATTCACAACCACGGCCAACTACACATTGGCGACAGCCTCACCGAAGGCGAAGCCCTCCAATACAAAGGCATCCCCTATTTTGCCCCCGAACTGTTCAGCCGCCCGCGTCTGCGCGATCCGTTGCGCGCCAAACAATTGAACAAGGGCTTATTGGAACTGGGTGAAGAAGGCGCTGTGCAGGTGTTCGAACCCTTCGTCGACAACACCCTGCTGATCGGCGCCGTCGGTCAGTTGCAATTTGAAGTCGTCGCCCATCGCCTCAAAACCGAATACGGCGTCGACGCAACGTTCGAGAACGCCGGCATCTACACTGCGCGCTGGGTGACCTGCCCGGATGCCCAGCATCTGGCCGAGTTCACCAAATCCAACTCGCTCAAGCTGGCAAATGATGTCGACGGCAACCTGGTATATCTGGCCGATACTCGGGTGAACCTCAACCTCGCACAGGAACGCTGGCCCAAGGTCGCGTTTCATGACACCCGCGAGCACGGTCAACTACTAAGCTGAGGCTGGCTGCCGAGACGGCGGCCAGCCAACGATCACGCTCACTGCGGTACGTCATCTGCTGGTCCGTGTGGGCGTGAGCCTGCGCCCAGCTGAAACTGGTTTCCGCCTTTTCGTTTTGCACCATACATGGCTTGGTCGGCGTGACGCAGCAACACTTCATAATCTGCCCCATGTTCAGGGTAGTGTGCCACGCCGATACTGGGTGAAACATGCACCCGGTGTTCGCCAAGCTCATAGGGCTGATTCAAGGCGACGCGGATCGTCTCGGCAACCTGTGCCGCGTGCGCTGATAACGCGGTGTTGTTGAGCAGAATCACGAACTCGTCACCACCAAGGCGGCCGACCGTATCCGATTCGCGGATGCTTTGCGTCAAACGGCGTGCAATTTCCTGCAGTAACCGATCGCCCACATCATGACCGAGCGTATCGTTTACTTCCTTGAAACGGTCGACGTCAATGTAAAGCAGGGACAACTGCGCCGCATTGCGCTCCGCCAGTCGCAGCGCGGTCTGGAGACGATCATGGAATAGGGCGCGATTTGGCAACCCGGTCAGAGAATCATGTCGTGCCAGATGTTGTAGCCTGACCTCCATTTGCTTGCGTTCGATCGCGCTGGCGATCTGCGCCGAAATAAACTGCAATAGCTCGAAATCCTTGTCGTCGCTGCGTGTATGGACCACTTCGCGTTTGATGACCAGTGCGCCGAGCGTACCGCTCTTGGCAATCAACGGTACGCCAAACGTAAGCGCCACCAGCTCATCAGGAGTCGCGTCAATCGGGGCAAGCTGAACTTCCCCAGAACTCATCACACGTCTAGCCAACCGTGCGGCGTCAGACGTATCCGGAACGGGCTGGCACGCGTCGATATGGTAGGGAAAACTCAGGGTATCGGTCGAGTCGTCAAATAGCGCAACCGTAAATGCACTCACTGGCAGGAATGCCAGCACTATCTCGTGGATACGCCGAAACAATGCTGCAAAATCATCTTCTACATGCGCGGCTTCAGAGATGGCATACAGCGCGGCACGAATGGCGTCCGCATGTTTACGCTCACTGATATCGCGCGCTACCGCAACGCGCACGCGGTCTTCGGCCGACCAGCGCGCCGACCACATGATATGGACCGCCTGGCCGTTCTTATGCAGATAACGGTTCTCGAAGCAGGGGAACAGGCGCCCGTGATTGATTTCTGCGGCTGCTGCAAGCGTCCGCTCGCGATCCTCCGGCAGAACAAAGTCGATCATCGGCTTGCCGATCATCTCGTCGGACCGGTAGCCAAATATGCGCTCGCCCGCTGCACTAATTGACAGAAAAATGCCCTGTTCGTCGACCACGCAAACCGCGTCGAGCAACAGGTCGAGCACATTATCAGGCAGTGTGAAATTCGACGCAGTCATGGCATGAAGGATCCCGCTGCACGCGAAGTCGCCAAGTCTTCTGCTCTCGGGCACGCGCGCCTGGTAGCCATCGCGCTTCAACCGGCCTCGCGGAAAAATCGCATGGCTTCGTCGAGGCGCTGGACCGCATGCACCTGCATCCCAGGAATGGCTTGCTTGGGCTGGTTGGCCGCCGGCACGATGGCCTGGGTAAAGCCAAGCTTGGCGGCTTCCTTCAATCGCTCCTGCCCTCGCTGCACGGGGCGAATCTCACCTGCCAATCCAACCTCGCCAAACATCACCAGTTTGTCTGGCAAGGGCTGACTGCGCAGCGACGAAACGATGGCCGCGAGTACCGCCAGGTCTGCCGCCGGCTCAGAGATTTTCACTCCGCCCACCGCGTTCACAAACACGTCCTGATCAAAACAGGCGATGCCGGCATGGCGGTGCAGCACGGCGAGCAGCATGGCCAGACGATTCTGCTCCAGGCCGACCGAAAGCCGGCGCGGGCTGGGCGCATGGCTGGAATCGACCAACGCTTGGATTTCGACCAACAACGGACGGGTACCCTCTTGCGTGACCAGCACGCAGGAACCTGGCACGGGTTCGCCATGGCGTGACAGAAAAATGGCCGATGGATTGGAGACACCCTTGAGCCCTTTTTCGGTCATCGCAAAAACGCCGATTTCATTGACTGCGCCGAAGCGGTTCTTGAACGCACGCACCAGTCGGAAGCTTGATCCGGTGTCGCCTTCAAAATACAGCACGGTGTCGACGATGTGTTCAAGCACGCGTGGGCCGGCAATCGCACCTTCCTTGGTGACGTGGCCCACCAATATGATCACCATACCGGTCTGCTTGGCGTGCCGTGTCAGTTGCGCAGCACATTCACGGACCTGGGCCACCGAGCCGGGGGCGGAGGTGAGCGCTTCTGAGTAAACGGTCTGGATCGAGTCGATCACGGCGACTTCGGGCTTGAGCGTGGACAGGTGCCCCAGAATGGCTTCGAGCCGTATCTCCGGTAACACAGGCAGATTGGTCTCAGGCAAACCCAAACGTCGCGCGCGTAACGCGACCTGGCGCGATGATTCTTCCCCACTGACATAAAGCGTATTGCGTTGTCCCGATAGCCCGGCAAGCGCCTGCAGCAGCAAGGTGGATTTACCGATGCCGGGATCGCCGCCGATCAATACGACCCCACCGGGCACCAGGCCCCCACCGAGAACACGATCCAGTTCACCGATACCGGTCGCGATGCGACTCTCTTCGGAAGCCTCTACGTCGTGCAGATATTGAATTGTGCTATTGGCCGCCAGGGACTGAAATCGCGGCTTGGCGGATTCTGCGATCGACTCGACCAACGTGTTCCAGGCGTTGCAATGCGGGCACTGGCCTTGCCATTTGGGCAAGGTGCCTCCACATTCGGTGCAGCTGAATATCGTTTTGGTTTTAGCCACTACAGATTAATCGCTTAGTTACGCGGGGAATACGCCGGTGGACAAATAGCGGTCGCCCCGGTCGCACACGATGGAAACGATGACGGCATCCTGGACTTCCTTTGATAACTGCAGCGCAGCCCATAACGCGCCGCCAGACGAAATGCCGGCAAAGATGCCCTCTTCGCGCGCCATGCGGCGGGTCGTTTCTTCTGCATTGAACTGGCTGACATAAATCATGCGGTCAACACGATCATAGTCACAAATCTTGGGGACATATTCTGCCGACCATTTTCGAATACCGGGAATTTGCGCACCTTCGTCGGGCTGTACACCCACAATTTGAATCGCTGCGTTTTGCGCTTTCAGATAACGCGAACACCCCATGATGGTGCCGGTCGTGCCCATGCTGGAAACGAAATGGGTAATCTGGCCTTCCGTATCCCGCCAGATTTCAGGTCCGGTGGTGCGGTAATGCGCCTCCGGATTGTCCGGGTTGGAGAACTGGTCCAGAATTCGCCCAACCCCTTGCTTTTCCATCGAGACTGCCAGATCGCGCGCACCTTCCATGCCCGCCTCTTTGCTCACCAATTGCAATTCGGCGCCAAAGGCGCGCATGGTCTGCCGCCGCTCGATCGACAAGTGCTCAGGCATGATCAGGATCAGTTTGTAGCCCCGCATCGCAGCCGCCATGGCCAGCGCAATGCCCGTATTCCCGCTGGTGGCCTCGATCAAGGTATCGCCTGGCTTGATATCGCCACGTTCCTGTGCCGCATCAATCATCGACAGCGCGGGACGATCCTTGACCGAACCGGCTGGATTATTGCCTTCGAGTTTGACGAGAATAATATTCGACGTCTCTCCAGGCATGCGTTTGAGGCGAACCAAGGGTGTATTCCCCACACAATCCTCGATGGTTTTATATTTAGTCATGTCTGCTGCGAAATAGGATGATGAAAACCGGTTAACTGAACGGTAGATTATTGCTTGCTCAGGCACAACATGGCATTCGAACGGTTTCGCTCGATTTCCTGATAGCCCGACGCCATCATCCAGGAGAGGATATCCTTCTTCCAGGCTGTCTGGCTCGTGTGCTCGATGATGACGAGTCGGGGCCACAGACTACGGGGACTGGTTTCGAAAAATGGGAATAACACCGCATCTTCCATCCCTTCCACATCTATTTTAAGCGCATCGACCTGACTGATACCCTGGCTGGATATCACCTCAGCCAGAGGTTTCATCTCGACCTCAATAGACGTCCCTGCCAATCCCGACAAATGGCTGATATGGCTTCCGCCCATATCACTCTCCGACACTGTCATGGTGACAGTATCCACCTTGTCGCCCAAAGCAAAAGGCAGTGCCGTAATTGTGTTGCTTAAGTCATTTGCCTCAATATTGAATTTCAAGCGGGCAAACACTTTAGGGTTGGGCTCAAAGGCCAGTACGGTTCCCGCCCCATGGTGCACGGCCATGAGTGCGTAGTAGCCGATATTGGCCCCTATATCGAGAAAGACTCCGTCTTTGCCTGCATAAGATTGCAGCAACTTGATCTCGGCCCAGTCTCGGGGCTTGGAGCCGAACAGCATCTTGTATTCAACCGTGTTATCCCATGGATAGACACGAAATTTCAAACCGGCATACCGAATGTCAACGGGCGTGCGCAACTCAAAACCTGACCACAAATGCGCCATGAACTTTTTCATCACGCCGCGTGCGAAACCCATTTTTTTGAAGAACAACAAGGCCCTACCCACACTGGAAGGGCTCAATCGGCCCCACGAGCCTGAATGTTCGATTTGATTCATCCTGAGTTCCGCCAGTTCACGCAAGAAAAAGATTGCACGATTTATGCTTTCCAATAATCCGCAATCCAGCTTGCGGGGAGTATGTGCTTATAGAATTTCTTGTACCACTTGGCCGGCCACTGGCCCAACACCGCTTCATGCGGGTTGGGCACCCCCGGGAAAGCAACAATGCGAGCTCCCACAGGAGCCGTGGGCGCTTTCCACCAGCGCACAGGCATGGGAGGCACGCAATGCGTTTTGAACAGCACACACCATTCGTCGGGCCAAAACTTCATTTCGCTGACGGTGCGCGAAATATAGGTTTGCTCGATACGATAGTTGTCATGAATGGACTCGAACTCAGGCTCTAGTCGGTCAAAAATATAAGGATGCGCCCCAACCCTGAACCGGAATACCGAAGTATTGCCTATCCCTTTTCCTGGCTGAGTCCAGTTTTGCATGACAACGAATGAAACATCAGGCTCGAACTCAAAAAACACATCGAGTGAAGCCATGACGATCGCATCCAGATCGAGAAACAGCCAGTCGCCCTTCATGCCGGGGAGCTCGCTTTTCCAGAGCACCAGCTTGCGCCAACCCGTGTTGTTATAGGGTGGGCGTAAATCAACCGTGGGACAAGGCATACACTCAACCTCACCCCGTACATCGGTCGCGTCATCTGTCAGGCATACAAAGCGCAAGGGTCCACTGACATGACGCCGCACCATTCCATAGAGCTTATTGACATAATCAGCCGGGTAGAGCGTGCCCCACTTCATGCAGACAACCTGCTTCATCACGCACCTTTCACTGACGGCCAATCGGCAAGTAATCGAAGCCCATCTCGCGCATCGCCTGAGGCTCGTACAGATTACGCCCGTCAAATATCAGCGGTGATTTCAGCAAGGCTTTCATGGCCTCGAAGTTGGGGCTGCGGAACACTTTCCATTCGGTCACGATCAGCAGTGCATCAGCACCTTTGAGCGCATCCATCGGGCTATCAACCAGCAACAGATCAACGCGCTCGCCATAAATGCGGCGTGTTTCTTCCATGGCGGCTGGATCATATGCCGAGACACTGGCGCCCATTGCCCACAACGCTTCGAGCATGGTGCGGCTGGGCGCTTCGCGCATGTCATCGGTATTGGGCTTGAACGCCAGACCCCACATGGCAAAGCGCTTGCCTTTCAGATCTTTGCCCAACCGTGCGGTCAGTTTGTTCACCAATACCTGTTTCTGAGCGTCATTCGCCTCTTCAACCGCATCAAGCACGCGGAGCGATACGCCATTCTCTTGCCCTGTGCGACGCAACGCCTGTACATCTTTTGGGAAACACGAGCCGCCATAACCACAGCCCGCATACAGAAAGTGATAGCCAATTCGCGGATCGGAGCCAATGCCATTACGTACCTGTTCGATGTCGGCACCGAGCTTTTCCGCCAGCACGGCCAGTTCGTTCATGAACGAAATACGGGTCGCAAGCATGGCATTGGCGGCATATTTGGTCAGCTCAGCACTCCGTACGTCCATGACAGTCAGACGGTCACGATTACGTTGAAACGGCGCATAGAGTTGACGCAACAAAGTCGTTGCCCGTTCACTGTCGGTCCCGATGACGATACGGTCAGGCTTCATGAAATCATCCACCGCCGCGCCCTCTTTCAGGAACTCAGGATTGGATGCAATATTGAAATCGAATGCAACACCCCGTTTTTCCAGTTCTTCCTGAAGCGCAGCCTTAACCTTGTCGGCGGTCCCAACCGGAACAGTGGACTTGTCCACTACCAGTTTATAGTCCTGCATGTGGCGCCCGATGTTGCGTGCTGCCGCGACCACATATTGCAAATCTGCAGATCCGTCTTCATCGGGGGGCGTGCCCACGGCGATGAACTGGATCTGACCATAGGCCACGGACGCTTCGATATCGGTTGTGAACGACAGTCGACCAGCTTCGACATTGCGTTTCACCATGTCTTCCAGCCCAGGTTCGTATATCGGAATACCACCTGCTTCCAGGATTTCAATCTTTTTCGGATCGAGATCCAGGCACAAGACTTCGTTGCCGACTTCAGCCAGGCAGGTTCCGGTCACCAGGCCGACATAACCTGTACCGATTACGGTGATTTTCAATGGGGTCTCCTCACGTTGCTGATTTCATTCTGAATCGTTGTAAGCGCGGCCAAAGGGTTCGCCGCTGCCGTGATCGGACGCCCGATCACCAGATCACTCGCGCCGGCTAGCAGTGCCTCTGTCGGGGTCATGACACGGCGCTGATCTCCTGTCTCGGCATCCAATGGGCGAATGCCTGGCGTGACCAAACGGAAATCTGCGCCCAGCTCAGCGCGCAACATCGCGGCCTCCTGCGCCGAGCACACGACGCCATCAAGTTTGCACTGTTGTGCCAAGCGCGCCAGTCGTAGAACCTGAACTGCGGGTTCATCGGCCACACCAATTTCGCTCAGATCCTCTGCGCTCATGCTGGTCAGAACCGTGACCGCTATCAGTAACGGCGGCTGCGGCAACGCCGACAACGCCTCTTGCGCCGCGACCATCATGCGCCGTCCGCCTGAAGCATGGACATTCATCATCCATACGCCCAGCCCGGCGGCTGCACGGCACGCCGCGGCCACCGTATTGGGAATATCGTGAAACTTCAAGTCGAGGAATATTTCAAACCCACGTGCCGCCAAGGCACGAACAAACTCCGGGCCCGCTATGGTAAATAATTCCTTACCGATCTTCAGTCGGCATCCATCCGGAGAGAGCTGTTCGACCAGCGCCCAGGCCGGTTCTACTGCCGGAAAGTCCAGCGCCACGATTACTTTGGTCGGATGTACCACGTCTTGTATCGTTCCTTGTGTCCAGGCCTGTTCAGCTTTCGCCTTCGTGCCGTTCGGGGTCGAAGCTATCCCAGCGCCCACAGGCCGGGCATCGCCAAAAGAACTGTTTGGCCTTGAAGCCGCAGCTCGCGCATTGGTAGCGCATCATGCGTTGACTATGCGATGCCACCAGACTTTTCTCGACTTGCAACAGCTCGCGCGCCTCGGGTTCTGCATTCACCAGTTCGGCGTCGAGCAAGCGATCCAGTGTTCTCAAAGTGGGATTGCGCCGCAACTCCTCGCGCGCAAGCTGGCTGGCGGCAGAAGCCCCATCCGCCTCTGACACGGCCAGATACAACGCGCTGAACACATCCTGCGAAGGCTGGCGCGCATACAAAGCCCGCAACCACTGCACAGCGTCATCCTTGCGCCCTAGCTGGCGGTAGCTTCCCAAAACACGGTCCACGACCAATGCCATATGAACGGCGCTTTGGGTTTCGATCAGACGCCAGTTTGCGATCGCCTCCTCGTGACGTCCTGCAGCCGCATCAAGATCGCCTGCCATCAAATTGGCACGAACAGACTGACGGTTGCTGGCCAGGGCCTGTTGCAAATGGGCGGCGGCAACATCAGGCTGGTTGCGGGTGGCTTCCTGCAAGGCCAACTCGCAGTAAAAGTGGGCGATATCAGCGTTAAGCGGTTTGCTTGTGTCTTTCTCCAGCACACGGGCAGCATCGATGGCCTTTTGCCAATCCTTCTCCTGTACATAAATTTCCAGCAAATAGGTCCGCGCCTGTCCATGTTGAGGCGTTTCCAATAAGCGGGTAAACACTTGCTCGGCACGATCCAGCAAACCGGCCTTCAAATAATCCTGTCCCAGTTCACTCATGGCGCGCAGGCGCTGATCTTCGATGAGTCCTTCGCGTTCGAGCAGGTTCTCGTGCATGCGTATGGCACGGTCGAGCTCACCGCGACGGCGGAACAAGCCTCCCAGCGCAAAGTGCAGGTCGATGGTTTCAGGTTCAAGTTTGACGACTTCCAGAAAGGCCTCGATCGCCTTGTCGGGCTGCTCATTGAGCAAAAAGTTCAGCCCCCGGAAATACGAATTGGGCAGCGCACGTGATTCAGTCACTACCTGTCGGATATCGACACGCGCAGCCAGCCACCCCAAGGCAAAAAAGAGGGGAATGGCAAGCAACCACCAAAACTCAAATTCCATGTGATTTACATCATGGTGATATCGGTTTGCGTAATCGGGTCAGTTTCAACTGGCGATTGTTTACGCGTATTTTCGCGTCGTAACCGAAATAGAGTGGGAAGCAAAGCCAGTACGCTGGTAAGCGCGCCCAGTACAAATGCAAGGCCGAGCATGACGATCAGCGGCGCTTGCCAGACATAATCCAGATAGGAATAGAAAATGGTGGTGTGGCTGTTTTTCAGGGCGAAGCCCAGTACCAGCATGAATACCAGCAGTTTGAACAGCAGCCCCAGATAACGTGTAAGTGTTTTCATGAACATGAGCGTGTGGTGAGGGCTCATTCTACCTTTGCAGAAGCGCTTCAAAAAGCGCAGTGGAAAAGAAAACGGCGCCAGTGGCGCCGTTTTCTCTTATTTCACTTCCGGTCAGTGCGGAAATCCACCCGGTCACGCAATTCCTTGCCTGCTTTAAAGTGCGGCACATACTTCGCCGGCACCTGGACGCGTTCACCCGACTTGGGATTGCGTCCGATGCGAGCGGGTCGAAAACTCAGGCTAAAACTGCCAAAGCCCCGAATTTCGATCCGCTCACCACGTGACAGGTTTTTCGCCAGCGCATCGAGGATGGTTTTGACCGCCATTTCGATATCCGCAACCGAAAATTGCGAATGGCGCGCTGCCAACTGGGCGATTAACTCTGACTTGGTCATGATTACTCGGCGTTTTTATTGTCGAGCTTAGCCTTCAACAGCGCGCCGAGGTTGGTTGAACCGCTGGCTGCTGCTGCCGAGTCAGCGGCAAGTTTCTTCATGGCCGAATCCTGATCAGTCATGTCCTTGGCCTTGATCGACAGGTTGATCACGCGATTCTTGCGATCAACGTTGATGATCATGGCTTCGATTTCGTCACCATCCTTGTAGTGGGTACGCATGTCTTCAACACGGTCACGCGACACTTCGGATGCGCGCAGGTAACCTTCCATGTCGCTGTCCAGTTGCACGGTGGCGCCTTTGGCTTCCACAGTTTTAATGGTGCCTTTGACGATGCTGCCTTTTTCGTGGCCGGTTGCATAGCTGGTCAGCGGATCGCCTTCGAGCTGCTTGATCCCTAACGAAATGCGCTCGCGCTCAAGGTCGATGCCCAACACGATAGCCTCGACATCCTGACCCTTGCGGAAGTTGCGCACAGCCTCTTCGCCGGGCACGCTCCACGACAGGTCGGACAGGTGAACCAGACCATCGATACCGCCGGGCAGACCGATGAACACGCCGAAGTCGGTAATCGACTTGATCGCGCCTTCAACCTTGTCGCCCTTCTTGTGGTTCATCGAGAAATCTTCCCACGGATTGGACTTGCACTGTTTCATGCCCAGCGAGATACGACGCTTGTCTTCGTCGATGTCCAGCACCATGACTTCGACCTCGTCACCGAGCTGAACAATCTTGGAGGGGCTGACGTTCTTGTTGGTCCAATCCATTTCGGAGACGTGTACCAAACCTTCAATGCCTTCTTCGATTTCGACGAATGCGCCGTAGTCGGTGAGGTTGGCCACTTTACCGAACATGCGGGTGCCCTGCGGGTAGCGACGTGCGATGCCGACCCACGGATCATCACCCAGCTGCTTGATACCGAGCGACACGCGATTTTTCTCGGTGTCGTAACGCAGGATCTTGGCTTCGAGTTCCTGACCCACCTGCACCACTTCGGACGGGTGCTTGACGCGACGCCATGCCATGTCGGTGATGTGCAGCAGGCCGTCGATGCCGCCCAGGTCCACGAATGCGCCGTAGTCGGTGATGTTCTTGACCACGCCCTTGACGATGGAGCCTTCCTTGAGGTTTTCCATCATGGCTTCGCGATCGGCACCCATGGACTCTTCCAGCACAGCACGGCGTGACACCACGACGTTATTGCGCTTGCGGTCGAGCTTGATGACCTTGAATTCCATTTCCTTGTATTCGAAGGGCGTGGTGTCCTTGACCGGGCGCATGTCAACCAGCGAACCCGGCAGGAAGGCACGCAGGCCGCCTACCAATACGGTCAAACCACCTTTGACCTTGCCCTGCACCATGCCGGTCACGATCCGGCCTTCGTTCATGGCGGCTTCCAGATCCAGCCAGGCTGCCAGCTTCTTGGCGCGCTCGCGTGACAGCTTGGTCGCGCCAAAGCCGTCTTCGATCGATTCGATGGCGACCGATACGAAGTCACCGATCGTGGCTTCGATTTCGCCCAGATCGTTTTTGAATTCTTCCAGCGGAATCAGGCTCTCGGATTTGAGGCCGGCATTCACCGTCACGAAGTTGTTGTCGATACCGACGATTTCAGCGGTGATGACTTCACCTTGACGCATTTCCTGATGTTCAAGGGATTCCTCGAACAGTGCGGCAAAGCTTTCCATGGATTCGGGGGCAGACGAAGCGGTTGCAGTTGACATTTAAAACCTTCAGTCCGTCGATGAGGACGGGGTTAGTTGCAATAAGCTGACCGGCAGGGCGCTGATCAACACGGGTCAAACAATTTGTTGCGGGGCTGACTTAAAGCGTCAAGTTTTAAGTAAAGCATAATGCGCCAGCACTGCTTGCACCGCCGATTCGACATCCATTTGGGTGGTATCGAGTAACAGCGCATCTGGTGCGGGTTTCAGCGGCGCCACGGCGCGGACGGTATCGCGCGCATCACGGGCCTGCATATCCGCTACAAGGGCCGGTAGGCTAGCAGAGTTTCCCTTGCCGATCAACTGCTTATACCGCCGTTCTGCACGCGCTTCGGCACTGGCTGTCAGAAATACCTTGGCCACGGCGTCGGTAAACACCACGGTCCCCATATCGCGACCATCCGCTACCAGGCCCGGAGCCTGACGATAGGCGCGCTGGCGGTCGAGCAACGCTGCTCGCACAGCCGGTAAAACCGCCACTTTCGACGCGCCTTCACCCACGGCTTCAGCACGGATTGCGTCCGTTACGTCTTCTTTTTCCAGCCAGACAGCGCCGTCATGAAAGCTTGCAGGTAATTCAGCCGCCAGTGCGGCCACACGTGCCTCGTCGTCCAGTGCCACCTCGTGCTTCAGCGCAGACAGCGCGGTGAGCCGGTAAAGCGCGCCACTGTCGAGAAAATGAAAGCCAAGTGTTGTGGCCACGCGTTCGGCCACCGTGCCTTTACCCGAGGCCGAGGGGCCATCAATGGCAATGACGGGGATGCCGGCTGCAGGCATTGTCATTGCGCGATTCCCGAAAATATCTTGAAATAGGTCGGAAAGGTCTTGTTCACGCATGCGGGGTCGTTGATGCGGATCGGCACCCCACCCAACGACACCAGCGACAAGCACATCGCCATGCGATGGTCATCGTAAGTATCAATCACCGCGTTGGGAATCAGCTGTTGCGGCGGCGTGATGCGGATGAAATCGACGCCCTCTTCCACCGTTGCCCCGACCTTGCGCAGTTCGGTTGCCATCGCGGCGATGCGATCGGTTTCCTTCACCCGCCAGCTGGCGATGTTCTTGAGCGTGGTCACACCGTCTGCAAACAACGCCGCCACCGCCAGCGTCATTGCCGCGTCAGGTATGGCATTGCAGTCAAGGTCGATGGCTTTCAACCGGCCGGACTTGGGCGCATGGGCCTCGATCCAGTTGGGGCCCATATTGATATGCGCACCCATTTTGGCCAGGGCGTCGGCAAAACGAACATCTCCCTGCACACTGTCGCGACCGACGCCCTCCACCCGCACCGGGCCACCGCCAATGGCACCCGCGGCAAGAAAATAGGAGGCCGACGACGCATCGCCTTCCACCCAGATTTCGCCGGGGCTGCGATAATGCGCCGCCGCCGGGACGCCAAAGCGCTGCCAGCCGTCGCGTGCAATGTCCACGCCAAAGCGGCGCAACATCGCCAGCGTAATGCCGATATAGGGTTTGGATATGAGCTCACCGACGACTTCAACCGTGGTATTGCGCTGTCGTAGCGGCAGCGTCATCAGCAGGCCGGTCAGAAACTGACTCGATACGTTGCCACGCACTTCGGTGGTATCGCCGGCCAGCTCTGCGGGATGAATCTTGAGTGGCGGGAAGCCCTCCTCGCCGAGATAATCGATGCGCGCACCCAATTGCCGCAAAGCCTCGACCAGATCGCCGATTGGACGCTCATGCATGCGCGCGACGCCCTTCAACACATACTCGCCACCCGACAGGGCACACGCAGCGGTCAGTGAACGAAACGCCGTGCCGGCATTGCCCAGAAACAGTTCAGCCTGTTTGACCGGAAACGCGCCACCGAAGCCGGTAATCTCGTAATCGTCGGAATCGCTGACACGTGCCACTCCGATCCCGAGCGAACGCAGGGCATCGAGCATGACCCGGGTATCGTCTGAATCAAGTAGCGCGCGTACGATCGTCGTGCCCTTCGCCAAACCTGCCAGCAACAACACACGATTGGAAATGCTCTTGGAGCCGGGAAGCCGCACTGTGCCGCGCGCGGCAGTGTTGGCAGGTAAATCGAGAAATTCCATCAAGTATCCTGAGTATCAATCCAGTTTTCACGTGCAGCACGGGCGCGCGAAAACAATTCCAGCAAGGTATCAGCGTCTTGCCCTGCAACCGCCTGACGCAGGGTCTGCAAGGCCGCAAGATAGGCATCTATTTCGGTCAGCAGCGCATCCCGGTTCGCCAGCGCGATGTCGCGCCACATCTCGGGACTACTACCGGCAATGCGGGTGAAATCGCGAAACCCACTCGCGGCAAAACGAAAAAAAACATCGCTGTCAGCGCGTTGCGCCAGCTCGTCTACCAGCGCATACGCCGCCAGATGCGGCAGATGGCTCACGGCTGCAAACACGCGGTCATGCAGTGCAGCGTCCAACATTTCGACTTGTGCACCCGTGGCTTCCCATAAGGCTCGCACGGTGGAGATGGCTTCGACGCGGGTCTCTACCTGCGGCGTGAGAACCACTTTTCTGGCCTGAAACAGATCGACTCGCGCAGCACTCGGGCCACTTTGCTCTGAGCCTGCAATCGGGTGTCCCGGTACAAAGTCAGTGAAGCGACCACCCAGCACCGTACGCGCTGCTTCGACCACGTTGGCCTTGGTGCTGCCCGCATCAGTGATGATGACGCCGGGCTTCAAATACGGCGCCAGCTGTTTCAATACCGCCTCGGTTTCACCGACGGGCATGGCCAGCAAGATGCAATCGGCCTGGCCCGCTTGTTTCCAATCGACTGCGCGGTCGATCAGGCCGAGTTCGCGCGCAAGGGTGAGCTTCGCCGCATTGCGTCCCACGCCCAGCACCTCGCGCACTGCACCCGCTTGCTTCAGCGCTAAAGAAAACGAGCCGCCGATGAGTCCGGTGCCCACGATAGCAAGGGTATTAATGATCACAGGCAGGCTTTCCGACCGCGAGGGTCAGGCCGTGGTTCTAAAGCCGCTGTCCCAGGGGATACACCTCCGGATAAAGCGGCAAGAACCACGCTCAATGCTTCGAGAAAACGCGTGTTTTGTCCGGCCAAGCCAACCGACACCCGCAGAAATTCGGGTAAGCCGTAATTGGCTACCGGGCGCACGATCACGCCACGCTTCAGGAGCTCGGCATTGATCCGCGCGGCATCGCCGACTTTGGCCAACAGGAAATTGCCTTTCGACGGCACGGTTTCAATTTTCAGTTCGGCTAGCCCCGCCACCAGTTGCGCCATACCAGCACAGTTCAACGCATAGCTTCGCGCCAGGTAATCGACGTCACCCAATACGGCCTCGGCTGCGGCCAGCGCGAGCGCGTTGACGTTAAAGGGATGACGCACGCGATTCAGCATATCCACAACCTCAACGCTGCCCAATCCATAGCCCACGCGCAATCCTGCGAGGCCATATGCCTTGGAAAACGTACGACTGATTAACAGATTGGGAAAGCGTGCCAGCCAGGCTGTAGTATCGCTACGCTCGGCTGGTGGCAGATATTCGCCGTAGGCTTCGTCCAATACCACCAGCACCTCGGGGGGCACGGTCTCAAGGAATGCTTCGATC
The DNA here is from genome assembly GCA_036568265.1 of Thiobacillus sp. Classification (GTDB taxonomy): domain Bacteria; phylum Pseudomonadota; class Gammaproteobacteria; order Burkholderiales; family Thiobacillaceae; genus Thiobacillus. Next base: position 25,878 of record DATCSW010000025.1, read on the forward strand.
TCCGCCCAGGGCAGAAATGTGCCGGTCGGGTTATTGGGATTGGCGATCCACAGTACGCGTGTGTCATCACGAATTGCCGCGCGCATTGCAGCGAGGTCGTGGCCATAGTTTTTTGCAGCCACGGCAATGCCCTGCGCACCGGCTGTTTGGGTGGCAATCGGATAGACAGCAAAGGCATGCTCGGCGTACACCGACGAGGTGCCCGCAGTCAGGAATGCACGTGCTGCCATATCCAGTACGTCGTTGGAGCCATTGCCCAGCACGATCTGGTTCGCGGCTACCCCTAACTGTTCAGACAGCCGGGCCTTCAGTGCGAAGCCAGCGCCATCGGGATACAAGGCCATGTCGTGCAGCGCATCCTGTGCTGCTGCCAGGGCGACCGGGCTCGGCCCAAGCGGGTTTTCATTTGAGGCCAGCTTGACGATATCACCCTCATTCAAACCCAGCTCTCGGGCCAGTTCGGAAATGGGTTTGCCGGGTAGATACGGCGCAATGTTGCGCACATGCCCCGGGGCTAGATCACAACAGTTCATGCCGAGGCAGCAGGATAGGAACCGAGCACTTTAAGGAAAGCCGCACGTGCTTCGACCTCAGCCAGCGCTGCGATCATTTTGGGATCCTGGCGGTGCGCATCGCAAACCACGAAGAACAGGTATTCCCAGTTGCTTGAGCGAGCCGGACGCGATTCAAGTTTGCTCATCGAAATACCCGCGTCAGCGAAAGGTTGCAGCAGTTTGACCACTGCTCCCGGCTGGTTGTGCGCACCCAGCACCAGCGAGGTTTTATCACAACCGGATGGCGCAGCGTCAGACTGCCCCAACACCAGAAAACGGGTGGTATTGCTGATCTCGTCTTCTACACGCGCTTCCACCACAGCCAGCCCATACATGTTTGCTGCAGCTTCACTACCCAGCGTTGCCGCATCCGGCTCCGCCGCGGCTTGGCGCGCGCCTTCGCTGTTGCTCACCACGCTGATACGCTCAGCGTAAGGAAGATGACGGTTGAGCCATTGCTGGCATTGCGCGAGCGACTGTGCATGGCCGTATACGCGGGCGATGCCATCCAGGCTGGCCGTTTTGCGCATCAGGGTCTGGTGAATCGGCAGCATCACCTCGCTACAGATTTTGAGTGGACTGGAAACAATCAGGTCGAGCGTACGTCCAACGGAACCCTCGGTTGAATTTTCCACTGGCACCACAGCAAAATCAGCACGGCCGGTTTCCACCGCCTGAAAACACGCATCGATATCGGACTCGGCAAGTGCCACGGATTCGTGTCCAAAGTGTTTATGCACGGCCTGCTGACTAAACGTGCCGGCAGGACCCAGATAAGCAATGCGTGTGGTTTGCTCGAGCGCGCGACAGGCCGAAATGATTTCCCGTATCAACTGCTCGACCACTTCGCCCGATAGAGGGCCGGGATTATTTTCGCGTAATCGACGCACAATCTGGGCTTCGCGTTCAGGACGGTAGATTGTTTCTCCGTTTTTGGTCCGGCCCACTTGCTGGGCAATGCCTGCACGTTCCGACACCAGTTTCATGATGGCATCGTCGATACCGTCAATGCGGGCGCGCAGTGCCTTCAAATCTTCTTCCATCGCAGTCAGGGCGCTGGCAGGTTGCGCACGGCCAGCACACCGCTAATCGCCGAAAGCTGTTCGATCACTGAAGAAGGCACGGCGCTGTCGACTTCGACCAACGTATAGGCCATGTCACCCTTGGACTTGTTGACCATGTTATGGATGTTGATCCCGGCGCTGGCCAGCACGGTTGAAATCTGGCTCACCATATTGGGAACATTGGCATTGGCAATCGCGATGCGATTATCGGATTCGCGCGGAATGCTGACATTGGGGAAATTGACCGAATTCTGAATGTTGCCATTTTCCAGATAATCAGCCACCTGCTCGGCCACCATCACCGCGCAGTTTTCTTCGGCTTCGGAGGTACTGGCGCCCAGATGCGGCAACGCCACCACTTTGGGATGGCGATTCAATACATTGGCCGGAAAGTCGCAGATGTAAGCGTGCAGTTTGTTTGCATCGAGTGCCTCGACCACCGCAGCATTGTCCACCACACCTTCACGTGCGAAGTTCAGTAGCACAGCGCGCGGCCGCATCACTTCGATACGCTGGGCGTTGATGATATTGCGGGTGGAGTCCACCAGCGGCACGTGCAATGTGACAAAGTCGGCCTGCCGCAACACGTCTTCCACGGTTTCGGCGCGCTTGACCTGCGATGGCAGCCGCCACGCGGCATCTACCGTAATCGCAGGATCGAAGCCGACCACGTTCATGCCCAGCTTGATTGCAGCTTCGGCAATGTAAGAGCCAATCGCTCCCAGACCGATGACACCCAGCATACGGCCCGGCAACTCCATGCCGGCGAACTGCTTTTTGCCGGCTTCGGTTGCCTTGTGCATGTCTTCGTCCGAGCCAGACAAACCTTCAACAAACTTGGATGCGGGCACCAGATTGCGCGCGCCCATCAACATGCCGGCCACCACCAGTTCCTTGACCGCGTTGGCGTTGGCGCCTGGCGCATTGAACACGGGCACGCCACGCTCGGACAGCTTCTTGATCGGGATGTTGTTGGTCCCCGCACCTGCCCGGCCGATGGCGCGTACCGATGCCGGAATCTCCATCTCATGCATGTTGGCCGAGCGCACCAGGATGGCATCGGGATCCACCACATCGCCGCCCACCACATAGTGCTGCGGCAAGCACGATAAGCCACGTGCGGAAATGGCGTTGAGTGTGAGTATCTTGTGAGCGTCAGCCATGGTTTTTCTCGAATTCAGCCATATAGGCCACCAGCGCCTGTACGCCTTCGATGGGCATGGCATTGTAGATGGAAGCGCGCATGCCACCCACCGAGCGATGACCCTTCAACTGCAGCAGGCCGCGTTCCTTGGCGCCCTTGAGGAAAGGCTCGTCAAGCGCGGCGTCCTTAAGCGTAAACGGCACATTCATCAGCGAGCGGTTGTCGCGCGCGACGGGCGAGTTGTAGAAATCGGTCGCATCGAGCGCGCCATACAAGAGGCCTGCTTTTTCGCGGTTGGTTTTTTCCATCGCGGCAAGGCCGCCGCGTGCCTTCAGCCATTTGAACACCAGGCCGGCGGTATACATGCCGAACGTCGGTGGCGTGTTGTACATCGACTCGTTATCGGCGTGGGTCTTATAGTCGAACATCGTTGGCGTGCCGGCGACGGTTTGCCCCATCAGGTCTTCACGCACGATGACAATGGTGAGGCCAGCCGGGCCAATATTCTTCTGCGCGCCGGCGTAGATCACACCAAATTTCGATACATCAACCGGGCGCGACAAAATGGTGGAGGACATATCCGCCACCAGCGGTACCCCACCCGTTTCCGGGGTCCAGAAGATTTCCACGCCGCCGATGGTTTCGTTCGGCGTGTAGTGCACAAACGCCGCATCCGGATCGAGCTTCCACTGGTCCTGTGCCGGGGCGTAGCTGAAGTTTTTATCCTCGCTCGTGGCAACCACATTGACCGCACTGTAGCGCTTGGCTTCCTTGATGGCCTTCTTCGACCACTCGCCGGTGTTCAGGTAATCCGCGCTGGCTTTGCCGCGCAGCAGATTCATTGGCACCATGGCGAACTGCGACGAGGCCCCACCCTGCAGAAACAGCACCTTGTAGTTGGCGGGAATGCCCATCAGCTCGCGCAGATCGGCTTCGGCCTCGGCCGCAATGCCCATGAACTCCTTGCCGCGATGGCTCATTTCCATCACCGACATGCCGCTACCGTGCCAGTCGACCATTTCGGTCTGCACCTGTTGCAACACGTCTTTGGGTAGCACTGCTGGGCCTGCGCTGAAGTTATAAATGGTCATGCGTTATTCCCCCGCCTCTTCTTCGTTGTCGGCCTCAGCCACTTTCTCCAGACCAATCAATGTTTCGCCCTTGTCCAGATTGATCAACGTCACACCTTGCGTTGAACGGCTCATGGCACGGATTTCCTTGATGCGGGTGCGGATCAGCACACCACCCGTGGTAATCAGCATGATCTCGTCCTCAGGCTTGACCAGCGTGGCGGCAACCACCTTGCCATTCCGTTCACTGGTCTGGATCGCGATCATGCCCTGCGTGGCACGTGCATGGCGTGTGTATTCGGCAATCGGTGTGCGCTTGCCGAAACCATTTTCGGTCGCAGTCAACACGAAGTCGTTTTCGTCTTCTGCCACCAGCAGCGAAATCAGCTTTTTGCCCTTGGCGAGCTTCATGCCGATCACGCCACGTGCGGTGCGGCCCATCGGGCGCACGTCGTTCTCGTCAAAGCGCACGGCCTTGCCACCGTCGGAGAACAACATGACGTCGTGGCGGCCGTCGGTGATCGACGCGCCAATCAGGAAGTCTTTTTCGTCCAGGCCCACTGCAATGATGCCGGCGGTACGCGGACGCGAGAAATCGCTCAAAGGCGTTTTCTTGACAATGCCATTGCTGGTGGCCATGAACACATAGCGCTCATCGTCAAAGGATTTGACCGGCAACAGCGCGCTGATCTTCTCGCCTTCTTCCAATGGCAACAGGTTGACGATGGGTTTACCGCGTGCGCCACGTCCGCCCTGCGGTACGTTGTAGACCTTGAGCCAGTACATCCGCCCACGGCTGGAGAAACAGAGAATGTAATCGTGGGTGTTGGCGACGAACATCTTCTCGATGAAGTCTTCGTCCTTGGTGCCGGCTGCCTGCTTGCCACGGCCGCCACGCTTCTGCGCGCGGTAATCGTCCATCGGCTGCGACTTCATGTAGCCACCGTGCGACAGGGTGACAACCATCTCTTCCGGCTTGATCAGGTCCTCCATCGACATATCCTGCGCGTTCTCGACGATGACCGAGCGACGCTCATCACCAAACTGATCCCGAATCAGGGTCAGCTCTTCGCGAATAATCTCGGTGATACGCGCCGGGTTGGCCAGGATATCGAGCAGGTCGGCGATCTTGTCCATGATCTCCTTGTACTCGCTGATGATCTTGTCGGATTCCAGGTTGGTCAAGCGCTGCAGTTGCATTTCCAGAATGCGCTGAGCCTGGATTTCGGACAGATGATAGCCATCTTGATGCAGACCGAATTCCGGCCCGATGTTCACCGGGCGCGAGAACTCGGGGTCGATGCGCGCCAGCATCTCTTCAACCATCGCCGATTTCCAGGCACGCCCGAGCAGACGCTCTTTCGCAATGATGGGCGTTTCCGAGGATTTGATCAGCTCAACGATCTCGTCGACGTTGGCCAGCGCGACTGCCAGACCTTCGAGAATGTGGCCACGCTCACGCGCCTTGCGCAGATCGAATACGGTGCGGCGGGTGACGACTTCACGACGATGGCGCAGGAATGCGTCGAGCATCTCGCGCAGGTTGAGCAGGCGTGGCTGACCTTCGATCAGCGCCACCATGTTCATGCCGAAGGTGTCCTGCATCTGCGTCTGTTTATACAGATTGTTCAGGATCACATCGGCGTTTTCGCCGCGCTTCAGTTCGATGTAGACGCGCATGCCCGACTTGTCCGACTCGTCGCGCAGGTCTGAAATGCCTTCAATCTGCTTCTCACGCACCAGTTCGCCAATCTTGATCAACAGATTGGCCTTGTTCACCTGGTAGGGCAGCTCATCAATGATGATCGCCTGCTTGCCGCCGCTCTTGTCGAGATCTTCGACGTGGCAGGTGGCGCGCATCACCACCCGGCCACGGCCGGTGCGGTAGCCATCACGCACGCCTGACAAGCCATAAATGATGCCGGCGGTGGGGAAGTCCGGCGCTTTGACAATCGCGATCAGCGACTCGATGTCGATCTCGGGGTCGTCCAGCAGCGCAAATAGTGCGGTACAGATGTCGGTGAGGTTATGCGGCGGAATGTTGGTCGCCATGCCCACCGCGATGCCGGACGAGCCGTTGATCAGCAGGTTGGGGATCTTGGCCGGCAACACCAGCGGCTCGTGCTCGGAGCCGTCGTAGTTGGGACCGAAGTCGACGGTTTCCTTGTCGAGATCGGCCAGCAGTTCGTGCGCGATCTTGGCCATCCGCACTTCGGTGTATCGCATCGCCGCTGCATTGTCGCCGTCCACCGAGCCGAAGTTGCCCTGGCCGTCGATCAACGGGTAGCGCAACGAGAAGTCCTGCGCCATCCGCACCATGGTGTCGTACACCGCGGTGTCGCCGTGCGGGTGGTATTTACCGATGACGTCGCCGACCACACGGGCCGACTTCTTGTAGGCCTTGTTGTAGTCGTTGCCCAGTTCCTTCATTGCAAACAACACCCGGCGGTGCACCGGCTTCAATCCATCGCGCACATCCGGTAGCGCGCGCCCCACGATCACGCTCATGGCGTAATCCAGGTATGACCGGCGCATCTCCTCCTCAAGGCTGACCGGGAGGGTTTCTTTGGCAAACTGTTCCATAACCGGCTTTTATATATATTCAGATTTCGAAGCCCGCGATTTTAGCATGGCAGCCGGCCGTGTCTGCCTTTACCAAACGCCCATCCCTTTGCCAATTGAATCGCAAACAGTGAGAATGCAGGCCACGATGAAAGCCTCTGCCGACTTTACCCTCCTGCCGCAATGGATCGTGCCCGTTGAGTCGCCTGACACATATGACGCCGCACGGTCTTCTGCCCCTAATGGATCGGCGTCCGCTTGTGATGTATTGACCAATTACGCCGTCGTCATCCAGAACGGCCAAATACTCGACGTGTTACCCGCCGAGGCCGCCCAGGCGCAGTACACGGCCACGCAGACCCTGCCATTACCCGGGCAGGCACTGATTCCCGGACTGATCAACCTGCACGGCCACGCCGCCATGTCGCTGATGCGGGGGTTTGCCGACGACCTGCCGTTGATGAGCTGGCTCAACGACCACATCTGGCCAACCGAGAAGAAACACCTGTCAGAAGCCTTTGTGCGCGACGGCACCCTGCTCGCCGCCGCCGAGATGCTGGCAGGCGGCATCACCACCTGCAACGATATGTATTTCTACCCTCAGGCGGCGGGTATAGCCTTTCTACAGGCCGGCATGCGCGCCACCCTGGGCATGATCGTGCTGGAATTCCCCAGCGCCTATGCATCCGATGCTGACGATTACCTGGCCCGGGGGCTCGCCATCCGCGACGAACTCAAAGACGAACCGCTGCTGAACTTTGCCTTCGCCCCACACGCGCCCTATACCATTTCGGACGCCACCTTCAGCCATATCAACACCCTGGCCGACCAGCTTGGGCTGCCCATCCACACGCATATTCACGAAACGGCCGACGAAATCCACGCCAGCCAGAAGCAGCATGGCGTACGTCCGCTGGAACGACTGGCCAAGCTGGGCCTCTTGGGGCCGAATTTCATCGGCGTCCATGCCGTGCATTTGAACGACGCCGAAATCGGCCTGCTGGCCGCGCATGGCTGCCATGTGGCGCATTGCCCGAGTTCCAACCTGAAACTGGCTTCCGGTATTGCGCCGGTCGCCAGGCTCATTCAGGCGGGTGTCAATATCGGCTTGGGCAGCGACAGCGCCGCCAGCAACAACCGCCTCGACCTGTTCGCCGAGATGCGCCTGGCCGCCCTGCTGGCCAAGGGAACCAGTGGTGACGCTGCCGTCCTCCCCGCCGCCGCCGTGCTCAAGGCCGCCACGCTGGGCGCCGCCCGTGCGCTCAACCTCGACAGCCAGATTGGCAGCATCGTCCCCGGCAAACGAGCCGATCTGGTGGCCGTCGATTTGCGCGCCCTGCCCAGCCAGCCGCTGTTTGACCCGGTTTCGCACCTGGTTTATGTGGCCGGACGCGAGCACGTCAGCCACGTTTGGGTCGACGGCAAACTGAAACTCCATGAAGGCCGTCTGGTCGATCTGAACACCGACGACCTGACCGCTCGCGCCAGCTACTGGCGTAACAAACTCATCGCGCCGCACTAAACCGACAGGAACAGTCATGAGCAACGTAGACGCCGCCGAAATCGCCAAGTTTTCCGAACTCGCCCATCGCTGGTGGGACCCGAATTCCGAATTCAAACCGTTGCACGAAATCAATCCGCTGCGCCTGAAGTGGATCGACAAGCAGGCCGGGCTTGCCGGCAAGCAGGTGCTCGATGTCGGCTGCGGCGGCGGCATCCTGGCCGAAGCGATGGCCGGTGCCGGCGCCACCGTCAGCGGCATCGACCTGTCGGAAAAGGCACTCAAGGTTGCCAAACTGCATCTGTTCGAGTCGGGCCACAGCGTCGATTACCAGCTGATATCGGCCGAAGACTATGCCGCTGAACACGCAGGCGAATTCGATGTTGTCACCTGCATGGAAATGCTCGAGCACGTACCCGACCCGGCTTCGGTCGTTGCCGCCTGCTCGCGCCTGGTCAAGCCCGGTGGCTGGGTGTTCTTCTCGACACTGAACCGCAACGCCAAGAGCTATCTGTTTGCCATCGTCGGCGCCGAATACATTCTCAAACTGCTGCCACGCGGCACCCACGACTATGCCAAGTTCATCCAGCCCGCCGAACTCGCTCGTATGGCACGCGAAGCCGGGCTCGACACGCAAGAACTGATCGGCATGACCTACAACCCGTTGACCCAGGTTTACAAGCTGGAAGCGGACACCAGCGTCAACTACCTGATGGCGACACGACGTGGCGAATAGCATGGCGAAGTTCGGAGACATTCAAGTCGTGCTGTTCGACCTCGACGGCACCCTGGTTGACACCGCACCCGATCTCGGCCACGCGCTCAACCTGCAGCGTGCCCGCCACGGCCTGCCACCACTGGACGACGCCATCATTCGCCCTCAGGCCTCGCATGGTGCACGCGGCCTGCTCGGTGTTGGCTTTAACCTGCATCCAGACGACCCCCATTTCGCCCACATGCGTGAAGAATTCCTGCAGTTCTACGCCGACAACATCTGCCGCTATTCGCGCCCTTTCCCCGGTGTACTGGCGCTATTGGCCGAACTCGAAGCGCGCCAGTTGAAGTGGGGTGTGGTCACCAACAAACCGGCCCGTTTCACCGAACCGCTGATGTCCATTCTCGACCTGGCCGAACGCGCCGCCTGTATCGTCTCCGGCGACACCTGCCCGCAACCCAAGCCGCATCCCGCGCCCATGCTTGTAGCCGCCGAATTGTGCGGCGCCGCGCCCGCGCAGTGCCTGTATCTGGGCGACGCCGAACGCGACATCCAGGCGGCCAATGCTGCCGCCATGCCCGCACTGGTCGCAGCCTGGGGTTATATCGATGCCACTGACCAGCCACACACCTGGGGCGCTCACGCAGAAATCCATCACCCGGCCGACACGCTCGACTACCTGATTTCCTGAACATGGACTACAGCCTGCTCAAGCAGCTGCATCTCGCCACGATAGGTATTACCCTGGCGCTGTTTGTTTTGCGGGGATTCTGGATGATGACCCGCTCCCCGCGGCTGCAGGCACGCTGGGTACGCATCGTCCCACACGTCAACGATACGATCTTGCTGGCCAGCGGCATCAGCCTGTCCATCCTGATTCAACAGTATCCGCTGACACACAGCTGGCTGACTGCAAAACTGTTCGCGCTCATGCTTTATATCGTCCTCGGCACCGTGGCGCTCAAGCACGGCAAAAGCCAAGGCCAGCGCATCGCCGCATGGGTCGCCGCCCTGCTGGTTTTTGGCTACATGGTGGCGGTTGCTATCACGCATACCCCCTTCCCTTCATCTACCCAAACGCTGGCTAGCAATTCACCCCAGCCGGAACTTTCTATCCTCGATCCCCTCTATCCGTTACACTTGTAGTAGCAACACATGGGGGCGACCTGGCTTCGACGGGGGTCGCGAAGCAGCGTAGGGCATACCGAGGGTCAGAGTACCTCGTAAATCCAGCTGAAAAATCGTTTAAACGCAAACGACGAAACTTACGCTCTAGCCGCTTAATCGCGCTAGACCCTACACCAGCCAGCATACGGGTTGGGCCGGGCAACCGGCAGTAGGGTAATCTCAGTATGATCGTGGCTGTCCGGGTGGCTTGGGCAGACATTAAATCAAGGCCACTCGCCAAAGTTCAGCCTGTTCGGTGGGCGTAACCAAGGCTAAAGCAATAAATTACCGGACTAAGTATGTAGAACTGCCTGTAGAGGGCTTTCGGACGCGGGTTCGATTCCCGCCGCCTCCACCAATTCAAACCCCAACCATTCGTGGTTGGGGTTTTTTATGCGCGTCTGTTACCCAGCGTCTGAGGCGACTATACCCATCCGCGCAACACCAAAATAAGATCGACACAACACTAAATTTAAGAATTATCCTACTTTCACGCAACACAAAAATGCAGACAATGTGTCTGGGTTCAACTTACGCAACATGATCTGGAGTGCGACGGGAAATCGCCTCAAGCGCGCATCTACCCAAACATTCCAACAACGGAGAACACTGTGGACGTCCTCAAGCGCAATCATGTTCATGTTATCGGCGACCAGGGCCCGGTATTGATGTTTGCGCATGGTTTCGGTTGCAACCAGGACATGTGGAATCGCATCACCCCGGCATTCAAAACCAGCCACCGCCAGGTTCTGTTCGACTACGTTGGAAGCGGACAATCCGATCTGACAACGTTTGACGTCACTCGCTACTCGCATCTCAGTGGGTATGCACAAGACATTCTCGAAATCTGTGACGCGCTCGGCTTTGAGAGCGGCATCACGCTGATAGGCCATTCGGTCAGCAGCAGCATCGGGCTGCTTGCCTCAATCGCCCGCCCCGACCTGTTCAATCGCCTGATTCTGGTGGGTCCCAACCCGTGTTTTCTGAATGTTCCTCCTGATTACCGAGGGGGGTTCGAGCGGCAGGACCTGGAAGATCTGCTGGCTTTAATGGATCAGAACTATATCGGCTGGGCCAACTATCTCGGACCGATGGCTTCTGGCGAAACACAAAGCGGTATCGAAGTGGAACCGGTCTCGCGCAGGCTGACCGATAGCTTTTGTACCACCGATCCCGTGGCGGCCAAGGTCTTCGCCCAGGCAACCTTTTTCGCTGACAACCGTGCGGACCTGGATCAGGTCACCACACCCAGCCTGATTCTGCAGCATCGCCATGATGCCCTGGTGCCGATTGAAGTGGGCGAGTACATGCATCGCAAACTGCGCAACAGCACCTTGCAGGTGCTGGACATTGCGGGTCACTGCGGCCACATGAGTCACCCTTCCCTGATTGTGAGCGCCATCCGCGCATACCTGCCTGAGCCCGAACGCGTTTCTTAACACAACGCTGCATGGAACCACTCAACCAGCTCCCCTGCCCCGTTCTGGTAACGGACAATAGTGGCAGCATCTTGCATGCCAATGCATGTATGACAAAACTCGTGGGCGACGTGTGTCAGCAGCAAACGATGGAGATGCTGTTTCCGCGTTCCGGCCAGATCTTTCTGCAAACCCATGTTTGGCCCACGCTGTTTCGCGATGGGTCCGTGCGCGAGATCTATCTCCATATTCATGACGCGAACAAGGTGCGAGTACCGGTGCTTCTCAACTGCGAAAAAAGCATTGTGGATGGCACGGAACACTATTACTGGGTCTTTTTTGTAGCGCTCGAACGCAGCCGCTTTGAAGTAGAGTTGCTTCAGGCACGCAGCCATGCAGACCATTTGGCGGCCAATCTCACGCGTACGAATGCTGAGCTGGAAACGGTGCATCAACAGTTGCTTGATCGTGCACAAAAACTCGAACTGGCCAATTTCGAACTGGCTCGCCTCAGTTACTCGGATCCACTCACGGGTCTTGCCAATCGACGCGCACTCGACAATACCGTCACCGACTGGCAAACAGGTCTGACGTCTGCACACATGGCATCCTTGCTATTGGTCGACGTGGATTACTTCAAGGCAGTCAACGATCAGCATGGTCATGATGAAGGGGACCGCGTACTGGTACTCCTGGCTAACAAACTGGAATTGAGCCTGCGCGAGGATGACCTTGCCGTGCGATATGGCAGGGAGGAGTTTGCACTCTGGTTACCTGCCACTGATCGCGAAGGGGCGGAAAAGATTGCGCAGCGCGTTCACGCCCACGTCCGCGACATCCTCGTATCTGGCCAACCCGTTACCGTCAGTATCGGGGTGGCCAGTGTGCGCGACATAACCGGCCCCGAACTGATGCATCGCCTGATCGAACAGGCAGACAAAGCGCTCTACCGCGCCAAGGCAGCCGGGCGTAACCGGACGGTTCACTACAACACCGCCCTGGAAACCTTTTCTATCCTGTATTCACGCCTGTCTCAACGAAAGCGTTCCTGAACGGAGCGAAGCACATTCAAGTAGATGAGCATTCAAGCGGCACCCGACCACCCAAAAGCCATCACTCCCCCCGCATTTCATCCATGATCGCCGTAATATCTTTCTCCCAGCGCACGAATATAGGTTTCAAAGCCGGGTCCGGAAAAAACTGATGCAGGGTTTTCGGATGGCTCGACACCAGGATGGTCTGCTCACCTTCTGCGAAGATCGTGATATTCAGCGGCAGAAACGGAATGAGTTCGGGCTGCTGAGCGGATATCTGCTTAACCTCTTCGAGCTTGCCGAAATACACCACACGATACATATCGCTTTTGAAATCCCGACGTTCCAGGTTTTCATTCACTTGTTGCAGACGCGTAATCGTGTACCCACGACTCGAAATGGCACTTTGCAGCAGGGTCATCGCTTCGGGAAACGCTTTTCCGACACGCGCCATCAGCAGGCCATCTGCTGCTGCCGGGGTGGCCATGAACCATGCCATGATCAGGGCCAACATCCATTTATTCAAGCGTCTCATAGCGTGGCCTCCTCCAGGATGGTGATGTAATTTTCCTTGAGTGTTTTACACAGCTGATCCACCTCGACGTTGTTGAACAACCCGCTCAGAGCGGCCGGGTTGAGCGACATCACCTGCACCTTGCCTTTGTGCTCAACGATGGTGATGCGACAGGGTAAAAACAGGCCCACACGCGGATCCATGGACAGCGCCTGATTGAGCTGACTGATATTGCAGAAATAGACAATGACCTGATTCGGATTTTCTGCTTCCGGCTTGCTCATGCCATATTCCAGCGTCTGCACCCGTCCATGGAAGAAATTGTTGCTGTTCACCGCCCGCTTGACGTTTTCGACCGTGGTTTGCAGGTCGTAGGGCGAATCACGAACGATCACCGGTCGTTCCTGCTGGGCGGCAGATGCGTTGTTTATCAGCGCCTTTTTCTCAAAACTGCGCACGTAACTGACAATGTCGTTGATGTCCTTTTCCTTGAGCCCCTGCGTCAGAAAAGACACCATGGGCGTCCCTTGCCGGCCTTTCATCAACGTGGCCTTGATCATGGCATCGGTAGCCGAAGCAAGAAAGCCGCTGTTGTTGAGCGCTGGCGCCATGATGGGCAAGTCGCGCGGCCGGGAAAATGTCACGCCCGTGCCCTTGGCCCCTTCGCCGTTGGCGCCATGACAAGACGCACAATATTGCCCAAACAACTGCTTGCCATGCGACGGGTCGCCCTTCACGGGCTGGCTGGAATACGTGGCGACCGGCTCATTGGCCCAGGAACGCATATGGCGGACGATAGCCTCGACCTCATCCTTGCTCAGGCTGGCAAATGCCGGCATGACCCGTCCGGGCCGACCCAGCACTATGGTCTTGCGCAGATAGTCATCGCTGATGCTGGCTTGAAACGAAGGCAGCGCAAGCGGCACACCGATCCCGCCATTACCATTTGCACCATGGCAAGACGCGCAGTTTCGTCCATAGAGCGACGCGCCGTTTGGTGCGGCCAGCACCTGAGACATGCTCAGGCCGGCAAGCAGACCAAGCGTTAAAAATCGTAGCAACATGGTGATCCCTTAAAGTCTGATTCTTGTTAATACATTAGCATAGTATTATTTACTTGATTTTCATGGGCTTGCATCCGTCCGTTGATGATGCCAGCCTCCATGCCTGCCACATACGCTATTCAGTATTGACAATACTTAATAGCAGATTAGGCGTTCGAGCCCTAACGGCCACAACCAAAAAAAGTATGAATGAACTCATTGCCTGGCTTCCTGTTGAACTGACGACGCTCCCCCGCTATGTGGTGGCGCTGGCAATCGGCTTGCTGATGGGGTTGGAACGGGAACGCAATCCGGCCGCCAAGGCGGGGTTACGCACCTTTGCACTGACGGCGTTGCTAGCTGTACTGACGTCCCATCTGGCCACGCTGTGGGGCGAACCGTGGCTGGTCCCCATTGGCATGCTGCTGGTCGGCGCCATGATGATTTCAGCCTATAGGCCGACACCGGCGCAAGCGTCGTATGGCGAGCCAGGCACCACCACCGTAGCGGCGCTGCTGTTGTGCTACGGCCTGGGTGCACTGGTGTGGCAGAACGAAATCCAGCTGGCGGTGATGCTGGCGATTGCAGCGACCATCCTGCTTTACTTCAAGCCCGAACTACGCGGCCTCAGCCAGAAACTGTCGCGGCGCGACTTGTTGTCGGTGCTGCAGTTTTCCGTGCTGGCGCTGATTGTGCTGCCGCTGCTGCCCAACCAGAACTATGGCCCGTATGGCGCGCTGAACCCGCACCAGATCTGGCGGATGGTGGTGTTGATTTCTGGCGTAGGGTTAGCAGGCTATGCCGCGTTACGGCTGGTGGGCCAGCAGCGCGGTTCAGTCATGCTGGGCCTGCTCGGTGGGCTGGTTTCGTCCACCGCTACCACCTTGTCGTTCAGCCGTCACGCCCGCGCCAACCGCGCATTGATCCCCACCGCGGTCACCGTCATTGTGTTGGCCAATCTAGTGGTGCTGGCGCGCCTCAGTGTACTGGCCGCCCTGGTGGCTCCGGGGGTGCTGCCGCACCTGCTCCCCGTTCTGTTCGGCGGCTTGGTGGTGGGCGGCCTCGGCACATTCTATGGGGTGCGCAAGCTGCACCCCCAGGGCGACCCACCCGCATTGGAAATACACAACCCAACCGAATTGCGCACCGCACTCGGTTTTGGGCTGATGTACGGCATCGTGCTGCTGGCTGCAGCCTGGTTGTCAGACTGGCTGGGCACAAGCGGGTTGTATGGCTTAGCCATGGTTTCCGGGCTCACCGAAGTCGACGCCATCACCCTCTCCAGCTTGCGTCTGCACAACCTGGACACGTTAACGGCGCCAGTGGTGGTCGACATCATCCTGCTGGCGATCCTGGCCAATCTGGTGTTCAAATCCTTTCTCGCGATCTCGATAGGTGGCTGGCAGATGGCGCGCCATGTGGTAGCGGGTATGGGCACAATGGCGCTGGGGCTGATCATCACCTGGGCTATAATTCGCGGCTTCCCCGCCTGAATGCATTACACCATCATGGAATCCGAATACCTCAACCAAATCGAAGCCAGCCTCGCCGACCTGAGTGAGCGTGCCGTTCAACTCCGGGGGTTGCTTTAACTATCCTGTCAAACAGGATCGTCTAGAAGAAGTCATCCGTCTGTCCGAGTCGCCCGAGTTCTGGAACGACGCAGCCAAAGCCCAGGAACTGGGTCGCGAACGCAAATCGCTGGAAGACGTCGTGCTGGTGCTCGACCACGTGGCATCGAGCCTGAAGGATGCAACCGAGCTGTTCGAGATGGCGCGCGAAGAGAACGACGATGAGACGCTGGAAGCCGTTCGAGTCGACGTCGCAGCCCTTGAAAAAGATGTGTCGACGCTGGAATTCCGCCGCATGTTCAACAACCCGGCCGATCCCAACAACTGCTTTATCGACATCCAGGCCGGCGCCGGCGGCACCGAAGCCTGCGACTGGGCCTCGATGCTGCTGCGCCAATACCTGAAATACGCCGAGCGCAAAGGCTTCAAGGCCGAACTGCTGGAAGAATCCGACGGTGACGTCGCCGGCATCAAATCCGCATCAATCAAGATCGAAGGCGAATACGCCTACGGCACCCTGCGCACCGAAACCGGCGTCCACCGGCTGGTGCGCAAATCGCCGTTCGACTCGTCCGGCGGTCGCCACACCAGCTTCGCCAGCGTGTTTGTCTACCCCGAAGTCGACGATTCGATCGAGGTCGACATCAACCCCGCCGACCTGCGCGTCGACACCTATCGCGCCTCGGGTGCGGGCGGCCAGCACATCAACAAAACCGACTCGGCGGTGCGTATCACCCACGTGCCCACCAACATCGTGGTGCAGTGCCAGAACGACCGCTCGCAGCACAAGAACCGCGCTGAAGCGATGTCGATGCTGAAGTCGAAACTCTACGAAGCCGAGCTACGCAAGCGCCAGGCCGAGCAGGACAAACTCGAAGCCGGCAAGGCCGACGTCGGTTGGGGTCACCAGATCCGCAGCTACGTACTGGATAACTCCCGCATCAAAGACCTGCGCACCAACGTCGAAACCTCTGCCACGCAGAAAGTGCTCGACGGCGATCTCGATATTTTCATCGAAGCGAGTCTGAAACAGGGCGTGTAATCGTCAACCCTGGCCTGCCTGGCCAGAGGTCGCCCTGTGATAGACACCCATCCGCAACAGGAGCCCCCATGCGCACCGAAACCCCCGTCACGCTTTATCTGAAGGATTACACCCCGCCCGCCTGGTGGATCGAATCGGTTGACTTGCATGTGGCGATTCGTGACGACCACACCGAGGTGCGCGCGCGCCTGAATTGCACGCGCAATTCGGCAGTTGCAGCCGGCGCGATGGTGCTCAATGGCGAGGCGTTGAAATTGATCAGCCTCACGCTCGATGGGGCCAAGCTTAATAACACCAAGCTTGATACTGCGCGGTACACCTATGCCAACAACCTGCTGACGATTGCCGGGCCGTTGCCGGATGCCTGCGTGCTGGAAACCGTGGTGCATATCGCGCCCGACCAGAACACCCAACTGTCGGGCCTGTTCCGCTCGCGCGACGGCTACTTCACCCAGTGCGAATCGGAGGGCTTCCGGCGCATTACCTTTTTCGCCGACCGCCCCGACGTGATGGCCACGTTCAGCTGCACGGTTGAGGCCGACGGCGCGCGTTTTCCGCATCTGCTGTCGAACGGTAATCCCATTTCATCAGGCACCAGCACTGACGATGCCACGCGGCACTGGGCGCGCTGGGAAGACCCCTACGCCAAGCCGGCGTATCTGTTTGCGCTGGTCGCGGCCAAGCTCGATATGCAGGAAGACGAATACGTCACCGCTTCGGGCCGCAAGGTGAAACTGGCGGTGTATGTCGAGCCGGGTAAGCTCGACCAGTGCGGCCACGCGATGGCGGCGCTGAAAAAAGCCATGCGCTGGGACGAAGAAAGATTTGGTCTCGAGTACGACCTCGACCTCTACATGATCGTCGCCGTCGGCGACTTCAACATGGGCGCGATGGAGAACAAAGGCCTCAACATCTTCAACACCAAATACGTGCTGGCACGCCCCGACACCGCGACCGACGCCGATTATCAGGGCATCGACCGCGTGGTGGCGCACGAGTATTTCCACAACTGGACCGGTAACCGCGTCACCTGCCGCGACTGGTTCCAGCTGTCGCTGAAAGAAGGCCTGACCGTGTTTCGCGACCAGGAATTCGGCGCCGACACGCATTCGCGTGCCGTCACGCGGATCCAGGAAGTGCGCAGCCTGCGCTTTGGCCAGTTCCCGGAAGACGCCGGCCCCATGGCGCACCCGATCCAGCCGGCGTCCTACGCCGAGATCAGCAACTTCTACACCGCCACCGTCTACAGCAAGGGCGCCGAAGTCATCCGCATGATCCATACCCTGCTCAGTCGCGAAGGCTTTCGACTCGGCATGGACCTGTACTTTAAACGCCACGATGGCCAGGCCGTGACCTGCGAAGATTTCGTCGCTGCAATGCAGGATGCCTCGGGCGTGGATCTCACCCAGTTTCGCCGCTGGTATGCCCGCGCCGGCACACCGCGTTTGCACGCCGAGGGCGCGTGGGATGCGGCCACGCAACGCTACACGCTCACGCTCACCCAAAGCCTCGCCCCCACCGCCTACGAAAAACGGCTAAGCGAATCGGGGCAGGCCATTGTCGAAGGCACGCTGCATATGCCCGTCGCGCTCGGGTTGGTGTTACCGGATGGCAGCGATGCAACACTAAAGCTCGCGGGCGAAGCCCAAGCCACCGGCACCACGCGCGTGCTCTCGCTCATCCAGGCCACGCAGACGTTTGTATTCGAGGGTATTCCCGCCGCGCCCGTTGCCTCGCTGTTGCGAGATTTCTCCGCGCCGGTGTCGCTTGAATTCGAGCAAACCGACGCTGAACTCGCCCACCTGATGGCGCACGATTCCGACGCGTTCAACCGCTGGGAAGCCGGGCAGCGTCTGGCGACCCGGGTCTTGCTTGCGGGTATTTCGGCAAACGGCGCAGGCACCGACTGGATTCCGGAATCCTTTGTCGCAGCCTGCGGGCGCGTGCTCGACGACGGCTTGAGCGGCGACCCCGCGCTTGCCGCCGAGGCGCTGAACCTGCCGGCCGAAGCCGTGCTCGCCGAAGCCGTCGTCGCACGTGGTCAAGCCATCGATCCGGATGCCATTCACGCTGCACGCGTCGGCCTGCGCCGCCACCTCGCCGCCCAGCTGCGCGACAAATTCGAATCGGTATGGGCAGCGTTGGCACCCAGCGAAGCCTATGCCCCCGACGGTGCACAGGTCGGGCGGCGCGCGCTGCGCAACACCTGTCTGGCTTATCTCGGCGAAAGCGACGCCGCGTATTTGAAAGCCTCGGTCGTGCCGCGCCTCACCGCGCAACTCGCGGCTGGCAATAACAAAGCGAGCGGCAACATGACCGACGAAATCGCCGCGCTCGCCACCCTGGCCAATCTCGACCTGCCGGAAAGCCAAGCCGCGCTGGATGATTTTTACACCCGTTGGCAAAACGAAGCGCTGGTGGTCGACAAATGGCTATCCGTGCAAGCCACCTCGCGCCTGCCCAATGGCGCAGCGCGCGTGCGCACGCTGATGCAGCACCCAGCGTTTGACCTGAAAAATCCCAACCGCGTCTACTCACTGGTGCGCGGATTCTGCGCCGCCAACCCGCGCCATTTCCACGCCGCCGACGGCAGCGGCTACGCGCTGGCGGCCGACGTCATCAGCGAGTTGCAGGCGATGAACCCGCAAGTGGCCTCGCGTGTCGCCCGCAGCTTCGACCGCTGGCGGCAGTTCGACCCCGCACGACAAGCCCACGCGCGCGCCGCGCTGGAGCGCATCGCCGCAGTTGAGGATCTGGCCAAGGACGTGGCAGAGGTGGTGGGGAATGCGCTGAAGGCTTGAGTGCAGGCGGCCGCTTATTCTTCACTCAAGGTGAAGTGAGCGACTGGTGTTCGACCTAAGCGGTTAGCGAAATACGCTTAGAAACTTTCACCTCAATCCGCATGCTGATGTTTTTCACCCATGAGTAAAACTCATGAGCCAGTCAGACGCCTTAAGAAACCCTCACGCGACCCAGCATTGATCCAGCCAGTGGCGATCGTCTTGCTGTGCTCGGAATTGACTCGGCCGCGATGAATGTGAGAGGGAGAGGCTGGAAAAATCACCAGCTTGCCTCGTTCCGCCTCTTCATGATGCTGCTGCCAGTGGAATTCCGTGCCGGCCTCCGTCACAGAATTGCAGTAGAGGATCCAGGCCAGCACGCGGTGCGCTGGTTCGGTGGCTTCGTCGCTAATCGTCCAGTCGCAGTGCCACTGTCGAAAGCCTTCGCCGGGCGCGTAACGTTGCAGGTTGAAGATCGGTATCACAAACAATTCCTGGTCCGGGCAGACTTGACGAAATAGAGGTCGTTCCTGCAGATAGTGCTCCAGGCCTGCCGAAACACCCCGCACGATCAGATCTGAAAGAGCGAATGCCTCGGGGTCAGAACGGCTGAACGCCACGAGGCTGATGTCTGTCGAGACTTTGGCTGGCTCCGCGTCACTGCCGCCGGAACCGAAGGCCACGCCCGGCCGCTGCAGATCCTGACGTCGATCAAAGAAGTCCATCACACCATCAGCAGTCGCCTCAAAGCCGGCATTGCGGTAGCGAGCGATCAGCTGCATACAGAGAACGCCTTCCAATAAATGGCAACCAGGGCATCCAGCCGTTGCCAGCCTTTGTTATGCGTTAACACATTTAAAATCATTGTTCTCTTTGAAATATTTTTCAATTAATGGTGACCCCATTTGTTATGGGCAACCCCTTATGTTTCACCCAAGGTGAGGTGAACGGCTGATGTTCGGCCGTAGCTGCCAGCCAATCCCATACCGATAATTGACGGCTCTTTCAAACGGAAGCAGATGCTTAAATATCTGAAGAGATAAAACGCAGCGGAACCGGCAGGCAAGGGCAGGCTAGTGGGCTTTGTTAAAATCAGGCAAACGATCCAATCATTCGCCTGATGAAGTCGGTTCAGCTAGTGCTTGGCGACACTGTTGCCAACGAGGGTACAACCGTCAGTTGATGCTCGAAGACTTCCGAGATGACAGCGTTAATATGGTGGTTGGTATCTACAGCGATCATGGTGGTTGCTTCGCGAATTTCTTTAACACCGTTACTGCAATTCAGCAGTTCACCATCCCCCCAACTGAAGGTGGGCATCAAGTAGTGAGCAGACCCAACAAGCTTTGCTGAAAGTTTCTTATGTTGAATAGTCAGCGAATCCAGTTTCTTTGAATGCCCGCGAACAATAAAGAATTGATTGTTGATGGTGTAACGAATTTTCGCATTCGCATTCGGAGCAATCACGCCCTCAGCAGCATTTGGATTGCGGATCAGGTGATCCCCAAAGATGATATTTCGATCCTGGCTTCCGGAGAAAATCGCCTTCCACGCAAGCATCTCAATTCGCGGAATGCACCCCTCAGCATCCGTGGAGTCAACAGCTTTGTTCACAACCGCTGGCATCGATCCACCGGCGATGATCACCGTGCCGAACCCCAAACTACGCAGAACACTCACCGCATTTTCGGCATCTTTAATCAAGTCTGGGACTGAAATGGTGGAAACATCTCCAAAATCAACCAATACATAGCAATTGCTCGGGTTTACTACCAGTGATGCCATGATGTCATTCATACGCTCCGAGAAATACGGAACGTCAAGCATGTCATCCTGGATCGCCTCTCGGTCTAGACGAATGCAGGGCGTCACGGGAAGCATAGTGCGGATATTTTGGAGCGCTTGGCTATAAGCGGGATCATCCCAACGGTCATAACCCACTACCGGATGAACAGGGATGCCATTGGATCTGAACTGTGAAAATGCGTACTCCAAAATATGTATGCCGCTTTCGGTTCGCGCATTGGGGCTCCACTTTGAGATATCTAAGAAGGCTGGGCGTCCGGGCCAAGCCTTTCCAGCACCGGCGGCTGTCCG
Source organism: Thiobacillus sp. (assembly GCA_036568265.1). Lineage (GTDB taxonomy): Bacteria > Pseudomonadota > Gammaproteobacteria > Burkholderiales > Thiobacillaceae > Thiobacillus. The sequence continues at coordinate 47,154 of DATCSW010000025.1, forward strand.
AAAAATTGCCTTTTCAAATACTTTCGTACCTGGCTTTTGCGCGGGCAACTCAAAGAGCGGCATCGTTTTTTCTGAGATAGACGCTTGTAAGTTCGTTAGGGCAATAAATTCGCCCCGCTTGGCCGCCATTAGTGGAACGTAAAGGATGCTCATCTTAGACCTCTGCCTCTGAAAAGTTAAAGTACTTACTCACTTGCCCGTGCCCAACCAAATCATTAAAAATCGTATAGTTCTCTCGCTCTTTCCGCAGCCTGCCGGCGATGATCGCCGGGTGTATTTTTAATTCCCTGGAAAGCATATCTATAGTCAGATTGCTCGGGTTTAAATATGCCTCACTGCGTTTCCATGCAACCCTAGGTATCAGAGCTTCCTTCGCAATTCGATTGGCTTCTACTTCTCGTCGATCCTCGGATGAAGAATCGAGGTTGTCCAAAAACGTCTCTTCACGATCGACATGTTTCCATATGTGCGCAACTTCATGGAGCAAGGTAAACCAAAAGTTATCCAACCGATCAAATCGCAGAGTTAGGCCAACAATCGGTGTCCCACCTTCATCTTGCATGGCCGCACCATCTAGCAACGTTCCTTTCAGATGGGGCTCGATAACGACAGCAATGCCATGCTTCTCCAAGTACTCAACTGCCAGAACGGGGCCACGCTCGAACCAACTCAACTGCGCCAGTTCCCGCATGAATGTGGCGGACAACTGGTCTCGGTCAAACGAGCCAAGAGTAGATTTTCTTTCCCTCGCCTTCTGAATCACACGAGCTAGCCAAGCATAAAGCGCATACTTTGTAGCTGGTGAGTAAGCATCTCCCCCGAGCGTTCGACGGAATGCACTGCTACCGAATTCCACACCAACATTTGAGATGAAGCCCTGTACCAGTTCTTCCGTAGACTTGACTGCCTTGTTGGATAGCTTTTGAAGCCAACCACGAGCGATCATTTCTTTTATTGGAAAACGTCCCCAGTCAACTTCGTCTTTCTCAGTTTGTGCGACCGCAGTTTCGCCCATTCCAACAAGTGTCTCTGTTGAAATACCCAATCCGCTGGAAAGTGCGCGAATCATATTGACCGTCAGTGGACGTTTTCTTCCCAAAACTTCCGAAACCCGACTACGGGTACCGAAATAAGGTACGAGGTCCACCTGCTTTAACCCCTGTTCCTGCATTCGGAACAGGATCGCGCTAATTGGGTCGGGGGCTTCTATTGGGTATTTCTGGTTCTCAAATGCCTCGACCAACACAGATAGAAGTTCAAGACGTTCCGCTTGCTTACTTCCTGGCTGCGGCTCGTGGGCGAGAAGTTCCTGTATCTCCGAGAGATACTCTTGGTGCTGCTCTTCAGAGCGGATTACTTTAGTTTCCATTTGCATCATTCATACTCTTCAGGTTCACCACAAGGGCAATGGCCTGAGGAAAGACCATTGCAACCTCAATACACTGCGGATGCAGGCCCACAGGGAACTGAAACACATCACCTGCCACATTGCGAGCTCTGGGGTATTGGCGCAAAACATCTTTCGCTACTTTCCAGTTGGCGTTCGACAACTCCGACACCCAGCTACGCATCCACGTATCGGTCTGGTCGTCCAAGCCGTAAAGTGCCCGAAGGCGGTTCCTTCCAAGTAGCTTCATAATCGTAAATGTTATCAATATGGGAACATATTACACCAGCTCACCCTGGAAATACAAGTTCCCAAAGTGAGAAATTTTAATAAATTGAGCTTAGTCAGCTGTGCATACTGCATCAACGTCAGTCCGCCTTTGGGACGGGAGTATGAATTCGCAGTTTTGGAAAGCGGCCATTTAGCCTCAATTTCTAATCAACGACCGGCATGCAGCGCATAGCAGACCTAGTCTGCTCAATATTCCACCGGCCGTTCAGGCCGATGCGCCGCCATCAAAAACAATGTCCCCAAGCCCGCCAGCCCCAATCACGCCTCGCTCCACGCCGGCACGTTGCCAAACTTCTCCAACAAAAAATCGATGAATAGCCTGACCTTCACGGTCAGCACATTCGATTTCGGATAGACGAGCCACAGGGCTGTCTGGTCATCGACCTTGTAGTCGGGCAGCACACGCACCAGCGAGCCCTCGGCGAGTTCGCGGTGCACGCTCCACAGCGCGTTCTTCGAAATGCCAGCCCCGGCGAGGGTGGCGTTCTTCTGGCTCAATCCGTCATCAACGATGAGCCGACATCCGGCCAGGCGCGGGTTGAACTGCCCTGTTTGGCCGTCGCGTGCAATCAGTTGGGTGGGTGACAGGTCCTTGAACGCGATCAATTGGTGCGTGGCGAGATCGTCCGGATGCGTGGGCGTGCCATGCTGTTTAAGGTAGCCGGGCGACGCACAGAGGATGCGCGTGTCGTCGGCGAGTTTGCGCCCCTTGAGGCTGCTGTCGGCGAGCGCCGAGTAGCGCAGCGCCAGGTCGAAACTGCCCTGGATCAGGTCGAATTCCACCAACCGACTCATTATCAAAACAAGCTTCAAACGGATTAATAATTGTGGCAAGGCATGAAACGTTGATCTGGGCTGCCATTTGCGAGCCGGCCGTTAGGCCCCAGGCCAAAGACGCGCGAAATCAAACGAAAGCTGTCGTTGGTGGCGGATGGACAGCAGATAGACCTTGGCATCGGACTCTGTCGCGGTGTACAGCATCAGATAGTCGCCGTGCAGGTATTCGCGCAGGGCATTAGCGGCGCCGGCCGGCAGCGCGGCGAGTTGGGCAAGCGCTTCGGCTGATTGAGGCGGATTGTCCAGGTAGTGCCGGCCGATGCGGGGGAAGCGGCTCAGGTTGGGAATGACTGTGGCGCGTAACTCGGTCAGCAGCGCATCGAAGGCAAAGCCCGCGTCGGCTTCCAGCAGGAAAGCTTCGATGGCGCCGAGGCCTTCCAGAAAACTCGTGGTCAGTTCGACCCGGTACAAATGCTCAGCCACGCTTGCGGGCAGGCTTGCCGGTTGCGGCCCGACGCTGCTGCAGCTGCTCGATAGCGCCATCGGCCTCGACGGTGCGTCCGGCAACGATATCGGCCAGGCCTCGGCGGGCATCGTCGATGAGCAACAGATGGATACGCTCACGTTCCAGCCGGTGGTAGTAGTCCAGCCGGTCGGCATCGATCAGGGCAACGTAGCTTTCGCCATTTTTGGTGATGATTTTCTCGGCGCCGGCCTTGGCCTGCTCGGCTAGTTCGGAGAGATTGGCGCGCGCCTGGGTAAAGGGAACCACATCGACGGTGGAAAAACTCATGGCCGGCTCCTTACTGGGATAACAGAATTATGTGCAGCATACTGCGCACACGGATGATCGTCCAGTTGGATCGGTCCAATCATAGGCCCGGAATGCCTACTGAACAGGGGGCGGTTCAGTCTGTCCCCATTTATTTTTCGGTTGTTACAATGATGACAGTTTTTCGTTATCCACCAAGACGCTCGAAATAAACACACCCAGAGGCCCCTATCCATGGAACGCAAGGTTGATGTCGCCATCATCGGCGCCGGCAGCGCCGGACTCACCGCCACCTCCACCATTCGCCGCTACACCGACAACTTCGTCCTCATCGACGGTGGCGAGCCGGGCACGACGTGCGCGCGTGTCGGCTGCATGCCCTCCAAGGTTGCCATCCAGGTGGCAGAAGACCTGCATCGGCGCACGGTGTTCGAGCGTGAGGGCATAGACGGTGGCGATGCGCTGTCGGCCGACATTCCCGCGGCGCTCGAGCATGTGCGCGACCTGCGTGACGTGTTCGTCGATCAGGTGCTGTCGGGCAGCATCGATGAGATGGGAGACGAATTCATCGAGGCCAACGTCCGCTTCCTCGAGCCGACACTGCTGGAAGCTGGCGACGCACTGATCCGCGCAAACAAGGTCATCATCGCCACGGGTTCCACGCCGGTGGTGCCGCCTGCCTGGGAGGCGTTCGGCGACCGCATCGTCACCACCGATACCTTCTTCGAGCTCGAAGACCTGCCGCAGAGCATGGCGGTGATCGGCCTGGGTGTGATCGGTCTGGAACTCGGCCAGTCACTGCAGCGTCTGGGGGTGAAGGTCACCGGCATCGATCAGCTGACCACCATCGGTGGACTGCGCGACCCGGAGGTGAACAAACAGGCCATCGAGATCATCGGCAAGGAATTTCCGTTGTGGCTGGGTCACGCGGCGGAGATCAGCGAGGCGCCCGACGGCCGATTGCGCGTCACCGCCGGCGAAAACAGCGTCGTGGTCGACAAGGTGCTGGCCTCGATAGGCCGGCGGCCGAACCTCGCCGGCCTGGGCCTGGAGGAAATCGGCGTGCGCATGAACGCGCGCGGCGTGCCCAACTTCGATCCCCACACGATGCAGATCGGCGACACCCCGCTGTTCATCGCCGGAGACGTGGCCGGCGAGCGGCCGATCCTGCACGAGGCGAATCTGGAAGCACGCATGGCCGGCTACAACGCCACCCATGACACGCCCGTACGCTTCAAGCGCAAGGTGCCGTTCAGCATCACCTTCTGCGACCCGAACATCGTCGCTGTCGGCGCCGCACTCGACGAGCTCGACCCGAACGACATCGAAATCGGTGCGATGAAATTCGGACCGCTGGGCCGCGCGCTCATCATGGCGAAGAACAAGGGTCTGCTGCACCTGTACGCGCGCAAATCCGACGGTCGGCTGCTCGGCGCCGCCATGATCGCGCCCAAGGGCGAGCACCTCGGCCACCTGTTGGCCTGGTGCATCCAGCAGAACCTGACCGTCGCCGACCTGCTTCGAATGCCCTTCTATCACCCGACCATCGAAGAAGGCGTGCAGGGTGCGCTTTATGAACTGCGCCGCAAACTCGGGATTGAGAGCGAGACGCCGCTGGAGTTGGAGGTGCTTCAAAGCATCTAGCCACGGCAGCGCACGGGACGGCATACCGAGAATCTGACACGGGAAATCTGGAAGCCGATATTCGCAGCACAATCGCGGAACAACCGGCGACAGACCACGGTTTCCAGATTCGATAGCCGCTGAGCCGCCATCAAAAACTGTGTGCCCAAGGCGGGCAGCCCCAATCAGGCCTCGGTCCACGCCAGAACGTCGCCAAACTGCTCCAACCAAAAATCGATGACTATCCTGACCTTTACGGTCAGCACATTCGATTTCGGATCGACGAGCCACAGTGCTGTCTGGTCGTTGACCTTGTGGTCGGGCAGCACACGCCTACCGTCTGCCAGCCCGCACCACTCACAGCCCAATTACCCCCCGCTCAGCGCCTGAAATATGTAGAGCGTCGCGCCTTCAGACACATGATCCGAGAGCGTTTGTCGGTCGAACACGACGGTGTTGTCTAGCGAGAGATTGACATGCCGGCGCAGCGCACCCCGCTCGTCGAGCACGTAATCGGAAAAGCCCGGTGCAATCTCGTCAACCGCGCGCAGGACGTCGGCGACCGATCCGGGCGGCACCTCGATGGTGCGGTTCTCGAGTACCGGAAAAAATCGGTACAGATGCCGGGTCATTTCCACCGTGGGCATATCGCTCAGCCAAATCGAACCGAATACACTGGCGGGAAATGGTGTCCCAGGCATTGCCAGGTTTCGCCACGGTCTTCCGACACATAGACGTTACCGGTGGTGCCGCCAAAACACAGCGTATCGCCCGACACGTCGAGACCATGCCGCAGCACGATGTCGTAGGCGTTCTGCTGCGGCAGGCCGTGGGTGAAGGCCTGCCACGACTGCCCGCCGTCCGTGGTGCGCGCCACGCACAAGCCGCCGGGTATCGTGCCGGCGTACAGCCTGTCGGGTTGCCCGGCCGGGCCAAAGGTCAGGCTCCAGATCTTGAAAACCGTTGCGTCCTTGTACTCGGGTTGCCCCACTAGCGCTGCCGGGTTGAAATCCGGCGTAGGCAGGTATTTGACGATGTAACGCGCCCCTTGCGGATATTTCAGGGACAGCACGTCTTCCCACGTCGAGCCGCCATCGCGTGAGCGGGACAGCTTCGGCCCCCAATGGCCATGATCGAGCGAAGCCCACAAGGTGCCGTCACGCGGGTCGCGCGCCGCGTAACACACTGGGATGCCCGGATGCTCGATGGGCCGTGGCACCCAGCCTGCATTCGAACGATCAAAAATCACCGTGCCCTTGCGCGTGCCGAGCAGAATCATGTTTGACATACATTGCCGCCAGACAAGTTTGCGTTACGTACAAGTACCCGCCACCCCCATTCAAATCACCGCGTCGGGCCAGCTTGAATCAAGCATAATCACTTGATTGGATGGCTTCAATCCAATCAATTCCAAAGGGCAATATGGTCCAGCGCCCCTCAGTTTGAACAAGCCCGCAGCCCTTGTGCTGTTTTGACAAACGAGTCTCAGCATCAGCATGGCTGCCGACGACCCTATTCCAGGCAAAGCTGCGTACTATGGCTCCCCTTATGTGCCCTACCACACAGACAACCCTCGACACGGCGGCCATGATCCAGGATCGCCTCAGGGAAAGTTGTACTTTTCTTTGACTGGGCGCGCAATCATCTGTTGCGTGTTCTGCAAGCACAGCTCGCCTCCAGATCGAGGTTCGCTTTTAACGGAAAAACCATGTCCGAAACAGTTAACGATTCCACGCTTTCCAGCCCTGCCGGTAAGCGTGATGGCATCACCGAACTCCGTCGTCAGGAGACCTTGCTTAAAACCGGGGCCTTGCAAAATGCGATTCTGAACAGTGCCAATTTTTCGAGTATCGCCACGGACGAAAAAGGCGTGATCCAGATTTTCAACGTCGGCGCTGAATGCATGCTGGGCTATACAGCTGCTGATGTCCTGAACAAAATCACGCCGGCTGATATTTCCGACCCACAGGAAGTGATTGCGCGCGCCAAGACTTTGAGCGCCGAACTGAACACCCAAATCGAGCCCGGATTCGAGGCCTTGGTGTTCAAGGCCTCACGCGGCATCGAAGACATCTACGAGCTGACTTACATCCGCAAGGATGGCAGCCGTTTCCCGGCAATCGTATCGGTCACCGCGTTGCGCGACGACCAAAACGCCATTATTGGCTACCTGCTGATTGGCACCGACAACACCGCAGGCAAACAGGCAGAAGCCGAACAGCAGAAGCTCGATCAGCGTGTGCGCGACCAGCAGTTCTACACACGTTCGCTCATCGAATCCAGCATCGACGCACTGATGACAACCGATCCAGCCGGCATTATCACCGACGTCAACAGGCAGATGGAAGCGCTCACCGGTTGCACGCGTGACGAACTGATCGGTGCGCCGTTCAAGAAATACTTTACCGATCCGGAGCGGGCCGATGCGGCCATCAAACTGGTGCTGAACCAAAAGCGCGTGACCGATTACGAACTCACCGCCCGCGCACGCAGCGGCAAGGAAACCGTGGTGTCCTACAATGCGACCACTTTTTATGACCGCGATGCCATCCTGCAAGGCGTGTTTGCCGCTGCGCGCGACGTCACCGAACGCAAACGCCTGGATCAAGTGCTGCAGGACAAAAACATCGAGCTGGAGAGCGCCCGATTTGTGGCGGAAAAAGCCAACCTCGCCAAATCAAATTTCCTCTCCAGCATGAGCCACGAGCTGCGCACGCCACTCAATGCCATCCTCGGCTTCGCCCAGTTGCTGGAGGCAGGATCCCCCCCGCCTACGGCTACCCAAACTGGCAGGCTGCAGCAGATTACCCAGGCAGGCTGGTATCTGCTGGACCTGATTAACGAAATACTTGATCTTGCCGTGATTGAATCCGGTACGTTGTCGCTGTCACATGAGTCGGTGTCTCTGATTGAGGTGATGCGGGAATGTGAAGCCATGATCGAACCGCAGTCGCAACAACGCGGCATCCGGATCAGCTTTCTGCCATTCGATCCCGATTGGCATATCCATGCCGATCGCGTCCGTATCAAGCAGGTACTCATCAATCTGCTGTCCAATGCGATCAAATACAACCGTGAGCATGGCACGGTCGAAGTGCGATGCAGCCAGGTCAGTCCGGAGCGACTCCGCATCAGCATCAAAGATAGCGGCGAAGGTTTGCCGCCGCACAAGCTGGTACAACTCTTTCATCCGTTCAATCGGCTGGGGCAGGAACACGGCCCGGTGGAGGGAACCGGCATTGGTCTCGTGGTCACCAAGCAACTGGTTGAACTGATGGGAGGCTCGGTCGGCGTGGAAAGCACGGTGGGCGTGGGCAGCGAATTCTGGATCGAGCTGAATGTTGACGGCAAGCCACAACTAGCGGCGGGTAACGCCCTGCCTGAGCCTGTTGCCGGACAAGTACGCGCACGGGGCGAGAATCACACATTGGTCTATATTGAAGACAATCCTGCCAACCTGATGCTGGTCGAGCAAATCATCGAGGACCACCCTCAGTTACGTATGCTCAGTGCGCGCGATGGCAATCAAGGCATCGCACTGGTGCGTACCTATCTGCCGGATGTCATTCTGATGGATATCAATCTGCCGGGAATCAGCGGAATCGAAGCATTGAAAGTGCTGCGTGATGATCCGATCACGGCTCATATTCCGGTCATTGCCCTCAGTGCCAACGCCATGCCTCGTAATATCGAGAAGGGCCTGGAGGCGGGATTTTTCAACTACCTCACCAAGCCGATCAAGGTCAACGAGTTCACGGAGGCACTGGATAAGGCGCTGGCGTTTGCAGATGCCGGAAAGGGTGACGCCGATGCGGACTAGCCCTGGCCATCGCGGCGCTTCGTTGACAAAAGGTCCGCAGAAGCGGATGAATGGCCGATCTAGCCCAATATCAAGTGTGCCTTCCGTCGCCACTGTGATTTGGGTCGAATATACAATTTTTTCTTATGGACATGAGTAACCAGTTACGACATCAGCTGATCGAACGCCTCGCTACGCCCGCCACCGATCAGGGTGCGGATGCTGCGATGAGGCTCTGGGAACAAATGTCATCCAGGATCATTTCGATTATTGGTGCAGGCGGCTTCCATTCGCTTTACGCGAGAAGCCTCTTCATGACCCAGTCCCACTTCCCCTGGCTCACGGCAGATGCGTTGCCCACACAGGCTGATCAGCTGTTTGCGCAATTAAAAAAATGTTTGGGGTCGCAGCCCCCCGCGCAAGCGAGCGCAGCGAACAGTCTGCTGCTGGTCACGTTTACCGACATTTTGGCCTCGTTGATTGGCGAGGCGCTTACCACCAGTATTTTACGTTCAGCTTGGGAAGCCGATGCTTCCGGCCAAACTGCAAAGGGCTCTAAACAATGAGTAACAAGGTCAACATCCGTCGCCTACCCACTGGAGTACCGGGCCTGGATAATCTGCTGGGCGGGGGCCTGCCGGAATTCTCGTTCAACCTGATTGCGGGTACGCCGGGGAGTGGAAAAACCACCCTCGCACACCAGATCATGTTCTCGCTGGCGACGCCGAACAATCGGGCCTTGTTCTTCACTGTGCTCGGCGAGCCGGCTTTGAAAATGCTGCGCTATCAGCAGCAATTCGCCTTTTTCGATTTTGAGAAAGTCAACGACTCGATTCGCTTCGTCAACCTGTCTGCAGACCTGCTGGAGGGCGATTTTGACCGCGTGTTATCTCGCATTGCCGCAGAAGTGAAAGCCTTCTCGCCTAGCCTGGTCTTTGTGGATTCATTTCGATCCGTGGTGCAATCGGTCAAACAGGAGGATGGAGGGCCAACCGGTCTGCAGCGTTTCGTTCAGCAACTCGGCATGCAAATGACCAGCTGGCAAGCCACCACCTTTTTGATCGGTGAATATTTGCTGCCCGAAGCCGAGTCCAGCCCCGTCTTCACCGTGGCAGACGGCATTCTGTGGCTCGCGCAACACTTGCAGAACAACGCCATGGTACGCAAGATGCAGGTGGTCAAAATGCGCGGCCAAGCCCAGGCGCCGGGTTTACATACGTTCCGGATCAGCGATCAAGGCATCCAGGTTTTTCCGCGTGCGATTATTCAACATATGCCGACCGCGTCCGTCAACACCTCCACGCACGCCAAGCGGCTTTCGATGGGGACCCCCACGCTGGACGACATGTTGGGCGGAGGCTTGCCCATGGGGTATTCGCTGCTTGTGGTCGGGCCGTCCGGTTCCGGAAAAAGCGTTATGGCGACCGAGTTTCTTGCTGAAGGAGTGCGCCAGGGCGAACCCGGCGTGATCGCGGCGTTTGAGAAGAGCCCGAGCCAACTGCTGAGCAAAAAACTCGATACGCTGGTCAAGGACGGAAACGTGGGGGTGATCGACACGCGCTCACTCGATTTGTCGATTGATGAAACCCTGCATGATTTGATCGAGATGATTAACCGCATGCAGGCCAAGCGCGTCGTCATCGATTCCTTGTCTGGATTCGAGCTGGCGTTGGCGCCCGAGTTCAGGGAAGACTTTCGTGGATCACTGTATCGGATGATTGCCGAGCTGACCGGCATCGGCATGACGATATTCATGACATCGGAACTGGAAGATCGTTACACCGACCTGCGGTTTAGCCCCTTTGGCAGCGCATTTCTGGCGGACGCCATTCTGGTTCAGCGCTATATTGAGGTCGCGGGCCAGTTCAAACGTGTGCTCTCCGTGGTCAAAGTCCGTGGCAGTGCGCACAGCAAAGACATTCGCCTGTTTGATATCACGGACGATGGCGTTGTGATTGGCGAAACCATGCCCGAGTTCGCGGGCATCATGTCAGGCCGGCCTACGGTTGGCACATAGGTCGAATCTCAGTATGGGACGGTTTAATGATCAGAACGACAAGCGTGCGCCCGGACCCTCGGGTGACGACGCTGCGGCCGATCCTGATGATCCGAGCCTATCGGGTATGACAGATCCACACCCTGATCGGTTGAGGGTCGTCCGCGGTCCTGACAGACGGCACTGCGAACGTGCGGCAACGACCGATGACGCGACGGCGCCAAGCCAGTCGGATCGTGCCATTCAACGTGAGCGCGCCGCGCCTGCGCGCGAAGATGAAGGTGTTTCCAGCTTGCGTGAAGACGCTGTTCATCTTCGCGAAGACGCGGTTCACCTGCGCGAAGATGCCGCCACCTCGCGCGAAGAGGACATTGACACAGCTGAGGCAGAACAGGCGGCATCCAGCGAATATATGGCCACGTTGTTGCAAGCAAACGAGCGTCTGGTTGTCTCGACCATCGAGGCGCACAAGCTGGCTGAACAGCTCCAGGCAACGCATGTGCTGCTGGAGCGCGCCAAGTTGGCCGCTGAAAAAGCCAACCTCGCCAAATCAAACTTCCTCTCCAGCATGAGCCACGAGCTGCGCACCCCGCTCAATGCCATCCTTGGCTTCGCCCAGGTACTGGAAGCGGGGTCACCCCCGCCTACGCCTACCCAAATTGTCAGGCTGCAGCAGATTACCCGCGCAGGCTGGTATCTGTTGGACCTGATTAACGAAGTCCTCGATCTGGCCGTGATCGAATCCGGGGCGTTATCACTGTTGCATGAGTCGGTGTCGCTGACCGAGGTGATGGGTGAATGTGCAGCCATGATCGAACCGCAGTCGCAACAACGCGGCATCCGGATCAGCTTTCTGCCGCCCGACCTGGAATGGCATGTCAAGGCCGATCAAAAGCGCGTCAAGCAGGCGTTGATCAATCTGCTGTCCAATGCGATCAAATACAACCGCGAGCACGGCACGGTCGAAGTGCGGTGCAACCAGGTCAATCCACAGCGACTCCGCATCAGCGTCAAAGACAGCGGTGAGGGTTTGCCACCGCACAAGCTGGCGCAGCTGTTTCATCCGTTCAATCGGCTGGGGCAGGAGCACGGCCCGGTGGAGGGAACCGGCATCGGTCTCGTGGTCACCAAGCAACTGGTCGAGCTGATGGGGGGGGCGGTCGGCGTGGAAAGCACGGTGGGCATGGGCAGCGAATTCTGGATTGAGCTGAATGTTGACGATAAGCCGCAACGTGCCGCTGACAACGCGCTATCTGCGGCACCTACGTCGCAAGCCTCGGGAAACATCGCGCAGCGCACGCTGCTTTATGTAGAAGACAATCCGGCCAATCTGATGCTGATTGAACACATCATCGAAGACCATCCTCAGCTGCGCATGCTGAGTGCGCGCGACGGCAATCAAGGCATCGCACTGGCGCGCGTGCATCTGCCGGATGTCATCCTGATGGACATCAATCTGCCGGGCTTGAGCGGTCTCGACGCACTGAAAGTGCTGCGCGATGACCCGATCACAGCCCATATTCCGGTTATTGCCCTCAGTGCCGACGCCATGCCCCGCAATATCGAGAAGGGCCTGGAGGCGGGCTTTTTCAACTATCTCACCAAGCCGATCAAGGTCAACGCGTTCACGGCGGCACTGGATCAGGCGCTGGCGTTTGCGGATCCTGGATTGACGGGTCGTCCGGCACAGCCAGGCCCCTGCAATGATTGATAGCGACACCGTACTAAGCGCCAGCATCCTGATCGTCGACGATCTGGAAACCAATGTGCTGTTGCTGGAGCATATGCTGAGTGAAGCTGGCTATCGCAGCGTCACCTCGACGATGGATCCGCGTGCCGTTTGTGCACTACATCGCGACAACCGCTACGACCTGATTTTGCTCGATCTGCAAATGCCCGGCATGGATGGCTTCCAGGTCATGGAAGGCCTGAAGGAAATTGAAGCCGACGGCTATCTGCCGGTTCTCGCAGTCACGGCCCAGACCAGTCTCAAATTACGGGCGCTGGCTGCAGGCGCGAAGGATTTCATCGCCAAACCGTTTGACCTCGTGGAAACCAGGGCGCGCATCCACAACATGCTGGAAGTGCGCTTGCTGTACAAGCAACTCGAGCAATACAGCCACGCACTTGAGTCCATGGCGATGAATGACGCATTAACCGGGCTGCCGAATCGACGGCTTTTAATGGACAGGCTAGCTTCGGCCATTGCCCACGCGCACCGAAACAAGGGCACGATGGCTGTAATGTTTTTGGATCTGGACGGATTCAAACAGATCAACGACAGCCTGGGCCACGATGCGGGGGACATGCTGCTGAGGCAGGTCGCCGATCGCCTGGTGGCAGCGGTGCGCCAAGAGGACACGGTAGCGCGCATGAGTGGCGACGAATTCGTGATCGGCCTGTGGGAGGCAAGTGATGCCGACGGTGTCGCCACACTGGCGTCAAAAGTAATCCAGGCCATATCGCAACCCTATCGTATTCAAGACCGTGACGTGAACATCACGGCCAGCGTCGGCATCAGCATTTATCCCCTGCATGGGGAAGAAGTGGCCGCCCTGATCAAGATTGCGGACCAGGCCATGTATGAGGCCAAGTGTGCAGGCAAGAACGATTACCGCATCGCGCACGCACCGGCCGGTTAGCGGTGTTGCATGGTAAACGACCGTTGTCCTCACGATACCGGGTCACAGGCATCAATAATGAAACCGGATGGATACGATGATCAGCAAGCAAGACATTCTTAACGCCAATATCCTGATCGTGGACGATCAGGAAGCCAATGTGTTGCTGCTGGAGCAAATGCTGCGCGAAGCGGGCTATCAGTGCATCACGTCGACGATGGACCCGCATGTTGTCTGCGCGCTGCATCTCGCCCATCACTACGATCTGATTCTGCTCGACCTGCAGATGCCTGGTATGGATGGTTTTCAGGTCATGGAAGGACTCAAGGAAAACGAGCTGGAAGGCTATCTGCCCGTTCTCGTGATCACCGCCCAACCGGGTCACAAGCTGCGTGCACTCGCAGCCGGCGCCAAGGATTTCATCAGCAAGCCGTTCGATCTGGTCGAAGTCCAAACGCGCATCCGCAATATGCTGGAAGTGCGGCTGCTGTACAAAAAGCTCGAAAATTACAACAAAACGCTGGAACAAACGGTGCAGGCGCGAACCGCCGAATTGCGCGCAAGCGAAGCCCGCTATCGCAGTCTGACCGAGCTGGCTTCAGACTGGTACTGGGAGCAGGACGAAAATGGGCTGTTCACTAAAACATCTGGCCCGGTACAGGAAATGCTCGGATTCGGGATCGATGCCCTGGGCGTAAAATCAGGTGACGCTCAGGGCTGGAACGAAGCCGAGCGGGAAGCGCTACAGGCCAAGATTATCGCCCGCAAGCCCTTCCTGGATTTTGCGTTCCACCGCACCCATGCCGATGGGACACAACAACAGTTCAGGGTGAGCGGGGAACCGATGTTCGATCAGTCCAGCCGCTTTGTCGGCTACCGTGGAATCGGCGTGGAACTCACCTGAAAAATAGATCGCACCGTATCTCAGTACACAGCCATGTCTCTAACGCCTAATCCCAGCCAGAACCATCTGCTCGCCGCGCTGCCCACTACGGAATTCGACGCGTTGGCCCCTCATCTGGAATGGGTCGCAATGCCGCTGGGGAAAATTCTATATGGGCCTGGCGAAAAGCTGCAGCACGCCTATTTCCCCACCACTTCCATTGTGTCGCTGCACTATGTGATGGAATCTGGCGCAACGGCCGAAACCGCAGGCGTGGGCCACGAAGGCGTAGTCGGCGTCTCCCTTTTTATGGGAGGGGAAACCACGTCGAGCACAGCTGTTGTGCAGACGGCTGGTCACGCTTACCGACTGGAAGGACATGTGCTGAAGGACGCGTTCAACCAGGCAGGTTTGATGCAACGTTTGTTGCTGCGCTACACCCAGGCACTGCTGACGCAGACCGCGCAGACAGCGGTCTGCAACCGGCATCACGCACTGGAGCAGCAGTTGTGCCGCTGGCTGTTGTTGACACTTGATCGCATGCCGACAAATGACTTGATCATGACGCAGGAACTGGTCGCCAGCATGCTGGGCGTGCGGCGTGAAGGTATTACCGAAGCAGCCGGCAATCTGCAACGCGCCGGACTGATCAGTTACCGCCGTGGTCATATTTCAGTCATCGACCGGGCCGGTCTGGAGACGCATGCATGCGAGTGCTATGCCGTGGTCAAACAGGAATTAGATCGCTTGTTGCCCGACGTGCAATATCGCCAGCCCAGCGCTACAACAAACCCTTAACCACCTCCTCCGCCTACCCATCTCCCTACCTGGTTTCGTCTATTGAGCCGGGGCGCAGCCTGCCCTGCATGTGCTCAGTTCGATTGCTGCCTATGTGCGTCAGCAGACAGACCAGAGCGTGCCTTTTCCATAAGCTTCATTATCAGAGCCAACCCAACGTACTGCTTGAACGCGGAACGTTTCTGGCGAAGACCCATGCTTGCCCGGCACAATCTGCCGTTGCAGCCGCTCCAATCCAACCTTCTGAAAGTACGCAATGAAAACATTCAATCTCAACGTGATCGCGCTTGCAGTCAGCTTCGCACTCAGTACCGGCGCGATAGCGCAAAACTTGTCGAAGAACGACTACAAGGCTGGCAAAGACGTGATCGCGGCTGAATACAAATTGGCCAAAACACGTTGCGCGCCGTTATCCGGCAACCCGAAAGATATCTGCGTGGCCGATGCCAAAGGCATGGAGAAAGTCGCACGGGCCGATCTCGAAGTCAGTTACAAGCCCACCCGCGAGAACCGTTACGCAGCAAGCGTGGCCAGGGCTGAGGCTGCCTATGCCGTGGCAAATGAGCGCTGCGACGACAAAGCCGGCAACGCGAAAGATGTGTGCGTAAAGGAAGCGAAAGCCGCAGAGACGACAGCCAAGGCGGATGCCAAGGCGCAGCTCAAAACATCTGATGCGAACGCGAACGCCGACAAGAAGTCTGCCGAGGCACACAGCAAGGCGAACGAACAAGCCACGGAGGCCAACAAGGATGCGATGAAAGCCAAGCTTGACGCCGAGTACAAGTTGGCCAAGGAAAAATGCGACACCCTGGCGGGTAATGCAAAGGATGTGTGCGTGAATAAAGCCAAAGTTAGCTTCGGTCAATAAATTGAATTCGTCCCGGTGCGAACCACCGGGAGCATGATCTTTAAACAGGAGTAATGCCATGAAAACAATACATAGTTTCGCGCTCAGTTCCATTGCCGCAGCCTTGCTGCTCGGCCTGGGTGGGTGTGCCGGCATGTCGGCGCAGAACAAGAGCACTGCCATCGGCGCGGGTGTCGGCGCCGTCGGCGGCGCAGTTCTGACGGGCGGCAGCGCGGTTGGAACCGTCGGTGGCGCTGCCGTCGGCGGCGTCGTCGGCCACGAAGTCGGCAAAGAATGATCAACGTACTCAGCGCCCGTCTGCCTGGCAGGTGCATCACGCTTACCCACCACAATGTGTCCGCAGCAGGCAGGAGCGACACGATCATGCCCGCTGCTGGGCAGGCACGTTATCAGGAGAACCACATGATGAAACTCAACAAGGTGGCCCGCACGTCTCTGGCTGTGGGGGCGTTGCTTGTTACGCTATCCGGCTGTCAGAAGCAGGAAGGCCCGACGGAACAGGCCGGCAAGGAAGTTGATCAGGCGACAGAAAAAGTCGGTGAGCAGATTGAAAATGTCGGCGAAAGCATTCAGGACACGGCCAAGGGCAACAACAACTAGGCTGCGCGCGGTTTTACAGGCCTGGCATGATGCTGGGCGTATTGCGGGTCAACGCGACCCGAGCCGTTGCTGATGCGCCTTCAACTCGGCGATTTCATCTAGCAAATCCAGCGCTAGCGCCACGCCAGACAGGTTGACTTCCAGATCGCGGGTCAGCCACAGCGCCAGCCGTGCACGACGCAGGGACGCGCCGGTGAAACGCCAGTCCGGCGGCGTTTCACCGAGCGGTTCCAGCACCCCTTCCACGACCCAGGCGACCACATACTCTCTGGGCGCACAGCAAGCCTGGCACAAATCCTCCAGCGTCAGCGGGATATCCTCTTCTACGACCAGGCCCTGGATGGATTGAATTTCTGTTTTGCTCATGACGGATCAACCTTTCATCGGCGCGCGCGCGTTGAAATCGAAAGCTTCAGCCATTGCGCGGTAAGCCGCCTTCTCGTTTTCACTGACAGCCGGTGGCAGCGCGATGGTCAGTACAGCATAAAGATCACCGGGCGTTTTGCCCGGAATGCCTTTGCCCTTCAGCCGCAACTGCCGACCTGCCGCCGATCCCGCCGGAATCGTGAGTTGTACCGACCCTTCCGGCGTCGGCACGGTGACCGAACTGCCGAGCGCGGCTTCCCACGGCGCCAGCGGCAAGTCCAGATAGACATCCGGCCCGATGACGCGGAATTGTGCATGCGGCTTGAACTCAATCTCCAGAAACAAATCACCGGGCCCCCCTTCGCCTATCCCCGGCTCGCCCTGCCCCGCCAGGCGCAAATGCTGACCCGCACGAATGCCCTTGGGGATGCGAACATCGAGCGTGCGTTCCCGCAGCGCGATGCGCCCGTGCTCATCCGGCACCGGCATGCGTAATGTGATGCTGCGCTGAGCGCCCCGGTAAGCGTCTTCCAGATCGATCAGCACCTTGGCATGATGATCCTGGCCACGGGCATGCATGCCGGGCCGTTGTCCGCCCCGAGCATGGCGCCCGAACAGGGCTTCAAAGAAGTCGCTATGTACCGAATCAGCGCCCGACCCGAAATCGCGCCCGCTGAACTCGAATCCGGCATCCCAGTCAGGCGGCGGCTGGAAATCCTGTCCGGCCTTCCACTGGCTACCCATCTGATCGTAGGCTGCGCGTTTCTCGGGATCCTTCAGTACGGCGTAGGCCTCGCCCAGCTCTTTGAACCGCACATCGGCATCGGCATCCTTGCTGACATCCGGATGATATTTCCGGGCCAGCTTGCGGTAAGCGCGTTTGATGTCGTCTTGTGTCGCATCGCGCGGCACCCCAAATACTTCGTAGTAATCCTTGAATTTCATGGCATACCGTTGTGTGAGTCAGATAAAGTAAACGACAGCGCTGCCCGTCTGCTTCGAGCATAGCCCCTGTATCGGGCATGCGCAGACCTGTCCTGTTTTGCCTCCCGGCAGAGCCCGTTACGCGCCGGATCGGATCATGATACTCATCGTGTATCCGGAAACTCAGGCTGCACTGCCCAGGCCCTTGTCCTGCGCACCTGCGGGCGGCTGCAGGCCAGCGAGCAGACAACCTTGCGCCAGCGGTCCCTTGGGAAACAGTACATAGAGATGTTTGAGGCCGCCAGCCGAATGAAAGTGCTTATTGAGCGCATCGTGCAGATTGCGAACGCTCAACGAGTGCTCCTCGCTACGCGTGTAGAGCGCCTGTAACACGCGCACCATCTCCCAGTATTCTTCAGTTAACGTCAGGCCTTCGGTTTGAGCAATGATTTCGGCCGCTTCGGGCGTCCAGTCGGACGGGGCATGGGGAAAGCCCGGTATGGGCTCGACTTCGTAACCCGGACGTATGTAACCCTGTACGGCATCGCTCATGATCATGTCCCTATCGTTAGCACGCCCCTATAGTTAAGTTGATTTCCTCACTCCCGGCAAGCAGTGGCCTGTTGGCAGGCAGAGCCAGTATGTCTGTACGCTGGCGCACACTCGAAAATCATGAATCCGATTACCCTCAACACGTGGGGCACTGGCCGCTGATCATTGCCCTGCTGCCCGCCAGAGGCTTGACGGCCTGAATGCTCAAGCGCCTGCTGGTATCAAAACGCTGTACCGGTCAGCTTCGCGCGGCGGCGCGCGTCCGTTTTGTTGGCAACGGTAACGATAGCAGCGCAGCGCTTTCCATCCTCTTCAATGGAACCCGTGGCAATCCGTTCTTGGGCCCCTTCTGGCGTGGCCGCTGGTCACGACCAGAACCATACAGATGCTCAGCCATCAGGAGCAGAGCGAATGAATATTATTGAGACGAGGAGCGTGACATGCTGGTGACTTTTACAACCAATGCCTATGCCGACATCACCATGTTCGGCAATGTCGCACAGGCCATGCTGAAAATGATGGGACACAGCGCAACCGTACCCGGTGCGATTCTGGCGGCAGATGTGCCTGCAGCCATGGGTCGGCTGACTACCGCTATCGATGCGGAAAAAGCCGTTCCCCCAGTCGAAGACACGGATGCGGATGAGCCGGTTGTCAGCATGGCCCATCGGGCGCTGCCACTCATGAACCTGCTTGCCGCCGCAGCCAAGGCCGAGTCCAACGTGATGTGGAAATGAACATCAGGCCATGGACCGGGAAACTTAATCCGATCTGTTACGGTCAGTCAGAAAATTTGCAATGAATAATGAATACCGTACTCGACCCAGCCCCATCGAATCGAGGCCGCCTGGTGCGGTATCCACGACAAAAAGCAACGCCAGACGCTGCGATATGAAAACCGTAGCCGCGATCCCCCGCCATGTTGTTCTTGTTAATTGTTAAAACGTCTTGATTAAAATTGGAGTGGTCTTATGAAAAAAATATTTGTTTCTCTTGGTGCCGTTGCATTTGCACTGTCCGGCTGCACCACCCTGTCCGACACTCAGAAAACCACCGGCACGGGTGCAGCTATTGGCGCGGCTGCCGGAGCGGTCATTGGCGCCGCAACAGCGGGTGGCAATAAAGGAAAAAGCACGGCTACCGGAGCAGTTATCGGTGCTGCGGTTGGCGCAGGTGGCGGCTATATGTGGTCGAGGCATATGGAAAAGCAGAAGGCGGAGATGGAGCAAGCCACGCAAGGAACCGGCGTGAGCGTAAGCCAAACCGCCGATAACCAGCTCAAGCTGGATATCCCGAGCGATGTTTCCTTTGACACGAACCGCCATGAAATCAAATCGAACCTACGTCCGATTCTCGATCGCTTCGCCACGACCCTGAATCAAAACCCGGTGACGACGGTGACCATCATTGGCCACACAGACAACACCGGAACGGATGCGATCAATAATCCGCTTTCGGTCAATCGCGCTGCCTCGACCCGTGACTATCTTGTTGCCCGCGGCGTGGCGACAAACCGCATCGCCATTGATGGCCGCGGTTCGCGCGAACCAGTTGCTGACAATTACACAGTAGAAGGTCGTGCGAAGAACCGCCGCGTCGAGATTTTCGTGGCAGAACCCGCTCGCTAACAGTCGCTTATCGGGGCTATCTGGCGTCAAGTCGCACCGGATAGCCCGTCTGCAGCTCCGCTGTATCGAAACAGCCATGACAGGCGTGGTGACGATCATGATGACGGCGGCCGCAGCAAGCACAACAGGAGCAACCATCATGGCAAGCATGCTCATGCGGTTAGTGATCAGCTGGATTCTGTTGTCCAGTGCAGGGCTAAGCCTTGCCGCCGCGTCGGGTCCGCCATCCGCCGCCTTACTCCTGGCCAAATATGCGTCCCTGGGTGAACGCCTCCAGAACAATCCATTTCAGCAAGCGCTGGCTCTTGATTCTTCTGAAGCGTCGAATGACTTGAAAGGCGATGTCTATGCTCTGGTCAGCCACCCATTCGACACGGTCAGTGCCACTCTCAACAGCCCGGAGCACTGGTGCGACATCCTGATTCTGCCGATCAATACCAAGTATTGCCATGCCACGTCCAGCCAGGGCAAAACGGTCATGACGGTCAGCATCGGAAAGAAAACCCCTCAGCCGGTTGAAGATGCTTATCCCATCGAGTTTGTCTATCGTGTCGCTACAGTCACACCGCAATACCTGGAGATACAACTGAGTGCCGAGCAGGGGCCGTTGGGCACCCGCGACTATCTCATACAGCTACAGGCTATCCCGGTAGGAAAAGGTCGGACCTTTCTGCATCTGACCTATTCGTATGCTTACGGATCGGTTGGACGACTCGCCATGCAGACTTACCTCGCCACGATTGGAAGCGGCAAGGTGGGGTTCACCCTGACGGGCAAACACAACCGTGGCCAGCCCGAATATATCGATGGCATGCGTGGTTTGATGGAGCGTAACGCCATGCGTTATTACCTCGCCATCGACGCTTATCTTGGCGCATTGTCCGCACCGCCTTCTGCCCAGTTGCACAAGCGGCTGCGTAGCTGGTTTAACAGTACCGAGCAATATCCCCGCCAGCTGCGTGAAATAGGCCAAGCCGCTTACATCAAGATGAAACAGGGTGAATATCTCCGTCAGCAGACAGTGTTATAAGTCGTGCCCTCTGGAACAGCGTCTTCCAAATACAAGCAGCCGACCGAACAGAATAAATAACTAATGGCCCCACCCCTGCCATAGGCGCAGCAGCCCGTGGATCAATTTCTGGCTCATTGAAAACTTCAGCTAACCGTCAGTAACTGAACGGAACGACCTGTCACCCGCGTCCCGGCAATAGCAGCTCATTGAGCATGATCACGAGCTAACTCCATCCGCCACCGGGTCCGTAGCCCCCGCTTTTCCTGTACGGCCAGACTGAAATGACCCCGATCAGTCATTGGCTAGGGTCGCCCCGTGTGCGGCACCGTACAGACGGCGCCTCTGTGTGCAGGCAAGCTTCCACGTGCACTGAGGTTCCATCACATGAGTCCGGCTTGTTGCCATGCGGTCAGCTATATGAGTCTGTTGCTGCATGAGGTGAGCAAGTGGCGAAAGGTCAGTTGGGACAACGGATGCTTGTCTGGCAATCTCGCCAGTCCGGTTGCGCATAAAAGGAGTTTGAAATGAATTGGGACATCGTTGCAGGAAATTGGAAGCAGTACAGTGGCAAGGTGAAAACCCAGTGGGGCAAGCTCACTGACGACCATCTTGATGTCATTGCCGGCAAGCGTGATCAGCTGGCAGGCAAGATCCAGGAAACCTACGGCATCACAAAAGACGAAGCGGAGTTGCAGATCAAACAGTTTGAAGATAACAACCAGGACGTGCCTTCCTGAAACGCATCATGCGCTCTGCTGCCGTCACACGATGGTCTGTGGAGAGGAAGGCTATCTGCCCGTCAGGCAGGCAGTTTAATCACAGGAAGGCCAACGTGAAACGTTTACTCATTGCAGCAGCTCTTTTCATCGCCGCCACCTCGCCGGCACTCGCGGCCGATGTGGGTGTATCCATCAACATCGGCCAGCCCGGCTTCTATGGCCGCATCGACATCGGCGATTACCCCCAACCGCGACTGGTATATCGGGAACCGCGCTTGATTCATCGGGCTGCGGTCAGAGAGCCGATCTACCTGCATGTGCCACCCGGCCATGCAAAAAACTGGCGCAAACACTGCCGGAAATATGATGCCTGCGGCGAACGGGTCTATTTTGTTCAGGATAGCTGGTACAACCAGGTGTACGTCCCGCGTTATCAGGCGCGCCACCATGATCGCCGTGACAAACGCGGGAATGACCGTCGCGAGGGACATCACGATCGCCATGACAATGATCGAGGACACGGTCGTAGCGGCCATTAAATGACGGCTCCATCACTGCTTGGGCACGAATCATCTCTACGCCGATTGTGCCCATCCACCCCATTGCGAAATGATGAATGATTCCACTCTCTGTTATGTGTGATAGCGAACAGAACTATTTAATGCATCGCTGGATCATCGCATTTCCCTACCCATTGAATATTAAGGACACACTATGAAAACCAAACTCGTAACAAGCCTTTTCATCCTCGGTACCCTGCTGGTCCCGGTTGCTGTGATGGCTGCCGATGCCCCTGAACGCCATGCAGACCGTGCGCATCCCATGACATGGGTCAAGGATTCGATGATTACGACCAAGATCAAGGCCAAGCTGGCTGCTGATCACCCCGGCAGCATGAAAAATATCCAGGTCGACACCGACAAGGATGGCGTGGTGTGGATAACCGGAACGGCCAA
This sequence comes from Thiobacillus sp., assembly GCA_036568265.1. Lineage (GTDB taxonomy): Bacteria > Pseudomonadota > Gammaproteobacteria > Burkholderiales > Thiobacillaceae > Thiobacillus. The sequence goes on from DATCSW010000025.1 coordinate 69,726, forward strand.
TAACCAGGAAGAAATCAACGATGCGATTACGACGGCACGCACGACCAAAGGCGTGAAATCAGTCTGGAGTGATCTCAGCATCAAGAGCGACAAATAAGATCATGGCGTCAATTCTGACGCCATGTCGTGGCACGTTCGCACGTGACACAAACAGGGCCAGAGGCAAGGTTTCGCTTCTGGCCTTGCCGTTTCTGCCATTCCAGCGCAGCTGCGGACTGACTCCAGGTGATCGATCTATCGTTGCGGCGATCATTCACCTGCATGAGTTGTCTCTGAAGAGTCAAATCTCGTGTTGGATGGAATGCTCGTAATACATCCGTGTCAATTCCATGCAGTGCGCGCTTCGACATCTCGATGCCACCCGAATATTGTTACGCACATGCTTGAAGCACGCATTGAATCCGGCAAGAATAGTGCCCTATGTGCGATGGCGAACGGAACGCACGGGTTGTTTGGCGTATGAATGACCTTATAGGCACAAGCGGCCTGTCGTGCCTATAAAGAAGACTGGCTGGATAACCCGCAATGGATAATTCGTCCGGAGGGTCGGGTCGGTTGAGTTGAAGTCAAATGAACAGGGAGTTCAAACATGCTTGAAACAATTGCCGTCATTCTGATCATCCTTTGGTTACTGGGTTTGGTTTCCTCATATACCCTGGGTGGATTCATACACATTCTCCTGGTCATTGCAGTTGTGGTGATCCTGCTTCGCTTCATTCGACGCTGATCATCTGACGCCGTAACCGGGTGCGACCGGGACAAGACCTCCTTCTGTTTTCGTAGCCCTGTCCCTGGCAGCGGCTTGCGCGATCAGGGACTGGAATCATCAGGCATCTGCCAAATGTCAAAATCAATTCAAGCGTTCACATGGACTATCGGCGCGCTGACCGGACTACTCGTCCTCGCTGCAATTACCCTGCTTTTCATTCTGGATACCCGCGCCATCAAACCCCGGATTGAACGCGCTGTTTCGGAAGTGCTGGGGATGGAAGTCAAAGTGAACGGCCGTTTGGGCATAGGCTTCTTTCCCGGGCTACGGGTGACCCTGAATGATGTCCACATCCGTAATCGCGGAACGACGATCGTCATCGCCAGGCAGGCGAGAGTCGGGGTGAATTTCATTCCGCTGCTTGACAAGAACGTCCGAATCAATCAGGTCGTGCTGGACCATCCGCGCATATTGATCGTGAAGGATCGAGAAGGCAGATTCAATTTCGAACAATTGGAGGGTGTCCAAAAACCATTATCCGACCTGAGCCTGGCAAGCATATCTGTGACAGGCGGGACGTTCCATTACGTGGACCAACAAACCAGAGCAGAACTCAAAACAGCTGACTGCGGCCTGGAGGTAAGCCATTTTCAGCTCACGGGTCGCGGACGGCCGGGCATCATGAACCAGCTCTCCCTAGCGGCAGATCTCGTCTGCGGAGTTGTCCAAACCCAAGACTACGTGGCATCCGATTTGAGGTTGACGGTTGTCGGACAGCGCGGGATTTTTGACCTCAATCCGCTCACGATGCGTGCCTACGCCGGGCAAGGTTCGGGAACTGTTCAGGCAGATTTTACGGGTGACATCCCTCGCTATCAGCTTCGCTATACCCTGTCACAGTTCAGCATCGAGACGTTTCTGAAGAACCTGCCGACGCAGCAGTCGGTAGAAGGCCCAATGGATTTTTCGGCAAACCTGTCGATGCAGGGAAAGACCATGAACAGTCTGAGACAAACCTCGGAAGGCCATCTTTCGCTGCGCGGCAAAAACCTCATTCTCAATGGCCGCAATCTCGACCAGGAATTCGCCCGGTTTGAAACCAGCCAGCGTTTCAACCTGGTGGATGTAGGCGCCCTCCTCCTTGCTGGGCCTGTCGGCCTGGTGGTCACCAAGGGATACAACTTTGCGAGCATCCTGCAAGGATCGGAGGGCCGCAGCACGATCCGAACGATCGTCTCCGACTGGAAAGTGGAGCGTGGTGTGGCGCTGGCGCAGGACGTTGCCATGTCGACGGATCAGAATCGGCTTGCGCTCCAGGGACGGCTCGATTTCGTCAACAAGCGATTCAAAGGCGTGAACGTGGCTCTCATCGACGACAAGGGCTGCATCCAGGCGCAACAGACCGTTCATGGCGCTTTCAAGCAACCTGTGATCGAGAAACCGAGCGTCATCACGTCACTCAGCGGGCCGGTGGTCAGCTTGCTCAAGCCGGTGAAGGCACTATTTCCTGGTGGGGGTTGCAAGGTGTTCTACACGGGTTCGGTTGCATCGCCAAAATAAGGGACTCAACGAAACGCACCCAAAGAATGCATACGCATTCCGTTAAAGGGTTCGTCGATAGCGACACTGCTTGATGTGGACCACACCGCTATTTTCAACTCTCGACGCAGCGTTCGAAACGGCACAAGCAGATTGGCCGCTGGAATCGACCCATCTCGATGAGTGGGTCGGCTCCGCATAGTGAGTATCGCGTACGGCCATATCAGTAGCCTGACCGCACGATGGTGCAATCCGTTAAATTCGACCTAACAGCAGCAGAATGACAAGAATGACTACCACCAGCCCCAAGCCGCCACTGGGGCCGTAACCCCAGCTTTTGCTGTGTGGCCAGGCCGGAATGACGCCGATCAGTATCAAGACCAGAACAATTAACAGTATGGTTCCCAAGCCCATGAAGTTCTCCTAAGAAGTGTGAGTGAAATTAGCGGGTAGGCTCGACCGGTACAACAATCACCGTTTTGGATTCACCCGTTTCCCCGGTTTCGCCTTGATAGCCGGTGGCACCCTGCTCGCCGGTGGCACCCTGGTAGCCGGTTGAGCCCTGGCTGCCGGTTTCGCCTTGAGGACCTGCGGGACCCGGTACCGCTACCGGTGTGGCCGGCACCGTAACAATGGTGGGTTTATCACAGGCGGCCAGGGTCAGCGTAGCAAGCATTGCGGAGATCAGTATCGAGCGGTTCATGGTCTATCCTTTGTATGAAAAATGGGAGTGCGAAAGGCTTCAAGCGATCCGCAAACAAACCGGCTTGACTGGTAATGTCGTACCCGGCAGATCAGCAGCGTAAACATATGACGTGCGCAGTTCAGTGCGGTGGCGAACATAGACGTGATTTTTTGCACATGATGACGAGCCTGCTGAAGAATGCCATGCGGGCCTGTTATGTCCGGGCCCGCAAAACTGATGGAGATCGATACGCAATCGTGTCATTCGGAGGTCTGGACGAGCAGAGCGTGTGCCAATCGGGATCGGTCCGGTATTCAATGCGTCACTGGGGTCGCGGTGAAAATCAATCCAGACAGCGCTCCAACACTATGTTCGACAACGCACAGACGCGGCCTGACCCGATGACTAAGCTGCGCTTACGGTATCGACACGGACGTGCTCAAAGCATTGAGTCCTGCCAGTTCGAACTGAAAACACCTGGTCGGGCCGTGACGGTTAGCGGTTAACGATCAGTGTTAAACAGCACGCTTAATTCAACTTTGGAGTACCAACCATGAACACATTCAATAAATATTTCTCTGCAGCGCTTCTGGCCGTCACGCTGGTGTCCGTTGTGGGGTGTGCGTCGTCAAACAAACATTCAGGCACCGGTGAATACATCGATGACAGCGTCATCACCACCAAGGTGAAAGCGGCTATTTTCAATGAACCCAGCCTGAAGGTTGCTGAAATCAACGTCGAAACTTTCAAGGGCGTGGTTCAGCTGAGTGGATTCGTGCATACCGCTACTGACATTTCCAAGGCAATTGAAGTTACCCGTAGTGTCAAGGGCGTGGTGTCAGTCAAAAATGATATCCGACTCAAGTGAACGAGAGCTAACGTGAGCCCTGTGTCCGATCTGAATTCGGACGCGGGCCATGCGCGTTTGGGATTTCATGTTCGATATGCTTAATTTGAATTTGATTGAACGGATATTGAAAGGCAATGTGAATTGCCCCGTATTTAAAGCCCACATGTGCTATCAAACTAATTGGGCTTTTTAATCATGAACGAAAAGGAATGATCCATGAACGATAAGAACATGTCTGTTGATACGGACACCAAAGATGTGACGAAAGAGCAGCTGATCCAGGACTTCAAGGTCGTGGTTGCGGATGCAGAAGCGCTGATCAAGGCTACAGCTGGCCAGGGTGGCGAGGCGGTGGCTGCGATGCGTGCCAAGGCCGAAGCCTCACTCGCTGCCGCAAAGGAAAAAATGAACGAAGCCCAGACCGCGCTGCTGGTCCGGACCCGCGCCGCCGCCAAGGCCACGGATGAGTATGTTCATGTCCACCCGTGGCAGGCCGTCGGTGTGGGCACTGCGGTTGGGCTACTGGTTGGCCTGCTGATTGCCCGGCGTTAAGCAGCGCAATGGCTGATGAATCGCAAGCTGCGCCGGAGGGGTTGTTTGAATCCCTGAAGACGTTGTCAGTGAGTCTGGTCAGCATTGTTCATACCCGACTTGAGCTGTTGTCCACGGACGTGGCGGAAGAGCGGGAGCAGCTGACCTCGTTCCTGGTGTTGGGGCTGGTTGCGCTGGGATGTCTCGGTGTGGGCGTTGTGTTGCTGGCGATGCTGGTTGTGGTCGCGTTTTGGGACACGCACCGGCTGCTGGCACTGTCTGGCATGACCGGACTGTTTCTGGTGGCTGGTATTGGCCTGGGGTGGTTTGCCCTGCATCGGGTCAGAACCAAGCCAAGGTTATTTGAAGCGAGCCTGGCTGAGTTGGCCAAAGACCGGCAGCACCTTCGTTCGGGATCATGAACAGCAAACTCACCCAGCTAGCTGAACGTCGCCAGCAACTGGTGGGGACGGCGGCTGCGCAACGAGCCACCCTGACGGATACCCTTGAGCCATGGCGCACGCGCCTGGCGCAGGTGGACCGCGGAATGGCCGTGCTGCGTTATGTCAGGAGCCATCCGGTTTTATGGGTGGGCGCCTCGCTCCTGCTTACCGTATTGCGCCCGAGACGCGTTGGCAGATGGCTACAGCATGGCTTGATGGCGTGGCAGATCGGGCGCCGGTTGCGTAGGCATTGAGCATGACAAACCGGGTCATCAATCTGATACCCGATGAAACGGTCGTGTCATGGGCACAAGTCGTATGCTAACCAGAATAATAGAGAAAATGCCCTGCCAGAATTTTGATCAACCGCCGTCATCGCGCCCGCTTGCTTCCTCCTACGCAGTAATCCGGCACATGGCGGTAACTGCCTGCTGCCTGCTCATTGTTGCTGGATGTGCAACCATTCCTGACGCTGCGGCAGAACGCGCGATGGACAAACCACGCGCACAGGCTGTGGCATTCGATAACGCGCGCGGCCCGGTTTCCGTCAACAAGAACTCGGCCATTATTCGGGGGCTCAAGCGCGAATCCGGCAACATCGACATCCTGCAGAAACACCTGGCCCTGGAACAGACGATTAACGTCGACAGTCCCCTGGTGCTGGGCAACAAGCTGGTTTTGCTACAAGACGGGCCGGCAACTTATCAGGCCATGTTCGCGGCCATGCGCGCGGCCAAAGACCATATCAACCTGGAAACCTATATCTTTGAAGACGACGAGATTGGTACTCAGTTTGCGAATCTATTACTGGAAAAACAAGCCGCGGGCGTTCAGGTCAATTTGATTTACGACAGCGTCGGCTGCCTGAATACACCCAAGGCATTTTTCGAGCGCCTGAGTGCTGGCGGTATCCAGGTGCTCGAATTCAATCCAGTCAATCCTCTGGCCCGAAACAAAAAGGGATGGCGGCTTAACAATCGCGATCACCGTAAGTTGCTGGTGGTTGATGGCCGCATCGCTTTCATCGGCGGCATCAATATCAGTGAATCGTATTCCAGCGGACCCTCCCTCAGGAAGACGCGAAAGCAGAGCGCGACGCCCATTGGGTGGCGAGACACCCACTTGCAGATCGAAGGGCCGGTGGTGGCGGAGTTCCAGAAGCTGTTCATCGACACCTGGGTGAAGCAGGAAGGCCAGCCCCTGGCTGAAAAAATCTATTTCCCCAAACTCGACGACAAGGGCGGCGAGATCGTGCGCGCCATTGGCAGCGCCTCCGACGATTCCAGCAGCCTCATCTATCTCACGTTGCTATCGGCGATCGACCACGCCGAATTGCGTGTCAACCTCACCAACGCCTATTTTGTTCCCGATCCGCAATTGCTCAAGACGTTGACCGACGCGGCGCAGCGTGGCGTCGACGTGAAGCTGATTTTGCCGAGCCATACCGATTCCTGGGCGGTATTCCACGCCGGGCGCTCGCATTACTCAACGCTGTTACGTTCAGGTGTCATGATTTATGAGCGGCGCGGCGCGGTGATGCATTCCAAGACGGCCTCCATCGACGGCGTCTGGTCGACCATTGGTTCAACCAACCTCGATTGGCGCAGCTTTCTGCACAATGACGAAATCAATGCCGTGATACTCGGCCGAGATTTCTCAGGGCAAATGGACGCCATGTTCGCCCATGACCTGGCTGAGTCAGATGGTATCGATCTTGAGGACTGGGAGCGCAGGCCCTGGCTGTTCCGGTTGAAAGAATGGACGGCACGACTCGCTGAATATTGGCTGTAGCCCGGTCGGGATGAATGGCCCTGCACCTGAGCCATCCGCCTATGTCCGTGACCGCCGAACTGATTGGGCCGAATACGCCCGCTGGCTGTACCTTAAATGTGAATTCTTGGGCTGAAATTCGATGTCAAGAAAAATGGCGGGTGTCGGACCATCGACCATGGTCATTTCGTCAGGTAATGCGCATTCACTGCGCGCCTCGTTGATCCACGTAGTACAAGGAGAAAAAATGAACGCTGTAAAAGGAATTGCATTGGCGCTGATTGTGGCAGGCATACTGAGCCTGGCATACGGCGGGTTCAGCTACACCAAGGAAACGCATGAGGCCAAGTTGGGCCCGATCGAGTTTTCAGTTACGGATCGGGAGCGCGTCAACATCCCCGTTTGGGCCGGTGTGGGGGCGATCCTGATTGGCGGTGTGCTGCTTGTTTTTGGCGGCAACAAGCGTTAGCCCATTTTTGCACCGAGCGTTCTGGCCTGTTTGAACGGCAACACTGATGAATCGCCCTTTTCTTCCTGCAACGTCAAGTGGGAGTTCAGCAGTCGGGCCAGCGGTTGAAGCGGTCGCTGGCCACGCCAGGGCCGATGTCATTCGGCCCGCTCAGCGCTCCGCCACGACCCCCAACACTGCCTCGCCGTAGGCCTCCAGCTTCTTCACCCCCAGCCCCGATATCTCACCCAGCTCGGCGAGCGTTGCGGGTTTGCGTGCGGCGATCTCTCTCAAGGTGGCATCGTGCAGTATGACGTAGGCGGGAATGGCTTTTTCGTTGGCGGTTTCGCGACGCCAGGTACGCAGCGCGATGAAGAGCGGATCTTCGTCGTCGTGGTAGCCCGCGCCGCTGCTTGCGGCGAGGCGTGATTTGCGCTGCTTGGTTCTGACCTCGATGGCGCGCAGCATCACGGTTTCTTCGCCTTTGAGCACAGGTCGCGCGGCGGTGGTGAGTTTGAGCGCGCCATAGGCGGTGTGGTCGACTTCCATCAGGCCGCGCACCACCAGTTGCCGCAACACGGCGCGCCAGACCTTGTCGGTCTGGCTGGCGCCGATGCCGAATACGCTGAGGTCAGCGTGGCCAAATTTTTCGACCTTCTCGGTTTTCTTGCCCAACAACACATCCAGCACATGGCCGGCGCCGAAGCGCTGGCCAGTTCGGTACACCGTCGACAGCAGTTTTTGCGCAGCCTCGGTGCCGTCCCACAGGGTGGGCGGATTGATGCAGACGTCGCAGTTGCCGCAGGCTTGCGAGGCTTCACCAAAGTAGCTCAGCAGCGCAACGCGGCGACAGCTGGCGGCTTCGCACAGGCCGACCAGCGCATCGAGTTTGCCGTGGGCGCTACGCTTGTGCGCATCCTCGGCGTCGTTTTCGTCGATGAAGCGGCGCTGGGTGACGACGTCCTGCAGGCCCCACGCCATCCACGCTTCGGCGGGTTCGCCGTCGCGACCGGCGCGGCCGGTTTCCTGGTAATAGCCTTCGACCGAGCGCGGCAAATCCAGGTGCGCGACAAAGCGCACGTCGGGTTTATCGATGCCCATGCCGAATGCGAGGGTGGCGACCATCACCACGCCGTCTTCGCGCAGGAATTTTTCCTGATGGCGGCGGCGGGTATCGTTGTCCATGCCGCCGTGGTAGGCCAGCGCGGTGTAGCCGGCCTGCTTCAACGCATCGGCGGTTTCCTCGACCTTTTTGCGGGTGCTGCAATACACAATCCCCGCCTCATCTTTGTGGCCGGCCAGAAAATCGAGTAGCTGGCGGCGCGGTTCGGTTTTTTCGCTGATGTGATAGCGGATGTTGGGGCGGTCGAAGCTGGCGACGAACACCTGCGCATCGTGCAGGTCGAGCCGGGTGAGAATTTCGGCGCGCGTCGCGGTGTCAGCGGTGGCGGTGAGCGCGATGCGCGGCACATCGGGAAAGCGCTCGTGTAGCGCCGACAGGCCCAGGTATTCCGGGCGGAAGTCATGCCCCCATTGCGACACACAGTGCGCTTCGTCAATAGCAAACAAGGCAATGCGGGATTGTTCGAGCAGACTTTGAAAACGCGGGGTGAGCAGACGTTCCGGCGCGACGTAAAGCAGCTTCAGCTTGCCCGCCACAAACTCGCGTTCGACCTGCGCTGCCGTGGCGCCGTCGAGGCTGGAGTTCAAAAACTCGGCGGCGATGCCCAGCTCCTTCAAGGCCGCGACCTGATCCTGCATTAGCGCAATCAGCGGTGACACCACCACAGCACAACCTTCACGCAACAGCGCCGGAATCTGGAAACACACTGATTTGCCGCCGCCCGTGGGCATCAGCACCAAGGCATCGTTGCCCGCAACCAGGTTGTCGACGATGGCGGCCTGGTCACCCCGGAATTCGGGATAGCCAAAAACACGGCTGAGCAGGCTTAAAGGGGTGTTGAGCATGAGCAAGATACGGACGGGAAAACGGGTTGTTCTGACCACCCCGCTGGGGAATCAGTGTGTTACATCAGATATAATTGTGTCACGTTTTGCCCGGCTCATTGACCCTATACCCAGGTTTGCCCTGTAACGCTGACCACACGCGGTTCCCGCGCCGTGGCAATGGCGACTTGAGTCTGAAGGCCCCACCCTATTCCTGACGCTGACCATGAACACCGAAACCACCGCTCCTGTACTCGACGAAAACCAGATTATTGCCGAGCGCCGCGCCAAACTGGCCGCCATTCGCCAGCAAGGCATCGCCTTCCCCAACGACTTTGATCGCCGCGACTACGCCGACAAACTGGCGACTGCCCACGGCGACAAAACCAAGGAAGCGCTGGAGACCGACGCCGTTGAAGTGCAACTGGCCGGCCGCATGATGCTGAAACGCGTGATGGGCAAAGCCAGTTTCGCCACCTTGCAAGACATGAGCGGACGCATCCAGGTCTACATCTCCAACGACCACGCCAGCACCGAATCGCACGATGCGTTCAAGCACTGGGACCTGGGCGATTTCATCGGTGTAACCGGCATCCTGTTCAAGACCAACAAAGGTGAGCTGACGATTCAGGCGAAATCGATCCGACTGCTATCGAAAGCACTGCGCCCCCTGCCAGAAAAATTCCACGGCCTGGCCGATCAGGAACAAAAATACCGCCAGCGTTATCTCGACCTCATTACCAACGACGGCGCGCGCGAAACCTTCAAACGCCGTTCGAAAATCATCCAGGCGATACGCGGTTTCATGGTCGACCGCGACTTCCTGGAAGTCGAAACGCCGATGATGCATCCCATCCCCGGCGGCGCGGCGGCCAAGCCGTTCGCCACGCATCACAATGCGCTCGACATGGAGTTGTTTTTGCGGATTGCGCCTGAGCTGTACCTCAAGCGTCTGGTGGTCGGCGGGTTTGAAAAGGTATTCGAAATCAACCGCAATTTCCGCAATGAGGGCTTGTCGACACGCCACAACCCCGAGTTCACCATGATGGAGTTCTACGAGGCGTATCGCGATTACAAATACCTGATGGACACCACCGAGGCGATCATCCGTGCCGCAGCAGTCGCAGCCACCGGCTCAACCACGGTAATCTACCAGGGCCACGCCATCGAGTTGGGTGCGCCGTTCGACCGCCTCACCATCGTTGAAGCCATCCGCAAATACCACCCGATCTATACGGTTGAGCAATTAAACGACCGCGACTGGCTGGTCGCGCAGTTCAAGGCCATGAAAGCCAAATTCAAACCGCAGGATGGCCTGGGTGGCATGCAATTGTCTTTCTTTGAAGAAACCACCGAAGCCTTGCTCATCCAGCCGACCTTCATTATTGATTACCCGGCCGAGGTCTCGCCGTTGGCGCGCCGATCCGATACCCAGCCCGAGATCACCGAGCGCTTCGAACTGTTCATCACCGGCCGCGAAATGGCCAATGGCTTTTCGGAGTTGAACGACGCCGAAGATCAGGCCGAACGCTTCATGGATCAGGTCAGGCAAAAGGAAGCTGGCGACGAGGAAGCGATGCACTACGACGCCGACTACGTCCGTGCGCTGGAACACGGCCTGCCGCCCACCGGCGGCTGCGGCATCGGCATCGACCGGCTGGTGATGCTGCTGACCGATTCGCCGAGCATCCGCGACGTGATCCTCTTTCCGCAAATGCGGCGGGAAGCATAAGGACAGCCCGCAGATGCGCCGCGAGAGCTGAAAGCCCATATCGTGCACTATGCCTTGAAAATCGGCCTGTCGGCGCTGATCCTCGTCGCCATTGCCGAGATCGCCAAACGTAGCTCGTTCTGGGCTGCCGCCTTGGCCTCATTGCCCCTCACCTCGCTGCTGGCGTTTATCTGGCTGTATATCGACACCGGCGACACGCACAAAATCGCCGCACTCTCCAGTGGCATTTTCTGGCTGGTACTGCCCTCATTGCTGCTGTTTGTGTTGCTGCCCATGCTGCTTAAAAGCGGGGTCGGCTTCTGGTTCAGCCTGCTGACTGCCAGCGCTGCCACCGCGCTGGCCTATCTCGGCATGATCAAATTGCTGGCTTTTTTCGATATTGAAATTTAATGCCACAGCATGCTATGCATGCCTTAGCCCACAGTCGGATTTAAGCCGGACATGCTTCCGGTAAGATGACGCCTGCGAACCATTTCATTTTTTAGCCAAAACGACATGACTGATACCTTCAACACCCTCGATTCCTTTTCCTCCGGCAAGCGCGACGTTCAGTTCGCCTCGCTGAAAAAACTCGAAGCCGCGCTGGGCGTATCGGTTGCGCGCTTGCCGGTATCGATTCGCATCGTGCTCGAATCGGTGCTGCGCAATTGCGACGGCGTGAAGGTCATGCCCGAGCACGTCAAGCAGTTGGCGAACTGGCAGCCCAATGGCGAGCGCACCGAGGAAATTCCTTTTACCGTGGCGCGCGTGATCCTGCAGGATTTCACTGGCGTACCTTTGCTGGCCGACCTGGCCGCAATGCGCTCGGCGGCTGCGCGTGCTGACAAAGACCCGAAGAAAATCGAGCCTCTGGTGCCGGTGGACATGGTGGTGGACCACTCCGTCCAGGTCGACAAGTACGGTAGCACCGACGCACTCGATCTCAACATGAAAATCGAATTCGAGCGCAACCAGGAGCGCTACCAGTTCCTGAAATGGGGCATGCAGGCATTCGATACGTTCAAGGTGGTTCCGCCCGGCGTCGGCATCGTGCACCAGGTCAACATGGAATATCTGGCGCGCGGTGTGATGGAAAAAGACGGCACCACCTACCCCGACACGCTGGTGGGTACGGACAGCCACACCACCATGATCAATGGCCTCGGCATCGTCGCCTGGGGCGTGGGCGGCATTGAAGCCGAAGCAGCCATGCTCGGGCAGCCGGTGTATTTCCTCACGCCGGATGTGGTGGGCGTCAACCTCACCGGCAGCGTCAGACCGGGGGTGACCGCCACTGACGTGGTACTGACCGTGACCGAAATGTTGCGCAAGGCCAAGGTGGTCGGCAAGTTCGTCGAGTTCTTTGGCGAAGGCGCTGCCGCCCTGCCGGTAACCGACCGTGCCACGATTGCCAACATGGCACCGGAATACGGCGCCACCATGGGATTTTTCCCGGTTGACGAAGCCACGTGCCAGTACTTTGCTGCCACCGGCCGGCCGGAAGCCCAGGTAGACCTCATCCGTGATTACTACCAGGCCCAGCAACTGTTCGGCATCCCCAAGTTGGGCGATATCGATTATTCGCAAACGCTCGCACTCGACCTGTCCACAGTTGAGCCTTCCATCGCTGGCCCCAAGCGGCCGCAGGATCGCATCGCGCTGTCCGACGTCGAATCGACTTTCAACACCTTGATGCAACAATCCAAAGAAACCGGCGGCTACGGCAAAACAGAAGAAGACCTGCGTCGCGCGTATTCCATCGAGGGCGGTGGCGCACTGCGCCACGGCAGTGTGGTGATCGCGGCCATTACTTCATGCACCAATACCTCCAACCCCGGCGTCATGATCGCGGCCGGTTTGCTGGCCAAAAAAGCGGTTGAACTGGGCCTCTATACGCCGGCACACGTCAAGACCAGCATGGGCCCCGGCTCACGTGCGGTGACCGAATACCTGAAGACTGCTGAACTGTTGCCCTATCTTGAAAAGCTCGGGTTCAGCGTAGTCGGCTACGGTTGTACCACCTGTATCGGCAACTCCGGCCCGCTGCCCGAAGCAGTAGAAAAAACCATGCTCGACAATGATCTGGTCGCCTGCTCGGTACTTTCGGGTAACCGCAACTTCGAGGCGCGCGTCCACCAGAATGTCAAAGCCAACTTCCTGATGTCGCCTCCGTTGGTTGTCGCGTTTGCACTGGCCGGACGCGTCCCCTTCAACCTCGACAAAGATCCGATCGGTTCAGGCAAAAATGGCCCGGTGTATCTGAAGGACATCTGGCCGAGCAACGAAGAAATTGCTGCGCTGCTGCATTTCTCAACCGAGAAGGATGTCTATAAGGGATATGCCGACGTGGGCGCCAACAATCCGCTTTGGGATGGCATATCTGCGCCTGAAGGTGCGGTTTACCAATGGGACACCGATTCCACCTATATTCAGGAGCCGCCTTTCTTTATCGATGAAACGCCGACCAATCCAGTCATCAAGGGCGCACGCGCGCTGGCAATTTTTGGTGACTCGGTGACCACCGATCACATCAGCCCGGCCGGCGGCATCAAGCCCAACTCACCGGCTGGCGCCTATCTGACCGACCATAAGGTCCAAAAGGCTGACTTCAACAGCTACGGTGCACGTCGCGGCAACCACGAAGTCATGATGCGGGGCACCTTTGCCAACGTGCGCATCAAGAACCTGATGGTGCCGGGCAGCGAAGGCGGTGTCACCATGAAGGATGGTCAAGAGCAATCGATTTACGACGCGGCCATGCAATATCAGGAAGAAGGCATGCCGCTGATGGTCTTTGCCGGCGAGGAATACGGCACCGGCTCCAGCCGCGACTGGGCCGCCAAGGGCACCACCCTGCTGGGCGTGAAAGCAGTGGTCGCCAAGAGCTTCGAGCGCATCCACCGCTCCAACCTGGCCGGCATGGGCGTACTGCCCTGTCAGTTCAAGGACGGCGTCGATGCCACCACATTGAAGCTCGACGGCAGCGAAACCTTCGATCTCGAAGGCGCCGAATCCGGCATCGTCGCTCAACAGGATGTGACGCTGGTGATTCATCGTGCTGATGGCAACACCGAACGTGTCGCGCTCAAGCTGCGTATCGATACGCCCATTGAGGTCGAGTATTACAACAAGGGCGGGATACTGCCGTTCGTGCTGGAGCAGTTGCTCAACTAAGCAGGTTGGCGGTGCTTGTGGATATGAAATGGGCAGCCCAAGCTGCCCATTTTCTTGCCTCACCCGCTACCTCAACGACTATGCGGCTGTGCTGTCAAACAAGAATTTCTGGGCAAACAGCTCACTCACATTGACCGGTGCCAGTGGCTTGCTGACGATGTATCCCTGGATTTCGTCGCAGCCCATTTTTTTCAGGAAGGCCACCTGTTCAACTGACTCCACACCTTCAGCCACCACCCGCAAATTCAGCGCGTGGGAAAGCCGAATAATGGCGTTGGCAATTTCTGCGTCATCGCTATCCGTCAACACTTCATCGATAAAACTCTTGTCAATCTTCAAGGCATCAATTGGCATACGCTTCAATTGCGCCAAATTGGAATGGCCCGTACCAAAGTCATCGATGTAAACATGCAATCCGCGCTGTCTCAACGCATCCAGCATACCGAATGTACGCACCGGATTTTCCATGGCTGAGCTCTCGGTCACCTCAAGCTGCAAGAAAGCGGGATCCATCCCCGTTTCCGCCAGAATCGCATCAATATCGTCGATCAAACGTGCATCTGAAAACTGCCGAGGTGAAAGGTTAATCGCGACAGGGGGCGGATTGTTCCCTGCATTTCGCCAGGCAATCCATTGCTCACACGCTGCACGCACCACCCAGCGGCCCACTGGCATGATCAGCCCGGTTTCTTCAGCCACCGGAATAAACTGACCGGGCCAGATAATACCGCCCGAGCGTGGCAACCAGCGCACGAGCGCTTCCAGCCCGACGACGCGACCACTTGCCAGATCCACCTTGGGTTGATACATCAATGCCAGCTCATTCCGCTCGAGCGCATGCCGCAGCCCGGTCTCCAGCGAGAGCTGATGTTGCGCAACCGTATTCAGTTCATCGCTGAAATATTCAAACCCGCTACGCCGTTGCTTGGCCTGATACATCGCCAGATCCGCCTGACGCAACAAGGTATTGGCATCCAGCCCGTCATCCGGATAGACGCTAATGCCTACGCTGGCACCGATGGCGTACCGCCGTTGATCGATCTTGAAGGACTCAGCCAACGCTTTGATCAATTTGCGTGCCACGCGACTGGCTGCACGTGAGGCGGGCGGATGAATCATGACAACGGCAAACTCATCGCCCCCCAAACGGGCGACAAAATCATCGGCACGCAATTGTTCATCCAGCCGATTGGCGACGACGCGCAATACCTGGTCGCCTATTTCATGGCCTTGGGAATCATTGATATGCTTAAAACGATCCAGATCAATAAACAGCAGCGAGACTTGAGATTTTTCTCGCTGCGCACGCGCCAGCGCATGGCCTAGAAAATCCTGAAAATAAGATCGATTAGGCAATCCGGTCAGCGGATCGTGATTGGCCAGCATATCGAGCCGCATCTCCGAGTAGCGCCGCTCAGTGAGTGCAGCCGATACAAACAAGCCCCCCAGTGCCATGGTCACCAGACTGCTTTGCAAGGCGAATACATCTTGAGGAACGGTCGTGCCCGCCACCAGGCCACCATACGTGGTGACCGAAACGCCCATCACAATCAGTGCAGACAGAAAAATGGCCAGGCTGGCACCGGTAACCGAAAACCGGAGTGCCGCCCACAACACGCCTGGAAACAGGACAAATAGAACAATTTCAGCTGGTCGCAAGGGTCGTACGTATTGCATCATTGCCAGCGTCAGCAGCAACATGGCGAGCACCAGAATCAAACCTTCCAGCCGTGCACTCTGATTGGTGGGCAGCAAATCCCAGCGCGATGCAGTCAACAATAATGGTGCAATCAGGTATACGCCCAGCAGATTACTCAGCCACCAAACCCAGAGCCCTTCGACCAGCAAGGCATCCGGCAAGTCACCATAAAGATTCAGGCTGAATACGCCTACTGCAGCACTGACCCCGCACCCTATCGGCGCAGCGATCAATGCAAATTTGGCCACACTGGTGACGTAATCAAGCGACGTACTGAATGGCTGGAGATAATGCGGTAGATAACCCATGATGCCCGCGCCCAGCGCTGCACCCAGCGCCAGCCGCAACGCATTGTCTAGCGGCAGGATGGGGGCATAGACCCAGAGCGCGCCCGCCAACACGCCCATCACACCTGCCAGACCAAAGCGCAAACTCGCCATGGCACCGATACCTGCAGCCAGCCAGACAGCAGCAGACACATCGGTCAAATAGCTGGATAGTTTAATACTGGCCCACCCTGCCAGGGCGTAGGCCAAAGCTGTCAGAACGACAACGACTAAAAAGCTCCTGACTTCAGCGGGAGAAGGCAGGTTCAGACGAAACAAGATGAGTATCCCGTTTACCCGGCAGGATCAAATTCGGCGCGCACCGATTCCAATGCATCTTTAAGTGTCTCTTCGGACAAGCCATTGAGTTGCTCGGCCAACATTTCGGCGGCCTCAATCGTGTCGGCCTCGTCGGGCAAGCTTGCAGTGTCCAGGTTGGCCACAAAAACGGCCGCAGCGCCAGTCACTTGCAGCAGCTGAGTGCGCTCGTTCATCAGCATCTCGACCTCTTCTCGCAACAGCCGAACTTCATCTTCCTTCATGGCGTGCAGCGTCATGTTTATCTCCGTTTCAATGCTTTATGCAAACAGGGTTAGTACCCCGGTGTAGCCATACAGGCGGTTATGCGATATTTCGCCATTGGCAAAAAACCCTACCAATGGAAAGTCCCCCAAGGTGTCCCGGATCAACTCCAACTCCCGGTTAGGTGCCCCAAACATATGCTGCCCACGTCCTAGACAGGAATAATACACGCCACCTCTGATTGGTGCGTCCAATTGTGCACCGATCGCATCGAGCATGCGATGCAGGTCATCCTCGGCAGTTTGCTGATCGCGCCTGCAAAACAGCAACTCATCCCCGACCGCCACATACTCGCCAATCGCCACCAGCTCATTTTGCGGATCAACGCCCAGGATATTGCGCACCAGATAATCACCGGTATCCGATCCCCGGACTGGCAAGCCCACAAAAATAAACCCTGCTGCACGGCTCAGATCACGCGCCAGCACTTCGCCAATTTCTTCTTTCATGACCTCTAGCGCCGGCCGGTGGTCCAGACTGCCAATAATGTTCTTGTTTGCCGTGCTAATAATGTGTCTTGGGCCCAAAGGAGAAATACCTTGTGTCAAACGGGTGGCCAGTGACACCCGTTCACTGAACAGCACGCCAGACAAACCGCCACTGACGATGCTGTCGCAAATTTGTGCATTTTCGCCGCGCGAACTCGATAATCCACCCACAACAAATCCGCTGGACATCTTGGCACTGAGCCCTTCAATCAGCTCCTGGATACGATTATTGGATGGATCGCCGTGGACCACGGCAAAGTATTTATCCGATACGAGCGCATCGACATCCTGCGGTGTGCGCAGTACCGGCAACATGCTGAAATCATCAGATTCGAATTCACCCAGCATCACAGCCATCGCGGGCTCTTCCAGGAACTCGACGCCCGTCGCGCAAATGCCGACGCCCACACTGCCCGTCCAGTGCGTTACCCCGGTTGCACTTTTGAAAAAAGCCAGAATGGCGTCAAGGTCGCCTGTATAGGCATCCGCCACATAGAGAAAACCCAGCGTGGCTGAAGCGGGGATGGCGCCCAACTGGTTCATGCATGCCTGAGCGGCGTGTGTCCAGTCGGCATGCGCGGCATAAGCCGCTTTGAATGGCGTAGTCATAGCAAACAAAACCTACAATCAAAAACAGGGCAACGTTCATGGTACGCGCCCTGCCCGCCTGGCCGAAGCCAGACAACTCACACGACTTCAGTAGCCCGTTTGGCCACTACTGGGCAATTCGCCCTCGCCGAAGAAATTCCACAACAGATGCGCCACCACTTCGGGTGCGATCACGGTGTGCTGATTATGCGACTCCTGAAGCGCATTCCGCAGTTTTTTACGCAAATCGGGTTCGCCTGTCAGATCGAAAATAATATCGACCTTGTCACCCATCGAAACAATCTCAAGCGCATCTTTAAACACGGGCACCTTGCTCTGACTGAAGCCCAAGGCAACTGGTGACTCCAGATCTCGATGCGCTACCGCCACGATTTCCACATTGACATGCTCTTCCTGGATTTTTTCCAGAAAATGCTCGGCAAACACCTCACCCACATCACCCAGACCCAACAGGGCAACCTTGACTACCTTGCTCATTGCATGACTCCTCATTATCGTCGTGATTAGAAATATCAAACCAGTCTCTCCAGACTCAAAGATCAAACCTGATCCACTGGCTGATATAACGGGTGCGTGGCACACGTACTTGAAGCATACGTACCCTGTTCAAGCCTGTCGATAGCGTACGTTTCACTTTGCTGGCGTGGTCAAAATCCCAACGTCACATCACAGGACGATACAATTCACACACACACGCTACATTTCAGGTCATGACGCTACACACACTCTTCCCGGCCCTCATCCCTTATGCCAGCGGCATGCTGGAAACTGCCGGGGTACACCAGATCTATTGGGAGACCTCCGGGAACCCGGATGGCATTCCCGTGTTGTTCATACACGGAGGCCCGGGCTCGGGAACCTCACCCAGCCAAAGACGGTTTTTCGACCCCTCGCGCTATCGCATCATTCTATTTGATCAGCGCGGTAGCGGTCGCTCCACGCCACACGGCGAATTGACCGACAACACCACGCCGCACCTGATTGCCGATATGGAGACCTTGCGATCCACGCTGAACGTGGACAGCTGGCTGGTATTTGGCGGCTCGTGGGGGTCGACCTTGGCGCTGGCATACGCCGAGACCCACCCGGAACGATGCAGCGGTCTGATATTGCGCGGGATCTTTCTGTGTCGAAAAAGTGAGATTGACTGGTTTCTGGATGGCATCCGCACCTTTTTTCCGGAAGCGCAGCGGAAACTGGCTGAACACATCCCCGCGAGCGAGCGGCATGATCTGTTGACTGCCTACCATCGCCGCCTCGTCGATCCCGATCCGGCCATCCACCAGCCTGCTGCCTTTCAATGGTCAACGTTCGAGGCATCGTGCTCCACCCTGCTCCCCAATCCCGATCTCGTTTCGGCATTCGGCAGTGAAAAAACCGCCTTGTCGCTGTCTCGAATCGAGGCCCATTATTTTGTCCATGACATATTCCTGCCCAACAACAGCCTGCTCGACAACCTTGACCGCATCCGGGGAATTCCAGCCACCATCGTGCAGGGCCGTTACGATGCTGTTTGCCCCATCGTGTCGGCCGATGAACTGGCTCGCGCCTGGCCTGAAGCACGCTATGTGATCGTGCCGGATGCCGGACATTCGGCTTTCGAACCCGGTATGACTCACGAACTGATTGCGGCCACCCAGGCCTTCGCCCAAACAGGACACTTCGCCTGATGACACTTTCTCCCTACGTATTCGATGCCAGTGCCGAAAATTTCAATCGTCTGGCACTGGAAAACTCGCACAAAGGCCCCGTCCTGGTGCACTTTTGGACCCCCAAGGCGGGACCCTGCTTGATCCTGATGCCGCGCCTGGTCAAGCTCGCAGCCGAATATGGTGGCAAGTTTCTACTGGTGATGCTCAATACCGACGAATTACCCGAACTGGCTCGACGATTTAGCGTCAACTCGGTTCCCACCGTGAAGTTCTTCTGGCGAGGTGAAGTAGCCCATACCATTCATGGCGCCGATCCCGACAGCAGTTTCCGCGAAGTCCTCGATCGCTTCATTGCCGGTGATGCCAACCGGGCCCACGCACTGGGCGTGGCAGCCTGGCAATCAGGCAATATTCAACAGGCACGCATGCTGCTCGCCAACGCAGCGATGGCCGAACCTGACAATCTCAGCATCCCACGTGACCTGGCCAAACTTTTATGGTCTGAAGGTGATGGCGAACAAGCCTTGAAGCTACTCAACAGTCTGCCGCCCGAAGCCCAGGCCGAGCCCGAAATCGCGCGTCTGCACGCACACCTCCATCTGGCTGAAACGGCCAGACTAGCCCTTCCGCTTCCTGAACTCGAAACCCAGTTGGCCTTACATCCCAACAATCTCGACCTTCAGTTTCAGCGTGCAGCAAGTCTGATTGCTGCAGACGATTATGCCAATGGCATGGATGCGTTGTTGGCGATTGCACGCGCTGATCGCAGCTTTCGCCACGACATTGCCCGTCTCAGCCTGCTCGCCTTGTTCGACCTGCTGGGCAACGCTCACCCACTCACGCGACACTATCGTCAAACCTTGTCCGAATCGCTGCATTGAACTTCGACCATCCTGCCTTTGCCCCTTATCAGGCCTTGATTCAAGCGCTGGCCCTTGCAGACGCACGGCCTACACTCAAGGCGCTCAACCAACAGGCTGAACAGCACGGCATCATGCAAGCGCGCGGCCTGCCCATCCGGTTTGTGTCCCCTCAAAATCGCCTGTCAGCGCGTGAATATGAATGCTCTGTGCTGCAAACCGGAGAGGTGCCGACCCGTCCCGACACCTGGCATGACGTTTTGAATGCGTTGGTCTGGTTGCGCTTTCCACGCTTCAAGTCTGCCCTGAACCAGGCGCATGGCCAGGCCATTGCACTTGAAACAGGTTCCCGACGGGGGCGCCGCCGCGACGCCATGACCATGCTGGATGAATCAGGTGTGTGGGTAGTCAGCCAGGAAACGGCATTACCTCAATTACTGTTCGAGCGCGACTGGCAATCCTTGTTCTGGGACCAGCGCTCAAACGTCGAGGCCACGCTCCATTTTGTCGTCGTGGGACATGCATTGCTGGAAAAGGCGCTGACGCCCTATCTTTCGATGACCGGTAAATGTTTAACGGTCATGTCGCAGTCGCTCGACCCGGACCGCGCAGAACCTGTTGCCATCCATGCGCTGCAGCACATTGAATCACCTCGTCAACTTGCCCCCCTGCCTGTACAAGGCATTCCGGGCTGGGATGCAGCCAACGCACAAGCCGAATATTACGCAAACACCCGCATTTTCAGGCCACTGAACCCGGCCGGTTCATAACTACTCACAAACCCGTTTCAACAAGGGATCGTCCTTGGCTAAAGGCTGCCATTCCGCCTTGATGGGGCGCTCCGCCTGATAATGAATCAAGGCATCATAATCAGAGAACACCGCACGCGACAGCGTCGCCACCCGGCGGCCCCGGCAATCCACCATACGTCTGTCCAGAATTTCACGAATGGGGCGCTGGCTGTCCACATCCAACGGTCCCCCTTTCAGGGTGTGGCGTACACGAAAATTCACCCGGTCAGCCAAACGCTCAAGTGTGGAAAACTCAATTGAAATGGTTTCAGCAGGCGATTCTGATAAAACCTCCCACTGATTATTGGCCAACGCTGGACTCATGAGTACCCATAGCAATGCGCTCAACCCACCGCGCATCAACTCGCTGCGGCAGGCATTTCACCCCCTGCCACCCACTCTGTCGCCGCATCCAGATCCTCAAACAGACGTATGTCGCCAGACATGAACAAACGATTGATCCACATACTCCAGGCCACCCATTGATCACCCGTCAAAATCGCCACCCGCCCGAAATCATTTTTGTGCTCGCGTGAAAATTTCAGTTCTTCCCAGGCGACGTCCACGCTGTACGACAACATGTCCCGCAAATCAAACAACACATTGACCATGCCCTGAAACTGGATGCCATGGTTCACCGCCTGCTCAAATTCGCGATAATCCTCCAGCGTGAATTGCCCCATGACTGACACAGCAATCTGGTTGTTGTTAGCGTCGAGCTTGATCATGACATTCTCCTGATACGAATCAATTTCACTATAGCGAATCGGTACGTGCCGGTGCAGAAGCACGCACTGCAAGAATACCCGCCAACGCCACAATCGCCATGCCTACCCATGCCTGCAGCGGCAACTGCTCGTCAAAAAGCAACGCGCCAAACATCGCGGAAAATCCAACCGTCGTGTAGGCCAACGCTCCGACGATCAATGTGCGGCCGCGATGATACGCACGCGTCAAGGCCAATTGCGCCAGAGTGGCCGTAACGCCAATCCCAATCAACCACGGCCAATCGGCTGCCATCGGTCGATGGAAACCCGCCACCCACATCCAGATGCCGCCCGCTACCGTTGCCAGCAGCGTGAAATAAAACACAACCCGCCACTCCGGCTCACCGAGTTTGCCCAATTGCTTGACGTGGATATACGCCACCGCTGCCAGCATGCCTGAACCCAAACCCGCCAGGGCTGGCAACCATGCCTGACCTGCCATCTGTGGACGCAGTAGCAGGATGACCCCCACAAATCCCAACAGCACCACGCCCAACAAACCGCGCCCGTGACGCTCATGCAGCCACCAGGCCGACAGTGCCGCCAGAAATAATGGGGCCGTATAGTTCAAGGTCACCGCGGTCGCGAGCGGCAATCGCGCAATGGCATAAAAAAACAGCACCAGCGCGGTAAATCCCGACAATCCTCGCCAAAAATGCGCGCGTCCATGCCGTGTCACGAGCGGCGTCAGTATCTGTCGCCGCTTGATCGCGATCAGGCCCCAGATCGCCAGCAATCCGAATACCGATCGGTAAAACACCAGTTCAGCAGGCGAAAAGCTTCCGGAGAGATGCTTGACCTGCACACTCATCAGCGCAAAAAGCACCGCTGCAACCAGCATCCAGCTTGACTTCATAAACACTCATTTCCTGTCGCCACAAGCAAGCTGATGGCATTTCGTTAGAACATGGACATGACTCATCGTCCGGCTTTGCATTGTAAACAGCAACACCAACACGGCCATCGCGCATTAGAAAACCCGGTAGCAGCCTTGCAACCGATGGTTTGATGGGATGAGGATCAGGCGGCTGGCCACCTGATCCTTGAATCAAGCGCTCCACATTTTTCAGCCTGACCCCGTTCAGCGTTTGGCAAGCAACTGAAATCACGCAAAAATCAGCTCCAACCTACAGACTGCAGCAGCGCCCGTACGCCGAATTTGTTAAAGTAACGGGCTTTGCTTAGTCTGATACCTCTCCATGGCCAAATCCCGCGCCTCAACACCACCCAAAGACTATGAATCCGCACTTGCGGAGCTGGAAACCATTGTCGGTGAAATGGAATCGGGACAGCTGCCACTTGAGGCCTCGCTGACCGCCTACAAGCGCGGGGCCGTCCTGCTCAATTACTGCCGGCAACAACTGGCTGATGCCGAGCAGCAGGTCAAAGTTCTGGAAAATGGCACCTTGGTTGATTTCAAGGCGGCGCAGCCTTTCAAACCTGAAGACATTGATGACTGATTTTTCTGCCTGGACGCAAGCGTGCCAAACTCGCATCGAACGCGTGCTGAGTGAGGCCCTGACGCCTGCAAGCATTGTCCCGCAACGGCTTCATGAAGCCATGCGCTACGCAGTACTGGATGGCGGCAAGCGGGTGCGGCCAATGCTGGCCTTTGCCGCAGGCGAAGTCACCGGGGCCGATGTCGAGCGCGTGCAACATGCCGCGGCGGCCGTCGAATTGATCCACGCCTATTCTCTGGTGCATGACGACATGCCGGCAATGGACAACGATGCCTTGCGGCGCGGCAAGCCCACGGTGCATGTCGAGTTCGATGAAGCCACCGCCTTGCTGGTGGGCGATGCGCTGCAAAGCCTGGCCTTCGACGTGCTCACCTCCCAACCGCTGGCCCTTGAACCCGCGACGCAACTGAGTATGGTGCAACTGCTGGCACTGGCCGCTGGTTCGCGCGGCATGGCTGGCGGCCAGGCCATCGATCTGGACAGCGTGGGCAAGCCACTCAATCTGACCGAACTCGAATTCATGCACATCCACAAAACCGGCGCGCTGATACGGGCATCGGTTTTGCTCGGTGCGCAATGCGGGACCGTTGATCCGACCACGACCACTGCGCTGGACCGTTACGCCAAGTGTATCGGTCTCGCCTTCCAGGTGGTGGACGACATCCTCGACGCCGAAACACCGACCGCCACGCTTGGCAAAACCGCCGGCAAGGACGCGGCCGACAACAAACCCACTTATGTCAGCCTGCTCGGCGTCGCACAAGCACGCGAACTGGCGCAAGGGCTGCGTGCCGACGCGCACAAGGCACTGGCCGATCTGGGAACACCTGCCGAGCGCTTGCGGCAACTGGCTGACTTTGTCGTCGAGCGGTCGTTTTAAGATGGCCACACCGTTGCTCGATACCCTCCACACTCCGGACGACCTGCGTGCCCTCGCACCTGAGGTGTTGCCACAACTGGCGGCCGAGCTGCGCAAATTTCTGGTGGATTCGGTTGCGCAAACCGGCGGACATCTGTCATCCAACCTCGGTACGGTTGAGCTCACCCTCGCGCTGCATTACGTGTTCGACACGCCCAACGATCGTATCGTGTGGGATGTTGGCCACCAAACCTATGTCCACAAAATTCTGACGGGGCGTCGTGAGGCCATGGCCCACCTACGCCAGCCCGGCGGCATCGCTGGCTTCCCGCGTCGGGCTGAAAGTACATTCGACGCTTTTGGCGCTGGCCACTCCAGTACGTCGATTTCAGCTGCACTCGGTATGTCCGAAGCCTTCCGCCAGCTGGGTTCCGGGCAGCGTGCCGTGGCCGTGATCGGCGATGGCGCCATGACCGCCGGCATGGCGTTCGAAGCCTTGAATAACGCCGGCGACACTGACCTGCCTTTGCTGGTGGTGCTGAATGACAACGACATGTCGATTTCACCCAACGTCGGTGCGCTGAGCAACTACCTTGCGCGGTTGATGTCTGGCCGCTTTTATACCGCCGCCCGCCGCGCCGGCGACAAAGTACTCTCGGTCGCCCCGCCGATCCGCGAGCTCGCCAAGCGCGCTGAAGAGCACATGAAAGGCATGGTCACGCCCGGCACACTGTTCGAGGAATTCGGCTTCAACTACATTGGCCCGATTGACGGTCACGACCTCAACGTGCTGCTGGATACGCTGGATAACATCAAGCAACTCGACGGTCCGCAGTTTCTGCATGTGGTCACGCGCAAGGGCAAGGGCTACACGCCAGCCGAAACCAACCCCTGTCTCTATCATGGTGTGTCACGCTTTGATCCTGCCGCAGGCGTGGTCGAAAAATCCGGCGGCAAACCCACCTATACGCAAGTGTTCGGCGAGTGGCTGTGCGACATGGCGACGGCCGATGCCAAGCTGGTCGGCATCACCCCTGCCATGCGCGAAGGTTCGGGCATGGTCCGGTTTTCGAAAGAATTCCCGAAGCGCTATTTCGATGTCGGCATCGCCGAGCAGCACGCGTTGACCTTTGCCGCGGGGCTGGCCTGTGAAGGCATCAAACCGGTGGTAGCGATTTACTCGACTTTTCTGCAGCGTGCCTACGACCAACTCATTCACGATATTGCGCTGCAGAACTTGCCCGTCATGCTGGCGATCGACCGCGCCGGGCTGGTGGGCGCCGACGGCCCCACCCACGCCGGCAGTTTCGATCACAGCTACCTGCGCTGCATCCCCAACATGCTGATTGCCTCGCCGTCGGACGAGAACGAATGCCGCCGTCTGCTGACCACCGCATATTTGCATAACGGTCCATCGGCAGTGCGGTATCCGCGCGGCAGCGGGACCGGCGCGGCAATTGAGCCCGGACTGTATCCCGTCGAAATCGGCAAGGGCATCATGCGTCGCAAGGGGGAAGGTGTGGCCCTGATTGCGTTCGGTAGCTTGGTTGCGCCCGCACTGGTGGCGGCCGAAGCGCTTAATGCCAGCGTAGCCGACATGCGTTTTGTGAAGCCGTTGGATGTGGACCTGCTGCGCGAACTCGCACAGCATCATCGCTTACTCGTCACGCTGGAAGAAAACACGGTGGCGGGCGGTGCCGGTGCAGGCGTGGCTGAAGCGCTCGCCACCTTAGGCGTGGCCACGCCGGTGCTTCAGCTGGGTCTGCCCGACACCTTTATCGAACACGGCGACCCCGCACGCATGCTGGCCGATTGCGGCCTTGATGCTGCGGGTATCGAATACAGCGTCCGCCAGCGGATAACCCTATTTCCCGAGTAGTTTACTCAACTATTCTGCCAGTTTATACTCAGTCTAAACTGCACCAACCCTTCAGGAGCCTGCCATGAACCAGATTTGCGACCCCGTCAGCATGCCGGACGTACAAAGCTCGGCCGACACGCGGAAGATCGCCATCGACAAGGTCGGCATCAAGAGCATTCGCCACCCCGTACGCGTGGCTGACAAAAGCGACGGTGTTCAACACACCATCGCCAACTTCAACATGTACGTGTACCTGCCGCACAATTTCAAGGGCACGCACATGTCGCGTTTCATCGAAATCCTCAACACGCGCGAGCGCGAGATTTCGGTCGAGAACTTCGAAGGCATGCTGCGCCAAATGGTCGAGCGTCTGGAAGCCGAGTCCGGCTACATCGAGATGAGCTTCCCCTATTTCATCAACAAATCCGCCCCGGTGTCCGGTGTGCAAAGCCTGCTGGACTATGAAGTCACCTTCATTGGCGCCATCGAGAACGGCCAGTACATCCACACTACCAAGGTGGTAGTGCCGGTCACCAGCCTGTGCCCCTGCTCGAAGAAAATCTCCGACTACGGCGCACATAATCAGCGCTCGCACGTCACCGTCTCGGCGCGGACCAACGGCTTTCTGTGGATCGAAGACCTGGTGCGCAAGGTGGAAGACCAGGCGTCTTGCGAACTCTTCAGTTTACTGAAGCGCCCGGACGAGAAATTCGTCACCGAGCGCGCTTACGACAACCCCAAGTTCGTCGAAGATATCGTGCGAGATGTCGCGGCCGCGATGAACGCCGAATCGTTGATCGATGCGTATGTGGTTGAAGCCGAAAACTTTGAGTCGATTCATAATCACAGCGCGTATGCGCTGATCGAGCGCGACAAGGCCCAGTAAGCACTCAGCCAATATGCTGAAGCTGTACAAGTATTCGCTGGGTCCCATCCTGCTGTTGCAGTCACATCGCCTCCGCAAAACCGCACTGCGTCTACCCGAAGCTGCCGGCCCCCGAGCCGGCAGCATTGTTTCCGCCAACACCGCTCGTCCCCTTCGCTTGCTGTTCATGGGCGACTCATCGGCCGCAGGCGTCGGCGTCGATCACCAGAAACATGCGCTTGCATTGCAAACTGCCACCCTGCTTGCAGAGAAGCTGTGCATCACCGTCGAATGGCAGTTGCTGGCCAAATCAGGGATCAATACCCAGCAAGCGCTCAAATTGCTGCAACGCTCACCACCCAATCCGGCCGACATTCTGATCACCGCACTGGGCACCAATGACGTCACTTCACAGCGCAGTTGCAAACGGTTTTTGGAGGATTATCGGACGCTTGTCGACCGGATTAAACAGCAATGTGGCATCCACTCCGTCGTGGTCACCGGCCTGCCACCGTTAAGGATTTTGCCGGCGGCGCCACATCCTTTACGCTGGTATCTCGGTAAATATGCGGCATCGCTGGATTCGAGATTGCAGCAATGGGTGCTGTCTCAAGCGTGCTTCCGTTACATTTCGCTGGAATGGGCGGCGGTGCCATCTGACATGGCTCGCGACAAGTTCCATCCGGGCCTGGGGCAATATCGGTACTGGGCTCAAATGGTTGCCGACAGCATCACCGAGTTGCTACCGCAACCCACTACGCAGCCCGCCAACTGACGCGGCAAACACGACCCCGTCGAATTAAAAACGCTGAATCAGCGTCATCGTCTGCCCTTCGCGCCGCATTTCCATGCGGTTCAGAAAACTCATCCCCAGTAAGGGCATGCTCAAGCCAGCTTCCAGCACCATGCCTTCAACCTGGTTCACCGTGATACCGCCGATCTTGACGGTATTGAAGGTCACCCGCCAGGCAGGCACGATACCGGCCGCAGTATTGACGCCATAAGCCTGGCCGGACTTGTAATTGAGCCCCATCCGCTGAGCTTCAGCCGAACTGATGGCAATGGAAGTCGCGCCCGTATCCACCAAAAAACTCATCGGATAGCCATTCAGCGAACCCGATGCTGCAAAATGGCCGCGCGCATCCGCTGTCAGCGACACACTCTGCCGGTCACTGGCTGTGCCGCCCGCAAAAGACTGCCCCATCCCCAATACCCGCCGGCTGCCGTCAACATCGAAACTCGCACTACCCGAATCGGCAGCGATCAGCTTCACCCCCTGAACGGTCTGTCCTACGCTCATTGTGCGTGGCTTGCTGCCATCGATGGTGACGATAGCCTTGTCTTTGAATAGCCCGACCACTGACACACTCGCCGCCCAGGTGGGGATGCAGGCTAGCCAACTAGCCGCTATGATGATCAGGTTCAATGATTTACGTTGGAGAAGCATCGTGCATCCTGTTCTGATTTTTCAGCATTCCCCGACTGAAGGGCCGGGATATTTCGCCACGTTTCTGGATCGCCACAACATCCCCTGGCGACTGATCGGTATCGACGCAGGTGAAGCCGTACCGGAGAATCTTAACGGCATTTCCGGCCTGTGCTTGATGGGTGGCCCGATGAGTGTCAACGATGATTTACCCTGGATTGCTCCTGAGCTTGAGCTCATTCGCCAGGCAGTAGCCACGGATAGGCCCGTTATCGGCCACTGCCTGGGGGGCCAGCTCATGGCCAAGGCACTGGGTGGCGCAGTGAGCCCTGCCCCGATCAAGGAAATCGGCTGGGGCGATATCCGTATTACGGATGCCGCCGCCGCTCGCGCCTGGCTTGGTGAAAGCGCGCATCCGTTGCCGGCGTTTCATTGGCACGGTGAAACCTTCTCGTTGCCTCCCGGTGCCACGCGCATTCTGGAAAGCGCCTACTGTGCCAACCAGGCCTATGTGCTCAATGACCGCCATATTGGCATGCAATGCCACGTTGAAATGACACCCGAGCTCATCGCCAGCTGGTGTGAAAGCGGTGCAGGTGAGATTCGTGACAGCCGGGGGCCTGGCGTTCAGTCACCCGACTTGATTCAAGCGGATATGCCCACCCGAACCACTCAGCTCCACCAGGTGGCGGACAAAATATATTCCCGCTGGATTCAAGGGCTTATCCGCTAATATCATGAGGGTATGATGCAGATGGCTGGACAGCCGCCTTGTGCAGCGTAGGATGAGCACCAGAGATCTGCCCAGTCTCAAAAGCAGCACATGAGTACATCAATTCGAAATATGGAGGTTTTATGCAAAATATCGACTACGGCAACTTCGATTTTGGTGAACGCCTGAACGGTTTCATCCAGGAAGTGATGAATTTCGGCGGTGCGCCTCGTACCGAAGCCGACCTCACCGAAGGCCAGAAAGTTTTTGTCAGGGCAGTGCGGCGCGAAATGGTTAAATACGCCGACACCAACCGTCACGGTTATCCTCACAATCTGCTGGAGCAAATGGAAGCGTTTACTCGCACCATTGGCGA
The DNA here is from genome assembly GCA_036568265.1 of Thiobacillus sp. Classification (GTDB taxonomy): domain Bacteria; phylum Pseudomonadota; class Gammaproteobacteria; order Burkholderiales; family Thiobacillaceae; genus Thiobacillus. The sequence goes on from DATCSW010000025.1 coordinate 98,866, forward strand.
TCTGCACAACTCCTATTTTGATTCAGGCATGCGCAAAGTAAGCGACTGTCTCTACAATCGCTGGAAGATGCTTTACGAAGAAACCAAGAAGCTCGCAGCAGCAGGCGGTGACACCAAGCCTGCCTGGGTGGGTGTTATCAAGACAGTTCCATCCGATATGCCCGCTTTTTTCGATGCGTAACCAATTGTTCTAAAACATAAAGCCCGGTTTATCCGGGCTTTTTTTCGCCTCAAACCAGATCAAACCCACTTATCCTCAAATAAAAATAAAGGATTATTCAGGACCCGAACCCAGTGCTATCCTCTTTGGTCATAAATACCCACATAAAGTCCGAGGAGACAGCATGTCCAAACTGGTACGCCCCCACGGGGGTGGTGAGCTCAAACCCCTTCTGCTGACCGGCAGCGCACTCGCCGCCGAGAATGCACGTGCTGCCTCCTTGCCCAAACTCAACATGAGCTCGCGTGAAACCGGCGACCTCATCATGATGGGCATCGGCGGCTTCACGCCACTCGATGGCTTCATGACGCATGCCGACTGGCAAGGCGTATGCGATGGCTTCAAGATGGCCAGCGGCCTGTTCTGGCCCATCCCGGTGACCCTCTCGACTGACGACGAAGGCATCAAGGCTGGCGACGAGATCGCACTGGTCGACGGTGAAACCAACGAAATCCTCGGCACCATGAAAGTGTCCGAGAAATACAGCATCGACAAGGCCCATGAATGCATGGAGGTCTACAAGACCACCGACATGGAGCACCCCGGTGTCAAAATGGTCATGGCGCAGGGCAAATACAACCTGGCCGGCCCCGTCAAAGTATTATCCACCGGCGGTTTCAAAGAAGAATACGGCGACCAGTTCATGACCCCCGCCGAAACCCGTGCTGCATTTGAGAAAGCAGGCTGGTCCAAGGTGGCGGCGTTCCAGACCCGCAACCCGATGCACCGTTCACACGAATACCTGGCCAAGATCGCTATCGAAACCATGGACGGCGTGCTGATCCATTCGCTGCTGGGTGCGCTGAAGCCGGGCGACATCCCCGCCGATGTGCGTTCTGCAGCCATCGGCACCCTGGTTGAGAATTACTTTGCCCCCAATACCGTGATCCAGGCAGGCTACCCGCTGGATATGCGTTATGCGGGTCCGCGCGAAGCCCTGCTGCACGCTTTGTTCCGTCAAAACTATGGTTGCTCGCATCTGATCGTCGGCCGCGACCATGCCGGCGTGGGCGACTTCTACGGTCCGTTCGACGCACAAAAGATTTTCGACGAAATTCCTGCCGGCTCACTCGAAACCACCAACATGAACATCGACTGGACATTCTGGTGCAACAAGTGCGGCGGCATGGCCTCACAACGCACCTGCCCGCACACCAAGGACGATCGCATCCTGTTGTCGGGTACCAAGGTGCGTTCGATGCTGTCCGAAGGCCAGGACCTGCCGGTTGAGTTCAGCCGTCCCGAAGTAGCGAAAGTGCTGCAGAAATATTACGCGGGCTTGTCCGCCGAGCAAAACGTCAAAATCGAGATGAAAGGTCACTCAGCCGCATAAGATTTTCCGAACGGAGTGAAATGCCACCGGGAACCCGCCCGACCGGCAAGAAACTCCGTATTGGAACAAGAGTTTTAGGATAAGGGCCTACCGGAAGCGGATTCGCGATACGCCCCGGCCAAGGACAGGTTCAGTTCTAAGCGGGCCGCGACGCACGCGGAAGTTGTTAGCTAACTACTATTTAAGGAGATTTAAATGCCAACCTACGTTCGTACCGACAAGTGCGATGGCTGCAAAGGTCAGGATAAGACCGCTTGCATGTACATCTGCCCGCATGACCTGATGAAGCTGGACAAGGACGGTTCTGAAACCGGCCACGCCATGAAGGCGTTCAACCAGGAGCCCGAGCAGTGCTGGGAGTGCTATTCCTGCGTGAAGATTTGCCCGCAACAGGCTATTGAGTGCCGCCACTATGCTGACGTCGTACCGTTAGGTGGCATGGTTCAGCCGCTGCGTGGTTCCGACTCCATCATGTGGACGATCAAGTTCCGCAACGGTGTGCTGAAGCGTTTCAAGTTCCCGATCCGCACCACGCCTGAAGGCTCTATTGACTGCTACGGCGGCAAGCCCATGCCCAAAATGGCTGACATCGAGGCAATCGGCTCGTTCACGCGCGACATGATGGGTGGTTACCGTGCTGGTAACCCTGCTGAACTGATCCGTAAGTAATCCAGATTAAATTAGAAGAGGTGTGAAATGGCTGGAGAATTTGGTAATCCCGAAGTTATCCAGGAGGAAGTAGACATCCTCCTGATCGGCGGTGGCATGGCATGCTGCGGCGCCGGCTACGAAATCATGCGTTGGGCTGATGCAGCCAAGACCGAAATGGGCATTGATCTCAAGATCAAGCTGGTCGACAAGGCTGCCATGGACCGTTCCGGTGCTGTCGCGCAGGGTCTGTCCGCAATTAACACCTACATCGGCACCGAGCAGGATCCCGCCGACTACGCTCGCATGGTCTCCAACGACCTGATGGGCATCACCCGCGACGACCTGGCCTACGACCTGGGCCGTAACGTGGATGACTCCGTCCACCTGTTTGAAGAATGGGGCCTGCCCATCTGGAAAACCGACGAAAACGGCGAGCGTCATGACGGCGCACAAGGCCTGCCCACCCTGAAGGACGGCGGCAAGCCCGTACGCTCAGGCAAATGGCAGATCATGATCAACGGCGAATCCTACAAATGGATCGTTGCTGAAGCCACCAAAAAAGCACTGGGCATGGACCGCATCGAAGAGCGCATCTTCATCGTCAAGCTGGTCAACGACAAGAACGATCCCCAGCGTATCGCGGGTGCAGTCGGCTTCTCGACCCGCGACCATAAAGTCGTGGTGTACAAGGCCAAGGCAATTCTGCTGGCCGCTGGTGGTTGCGTGAACATCTTCCGTCCGCGTTCAGTCGGTGAAGGTACCGGCCGCGCCTGGTACCCGGTGTGGAACGCAGGCTCGACCTACGCGATGGCTGCTGAGGCTGGCGCCGAGCTGACCATGATGGAAAACCGCTTCGTGCCCGCCCGCTTCAAAGACGGTTACGGCCCGGTTGGCGCATGGTTCCTGCTGTTCAAAGCCCAGGCTGTCAACGCCTATGGCGAAGTCTACATGGTGAAAAACAAGGAACTGCTGAACGACTACCCGCCCTACGGGCAGGCTGCCGTTCCCGCATCGTGTCTGCGTAACCACCTGATGCTGAAGGAAATGAAGGAAGGTCGCGGCCCCATCTATATGGACACCGTGACTGCACTCGCCAAACTGCGCGAGACCCTGACCCCGCGCGAAGTGAAGCACCTGGAAGCTGAAGCCTGGGAAGACTTCCTCGACATGTGCGTCGGCCAGTGTGGTATCTGGGTGGGCGAGAACATCGAGCCGGAGAAGAAAAACTCCGAACTCATGCCAACCGAGCCCTACCTGCTGGGTTCACACTCCGGTTGCTGCGGCATCTGGGTGTCGGGTCCAACCGACGTGGGCGCGCCGACTACGGAAGATCATGCCGACAAGGACAAGATTCCGGCTCACTTGCCCTCGGGCTGGAGCTGGGGCTATCGCTCGATGACCACGGTCAAGGGTCTGTTCACCGCCGGCGACGGCGTGGGCGCATCCGGCCACAAGTTCTCCTCCGGCTCACACGCCGAAGGCCGCATGTGCGCCAAATCCATGGTCAAGTACTGCATTGACAACAAAGACATGAAGCCCGAACTCGACACCTCCGTCGAGCAGCTGGTGGAAGACATCTACAAGCCGGTGCGTACCTTCCTGGAGCACAAGGATTACACCACCGCTATCGATGTGAACCCCAACTACATCACGCCCAAGATGCTGCAGTTCCGTTTGCAGAAAATCATGGACGAGTATGTTGCGGGCGTGGCGACTTACTACACCACCAATGCAAGCATGCTGGGTGTGGCTGAAGAGAAGTTGAACATGCTGAAAGAAGACGCTGAGAAGATGCGTGCTAAAGACCTGCACGAACTGCTCCGCGCCTGGGAAAATTACCACCGCATCCTGACGGCGGAAGCCCACATGAAGCACATCCAGTTCCGTGAAGAAAGTCGTTACCCCGGCTTCTACTACCGCATGGACAAGAACTTTGTCGATGAAGAAAACTGGCACTGCTTCGTCAACTCGGTCTACGACAAGGAGTCCAAACAGTGGAACTGCTTCAAGCGCGCCCACGTGGATATTGTCGACAAGTCCAAGTTGTTCAAGCCCGCTGCTCACTAATTCGTTAGTTAGTAGCTGGACGCCGGGCGCGCCATGTTAACCAAGGCGCCCCGACAACTGGGCGCCTTCGGGCGCCCAGTGTTTTTCCACACCATTAAACAGTATGGGCAACAAGGTTTAGCATCCTGTCGAAAGCGCGTACTCTAGTGTCTTGAATAGAGAATAGCGTTCTGGGCCATAAACAATGCTTTCGAGTGTGTGTTAATGAATTGAGGGGTACGCCCCGGAAGGTAGCAAGCAATGAATGAAACCGATTTCAAGGACATGATCAATGACTCCCCGTTTGCGGGCAGCCCGGTCAAACCCAATATGCTGGGAGACAACACCTCATTTCAGTTCCGTTGTCATCGCAACGTCAAATGCTGGAATGCGTGTTGCAGCAACATCGATATCCCGTTGACCCCCTATGACATCCTGCGGCTGAAAAAGCGGCTGGACATGCCCTCTGGCGAATTCCTCAAACAGTATTCCACCCCTTTTGAGATGGACAAGGATGGCATGCCCGGCGTGAAACTGAAGCCGGTTGACGAAGGCACGGCATGCCAGTTCATGACCCCGGAAGGCTGTGGTGTCTACGAAGACCGACCCACTGCCTGTCGCTACTACCCAGTCGCCTTGTTGACCATGCGCCGCTCGGATGAATACGTTGATCGCAGCGCCTACGCCATGGTCAAGGAAAAGCACTGCCTCGGTCATCTGGAAGACAAAACCCAAACCATTGAGCAATACCGCGCTGAACAAGGTGTGGTCGAGTACGACGAAAAGGCACACGCCTGGCGTCAGCTGATCCTGAAGCGAAAATCAGCCGGTCCCTCCATTGGTAAACCCACACCCGTTTCCAATCAGCTGTTTTTCATGGCGAGCTACGACATGGATCGCTTCCGTGCCTTCATCATGAGCCCGAGCTTCAACGAAACCTATAACATCCCGGTTGAAGTCATGGCGCTGCTGATTGCCGACGATGAAGCGCTGCTCGATTTCGGTCTGAATTTTCTGCGTCATACGCTATTTGGTGAAGATTTCATCGAGCAGCACCCGGGTGCGTATGAAAAACGCGTCGAGCGACGTCGTGCCCTGGCTGAACAAACCAAAGAAGCTGAATTTCAGAAAAAAATGGCCGTTGAGGATGACAAATACTCTAACGAGAACTGACCCATGGCCCATCCTGCACATGTTCTGCTTGCTTTGATCGCATTGTGGCCGGCGTTGGCGTCGGCACAAGCCACCTTGAACAAGTGCATTGATGCCCAAGGCTTGGTCACCTATACCAACAAGCCCTGTCTCAACGCGCGCGAAGTCCTTAAGCTGGAAATTGACCCAGCCCCGCCCCCCGCGTCCGTTCAACAGTCGAATGAGCCTGTATCTGTACGACCCGGCAAGCCCGCCGTGACGCCAGCCATCACACGGTCAGCCCCCGCCACGGTTCACGTCGAAACCCGACAGGTTTCGGGCAAGCCCACTCAGCCAAACGACAACAACAACCATTGCAACACCCTGTCAGACAAGCTGGGCCGCGTACTCGACAAGATGGACCAGGCGCGCCGCAAAGGCTACACCCAAGAACAAATGAACCGATGGAACGAGGAAACTCGCGACCTCGAACGCAAAAAGCAGCAATCTGCCTGCTTTTGATCAACCAGGCTAACGTATTCATGAACGCACGCACCCTCGACCCTGCCCATCACCTCATTGAAAACGAGCCTTACTACGAAGCCGTAGGCGAAGAAATTCAGCTGTTCGAAGCCGCCTATCGGCAGCAGATCCCGGTTCTATTGAAAGGCCCCACCGGCTGCGGTAAAACGCGCTTCATGGAACACATGGCCTGGAAGCTCAAGCGTCCCTTGATCACCGTATCGTGCCACGATGACCTCACCGCCTCCGATCTGGTGGGTCGCTATCTGGTCAAAGGCGGAGAAACGGTATGGGTCGATGGCCCGCTCACCCGCGCCGTGCGCTGTGGCGGCATCTGCTATCTGGACGAAGTGGTCGAAGCCCGCAAAGACACCATGGTGGTGATTCACCCGCTGGCCGACGATCGCCGCACCCTGCCCATGGAAAAGCTTGGCCAAACGCTTGAAGCCACGCCCGAATTCTGCCTCGCGATTTCCTACAATCCGGGTTACCAAAGCGTCCTCAAGGATTTGAAGCAATCGACCCGACAGCGTTTTGTGGCCCTGGAATTTGACTACCCTGCCGCCGCACTTGAGCGGCGCATCGTCGCCACCGAATCCGGCGTCTCCGAGGCCATCGCCGACAATCTGGTGCGCTTTGCCCAGATGACCCGCAACCTGAAAGGCAGCGGCCTGGAAGAAGGCGCCTCTACCCGCTTGCTGGTACACGCCGGAAAATTGATCGCTGATGGCGTCAGCCCGGTTACCGCCTGTAAATCCGCCGTCGCTCAGGCTGTTACCGATGACGCCGACATGCTGAAAGCCATCGCAGAGCTATCCGCATCGATCTTTTGACGTCCTGGTCACTTAGTGCTTGAATTTGACCAGTCGGCTGACCTGGATGTCGGAGATGAACACGACGCCAGTATGCTTGCTAAAGAATGGCTCGAAACCTTCGAGTATGGGTTCGACCAGTTCAGGCGGAACAGCCACGATGATCATGATCAGCACGGCGTCTTCGTTAAACATCAGATGACCCTCGTGGAAACCATGCCGGCCCTTGCCTGAGAGGTTGCCGACGATGGTGTAGCCGGTGACGCCGGCTCGATCAAGCAGATCGGTGGCAAATTCCTGATGCGCCCCTTCGATGATGATCTCAAGTTTTTTGACCGGACTGAGGTTGAGGTTGTTCATGCGTTGCGTTCCTCGATTGGGGTCGGCGCGTCCCGACCATCTGTAAGCGAAAGATCACGAACCTGCCATGCACCGTTCTCGAACGCATGACACAGACGTGTTTCGGGATCGATGATGACCAAGCGTATCCAGCCATTGTGAACCAGGTTGCGCACCTTGACGACGCCATTGATGGCACGCATGGCGTGGGCAACCGGTGATTCGATGATGGTCAGCAGTCGCAGCGGCTCATGGTAAGGCTCACCGTCCTTGAGCACCGTCTGCGCGGGCAAGCCGGTGCGCAAGTCCGACAGGTTGCCGCTCATCACGCCAAAGCGGCCCGCCACGTTGTGATAGACCTTGCTGCCGCTGCCGTAATGTTCGTTATCAACGGTCGAGAAGTAGTGCTCCATATTGATCCACTGACCGACCACCAACGGGCCCGTCAGAATGTTTTCCAGCAAGCGGCCCTTGCGATCACACTGCCAGTCGTAGGAGTGCAGAAAGACGCGACCTTCGAGATCGAGTCCTTCGGTCGCGTGACGCCGACCAATAATGAAGGCCGCGTTGCGCGAGAGCCCCCACTCGGGTCTGACCTGGGACCAATCCATCGCGTTGCGCCGTACCGCGCGATAAGCGCTGCTCGGCCCGCCGCCATTCATGCCCGGTTCGAGTGTGGGCAAGCGCTCGGCCGCACACAGCTTGGATGCCGCGGTCAGGCCATTGCTTAGCCGCTCTACGTAGACCAGATGACTGGGCGGTAGCAGATCAAGATCATGCAATCGCAACTCATCGGTGGTGGTGTTGTGAAATGCCGGCACGAACCAGGCGTCGTCGGGAATATCAAAGCCCTTGTCGCGTAGCCGCAGTCGGATCGCGTGCTTGTTCGCCATCTGCGCCAGCACCCGCGCGCTGACGACGCCATGATTGCCACCGCACGCGCCGCAGTCGAGCGCGGATTCGTAGGGGTTGTTTTCCGACGTGCTGCCGTGCCCTGCAAGCACGACGAATCGCGAGAAGCGTTCTGTCAGGCCAATCGAGCGCAGCGCGGTGCTGACGAATTTGACCTGCTCGTCAAGGGTGAAACCGATCCGTCCCAGCTGTTCGAGTTGCATGCGCGTATAACCGCTGTCGATGCGATACACCCGGCGGAGGCGTTCGATCAGGTCGCGTTCGCGCGCCGCGTCCAGCCTGAAATGCGCCGCGAAGCCCTCGGCACGCGATTGACGACCCAAGGCAGTTTCCCGCAGTTCTCGAACCATCTCGTCCGTGATGGCCTCGCGGCCGAGATCCAGTTCGCGGCCCACCGCCTTGACGATCATGTTGCGCTGCAGCGAGCGAATGATCGAGTCAGCCTGTTCCCGTGTCAACTTGTCAAGCAACAGCCGGCTGTCGGGCTTGTCGGGATAGAGTCGCTGGCGCCAGCGGTTATAGGCCAGTGGTGCCAGACTTTTTCCAAACAGGTCAAAGCCAAACAAAAGGCCGATCGCTTCGACCGTGATGAAAGGCGAGAGCACCGACGCCTTGAGGTCGTGAAACACCTGTTCGAGCACCGAGACGAAAGCCTCTTCATCGGCATTGCGCGCAATCGCCAGTTCCAGCACGAGGTTTTTGGGTGTAACGACGACCGGCGCGAGGTGCGTTTCGCTGCCTTTATCGAGACCGACGAAACTCACAGGAACACCAAAGAAGCCTGCGATGCCGTATGTCTGGTAATCGCCGACTTTTTCCAGGTGGCGGCGGATGCGCTCCGCGCGGACATCGATGCAAAACAGAATCTGCGCAAACGGTCGCTTTTCCCGTGGCTGCGGCTGCGCCAGTTCAAGACGGCCCAGCAAACGATTCATGTACAACGCCTCTTGGGCCACCAGCCACATCTGCCCTTCTGCTTGTTCGAAACGCGCCAACAGCATTTGCAGTTGATCGAGTGCGTCCGGCGACAGGCGGACCAGCGCGTCACTGCAGCCCGCGCTTTCACCCAAGCGACGCAAGGCGGTGGCGCGGCTATGCGCTTCAGATTCCCGCTTGGCGACAAGATATTCCGGCAACAGCCGCGCGATGCGGGCTTCGCGCCTGCTCTCCAGCGCATCTTCCACACGTAGCGCCAGCGCCGGCAACACGCGTCCACCATGAAACTCATGGCGCAGGTAGGCTTCACCGGGCTTCTGCTCGAAATAATGCGCCAGCGCGGCCGCGCCCAGCGGCGCCCGATGCTGCTGCGCCCGTTCGCGGATCAGGGCCAGTCCCAGCACCATGCGAATGGCCAGATAGTCGACCAGGTCGGCGGGATAGCGTCGGTTCCAGTAGTAGTGTTTGGTGTTGACACGCCAGCGAATGAATCCGGCCCAGCCATGGAGGCGGGTCAGCTCGCTGGTGAAGTAGTCCATCCAGTCGTCTTCGGGCACACCCAGGGTTTCCATCACGTGGCTGATGATGCCCTCGGGCGTATCGTCTATTTCGAGAATCTGCTTGATATGGATGCCGCGTATCGAGAAGCGAAGGTTGTGTCGCGCGACCGCGCGCCAGGCCGAGTACAAGCCCTGTTCGCGCCCCGGCAGCTGCCACGCGGACTGGCCTTCGTCGAAAAAATCTAGACAACTTTTAATCACCAGCTCGTCGATCGTCGCACCCAAGTTTGTACCGTACAAGGCATCCATGATTTCGTGGGCCGGCCGGCCGGGAGGCAGCGTGGATGCCACTTGTGCCGCCAACACGCTCGGCTCGATCGAGCGATCCGGCAGACGCTCGCCTCGCATGGCGGCATGGATATCACGCGCATCGGCCACAGTCGGCAGGTCGCCCAGCGGGTGCGCCACTTCGGTCAACACCGACATCAGCACAGCGTGCAGGTCGAGGTCGCCCACGCTCGGCTGATCTTCTAGAAAACGCGTCACTTGCGCCGCAAGCACCGTACGGTCGACCCTTCCACTCTGCAGATAACGTTGGTACAGGCTGCGTGGCAGATAGCCCTTGGCATGAAATAGACGCTCGCCTTCGGCCACCGCCTGGTCAAACGGCAGATGTTCCAGGCCGTACAGGGGATTGTGGTGAATGAAGGTCCGCATCGGCCAAAAATAGGGAATCGGCTCTCCGGCCACGTGAATCAGAGTGCGGATCTTGAGCCGCCGACCCAGCGCCAGGCTCACAGCACACCTCCCGCTATGCCCAGTCCGGCGATCAGAAACAGTGTCAGCAAGATGGAATAGCCTGCCACTGCCGCTGGCCGCACATCGCGGACCTCAACGCGCTGACAAGGCTCGAATACGAAACCCTGTAGCACGCGCGTGCCCGCCCAGCTCCAGATCAGCCAAACGAACAGGATCGCCGAGGCCGCCGGCCAGTCCGCGCGAAAAACCAAATCGAGCAGGATGAAAAAACCAGGAAATACGGGCGTGGCAATCGCGGCTAAAACGACCAGGATCAACAAGCGCGACCACTTTGGCAGGCAGCGGGCCAGCCCACCGTGCAGACCCGCATATGCGGCCCCGAAACGCCGGGTGAGCGTTCCGGCAAGCAGCATCAGAAGCGCAGGCGGAAGGCTGAGCGCGAACGCAATCAGATGCAATTCGACGGGGGCCGTGCCTCCGGCCGCAAATGACCAGACCAGCGCCAGCGCCGAGGTGGCCAGAAATCCCGCCCACATCGCAAGATCGCGCACACTCAACAGCCGTATCGCATAGAACGCTGCGCTCGCGAGCGCCCAAGTGGTGAAGCCCTCTGGAATCGGCTGCGCAGCAGAATTGAGTACAAGGATGCCGAGTTGTGGCGTGATCAATACGACAGCAAGCCGGAGGCCGGGGCGTTTCAATCGGCCCAGCAAGGCGTTGAACGGCATGCTGAGCGGAAACAGTGGCAGCAACAGGCAGGCGATCAATAACAGCAGCATGTCAAACCCATCTCGACCAGATGTTGAAACGCTTCGACAGTGCAAGCACCGTCTCGGACACGCGGCTGTAGACGTCTGCCACGTAGAACTCGCGCGAGAACAGTGAATACAGCGCCATGCGCGGATTACCGGTGCGGCCGTCGAGCGGGTCGCGATTCGCCATCGTGTAGTAGGCCGCGATCCAGCCGACCACGATGGCGATCGTCACCAGCGTGACCAAACCCCCAAACGTCGCCAGCGGAATACTCGCGGCCGCGTACAGGCGTTCACTCAGCTCACGGTCGGGATACATGAAGAGATCGAAGTTGTGTTCGATCAGGGTATAGCCGACCACCACGATCGCCAGCGACAGGATGATCAGCACCATCAATCGGGACGGACTCTCGACACGCAGCCGGTGGGTGGCGAACAGCAGCTGCGCGCCGGTGACCCAGCCAAAGAAGAGCAGCACGATGGCCCCCTGCTGTCCGACAAAGTCGCTGTCGACCAGCCAATGCGACAGGCCAAGTAGCAGAAAGGGCACGACCACAGTGATCGCCGCCGCCAGCATCCAGGGCAGGCGCGCCGCAACAGGCTTGCGCTCGACCACCAGCGTATAGACGTCCTCATGCGGCACGCCGTCGTGCTTGCGTGCGTCGCCGATGACGCCACCCGCGCCGAGAAACATCGTGCCCTTGAACAGGCCATGCGCAATCAGATGGTAGATGGCCAGCGAGAACGCCCCGACCCCGAGTTCGACGAACATGAAGCCCATCTGGCCCATGGTCGAATACCCCAGGGATTTCTTGATGTCGTTCTGGGTGAGCATCAGTACCGAGCCGAGCACGGCGGTAATCAAGCCCACCGCGAACACCAGATGCAACACAACGCCGGCCTCGACAAACACGGGCGCGAAGCGATTGAGCAGAAAACCGCCTGCGTTCACGATGCCTGCATGCATCAGCGCCGAAACCGGGGTTGGACCTTCCATCGTGTAAGGCAACCAGGTGTGAAAAGGAAACTGCGCCGAACGCGCGAAGGCCGCCACCGCAATCAACAGCGCTACGACCTCCAGCAGCGAAAAACCCAGCACGCCCGGCGCATTCGGGGCCGCCGCAATGCGCTCGAACAAGGTCGGCAAGGCTATCGTGTCGTAGGTCTGGTAGAGCAGGACGGCCGCCAGGACGAGGGGCAGGTCGCCGAGCCGATAGGTGAAGAAGGTCCAGAAGGCGTAACGATGCGCGGCCGGTCGCTGCGTATTGTGTGCGAGCAGAAAATACAGCAGTACGCCAATCAGATGCCAGGCGATCAGTAGCGTAATAAAGTCGCCCGCGGCAACCAACAGCAGAATCGCTGCGGTCATCAGGTCCAGCAAGGCGAAGAAGCGCGCGTAACCCGGTTCCTCGGCCATATAGCGAACCGAGTAGACGTGTACAACCAGACTGATGCCGGCGACTAGCAGCGACATGATGATGCTGAGCGGATCGAGGTAGAGGCTGCCCCAGCCCAGGCCGGTCGTCAGCCATGTTGGCGACGATGTACCGAGATAAGCAAACAGTAGCAAGGTGGCAAGTGCGAACGTCGCGCCACTGAGGAAAACGCTGAGGCGTGCCAACTGACGCCCAGGACGGGCAGACAGGGCGGCAATCGCCAAGGCCGAAACCATCGGCATAGCCGGAAGAAGGATGACTAGAGCATCCATCAGGTCAAAAATCTAGATGCATATATTCCACTCGGGGCGCACGCACCCGAGACAGCTTGCTACGATAAGAGAGAACCGATGCGCAAAAGCGTCATGCTTTTGCGCCGCAAAATAGTATAAACCAAACGAACGGATGCGCGAATTTCTAGCTGCATCCTGTAGAAGGCAGCCACCCGTAGACCGCTCCCCTTGTTCGATTCGACCCATACGCCCCGATCCGGCCCGGCCTTTTCTCGGATGCGTGTCGGCCGCGCGGTGCACCAAGGCGGCACGGTATTGGCAAGTGCGTACTCAAGATTCCACAGAACAGGTATCCTAGTTCGATGGCACTCATCCCCCTCACCCTCGCCGAGATGGAGCCCCATCTGCACGAGTGGCTCGATACCGAATTCACGTTCTACAAAGTTGAAGAACTGGCTGCAGAACTGGAACGATTACCTCGCAGCGAACAGGATTTCATCCTGAGCTGGATTCGTCGCATCGCCTCGACCCACGTCACGCTGGCCTGGCAATTCGGTCGCCGCGCGCCGGCCTTGTTGCCGCGCATGGAACAGCGCCTGTTAGAGGCCTGGGCCATCCATACCTGCGACCTCTTCGATCGCTTCGGCCTGCAGCCCGCATTGCGCGCCATGGAGGAAGTCGACGACTTCGATCCCGAGCGTCACGTTCATGACGCTGCCGGTGCGTTGTTCGACGACATCGCCCCGATTCTCGGCAGTTTCGTCTGCGGCCTCTCGGGGCGGCGCCTGACACTCGAGGAAGGCGACGCCGCATGGACCGACGGCGAACGCATCGTGCTGCCACCGTTGATTGCCGCCTTCCCACACCTGGACGACAACTTTCAACTCGCCAAAGCCACGGTCGCGCTGCTATGGGCGCAAACGCGCTTTGGCACAGTGCGCATCGATTACACCGAGGTCGCCGCTCGTTACGACGATCCTGAACGCGCACTCGCCCGCTTGTACGCCCTCGAAACGCTACGCCTCACCGCCATCATCGGGCGCGAATTGCCGGGCCTGCACCGCGAACTCAAACGTTTACGTAGCCACCTCGATACGACCCTGCCCCCAAGCTGGCAAGCGTTCGAAACCGCGCTGGCCGCGCCGGACGCGACACCCGGGGACAGCCTCACGCTACTCGATGCGGCCTATGCAACAGTCGATTGTCCTGCCTGGAGCGACCAGGGCTGCCTGCGTCCGGATGCCATCGCGGCGGCCCGCGCAGCGCGCCTGGATAAGGAAAAGGCCCGGCTCAGGGTCAAGCTGGCCGAATTACTCGACGAACATCAAGCCCAGCAGTCCGAATCCCGGCCCACGCCTGATACGCCGCCGGAATTGCAAGCCGAAGCGCGCGACGAAAACGGACGACTCGATTTCGAAATCACGCTCGACGGCGCGCCGCTCGCACCACCCAACGACGTCAAGCAGCTGCTCACTTCGGTCTACCTCGATTTTGGCGAAATTCCGCCTGAATACCTCACCCCGGCGGGCGACGGTGAATACGACCCCAATCGGATATTCGATCAGCCAGAAGACACCGACTCGGTGTGGCAAGGCACCTATCACGAAAAAGGCGCCGAGCTGTATCCCGAGTGGGATCATGGCCGCCAGCATTACCGCAAGAACTGGTGCGTCATGCGGGAAAAACCCGTCACCCCGTCCTACGACGATTTTTATCGCGACACGCTCGATAAGCATGCCGGTCTGGTCAGACAACTGCGTCGAAAATTCGAGGCGTTACGCGATGAAAACCGGCTCGAAAAACGGCAAACCCAGGGCGACGAAATCGACCTCGACGCCCTGATCGAAGCGCTGGCCGACGCCCGCGACGGCAGCGAAATGAGCGACCGGCTGTTCATGCGCACGCACCGGACTGAGCGCAACATCGCCGTCGCCTTTCTGGTCGACATGAGCGGCTCGACCAAGGGCTGGATCAACGAAGCCGAGCGCGAGGCCCTGATCCTGCTGTGTGAAGCGCTGGAGTTGCTGGGTGACCGCTATGCCATCTATGGCTTTTCGGGGACCACGCGTAAACGCTGCGAACTGTTTCGCATCAAAACCTTCGATGATCGCTATGACGACGAAGTGAAAGCGCGCATTTCGGGCATCCGTCCGCAGGAATACACCCGCATGGGGTTTGCACTCCGCCACATGACCAAGCTGTTGAATCAAGTCGAAGCAAAAACGCGCGTGCTGGTCACGCTGTCGGATGGGCGGCCGGACGATTACTTCGATGTCTATCGCGGCGTCTATGGCGTCGAGGACACACGCATGGCGTTGATGGAGGCCAGCCGCACCGGCATTCACCCTTTTTGCATCACGCTCGACCGCGAAGCCCGCGACTATCTCCCGCACATGTACGGCGCGGCGCGTTACATCATTCTGGATGACGTGAGACAATTGCCGGTGAAAGTCACCGACATTTACCGACGTATCACGACATGAGTTCAGACGAAATAAAAGTAGGGTATTTCTACAGCAATGGTGCCTATGGCCGTACCTGGGGGGTGCGGCAGCTGGCCGAAGTCGGCGCTGATGCCGAAACCGGCGAACCGGTTTTTCACTTTAAAGGCATCGCCGGCACCTGCCGCCGCAAAAAAGGCCATTGCAGCCCGGTTGAATTCGCCCGCTGGGCAAAATACCAGGTTGCGCTGCATGAAAATGACTGGAAACGCGTGAGCGGCGAAGAACTGACGCCGGCAGAATCTCAGGAAGCCTGATCGGCGGCGGGTAAGTCCACCGTGGGGTCATCTTCCAGCACCACCGCATCCTGTGTGGCCAGGTATTCCATGATTGCGTAAGTCAATGTGCTGCACCCTGTCCCGTCCAGCGCTGAAATGGCAAACACCGGGCCGTGCCAGTCGTAGTCTTTTACAAACTGATCGACCACGGCCTTGCGCTCAGCCTCGTCCACCATGTCGATCTTGTTCAGCACCAGCCAACGCGTCTTGTCGAACAGCGCCTGATCGTACTTGCGCAACTCCTCAACGATGGCACGCGCTTCGTAAACAGGATCACCCTCTTCCCAGCGCGGCGAAATATCGACCAGATGCAACAACACCCGCGTGCGTTGCAGGTGGCGCAAAAACTGGTGACCCAGTCCCGCACCTTCTGCTGCGCCTTCGATCAGCCCGGGAATATCGGCAATCACAAAACTGCGCTCGCTGCCCACTCGCACCACACCCAGATTGGGCGCCAGCGTGGTGAACGGATAATCGGCCACTTTCGGGCGGGCAGCGGATACAGCGCGAATGAACGTTGACTTGCCCGCATTCGGCATGCCCAGCAAGCCCACATCGGCCAGTACCTTCAATTCCAGTGCCAGTCCCCATTCCTCGCCCGGCTCACCGAGCGTGTGCTGACGCGGTGCACGATTGGTACTGGATTTAAAATGCTGGTTGCCCAGGCCACCCTTGCCGCCCTTGGCCAGGCACACTTTCTGGCCGTTCACGGCCAGGTCAGCTACCACCTCGCCACTATTGATATCGGTAAAGACTGTGCCTACCGGAACGCGAACGATAAGATCTTCCCCGCCCTTGCCATAACATTGCGCGCCGCGGCCGTTTTCGCCTTTTTGCGCCTTGAAAATCCGTTTGAAACGAAATTCGATCAGCGTATTGATGTTGCAGTCGGCCACGACGAACACACTGCCGCCGCGACCCCCATCACCGCCGTCAGGCCCGCCCTTGGGAATGAATTTCTCACGGCGAAACGATGCACTGCCGTCGCCGCCGTTGCCGGCCAGCACCTCAATTTTCGCTTCGTCGATAAATTTCATGTTTGATTTTCCTAAACAAAAAAGCCCCATCCAGTGGATAGGGCTTTCTTCGCGGGACGAGTCCGGCTCAGTTCAAAAAATTAAGCCGCTTCGGGCACAATCCGTACTGTTCTGCGACGGGCAGCGCCCTTGACTTCGAACTTGACGGTGCCCTCGGCTTTGGCGAACAAGGTGTGATCCTTGCCCATGCCCACATTATCACCGGCGTGAAACTGGGTACCGCGCTGGCGAACAATAATGTTGCCAGCCAAAACAAACTCACCGCCGTAGCACTTGACGCCCAGGCGTTTCGATTCCGAGTCGCGGCCGTTACGTGAACTACCGCCTGCTTTCTTGTGTGCCATTTATGTGCTCCTTATGCCGTAATGCCGCCGATTTGCACTTCGGTGAAGTGCTGACGATGACCCTGGCTCTTGCGATAATGCTTGCGGCGGCGCATTTTAAAGATCTTGATCTTGTCGCCGCGGGCCTGGTTCAGCACAGTGGCTGTCACCGTGGCACCACGCAGCATGGGCGCGCCCATTTTGATGTCGGCACCATCGCCCACCATCAACACTTGATCAAAGGTGATCTCGCTGCCGATGTCGCCATCGAGCTTTTCAATTTTAAGTTTATCGCCGGCGCTCACGCGGTATTGCTTGCCGCCGGTTTTGATGACTGCGTACATGGGGGGTCTCCAACCAATTCGATCCCGGGAAAGCGCAAGATTTTAGCTGTGATCACACCCTGAGTCAAACAATTTGACGTGGCCTCCACTCTAAATTCCCGGTATGGCCATGAAAAACCACGGTCAGACTGCTAACATTGCGAGCTTTCCCCATAACTCGCTGCCTATTGTGTCTCTGGAGAGCCTGCAATCCTTCCTTGCCGACGACATGCTCGCGGTCGATCATGTTATTCGCCAAAGCCTGCATTCGGATGTCGTCTTGGTTCGCCAAGTCTCCGAATACATCATCAATAGCGGCGGCAAGCGCCTACGCCCCGCTTTGGTGCTGCTGTCGGCTGGCTGTTTCAATTACTCGGGAAAAGCGCACCATGAGCTCGCGGCGGTGGTCGAATTCATCCACACCGCCACGCTACTACACGATGACGTAGTTGATGAGTCCGAACTGCGACGCGGCCGCGAAACGGCCAACGCCCTGTTTGGCAACGCTGCCAGCGTATTAGTCGGCGACTTTCTCTACTCACGTGCTTTCCAGATGATGGTCACCGTCGACAACATGGAAGTCATGCGTATTTTGTCCGACGCCACCAACACCATTGCCGAAGGCGAAGTGCTGCAGCTACTGAACTGCCACGACCCCGACATCGACGAAGAAAACTACCTGCGCGTTATCCGTTACAAGACGGCCAAACTGTTTGAGGCCGCCGGCCGCCTGGGCGCCGTCATAGGCGGCGGCACCGAAGCAGAGAAAGATGCCCTGGCCCGCTATGGCATGCATCTCGGTACCGCATTTCAACTGGTTGACGATGTGCTCGACTATTCTGGAGACTTCCTCAAAACCGGCAAGAATATTGGCGACGATCTGGCCGAAGGCAAACCCACCCTGCCGTTGCTATATGCCATGAAACATGGCACTGCCGAGCAAGCAGCCAGCATCCGTCAGGCGATCGAACACGGCGGTCTCACCGAATTTCAGAGCGTACTCGCTGCAATCAAGGCCACACGTGCCTTGCAATACACCCACGAGGCCGCACAACGTGAAGCCGAAAACGCCAATGCAGCAATTTCTTGCTTGCCGGATTCAAATTCCAAATCAGCTTTGCTACAATTGGCGGCTTTCGCGGTTGACCGAAGTTTTTAACAACCGCACAGTTTTACTCCCGTTAGTTATTCAAACAGAGTCAGCACATCACTGATCTCGCCATCTGCCTCGGGGCGTAGCTCAGCCTGGTAGAGTACTGCGTTCGGGACGCAGGAGTCGGAGGTTCGAATCCTCTCGCCCCGACCAATATTCCTGCTTTCGCCACACTTAAAGTCATCGCCCCCGCAAACCGAACCGGGCGCGCCACGACTCGCCCGAGAAAAGCGCAGCGATCGCCCAGGTTGATCACCCTATTTGATCAATCCCACAATATGGTCGATAGTGAAGGTCGTCTCTCCCGCGCACGCCGCACATGCTGTCCACAGTATTTCCCATTGTTTCCTTGCTGACCGGTATCGGCATCCTGCTCATCGGCAGCGGGCTGTTCGGTACACTGCTCGCTCTTCGCGCGGGCCTGGCCGGATTCTCGGATCCCGTGATCGGGCTGGTGATGTCCGCCTACTTCGTGGGGTTTTTCGCCGGCACGTTCTTTTGCCCGGGGCTGATCCGGCGGGTCGGACATATCCGCGCATTCGCCATGTTCGCCTCTATCGCCGCCACCACGGCGATCCTGCATGTTCTCGTGATCGAGCCGGCGGCCTGGTTGATCTTGCGCATGATTACCGGCGCGTGTCTCGTAGGGATCTACACCGTCATCGAAAGCTGGCTCAACGCACAAACGCCCAATGAACGGCGCGGACAGGTGTTTGCAGCCTACATGGCCGTCACACTGCTCGCACTCGCGTTCGGCCAGGTGCTCATCACCTGGGCCGATCCGTCGGGTTTCACCCTGTTCGGGATTGCGTCCATTCTGTTGTCGCTAGGCCTCGTGCCCATCGCGTTCACCAGCATTGCTCAGCCGCCGCCAGTCAAGACACCCCGCCTCAGTATGCGATTTCTCTATGCCACATCACCGGCTGCGGTTGCCGGTGCGCTCATGTCGGGGCTGGTGATCGGTGCGTTCTGGGGCATGGGGCCCGTGTTCGCGCAGCGCGTCGGACTCGACACCGCGGGGATCGCCAGTTTCATGGCGGCCACGATACTGGGCGGTGCCGCCCTGCAATGGCCAATTGGACACTGGTCCGACCGGGTCGACCGACGTCGGGTGCTGGCGCTGGTCGCGGCAGCGGCGTCGGTGTTCGCGCTGATCTCGATGGCGGCGGCGCCGAAATCGATGGCCGGCCTCATGGTCTCAAGCTTTTTGTTTGGCGGACTCGCCTTCAGCGTCTACTCGATCAGCGTCGCGCACTTGAACGACCACCTCCGCCCGGAGGAAAGTCTGGAAGGTACCAGCGGTCTGCTGTTGCTGCATGGCATCGGCGCTGCCGTGGGCCCTGCGGCCGTGGGGCTGTTGATCGCAGGCTTCGGGCCGAGCAGTCTGCCGGTGTATTACGCGGTCACACTCCTGTTGTTGGCGACGTTCGTGCTGCTGCGTATCCGGCAGGCACCGCCGACGGCTGTGGAAGACCATGCGCCGTTCACTCTGATGGTGCGGACGTCGCCCGAAGCCCTGGTGCTGCTGGCCGATACGCCAGACGAAGTCACCGCGACCCCGGATGAAAACGGCTGACCACTGCGCGAACGCAACGGGCGTGGCGTTGCGTGGCGAATCAGAAATACACGCCCACATTGACGTTGACGCGGTCGTGCCAGGAATCGTCGGCCCCGCCTGCGGCCAGACCCGTGCTGAAGTTGGGGCCGATATACGGATGCTGACGACCCCGCAGATAATCGACATAGACAAACACCTTGTCGATCGGCGTAAACGACACGCCATACACCTGCTGCTGGCTGTCACGGAATCCGGCGGCATCCTTGGACAGTATGCTGTAGTCGGTATAGACGGTGATGTCGCGTAGCGGACCCCATTCGCCAACGCGATAACTCAGGTTGGCGGTATACAGATTGGCGCGCGCCGCCACCGTATAGGGGAAGTCGTACGCACCCATGGTCACGACCCTGCGGTCCTGACCCGGCGGATTCTCGACGCTGTTCACGTAGCGCGTCGCCTGCAGCATGACGCCCCACTTCCCGAAATCGCCCTTGTAGTGCACCGCACCCGCGCGGCGATGTCCATCGCGACCGGTGGTGGCGTTCGGCAGGCGCCCGGACAGCAGCGACACGCCAAACTCGCTGGATTGCTCCGTGTCCTTGCCGAAGGTATAGGCCGCCCGGCCCACCACGGTATCGCGTTCGCTGTTGCGCACGGCGCCATTCTCGACGACGTTGAAGGTGTAACGGGCGCTGCTTTCGCTGTCGCCGCTCCAATGTCCGCCGTCGCGGACGTAGTAAGCCAGTTGCAGATCCCACGGCCCTGTACGATGAATCAGTTTTCCGCCGAGGTTGTAGCTGTCTTCCAGACCGACGTAATACCCCATCGAAAAAAAGTAATTGTGCGAGGCGAACGGTGTGATGCCGAAGGGAATCGGATTCAAGCCGACATGCAGTTGCGTGTCGTCATTGATCCGATACCCCACCCAGGCGTGATGCAGGAAATGGGTATCGGCGCCCCCGCGATATCGGTAATAGCGGTACTGGGCCGATGCCAGCCAGGATCCACGGTCATAGCCTGCATCGATGCGCGCGGTATCGAAATCGATCAGGCCCGTGTCATTGTATTTGGGATCCCAATCCTTGTAGGCGTAGTTGTAGCGCAACGCGCCACCGAGCCGAAAACCGTTGTCGAAATCGACTGCCCAGGCGTTACCCGCCAGGGCAACGCAGGCCGATAGCACTGATAACAGGGTATAGCGCGGATAAGTCATACGCCCGGCAAATGTCGGCATGAGGTCTCCCTGGAGCGTCGACCCGCTCGCGCCGCTCATCGGACCGCCTGTAAAAAATGCATGTGCCGTTCGTACTGGTCGAGGACATCGTTGATCACCTCGTCAGCGTCCCACCCCATGATGTCGTAGTCCTGCCCGCCTTCACGCAGATGGACCTCAGCACGGTAGTACTTCAGCATCTCGGCGCGGCGAGCCCGGGTGTCTCGCAACGCGAAGGAGGGTGGTTCGTATGGCCGCGGGTGGACCGAATAGAAAAAGTCGATCTCGTCGCCATGGCCAACCTCGATCCATGCCCGGCCGCGTTCGTCTTCACCCGTGCGCGCGTCCATACCCTGCCGCTTCAATTCGCCGACGACCTCGCCCAAGGCCGGCTTGACCACCGCCTGGACAAAGCGGTCGACCTCGGTGCGACTCGGCTGGTGAATCACATTGTGCAAGCGTCTTTGCCAGTTCTGGCCTGCTTGCAGTCCCCTCGATGCCACCCCCGCCCGGCGCAGACTCAGGCGCTTGACCGACTCGATGCGCAGCGCCCTGAGGAGCCCCCAGCACATCAGGATGAGGACCACCGTGAACGGCAACGCGCTGGCGATCGTCGCGGTCTGCAATGCCTGCAACCCGCCAGCGAGTAACAGCGCAGCAGCGATCACCCCTTCTACCACCGCCCAGAACACACGCTGCCAGACTGGCGATTCCTCTTCCCCGCCCGAGGTCAGCATGTCGACCACCAGTGAGCCGGAATCCGAAGAGGTCACGAAGAACGTGACCACCAGCAGCGTCGCCAGCAGCGAAGTGATGCCGGAAAACGGCAGGTGCTCGAGGAACCTGAACAGGGCAACCGAGGTATCCGCCGCCACTGCGTCGGCGAGGTCGCCAATGTGCTGGATCATGATCATGTGGAGCGCAGTGTCGCCGAAAAACGTCAGCCACATGAAGGTGAATCCCACCGGCACGAGCAATACACCGACGACGAATTCGCGGATGGTCCGGCCGCGCGAAACGCGCGCGATAAACATGCCGACAAAGGGCGACCAGGCAATCCACCAGCCCCAGTAGAACAAGGTCCAGCCGCCGATCCAGTTAGTCGGTTCGTAGGCATACAGGTTGAAGGTCATGCTAAACAGATTCGACAGATACATACCGGTGTTCTGGACCAGCGTCTGCAGCAGGAACACCGTCGGCCCGGTCACCAGGACGAACAGCAGCAGCAGTACCGCAAGCACAACGTTAAGCACCGAGATGCGACGTATGCCTCCATCCAGACCCAGCGCCACCGACAGCGTCGCGATCGACGTGATCACCGCGATCAGGATGATCTGAACCCCAACCGTGGCGGGCACATCGAACAGATAGTTCAGGCCCGCGTTCACCTGGATCACGCCAAAGCCCAGCGAAGTCGCCACGCCAAACAAGGTGCCGAGCACAGCGAAGATATCGACCGCGTGGCCGATCGGGCCATAAATCCGCTCGCCAATAAGCGGATAGAACGCCGAACGGATCGTCAGCGGCAGGTTGTGCCGGTAGGCGAAGTAGGCGAGCGACAAGGCCACCACCGCATAAATCGCCCAGGCATGCACGCCCCAATGGAACAAGGTGATGCGCATGGCGTTACGCGCCGCCGCAACTGTCTCGCCGGCGCCGACCGGCGGACTGACATAATGCATGACCGGTTCGGCTACGCCGAAAAACATCAGGCCGATACCCATGCCCGCCGAAAACAACATGGCAAACCAGGACAGGTAACTGTAGTCGGGTTGGCTGTGGTCGGGGCCGAGTTTGATGCGGCCATAGCCCGATACCGCCAGCGCCACCACAAACACCAGAAAGCCCGCCACGGAGATCACATAGAACCAGCCTGCCGAATGCGTGATCCAGTCCTGCGTGACCGAAAATAGCCCCGCTGCAGCGTCGGGATAAAGTACTGCCAGCCCGACGAACACCAAGGCAAACACGCCCGACAGGATAAAGACCGGCGGATTGATCTGGACACGCCAGGGCGACGTACGTTCTTCGGTTGGCTCAGACATTGGGCTCCCTTGGCAATCGGATCTATATTGAGTCAGATCTCTATTTGTAGACGAGCGCGGTGAAGACCGCCTGGTTCAGTGTAGGTCATGCCGCTGCGGCGTGCATACACAGGCCGCCCCCCTCCCGAACCCAATTGGCACACTGCCTGTGCGGCCTTTCGACGCGTCGATGCGGCTAGAATGTCGCTTTAAACGCAGGAGTCCCGCATGTCCGAACCCATTGTTTTTGATAAAAACCCCGCCGAATTTGAGCTCGAACCCGGTGAATACTGGTGGTGTTCGTGTGGCCGCTCGATGACGCAGCCGTTTTGTGACGGTTCGCATGAAGGCACCGACATGGAGCCCATGCCGTTTATGGTTGCCGAAAAAACAACTGTGTGGCTATGCAACTGCAAGCACACCAAAACCAAACCTTTTTGTGATGGGTCGCACGACGAACTGACTGACGACATTTTCTGATTTCACTTTCCCGTCCAAACCGACCAACCCGCATGCCATTGAACTGGCGGACTTTGGCCGGATCTGATGTTGCCGTTGGCTGAGGCGGACACAGGTCAAGGACGCATCAGCCCGGCCCTCAGACGCCTTCGTGGGTTTGGGACCGCTAGGTGAACAACCCCGTTTGGTCGGCATCAAGCGCCAACTCTGGTCATGACGGGGCATCGAATTTGAATTGGGCGGCGAGGCAGCCAGTTACCACATCTCCTGACACACCTCATCTATACAACTCGAGGCTCTCCAGCTCAACTCAGTGTGCAGGATATCTGTCACCGACACGGGCGCAACTCAGAATGAGTAGCTGCCCCCGGCAAAGATGCGCGCATCTTTGCCGTCACGTCCCTGCGACGAGACCGATCGAGTGAGCGGCTTCGACACTTCAACAAATGTATCAAAGCCCGAATACCCCGCACGTATGCCCAAGCCAAGTGAGGCAAGCGAATTACGCGCATGTGTATTGGCCGCAGGTTTGATTTGCCAGACGGCACCCGCATCGTAATAGCCATATGGCGCAAGCCGCCACGAATTTGCCTGGCCAAATGATGGCCCCGACAACTCCAGCCGCACTGCCAAACCATGATCGCCCGAGATTTCGGACGGATCATAGGCACGCCCGAACTGGGCGCCACCCAGACTATAACGCTCCGAGGTGGGCAACTCTGTCGCCGCGTACTGCGCATCAACCAGCGCGGTAATAAACAGACTCTCGGTTAGCTTGTGATTCAGCCCATAGTTCACCGACAGTTTCGTGTAATCGACGCGACCGACTCCGCTTGTTGCCTGCGTGTCCACCACTTTGCTGCTTTCGAGCTTAAGGCCCTGACCAATCGAAACGCCGACAGTTTGGGCCGTCGATGAACGCTGTTGCCAGTTACGGCGATAACTGATGTTCAGGCTGGTCAGGCGATCTTCCAGTCGCTTGGCCCCTGACAGTTCAGTCTGAGAATGATAATGCCCCAAAAAAGCCGAGAGCCAATGTGATTCAACAGCGGATTGCCACAATGGATACGCAAGTCCAATCTGTTGGCGTTCATTCACGACACGTGCCTGCTGGAATCGCAGGCTGCCCCCGGGTTTGGATACCGTATGGGACACATTTCCCTGCAAACGCAATCCAGACGGACCGAGTATCCAGTCTGTTCCCAGGTCCACATAATGCAATTCACTGGTGGGTGCGGCCGTTGCCACACTCAGTTGATACGACTCGTGATGCCCCATCAGGTCATAGGCTCGTATAGTGGCGACCCCCTGAAACGGGCCAATATATTCACTCCCCCGGTTATCGAAACTCACGCTGCCGTCAAACGACTTCTGCTTGGCTTCGAGCGTTAGCGCATAAGCGCCCAACTGACCCGGTATCGGTCGCACGTCAGGCCGCAGGCTGAGTCCTGGCAAGGCGGACAACGTTCTGAAAGCATGCTCGAGTTTGCTTTTCTGTAAAGGCTTCTGTGCCAATACCGGACGCAAGATACCCTGAACAAGCGGATCGACGCGTCCTCCCGAATCTTTGATTTGCCAGCGATCAATATGGCCCTCAACCACGCGGATCCGAACAACCCCGTATTCAATAGACTGCGCGGGCAAAAAAGCGCTGGAAAGAAAGTAGCCATGAGTTTTGTAGTGGCGCGTGATGTCGTCAGCCACTTTACGCACCTCGCCTACCGTGACTTTTTTGCCGAGCAATGCCTGATAAAAAGCCAAAAATTCAACATTGCTGTATACCGTCGCCCCTTCTACCAGCACGCCAGCCAGAACAAAGGTCTCACCCGTCAGGGTATCCGGAACCTTGGCCACATCACTGATAACAGGAGTGGGCTTAACAGCTGAGAAATCCGGCTGCCCCCCGATCTGCCTTTCGATTTGCCCCGGCTCGAAATTCTGCGGGATGGGAGTGGCCGCATCGAGCAAGCCAGAAAATAGTGCGCAATAGATCGCTAGCAGGCGTTTCACGTTTTGTATGTCCACAACTGATGATGTCTGAATTGTAAAGAGGGCATGAAGTATGTATCCCCTCTCAAGATAACTGAAATTCGACCGATACTCATACGTATAGGGGGCTCACGCCCCAATAACGATGCCTGGGAGTGATCTATGCAGCACTTTTTTCTACGAACTTCACTTTTGGTTCTGTTTGTTGTTATCGGCCCCAATGCCACTTTATGTAGCGCAAAATCCATAAATGACACATGGCTGGTGCAAAGTGCAACAGGAAGCGTATCGGTAAAAGGTGCGGCTGCAGACGGTACAGCACTTGTTGCAAGTACAGGTGCCCGTCTCAAAGCGCCTTTCATTGTCCAGACGGGTGCTGATGGCGGCCTGACGCTCACACACGATGAGGACACACTCACGATCAGGCCCAATACCGTCACCTCCGTACCGACTGCGACCGCAACACACTCCGGCATTACAACCCGAATCCGCCAATCGCTGGGTGCCGTTTTTTATCAAGTTCAGCACCGCGTGCAGGATCGTTTCGAAGTCGAAACCCCCTATCTGGTTTCGGTCGTGAAAGGCACCACGTTCAACATCCATGTCACCGATTTATCGACCACAGTCGTGCTGATTGAAGGCCGTCTGCTGGTTCACACGCCCGACATGAAATCCCAAGTCATGCTGGAGCCCGGTCAGTCGGCCACCCATACCCGGCAAAGCGAAGGCATTCTGCTTAAAAATCAGAAAACCTTATCGGTACCCGACACAGGGCCTATTTCGGTTGCGATAGAAGGCGCGCCGAGCTTGCCCGTGCCCGTGGTGGGCACGCTTTTGTCAAACCTGGATTTGGGCGGATACACTGCGTTGAATATCAGTCCTGACCTGGGATCCGTCGACCTGGGGGCCAGTTTGACCGGCGCGCTTGGCATCGTGGATACAGGCACGGCTGGCAGTTCAGTTGGTGCCCATGCAGGGCTCACGACAGGCGGGGCGGGTTTATCAACCTCATTGGGAGGGGGAGCCTCGATTGGTGGAGGCGGCGCTTCGATTGGTGGAGGCGGCGCTTCGATCGGAGTAGGTGCGTCAATTGGAGGCGGTGCTTCAGTTGGAGTAGGTGCCTCAATTGGATTAGGGACACCAATCATCAATACCCCTCCCGTGATTAATTTAACCCCTTTGCTTCCTCTTTTTTAAAACCATTTTCGGTAATGGATCGTACAGGCGTCACAATATTTCACGTGTTGGCAACACGCTAATTCCATGTCGGTATTGAGTCAGGCATGGCGTATGGTGTTCTCGCCGGCGAGCTTGGCATTGATGTCGACGTTGCTCATGGGAGGGCTGGGCTGGCTGCAACTCATTGAGCTTCGCCTGCAAGATGCCCAGGCCACACTCACCCGACACGTTGTAGACAGCGATCTGGTCATTGTTGAAATTGATGCGAAGAGCCTGAATCAACTGAAGCAATGGCCCTGGCCAAGAGGTTATCACGCTCAATTACTGGACAAGCTGCGTGCAGCCGGCGTTGCTGATATCTTTTATGACGTTGATTTCAGCGCCGAATCGACACCCACAGAAGATCAAAAATTAATCCAGGCCGTCCGTGCGTACAAAAAAGAACGCGTCATGCTGCCCGGTTTTATCCAGCCCGCAAGCAGCCTTGGCCAAAATGACCTGATCGTCACCACACCCCTGCCCGCGCTCAGCCAAAACAGCGTGCTCGCATCGGTCAACATGCGCCCAGATCGCGATGGCCTGATTCGAACCGTGTCCACTCACTGGCACATTAACGATACAACCGCGATTCTTGCGGGTGTTCGTATGCTCCAGGCGACCAACCCGCCCAACACCTATCGCATTAACTACAGCATCGAGCCTCGCAGCTTCACACGTTTGTCATTCAAGGACGTCCTGAATGGCCATTTCGATACGGCCCAGTTACGCAACAAACACATCATCGTCGGGGCCACCGCCATTGAACTGGGCGACATCTTGCCTGTACCTGTTTACAACGCCCTGCCTGGAGCGGTGATACAGGCACTCGCGTATCAGACCCTGTCCGAAGGCATCTTGAAACCCACATCTGCGCTGACAAACTGGGGCCTGCTAATCGCCTTGACGCTGTTGATGGCGGGCATATTCATGATCGTCGGCTGGGGACGCGCCTTGCTCTTTGTCGCCGTCGGCGTGTTTGCTTTACTGGCTATCTCCACGTATTGCTTTCAGAAATGGCATCTCATCTTGCCAACAGCCCAACCCATTACATTGTTGATTTCGGGGTTTGGCTTTTTTCTGATCACGCGTCTGGAACAACAGCACCTGCGCCTGTTAATTCAAGCGCTGGATATCCGGCGCAAAGATGCGTTGATGTCCAGCGTCGTCAATAACAGCATGGATGCCATCATCACAATGAGCGATCAAGGCGTGATCAAATCCGTCAACCCCGCGACCCGCACATTGTTCCAGTTGGGATCAGACAATATCGCAGGCAAACATATCTCGGAATTCATTCTGGATTTTGAAACCGGCGACCAGCCAATGGACACGTTGGGCATGTGCGCCAAAGGCATGAGGAAAACCGTTGAAAAGCAAGCCAGGCAAGCTAACGGGAAAGTTTTTCCGGTTGAAATCTCGCCCAATAAAATGCTGTTCGAGAACGAAGTGGTTTTTACCGTGTTTGTACGCGACATATCGGAGCGTTTTTCACAGCGGGCCATCCTGCAACATCAAGCCACACACGACTCTTTAACCGGACTTGCCAATCGATATCAACTCAATCACACGCTCCAGAAAATCATCAACAGCCCGCAAGACAAGCCTGCCAGCTTTGCACTCATCCTGATCGACCTGGATAAGTTCAAGGACATCAATGACAGCCTGGGCCATGCCGTAGGGGACCAGGTCCTGGTACAGGTGGCCGAGCGGTTTGCCAGTCAAATCAAAAAGAATATGCTGCTTGCCCGCATCGGAGGCGACGAATTCACTGTCCTCATGTCGACGCAAGACAACACCCTGGATGCAACACAGCTAGCCGAAAGCTTGCACCAATCTTTGCAGCAACCATTTACAGTCAATGATCTGTCACTTGAAGTTGACGCAAGTTTTGGCATATCGCTCTATCCAGAGCACGCAAATGACGCAGGCCTGCTTCTGCAACATGCCGACACGGCCATGTATGCCGCCAAACATGGCAGCATGGGTCCGACACTGTTCAAGCCGGAATTTGCTGAAATGAACACCTTGCGCATGACGGTATCGACCAGTTTGCGTAAAGCCATGGCTGAGTCTCAGCTCAACATGCATTACCAGCCGAAACTCGATCTTGCGACCAACACCATTACCTGTGTGGAAGCATTGCTCCGCTGGCAGCACCCGGAAATGGGTTACATCCCGCCAGACAAAATCATCGATATAGCAGAAAACACCGGGCTGATCTGGCCACTCACGGAATGGACGCTGACCCGTGCGCTCAGGGATTTGAACACCTGGACAAGCCATGGTCACCGCGTACAGGTGGCCGTCAACCTGTCGGCCCGCCTGCTGCAAGACGCTTCGTTAATCGATCGCATCAGCCAGTGCATACGCGCAGCCGAAGCAGACCCCCGATCGCTGATCCTGGAAATTACCGAGAGCGCGATCATGAGCGACCCTGCCCGCGCGCTTAAAAATGCGCTATCCCTCAGAGCAATCGGCATTGACCTCTCCATCGATGACTTTGGTACGGGATATTCTTCCCTCTCCTATCTGAAGACCTTGCCTGCCACAGAACTCAAAATTGACAAGTCTTTTGTGATGGAAATGCTCAACCAGAAAACGGATTACCTGATCGTGCAATCCACGATCAATCTGGCGCACACACTGGGCCTGAAGGTGGTGGCAGAAGGTGTCGAGTCTGAGGCGGTTCTGTCTGCACTGCGAAAACTGGGATGTGATCTCATCCAGGGCTACCACATCAGCAAGCCCGCCCCCCATGACCAGCTTCAGTCATGGTTAAGCAGCCAGGCCTCATCCACCCGAACAGTTTTATCTCAACGCATGTAACTTGATTCTTGATTTCGCAGTCCGGATTCACTTGAAACAACACGACAACTCGGCTAAAACCCATGGATTAACTTCATCCAAGATTGTTTACATGGCCACACAAGCTGAAAAAGTACTCGACTTCTGGTTTGGCCCCGCCGGTCGCACAGCAGATATCGTCAATCGACAACGCAAGCTCTGGTTTGGGAAGTCAGCGTCCAATGATCAGGCTGTTATCGACCAGTTTGCTGACATGCTGACTGCAGCAACAGCAGGCCAGCTCAACCATTGGGCCGCCACGCCGCGGGGGCGACTGGCGTTGCTGATAGTATTTGATCAGTTTCCCCACCACATCTACCGCGACCAGCCACAGGCCTTTGCCACGGATCCGCAGGCACTGGCCTTAAGCCTTGAGATGATCGAGGCGGGTGAAGACCAATTACTCACGCCTATCGAGCGCGTGTTTCTCTATCTGCCGCTGGAGCACGCCGAATCGAATGAAATGCAGGATCAATCGGTTTCACTATACGAGAAGCTCGTGCGTGAAGCCCCGGCTGATGAGCGCACCCTGTTTGAGGACTTCCTGAAATACGCTCAGTCGCACCGCGATGTCGTTGCACGCTTCGGCCGCTTTCCGCACCGGAACGAAATTCTCGGGCGCGCCTCCACCGCAGAAGAAGTTGAATTCCTGAAACAACCGGGATCACGTTTCTAAGCTGTATTCGCACACTTCAGGTACAGGGTAAAATGGTGGATTCCCGTGCCCATTGGGTATTTGCCAGATCTCGCTCATGTCCCGTCAAATTCTTGTCACTTCCGCCCTGCCCTACGCCAACGGCAGCATTCACCTCGGCCATCTGGTCGAATACATTCAAACCGACATCTGGGTGCGTTTCCAGAAAATGCAGGGGCACGAGTGTCGCTATGTGTGCGCCGACGACACACATGGCACCGCGATCATGCTGCGGGCAGAAAAAGAAGGCATCACGCCGGAAACCCTGATCGACCGGGTGTGGGACGAACACACACGTGACTTTGCCGGGTTCAACATTGGCTTCGATCATTACTACACGACGCATTCTGACGAGAACCGCGAACTGGCCTCCAGGATTTACCTGCGACTGCAGGAAGCTGGCTTGATCGACGTCAAGACCATTGCGCAGTTGTATGACCCGGTCAAGAACATGTTCCTGCCGGATCGTTTCATCAAGGGCGAATGCCCCAAGTGTGGTGCGGCCGATCAGTACGGCGACAACTGCGAAGTCTGTGGCGCGACCTACGGCCCGACCGAATTGAAGAATCCGGTTTCGGCCGTGTCAGGCGCGACGCCAGTGCACAAGGATTCGGAACATTATTTCTTCAAGCTCGGCGCCTGCGAGGCCTTCCTCCGCGAATGGACAACCTCGGGCGTCCTGCAGGCCGAAGCCGCAAACAAGATGCAGGAATGGTTTGCGTCCGGCCTCAACAATTGGGACATCAGCCGCGATGCGCCTTACTTCGGCTTCGAGATCCCCAACGCACCAGGCAAGTATTTCTATGTGTGGCTGGACGCGCCGGTGGGCTACATGGCGAGCTTTGCCAAATACGCCAAGGACAACGGCCTCGACTTCGACGCCTGGTGGGGGCCTGATTCCACAACCGAATTGGTTCACTTCATCGGCAAGGACATCCTGTATTTCCACGCCCTGTTCTGGCCGGCGATGTTGAAATATTCCGGCCACCGCCTGCCGACTGCGGTGTATGCGCACGGCTTCCTGACGGTGAACGGCCAGAAGATGTCCAAGTCACGCGGCACCTTCATCACCGCAGACAGCTATCTGGCGCAGGGTCTGAATCCGGAGTGGCTGCGCTATTACTACGCCGCCAAACTCAACGGCTCGATGGAGGACATCGATCTGAACCTTGAGGATTTCGTCGCGCGGGTGAATTCGGATCTGGTCGGCAAGTTCATCAACATCGCCAGCCGCACCGCAGGTTTCATTCACAAAAAATTCGACGGCATGCTGGCCGATGATGTGGTCAACCGTGAGCTCATAGGCGAATTCCAGGCCGCGGCCAGTTCAATCGCCGCGCATTATGAGTCACGCGATTTTGCCAAGGCGCTGCGCGAAATCATGGCGTTGGCCGACCGTGCCAACCAGTACGTGGCCGACGAGAAGCCGTGGGAGCTGGCGAAGAAAGACGATGCGGTGTCTCGCCTGCACGAGGTGTGCACGGTTGCGCTGAATTGTTTCCGCTTGCTGACCTTGTACCTGAAACCTGTGCTACCTAAACTTGCAGAGCAGGTCGAAGCCTTCCTGAATATTGACCCCTTGACCTGGGACGCCTCACAAAGCCTGATTATCCGCCACAAAATCAACGAGTACAGCCATCTCATGACACGCATTGACCCCAAATCCATAGAAGCCATGGTTGACGCCAACAAAGAAAACCTTGCCCCGACGTCAACCGAAGCCACTGCCCCCACTCCGGCACGCCATGCCGAGGCGCAGGTCAATGCCACGCATCTGGTTGCCGACACCATCAGTATTGACGACTTCAACAAGATCGATTTGCGCATTGCACGCATTGCCAATGCGGAACATGTGGAAGGCGCAGATAAACTGTTGCGTCTGACGCTTGACCTGGGCGAGCTTGGTACACGCCAGGTGTTTGCCGGCATCAAATCAGCCTACGTGCCTGAAGCCTTGATCGACCGTTACACCGTGATGGTCGCCAACCTGGCCCCGCGCAAGATGAAATTCGGCATGAGCGAAGGCATGGTGCTCGCGGCATCGGGAAGCGAACCCGGACTTTTCATCCTGTCACCGGATCACGGTGCGCAACCCGGCATGAAAGTGAAGTAAAGCCGTCATGAAAACCCTCCACCTGAAAATTCTGGGTAAGGTGCAGGGAGTGTGGTTTCGCGAGTCCATGCGCGCCGAAGCCGAGCGGTCAGGCGTGACGGGCTGGGTATGCAACCGGGCTGATGGCTCGGTCGAAGCGGTGATTCAGGGCCCACACGAATCAGTCGAGTTGCTGCTCACCTGGGCCCACACCGGGCCTTCGCGGGCGCGCGTTGAACACGTCATCGTCAGTGAATCTGAAGGCCAATTCGACCAATTTGAAAAGCGCGACGACTAGGCAAGCGCTGCCCCTCTGTGCCTGGGCCCAAATTCCGGACAAAAAAATGCCCGACTCAAAAGAGTCGGGCCGAATATCCACCAAAGGAGGAGGATTGGAGGAGACAACACTGACGGCCGTTGCGGCAACATCAGCGTTATAAGTAGTTTCTAATATAATGGTATGGTTGTCAAGACAATGCAGCGTAAAGATACAGAGTTCTTACCCTTGTATCACTGACGCAACAGAAATCAGTAAATCACGTTCACCGCATCGGGCTTGAGCCAACCGCCCAAGGACTCCAGCAAGCGGTCATCCAGCCGTACCCGCCAGTCCTCCCCCAACCTGACACGGCAACGCGCATTGGGTGTGACGTACTCCACCCACACCGGGCATCCACCCTCCTGGGTTTTGTATGGCGACAGCAATTCAGCCAGCTTGCGGCCGCTGCCGGGTTGCGAGTGGCATTGGCCATTGCAGGCCAGCCGCAGCCCTTGGGCAAAACGGGTACGCGCACCAGCCAGGTCATAGATGCGCTCGGCTGTCACCCGAATGCCGCCAGAATAATCGTCGCGATTGACTTTGCCTTCAATCACCAGCAGCGCGTCATCCTTGAGCAGATGGCGTTCCTGCTCGTACAGCTCGTTGAAAATCACCACCTCAACCTGTGCGGTGGCGTCGTCCAGCAATAGAATCATCATCTTGCCGCGGCGCGTCATCTGGGTGCGCAGCGAAACCACAATACCGGCCAACATCACCAGATCGCGTGAAGGCTCCAGACTGTCGAGCTGCCGCTTGGCAAAGCTGGACACTTCAGACAAATAGGATGTGAATGGGTGCCCGCTGAAGAAATAACCCAGTGCGGACTTTTCCTGCAAGAGTTGATCCTGCTCCGGCCAACGCGGCACGTCGACCAGGTCTTCGCCACCTTCGAGCGCCTCACCGAACAGCCCGACCTGGCCGCCACTGCGCGCCGCACGGTCGGCTGTTTCAAGTGCCGCACTCACCGACGCCATCAAACTGGCACGGTGGTCGTTGATCTGATCGAAGGCCCCGGCTTTCACCAGTGCCTCGAGCGTGCGGCGGTTCAGGTAGCGTTTATCGACTCGCCGCGCCAAGTCAAATAGACCAATATAAGGACCGTTCGCTTCACGTTCGGAGACGATCGCGCCAATTGCGGCTTCTCCACTGCCCTTGATTGCACCCAGACCGTAGCGAATCTCGGTTTGGCTGATCGGCTCGAAGCGATAATTGGACAAATTGATGTCCGGCGCCAGCATGGTCAACCCGTTGGCACGGCAATCCTCATAGAAAATCCGTACTTTGTCGGTGTCGGACATCTCAGACGACATCGTCGCCGCCATAAACTCCGCCGGGTAATACGCCTTGAGCCAGGCCGTGTGATACGCGATCAGCGCATAGGCCGCCGAGTGCGACTTGTTAAAGCCGTATTCAGCGAACTTTTCCATCAAGTCGAACAAACGTTCGGCGACCTTGGTATCGGCGCCACGCTTGGCCGCACCTTCCAGAAAAATGGCACGTTGCTTGGCCATTTCCTCGGGTTTTTTCTTGCCCATGGCGCGCCGCAGCATGTCGGCGGCACCAAGGCTGTAGCCCGCCAGTATCTGCGCCACCAGCATCACCTGCTCCTGATAGACGATGATGCCGTAGGTCGATTTCAGCACCGGCTCAAGATCAGGGTGGAAATATTCGGGCTTCTGCTTGCCCTGTTTGCGCGCGATGAAGTCGTCCACCATGCCGGAGCCCAACGGTCCCGGCCGGTTGAGCGCCATCAGGGCGATGATGTCTTCAAAGCAGTCACCCTTGAGCTTCTTTTCCAGGTCTTTGGCCGAGCGCGATTCGGACTGGAATACGGCGGTGGTATTGCCATCAGAAAACAGCTTGTATACCGCCGGATCGTCGAGCTTCAGATCTTCCAGACGAAAATCCTGACGATCTGCATGACGCTGCACAAAACGCACCGCCTCCGCCAGAATCGTCAGCGTACGCAGACCGAGAAAGTCGAACTTCACCAGACCAATGGCTTCGACGTCGTCTTTGTCGAACTGCGACACTGCCGATTCCGAACCTTCGGCGCGATAGAGCGGACAAAAATCGGTGAGCTTGCCTGGTGCGATCAGCACCCCACCTGCGTGCATGCCGACGTTGCGGGTGATGCCTTCGAGCTTTTCGGCCAGCGGCAACAACTCGGCGAGCTCTTCCTCGTTCTTGGCACGTTCATCGATCTGCGGCTCTTTTTCGCGCGCCTCGGCCAGCGTAATCCCCAACTCGTTGGGCACCAGCTTCACAAACTTGTCGACGAACAAATACGGCAGATCGAGCACGCGACCGACATCGCGCAGCACCGCCTTGGACGCCATGGTGCCAAAGGTGACAATCTGCGACACCGCGGCGTGGCCGTACTGGTCTTTGACATACTGGATGACGCGGTCGCGCCCGTCCTGGCAAAAGTCGATATCGAAGTCGGGCATCGACACCCGTTCGGGGTTGAGAAAGCGCTCGAACAACAGGTCATACTCAAGCGGATCCAGATCGGTAATGCTGAGGCTGTAGGCGACCAGCGAACCGGCACCGGACCCCCGCCCGGGTCCGACCGGCACGCCGTTGTTTTTGGCCCAGTTGATAAAGTCGGACACGATGAGGAAGTAGCCGGGAAAGCCCATCTGGATGATGGTGCCAAGTTCGAACTCGAGTCGCGCCATGTATTCCGGCAATTTGGCAGCACGCACTTCCTCGTCGGGGTACAAAACCGCCATGCGCCCGTGCAGCCCTTCGATCGAGCGTTGCCGCATGTAATCGTCGAGGCTCATGCCTTCGGGCGTGGGGAAATCGGGCAACATGCTCTTGCCGAGTTCCAGTGTGAGATTGCAGCGTTTGGCAATTTCTACACTATTGGCAAGCGCTTCGGGCAGATCGGCAAACAGTTCCGCCATTTCATCCGGTGACTTGAAATACTGTTCGGTCGTAAATGGTCGCGGGCGGCGTGGATCCCCCAGCATCATGCCTTCAGCGATGCAGACACGCGCCTCGTGCGCCTTGAAGTCGTCTGGCGCGATGAACTGAATCGGATGGGTGGCCACTGACGGCAGGTTAAGGGCCGCGCCAACATCAAGCAGACCATCGATCAAGCGCTCGGTATGCGGCTGGCCGAAACGTTGCAATTCCAGGTAATAGCGCCCAGGAAACAGTGCCGCCCAGGCTTCTGCCGCCGCACGCGCCGCATCCAGCTTGTCGTCGAGAATCGCTTGCGCCACGTTGCCAGCGTCGCCACCCGAAAGCGCCAGCAATCCGTCGGCGCCCTCGGCCAGCCAGGCAGGGTCGATTTCAGGACGGCCGCGATAATGGTTTTCCTGATAGGCCCGGGTCAGCAGTTCGCACAGGCGGCGATACCCTTCGCGGTGCTGCACCATCAGCAGCAAGCGTGAGGGTCGGTTTCGATCCGCTGCATTGCTCACCCACACGTCGCAGCCGAAGATGGGCTTGATACCGGCACCACGCGCTGCACGGTAAAACTTCACCCAGCCAAAGGTATTCGACAGATCGGACAGCCCTAACGCGGGCATCGCGATATCCCGCGCACGCTTGACCGCATCGCCCACTCGCACCAAACCGTCGGCGACGGAATACTCGCTGTGCAAACGAAGGTGGATAAATTGCGGATCGGTCATGAGCAGGCAACGAAAAATCTAAACGCTATTTTAACGCCGTCAGCAGTCGACCAAAAATCAAAAGGCAGCCGAAGCTGCCTTTTGATTGAATAAATTGGGCGTTATTCCGATTCGTATTGGAACCGGGACGTGTAGGCCAGTCGAAAATAGCGCTGCAGCACGGTAAAACGTGGATGTTAATGCTTTCGCATCACTACAACCACCTCAATTGGCGCGGCGCTTGAATTCGTTGGTACGGGTATCGATTTCGATCATGTCGCCAATATCCACAAAAGCGGCCACCGGCAGCTCATAACCCGTGGGTTTAATACGTGCGGGCTTCATGACTTTGCCCGACGTATCGCCGCGCACAGCCGGTTCGGTGTATTCGACTTCACGAATCACGGTGGTCGGCATATCAACCGAGATCGCCTTGCCGTCATAGAACACCACTTCCAGTGGCATGCCATCGTCCAGATAATTCAGGGCGTCACCCAGGTTCTCGGCTTCGATTTCGTACTGGTTGTACTCGGCATCCATGAACACATAGAGCGGATCGGCGAAATAGGAATAGGTACATTCCTTGCGATCCAAAGACACCATGTCGAATTTATCGTCGGCGCGATAAACCGTCTCGGTGCCGGAACCATTGAGCAGGTTCTTGAGCTTCATTTTGACGACGGAAGAGTTGCGGCCGGATTTCGAAAATTCGGCTTTAACCACCACCATTGGGTCTTGGCCGACCATCACGACGTTGCCGGCGCGGAGTTCCTGTGCGGTTTTCATGGGTGTATTCTGCTGCGGGAGCGCTAAGAGGTTGAGAAAGCTCGCTATTTTATCTTATTTTCGGCAAATTCCACCAGTTTGTCAGTCAACCGCCCTGCCCGCCCGAGGCGGTCGCACCACGTACCTGCATGCTGCTCGATGGCGGCTTGCCGGGTGCGCCATCCGGCCCAGCAAGTCGCCATATCGGCGGTATCAGCCATGCCGTTCCAGCTTCGCCACAGTTCGCTCACCACATGCGCCGCTTCACCCGTCATATCCGCCGTGTATTGTCTCAGTAACGCATTCAGCTTGTCCCAATGGGCTGCTTCGGCCTGTGGGTAGGCCTGCCACACCAGCGGGCGCACCGCCCATTGCGCCCGCACACAAGAATCCTCGCCACGCACAAAGTTGAGATGACACGCCCACAACAAGTGGTCGTAAGTATCCTGGTCCGAGAACGGCAGAATGTGCAGCCGCAAGCTGCCGCGATGATGGGCCTCACCCGCCTTTAATTCAGGAACAGCCAGCCAGGCTGCCAGTTGCGGAATCACTCGGCCTTCGGGCACCAGGCAGGTGACTGGCCGGCTGTCTGCGGCCCAAGCATCAAGCAAAGCAGGCAACGCAGGGTTTTCATAGGCAAACAGCGACACCCGCAGCTCGTCTGCCTTGGGCATGGCCAAGCCGAGTTGGCGCCAGAATCTGGGCAACGACGTGGCAAGAAATGCCGCACGCTTGTCAGCCCAATCCGTCTCAATCAATAGTCCGCCGGTATCTGGTGTGTAGCCGGGAAAGAAAAAGTATTTGGTCAGAGGCAAACGCGGATGCGGCGATGGCAGGCCGTGATGTTCGGCCACCCAGGATTCAGCGCTGAGGTACTCGAGATTGATCCAGACCGGCGATGGTGAGCGTTCGCTCATTGCGATCAAATAGGAATCTGGTAGCGCACAACCAAATGCCTCGATCACAATCTGCGCGGGTTCGGTTTCAACGAACGGCGTGCTCCACACACAAACGTTTACGCCTTCGCAAACCTGCTGTTTCATATCGATTGAAACTGCGGGCCAGATACGCTGAAGCGCCTGCAGGTCGTCGACCCACAAACGCACGGCAAGCTTATGCTCTTTGACGAGTCCGCGTGCCAACCGCCAGGCAATGCCAATGTCGCCGTAGTTGTCGATGACGTTGCAGAAAATATCCCAGGTGGCGCGCATGGCCCGCATGCTACCGTATTCGATGCACTCGATTCACCGCACCCTGCTTCAGCCAAGCCGGACTTTATGGCGCCAGCCATTTTTGGCTACGTTGAAAGGAAGCCACAATATTGATAAGTACATTGTTTTTTATCAGTTTATGCTTGTAAAAACCGCGGGGCGGTAGTAAAAAGCAAAAAGTTTGGTTTCAAGATCACACAGGCTTGGTATTACCGCAGGGCATGACCGGGTAGCGCGCTTGAATTCAGACCGATGGCCAAAAAAATCACGCCGTCATGTCACCGTCAGAGTTTTTGTTCCTTACGGAACAGGTTTGCTTAACGCGGTTATGTTTACTGTCTCACCTAGGAGGAAGTTTGAATGGCAACAGGTACTGTCAAGTGGTTCAGCGACGCCAAGGGTTTTGGTTTCATTACTCCCGATGACGGCGGCGAGGATGTGTTCGCGCATTTCTCCGCCATTCAAAGCAACGGTTTCAAGACACTAAAAGAAGGCCAGAAAGTCACGTTCGAGGTCAGCCAGGGGCCCAAAGGCAAGCAGGCTTCCAACATCCAGCCGCAAGCCTGATAGCAGAGCCGAATGAAAAATCCCCGCCTAGGCGGGGATTTTTCATGGTCGGATGCACGACACAAATCCATAGCAAGCTTCTAGGCATGCATACTGAAGCTTATTGTCTGCTTTCAATATCCTTGATCAGCATTTTCATCTCTTCGATTTCCTGACGCTGAGCCTTGATAATGCTGTCTGCAAGCGCCCTGACTCGCGGATCCGAAATATGCGCACGCTCACTCGTGAGAATGGCAATTGAATGGTGCGGAATCATGGCCTTCATCCAGGACACATCCTCTACCGTTTGCTGACTACGGACCAACCAGAGCGCAAGCACGAACACAAGGCCACTGAGAATAAAAATAGCAATATTCGCATTCCGATTGGCATACATCTTCTTCATGAAGCTCAACATGATGATAGCCATGGAGGCACCCATTACCAACGCCATGTAGGCTCGTGTCTCGCTAAAAAACACATGATCCAGCTGATAAGTATTCAAATACATCAGCACCAGCATCACGATTGTGGATGTCGCGATCATGGCGCCGAACTTTGCATAGTGATCCATCACAGCTCCTTTCAGTTTTGTGGCGATCCAACTACGAGTCTGCTGTACTGCTCAAGCTCGCGTTCACCATACCATCGCAGCCAGCCGGCACGGCTTGGGCAATGCTGAAATGGTTGTCGGAATAGTCTGATAAACATTCCGACTCAAGCTTAGGACAACCAGGCCACAATCGCTTCTCCAAACGCTCCGTGTCCAAGACAAATCCGTGCAGCATGTGCTTCAACCTGCCATCGTGATGACAACCTGAAAATTACATATTCGAAACCATGGCCTCGGCAAACGCCGAGCACTTCACTTCAGTGGCACCTTCCATCAGTCGTGCAAAGTCATAGGTTACGGTCTTGGCCGCGATGGCTGTTTCCATGCTGGCGATGATGAGGTCGGCGGCTTCGGTCCAGCCCAAGTGACGCAGCATCATTTCGGCCGACAGGATGAGTGAACCCGGATTGACGTAATCCTTGCCGGCATATTTCGGCGCGGTGCCGTGGGTGGCTTCGAACATCGCCACGTTGTCGGACAAATTCGCGCCCGGTGCGATGCCGATGCCACCGACTTCAGCCGCCAGCGCGTCGGACACATAATCGCCATTGAGGTTGAGTGTGGCGATCACGTCATATTCGTCCGGACGCAGCAGGATTTGCTGCAGGAAGGCGTCTGCGATCACGTCTTTAATGACGATGCCGTTCGGCAATTCCATCCACGGACCTTCACCAATCACTTTGGCGCCGAATTCGCGCGCGGCCAGCTCGTAACCCCACTTCTTGAAGCCACCCTCGGTGAACTTCATGATATTGCCCTTGTGCACCAGCGTCACCGAACGGCGCTTGTTGTCGATCGCGTACTGAATCGCGCGGCGGATCAGGCGCTCGGAGCCTTCTGTCGACACCGGCTTGACGCCGATTGCCGAGGTGTCGGGAAAGCGGATCTGGGTCACGCCCATCTCGTTCTGCAAAAACGCGATGACTTTTTTGGCTTCGGGCGAACCGGCTGCCCACTCGATTCCGGCATAAATGTCTTCGGTGTTCTCGCGGAAAATCACCATGTCGACTTTTTCCGGTGCCTTGACCGGGGTGGGAACACCGGTGAAATAACGCACCGGGCGCAGGCACACGTACAGGTCGAGCATCTGGCGCAGCGCCACGTTAAGCGAGCGCATGCCACCCGAAGTCGGCGTGGTCAGCGGCCCCTTGATCGAGATCACGTAGTCCTTGACGGCCTGCACCGTTTCGTCGGGCAGCCACTGGTCGGCGCCGTATACCTTGACAGCCTTTTCGCCGGCGAACACTTCCATCCAGGCGATCTGTTTCTTGCCACCGTAGGCTTTTGCCACGGCGGCATCGACCACGCGGCGCATCGCCGGGGTGATATCAACGCCGGTACCATCGCCTTCGATAAAGGGAATGATCGGCATGTCGGGCACGTTCAAAGTATTGTCGGCGTTAACGGTGATTTTTTGGCCTGCGGCTGGAATCTGGATATGTGTGGTCATGATGTCTCGAAACGTTATTGATGCCCTTGGGGACCTTGTGTCCAACGGGTAAAATGGAGATTTCCCCCCTCCAAAGCGTGTCGCGCCTGATTCTTTTCAACAAACCCTACGGGGTGCTGAGCCAGTTCACCCCGGAAGGGCGCTGGCAGGGTTTGCGTGATCACCTCGCGCTACCGGGCGTGTATGCGGCCGGGCGTCTGGATGCGGACAGTGAAGGCCTGCTGATTTTAACCGATGATGGCGCGCTCCAGGGCCGGATTGCCGATCCCAAACACAAACTGCCCAAAACCTACTGGGCGCAGGTCGAAGGCACGCCGGATGAAGCCGCGCTGGAACCCTTGCGACACGGTGTCGACCTGGGCGATTTTGTCACCCAGCCGGCGCAGGCTCGATGCATCGCTGAGCCCGCGGGACTGTGGACACGCAATCCACCCGTCCGGTTTCGGCAGGCCATCCCCACACACTGGATTGAGCTCATGATCAAAGAAGGCAAAAATCGCCAGGTGCGACGCATGACGGCGAAAGTGGGCTTCCCGACTCTACGCCTGATCCGTGCCGCCATCG
Source organism: Thiobacillus sp. (assembly GCA_036568265.1). Classification (GTDB taxonomy): domain Bacteria; phylum Pseudomonadota; class Gammaproteobacteria; order Burkholderiales; family Thiobacillaceae; genus Thiobacillus. The sequence continues at coordinate 140,248 of DATCSW010000025.1, forward strand.
GTGATTGGACGCTGGATGCCCTGCAGCCCGGAGAATGGAAAGAATTGCATGTCTGATGCCCTCTGGACCCCGCATGTCGTGGTTGCCGCCATCGTTGAACGCGATGGCAAATTTCTGCTGGTGGAAGAGCGCACCGCTGAAGGCCTGCGGCTCAACCAGCCAGCCGGCCATTGGGAACCGGGCGAAACCCTGCTCGGTGCCGTGCGCCGCGAAACACTGGAAGAAACCGCGCACCACGTTGAGCCCACGGCGCTGCTCGGCTGTTACAGCACCTATTACCCTAAACGCGATATCACCTACCTGCGCTTCGCCTACATCTGTCAGGCAACAGGGCTCGACGACGCGCGCACGCTGGATGAGGGCATCGTTCGCGCCGTGTGGCTGACGCCGGACGAACTCGCCGCCAGCCCCATCCCGCATCGCAGTCAACTGGTGATGCGCTGCGTACAAGACCATCTGGCCGGGCGAAGCTTTCCGCTCGATTTCGTGAGCCATTTATGAGTACGCGCGTCGTTGTCGGCATGTCGGGCGGCGTCGACTCGGCCGTTGCGGCCTATCTGTTGAAGCAGCAAGGCTACGACGTGCTCGGCGTGTTCATGAAGAACTGGGACGACGACGACAACACCGAGCAGTGCACCGCCCGGCAGGATTTTCTCGACGTGCTGGCGGTGGCCGACGTGCTCGACATCGAAATCGAAGCCGTCAACTTTGCGGCCGAATACAAGGAGCGCGTGTTCAGCTACTTTCTCGCTGAATACCAGGCCGGGCGCACCCCCAATCCCGATGTGCTGTGCAACGCCGAAATCAAGTTCAAGGCCTTTCTCGACGACGCGATTGCGCGTGGCGCAGACTACATCGCCACCGGACACTACGTCGGCAAGGGTACGGACGGTGGCCGCGCCACGCTGGTCAAAGCGCACGACGCCAACAAGGACCAGAGCTATTTCCTCTACCGCCTGAGTCAGGCCCAGGTACAACCCGCGCTGTTTCCGCTGGCAGCTCTGCCTAAACCCGAAGTGCGCGAAATTGCACAAAAAATCGGCCTGCCCAACGCTGCCAAAAAAGACAGCACCGGCATCTGCTTCATCGGCGAGCGCAACTTTCGTGAATTTCTCGAACGCTACCTGCCGCGCAATCCCGGCGAAATGAAAACCCCCGAAGGTCGCGTGATCGGGGAGCATCAGGGGTTGATGTATTACACCCTGGGGCAGCGGCAGGGGCTCGGCATCGGCGGGCAAAAGGACGGCAACACCGAGCCCTGGTTCGTCGCCGCCAAGGACATGGCGAGCAATACGCTGGTGGTGGTACAGGGGCATGAGCACCCGCTGTTGCAGCGATCCAGCCTGGCGGCCAGCCAACTCAACTGGATCAGCGGTGTGGCCCCCGACCCGGACAAGCCTTACACCGCCAAGACCCGCTACCGCCAGACCGATGCACCCTGCCGCTTCAGCCAACTCGACGGCGAGACACTGGAGCTCGTGTTCGACAGTCCGCAATGGGCCGTCACGCCCGGCCAGTCCGTTGTTGTATATGATGGCGAGGTCTGCCTCGGGGGCGGCATCATCGTCTGAACCCGCTACAATTCAGGCTTTTCAGATTCGCATTCCATCATGTCGAACGACACCGCACCCCTCCCTGCCGCCAACTTCATCCGCAACCTCATCGACGAGCAGAATGCCGCCGGCAAATGGGCGGGCCGCGTCGAAACGCGCTTTCCGCCCGAACCCAATGGTTATCTGCACCTGGGCCACGCCAAGTCGATCTTCCTGAACTTTGGCCTGGCACGAGACTATGGCGGTGTATGCCACCTGCGGTTCGACGACACCAATCCGGAAAAAGAAAGCCAGGAATACGTCGACGCCATCATCGAATCAGTGAAATGGCTGGGTTTTGACTGGGGTGAACACCTGTATTTTGCGTCGGACTATTTCGACACCATGTACGCCTGCGCTGAATACCTGATCCAGACGGGGCACGCTTATGTCGACTCGCTCACTGCCGACGAGATGCGCAGCTATCGCGGCACGCTTACCGAGCCAGGCAAAGATAGTCCACATCGAAGCCGCAGCGTGGAAGAAAACCTGACGATGTTTCGCGCGATGCGCGCAGGGGGGTACCCGGACGGCGCACACGTATTGCGCGCCAAAATCAACATGGCCTCGCCCAACATCAACCTGCGCGACCCGGCGATTTATCGAATCAAGCGCGCCCATCACCACAACACCGGCGACACATGGTGCATCTACCCGATGTACACCTACGCCCACCCGATCGAGGACGCAATCGAGCACATCACACATTCGATCTGCACCCTGGAATTTGAAGACCAGCGTCCGTTCTACGACTGGCTGCTGGACAAGCTGGCCGACGGTGGTTTCTTTACCCGGCCCCTGCCGCAGCAGATCGAATTCGCGCGCCTCAACCTCACCTACGTCGTACTGTCGAAACGCAAGCTGATTCAGTTGGTGGATGAAAAACACGTCGATGGGTGGGACGACCCTCGCCTGCCGACGCTGGCCGGCGCTCGTCGTCGCGGCTACACCGCCGAAGGCCTCAAACGTTTTACCGACCAGATAGGCGTCTCAAAATCAGATGGCTGGATCGACTACAGCGTGTTCGAAGCCTCCCAGCGCGACGTGCTGAACGATACCGCGCTGCGCCGGATCGCTGTACTGGACCCGATCAAGCTCATCATCGACAACTACCCCGAAGGGCAGTCCGAAGAATGCTTCGCCCCCAACCACCCGTTGCAACCCGAACTGGGCAAACGCACGGTGATGCTGTCAAAGGAACTGTGGATCGAACGCGAAGACTTTGAGGAAACCCCACCCAAGGGTTACTTCCGGCTCTACCCGCCTCGTCTCGACGCGGCGGGCAATATGCAGCCCGGCAACTCGGTACGGCTGCGCTACGGTTACGTTATCACCTGCACCGGATGCGACAAGGATGCCAACGGCACGATCACCGCCGTGCGCTGCGACTACCTGCCCGACACCAAATCCGGCACGCCGGGTTCCGACTCGGTCAAGGTCAAAGGCAACATCCATTGGGTGTCGACCGCGCACGCATACGAAGCCGAGGTGCGGCTATACGAACGATTATTCGAGGCTGCCCAGCCCGGCGAGGAAACCGGCAATTTCCTCGACGACATTCATCCCGAATCGATACGCAGCATCCGCGCGCAACTGGAATCCACGCTGCAGGATGCCGCGGCGGAAGACCACTTTCAGTTCGAACGCCATGGCTACTTTGTAGCGGATCGCGTGGACTCCAAACCCGGAACGCCCGTTTTCAACCGAACGGTGACGTTGAAGGATTCATGGATAAAGATCAGCCCAGATAAAGCTTAACAAGCCTGAACGAGTCCGGCGTGAGGTATGGATGCCATGTTCGCGGCAGCACTCGAGGAGGGGTATGCCAGTCTCCATCTGCTCAAGCACGGCAATCATCTGGCTGTCGGTAAAGCATGATGCCTTCAAGTCAACCTCATCACGGTAGAGGCCGAGAAAACGCCACTTCTGACAATTACTGTTTGATGGGGATGACCGGATTACCTTCGGGTACAGGGGTTTCTGCCGGTTCCAGACTTAGCTCCGCTTAACCTCGATCACGTTTTGTACATGTTGCAGGCGCGCGAGTAGCCTGGCCAGCTGTTGAAACTCCTTGATCCGCACCGTCAGTTGCATGAGTGCGTATTCGCCCCGGCTCTCGGTGTTGACCCGCAGCACATCGAGTTTATCCTTGGCGATGACGTCGGAAATATCTCGCAGCAAACCCTGACGATCAAATGCTTTCAACTGTACATTCACTTCGAATGCGGCGCCGGCATCGAGCACCCAATCAGCCGGCATCGAACGCGCAGGGTTGCCACGACGCAGTGCAGCGCAATCGCTGCGGTGCACCATCACGCCCCGTCCGACTGTGGTGTAAGCCACGATGTCATCCGGCGGCTTGGGCTTGCAACAGCGCGCCAGTGTCAGCGGCACGTCGCCCAGTCCCGGAATCGTCACCGGGTTGCCGGTTTTGGTACGGGCGCGTGGCTTGGCGGTAGGAACCAGTGCGGGTGTCGGTGCCCCCGGTTCCTGCAAGCCGTTGACCAGATCACGGTGCCCTACGTCGCCTCGGCCCAAGGCCGCCAGAAACTCTTCCAGCTTGTTGAATTTGAGCCGCTGCGCGAGCTTTTCGTGGTTGGTTCCCACCACACCTAAACGCTTGAGTTCTTTTTCCAGTAGTGTGCGGCCGAGGCTCACTTGTTCGCCCACGTCACGCTGACGGAACCACGCACGCACTTTGGAGCGCGCACGATGCGTGGCCAGATAACCCAACGCCGTATTGAGCCAGTCACGGCTCGGCTCACCCTCCTTGGCCGCAATGATTTCAACCTGCTGCCCGTTGTCCAGCACGGTATTCAAGGGCACCATCGCGCCATCGACCTTGGCACCCCGGCAACGATGGCCGAGATCAGTATGCAGTGCGTAGGCAAAGTCCACTGGGGTCGCACCACGATCGAGCGACACCACCCGCCCCTGCGGGGTCAGAACATAGACCTGATCGTGAAACAGTTCGGTCTTGAACTGCTCGGTAAATTCGCTGCTGTCGGCAACGTCATCCTTCCATTCCAGGATGCGCCGTAGCCAGGCAATTTTTTCTTCATATTGCGCGTCCTGGCGGCCGCCTTCCTTGTAACGCCAGTGCGCAGCCACACCGAGCTCGGCATGGTGATGCATGTCGAAGGTGCGGATCTGGATTTCGACCGCGCGATCTTCCGGTCCGATCACCGCCGTATGCAGCGAGCGGTAATCATTGCTTTTGGGCTGTGAGATGTAGTCGTCGAATTCACCTGGTATCGGCTGCCACAGGTTGTGCGCCAGCCCGAGCACGGTATAGCAATCGATCTCGTGCCGAACCAGCACGCGCACCGCACGAATGTCGTATAGCTGCTCGAAGCTTAACCGCTTGCGTCGCATCTTGTTGACAATACTGGCAATGTGCTTGGGCCGCCCGCTGACCTCGGCCTCGATCCCGTGCGAAGTCAGCTCGGCTTGCAAGCGCTCGATGATGCCGTGGATATACGCTTCCCGGCTCGCACGCTTTTCATCCAGCTTCGCCGCGATGGTCTTGTAGGTATCGGACTCCAGATAACGAAACGCCCAATCCTCCATTTCCCACTTGATCTGCCACACCCCAAGGCGACTCGCCAAGGGCGAAAACAGTTCGCGTGCCTGCTGCCCCAGTGCTTCTCGCGTGGCGGCGTCTTCATTCGCGGCACAGCGCAATGCATGCATGCGCTCGGCCAGCTTTACCAGCACCACGCGAATATCCTCCACCATTGCCAGCACCATCTGACGCAAGGCTTCAAGCTGGGCATGCGGATCGATACGCTTGTCGGTGGCACTGGTGGCCAGCGTCTCAATCCGCGCCATGGCGGTCACCCCGCGCGCCAGCTGCGCCGCCATGCCGAAGTTGGCCTCGAACTCAGGCGACTCATCCAGGCAGCCGTGCAACAAGGCTGCCGCCACCGCATCCGCCCCCACCCGCAACTCGGCAACGATGAGCGCGGATCCAACGCTATGGGCAAAATCCTGGGTATCACCCAATTGCTCATGCGCATAAGCCAGCGCGCGCCAGGGCAGGTCGTTTTCAGCTACAGGTAACACCCGCGCGAGCGCCTGCCTGGCTGTTTCCAGATCGGTCGAATCAAAGCAGCGAGGGCGGACGGTTTCGTTCATTGATTGAAGTCGTGCCAGTAACGACGATATGTCGGACGATATTCTGAGGCCTCCACCCCTGCTTCACCAAACGTCATGCGAATCAGACCGTTGCTGTCGCTACGCAAAATACGTGAATGCTGCTCGCGATAACGGGCCAGTACCTGCGGATGCGGGTGGTTGAAACGATTATGGTAGCCCACGGTGAACACTGCCACAGCGGGTTTGACCTGCTCGACAAATTCGACCAACGAAGACGTGCGGCTGCCGTGATGGCCCGCCACCAGCACAGTAGCTGAAAGATCAATGCCCGATTCCAGTAACTCAAGCTCGCCACGCCGTTCGGCGTCCCCCGTGATCAACAAGCGCTGTTTACCCAGGCTGACTTTCAGCACGCAGCTGAAATCATTGTCGCGGCGGTTGCCTTCAACATAGGCTTTGGCCTGCGGATTGAGTATCTCAAAGCGTACGCCGTCCCATTCCCATTGCTGACCCCGATAGCATTGACGGGGCTGAGGAGCGGTGCTCAGCAAAGGGCTCGAAGCAGGCAAGCCGTGCAACAACCAGCCGGTTGGAATATCACGCAGCACGGACAACAAGCCGCCGCTGTGATCGTTGTCATCGTGCGAGACCATCACCCCGGATAACGCACTCACCCCTGATGCACGCAGATATGGCACGATGATGCGCTCGCCCGAGTCGCTATCGGCAAACGCCGCGCCGGTATCGTAGAGCAGCGCATGATGCGGCGTTCGAATCAGAATGGCGGTGCCCTGTCCAACGTCGATCACGTCAGCCTGAAAGTGGCCGGGTGCGATCTGGGCTTGATGCGGAAACACAATCGGCAGCCAGAGCAGGCCTCCCATCGCCCGTAACGGAAATCCGCGCGGTAACAATAGCCACACCGTCCCCACTACCGCCAGTAGCGTCGCCCAGGCATCCGGTACAGGCCGAGCCGCCACCGCCCAAGGTAAGGCACTGGCCCATACCAGCCCCTGCCCCAAGCCTTCCATGATCCACGCCGACGCATGCCACAGCGGGGGCACGATCACGCCCAGCAAAGCCAGCGGCGTCACCAGCCAGCTCACGACGGGAATCGCCACTGCATTGGCCAACGGCGACACGATCGACACCTGCTGGAACAACAATAACAAGGCGGGGGCCAGTGCCAACGTCACGGCCGCCTGCACCGTGACCCAGCCGCGCAGTTTGTCAGGCAGGGTCACGCGGCCAAAGCTCACCCACAGGATGGCCGCTATGGCACCAAACGATAGCCAGAAACCGGCAGACAACACGGCCCAGGGATCGATCAGCAATACTGCAAACAAGGCCCAGATCAGCGCCGAAAAGGGACGCGGTTCGCGTCGCCCCCAGAAGGCCAGCGCCAATACGCCCAGCATGAACAAAGTGCGCTGTGCCGGCACCTGAAATCCCGCCAGTACCGCATATGCACACGCGGCCAACACCGCAATCACCAGCCCCGCCTGACGTGCGGGTAGGCGCTCTGCCGCACGCGGCCAACGCCGCCAGCCCAATGCCGCCAGCCAGCCCATCAGTGCCGCAATCATGGTGACGTGCAGGCCTGAAATGCTCAGCAGATGATTCACACCCGTGCGGGTGAAGGCTCGCCATTGGTTGTGCGGGATGCTGCGCTGGTCGCCGATCACCAGGGCAGTAATCACGCCAGCGTATGGCGCATCACCCAGCGTGGAAGCAATCCGCCCACGTATACCCGCACGCGTGGCAGCCACCCATGCGCTGAGGGTGGAAGCTTGGGCATCAATACGGTGTGGCTCCGGGGTATTGCGCACATAGCCTGAGCCGGCGATGCCCCGCTCCAGCATAAAGGCCTCGAGATCAAAACCGTGCGGGTTGTGGGTGCCGTAGGGGCGCTTTAATCGAACCGTGAATTGCCATCGCTCGCCGGCATGCACAGTAGCTTCTCGAGGCCCCTGGCGCGGCCAGTAGCGCATCAGTTGAATCCGCTTCAAATTCGGCGCATGGGGCGTAACGACCTGCTCAACATCCAGCACAAAGCGCTCGCCACGCGCATTGGTGTGCGGTAAATCGCTCACCACGCCGACCACGGTGATATCGATTCCCTGCCAATGATCGGGCAGTCGATCAGCCAGCCGGATGTCGGCCCGCCACGCCGCCCAGGCAAAGCCGAGCGCCACGCATAGCAAAGCAACGCCAGCACGGCGTAGGTGTTCAATAAACCAGGTGGAAAAACGCGGCAGCAGCAGAACAGCTGACAGGAGCGGCAGCCCCCACAGCCAGCGCGCAGGCGGTAAAGCGGCTTGCTGCTGCAACAGCCACACCCCAACACAAAACGCGATGAGTACAATCCGCATCGCGTGGGAACGTTAAACCGGTTGCAACATCCCGTCCACCAGCCGTAACTGCCGGTCCATCCGGGCAGCCAGATCGATATCGTGGGTGACGACAATGAGACTGGTGTTGTGTTTCAGGTTGAGCTCGCGCATCAGATCGAACACTGCGTTAGCGGTGTGGCGATCGAGATTACCGGTGGGTTCATCGGCCAGGATGCAGGCGGGCTGCGTGACCAGTGCGCGTGCGATCGCTACACGCTGACGCTCGCCGCCAGAAAGCTCGCCAGGACGATGCGGCAGCCGATGGCCCAGGCCCACTTCCGTCAGGACCACTTCCGCACGGGTCATCGCCTGGGCTTGACCGAGCCGCCTGATGGTCAGCGGCATGGCAGCATTTTCCAGCGCCGAAAATTCCGGCAGCAGGTGGTGAAACTGATAAACAAAACCCAGGGCGGTGTTGCGCAATTCGCAGCGTGCCGCTTCGGAAATGGCGAAGGGATCACGCCCCAGTAATTCGATTTTTCCAGCGGTTGGTGTATCGAGGCCGCCCAGCAAATGCAGCAGCGTGCTTTTGCCGGAACCCGAAGCGCCAACGATGGCAAGCGACTCGCCTGCCCGCACATCCAGATCGACGCCGGTCAGAACCGGAACGTCATTTTTGCCCTGGCGAAAGGTTTTGCCCAAGCCGGAACAACGCAACACGATCTCACTCATAGCGCAGCGCCTCCGCCGGATTGATGCGCGAAGCCGCCCAGCTGGGATACAAGGTTGCGATCAGGCTGATCAGCAAGGACACGCCGCCAATGACGCCAACGTCACTCCAATCCAGCTTGGATGGCAGCTCGTTGATGTAATACACATCGGCCGGGAACAAATCCATGCCAGCCATGCGCTCGATGATGGGCACGACGGTCTCCAGGTTGAGCGCCAGTAACACGCCACTCGCTACGCCGAGTAATGTACCGAACACACCAATGAACGCCCCCTGCACCATGAAGATGGTCATGATCGAACCTGGCCTGGCGCCGAGCGTGCGCAAAATGGCAATGTCCGACTGCTTGTCGGTGACCGCCATCACCAGCGTGGACACAATGTTGAATGCCGCGACCGCAACAATCAGCAGCAGAATCAAAAACATCATGCGTTTTTCGATCGCTACCGCGCGGAAGAAGTTGGCGTGACTTTGTGTCCAGTCAGTAATGTAGAACTCACCATTGAGGCTTTGCGACAATTCGCGTGTCACGAACGGCGCACGGAATAGTTCATCGAGCTTCAGGCGCACACCCGATACGTCACCACCCAGCCGCAGCAGCTTTTGCGCGTCCCGCATATTGATCAATGCCAGGCCGGAATCGTATTCGAACATGCCGGCTTCAAAAATGCCGGTGACGGTGAACTGCTTGACGCGCGGCATCACGCCAGCCGGTGTGATGTTGCCCTGCGGACTCAGCAACACGACCTTATCACCGGGGTAGACGTTCAGCACACGCGCCAGCTCGCCACCCAGGATGATGCCGAACTCGCCAGGCTTGAGGTCGCTCAGCTTGCCCATTTTCATGTACTGCGCAAAGTCGGCCACCTGATTTTCCAGCTCCGGCTCCACGCCACGAATGACCGCGCCGCGCACGGAGTCCCCATTGGCCAGCATGCCCTGCGAATTGACATAGGGCGCGCCTGACATCACGCTTTTATTCTGCTTCGCCTGGGCCAGCACATCACGCCAGTCGGACAAGCGGTCCGCGGGGCCGCTGATCTCCAAGTGTGCTGCCACGCCCAGAATGCGGGTGCGCAACTCCTCCTGAAACCCATTCATCACACTCAACACCACGATCAGCGCCATCACGCCAAGCGCGATACCCGCCATGGATACAATGGAAATGAAGGAAATGAAATGGTTGCTGCGCTTGGCGTGGGTGTAGCGCAGGCCGATCTGAAGTTCAAAGGGCAGCAAAACAGAACTCGCTTAAAGAATTTTGCGAGTATGCCACAGCATGGCTATTCACCCAGCAGATGCAGCACCACATGACGTATCTGCGGCGCGCGGCGGTGCTCAAACACATAGACACCCTGCCAGGTGCCGAGCATGGGCAGCCGACCGGATACCGGGATGGCCAGGTGCGTTTGCGTCAGAGCCGAACGGACGTGCGCTGGCATATCGTCTGCGCCTTCCTGCGTATGCTCGTAAATCGGATCGCCTTCCGGTACCAAACGTGACATAAAACGTTCCAGATCGCTCTGCACAGTCGGATCATCATTCTCGTGAATCAGCAGGCTGGCCGAAGTATGGCGAATATACACAGTGAGCATCCCTGCTCGATCCCGCTCGCCTGTACCCAGGTACTGAGCTGCGGGGTAAAGGCATAGAGCCCCTTGCCACGGGTGGCAATCGTGGTTTCATGAAAAGTCTGGCGCATGCTGGCCATTCTACCGAGTCGAGTTGATACACTCGACTCATGATCATTCTGATTCCCCATTTGTTTCCGGACCTGCGTCTGCTCGAAACGGCCACGCAGAATCTAAAAGTGCCCGCTCTGGAGACCCTGCTGGCACGAGGCAAACTACAGACCTGTCCGGCCGAAGGGACTGAAGCCGCGCTCTGCTCATTGCTGGGCATTCCTCGCCAACAGGACTGGCCCATTGCGCCGATCACACTGGAGTCCGATGGGGAAGCCGCCCATGATGCTTATTGGCTGCGCGCCGACCCCGTCCACTTGAGCGTGATGCGCGACCGCATCGTATTGGCCGGTGGCCACGCAATCAATTTATCCCAAGCTGAATCGGAGTCCTTGGCTCGATCTATCACCGAACATTTTGGTACCGCGCTGCATCTTCTGCCACTCCACACTGAACGCTGGTATCTCCGGTATACCCAGCCCCCCCGGCTCCTGACCACCCCGCTATCCATCGCTGCGGGCCGAGACATTCAGTTGCACCTGCCCCAAGGTGAAGATGCGCCACAATTTCGAAGTCTGCTCAATGAAATCCAGATGCTGTTGTATGAGCATCCGGTCAACCAGGCGCGTGAATCACGTGGCGAATTGCCAGTGAATGCGTTATGGCTGTGGGGAGGAGGCGCCAGGCCTCACGCTGTTGATGCTAGCGGCAAGCTGTTCGCGCATGAGGCATCCGCTCGTGCACTCGGTGCTTTTTGCAACCTGCAGATCAACCACCCGCCATCGCACTGGATTCAGTCCAGTGCGACAAGCATGGATAGGATTGTGCTTGATACCTTAACCCTCGCGGGGCAATGCGGCGATGCGTATGGCTGGCGCGCGGCGCTTATATCACTGGAAGAACAATGGTTTGCCCCCCTACGCGCATCGCTGGGCACACTCGGCCCAACGGGTTTACAGCTGATTGATCCGGTTAACGGTCAAATGCTGCACGTGACTCGGGCGGACACCTGGAAAGTCTGGCGACGTCCGAAAAAGCTATCTTCAATCGCGCGTTAAATACGCCGACTACGCGCTGTCGCTCATTATATGTACGCTGTACATGCTTGAATATTTGCGCTGGCTGTGGACGACCCCCTGTTCAGTAGGCATTCCGGGCCTATGATTTGATCATAGGAGGAGTGACATGAGTACGCAGAGATTTACCCCGGAGTTTAAAGAAGAAGCAGTTCGACAGGTGGTCGAACGTGGTTATTCAGTTACCGAAGTGTCAGCCCGGCTGAGCGTTTCCACCCACGGTCTTTACAAGTGGGTTAAGGCCGTTACACCGGACAAGACAGAAAAGCTGGTGATCGAACTGCTCGAAGCCAAGCGTGAGATATTGCGTTTGTGGGCTCAACCGTCGCCTTGGGACATCCTAACGAAACAAATCATACGGTAGGCGTGCGTGCCATGTGTACTTTGGTTACCATGGTGTTCACTAAAGGAAATGTTTTATGTACATCGTAGCGATTGCCTGGGCTTACGTAATATTGATGATGGCGATAACAGCCAGCAGCATCGGCAAAGCATTGGCCATCCTGATATTTTTGGGTGTGATACCGCTCGCGCTGTTTGTCTTTATCTTCGGAAAGCCACGCCTCAGATCAGTGTCCGTTGCCGAGGAGAAACCCCACGAGTCCGACACTGCTGATTCCCATCGCAATCAACACTAATTGCTGGAAAGTTGATTTAATCTCAGCACGCTTGTGTAAACCCGGAATCAAGTCCGACATGGCCACATACAACATGCTGGCGCCTGCCAGGCCCAGCAATACAGGCATCCAGCCCTGCAACTCACGCAAAGCAAAGTAGCCCACCAGCGCGCCGACCAACGTCGCCACACCAGTCAAAAAATTGAGTAGTAGCGCTCGCGTGCGGGTATAGCCTGAATGCAGCAAAATCAGAAAGTCGCCGATTTCCTGAGGAATTTCATGCGCAATAATGGCAAGCGCTGTCACCATGCCTAATCGAAAGTCGACCAAAAAAGCGCCTGCAATAATGAGGCCATCGACAAAATTATGGAATGTATCGCCGACTGTGATCATCAGGCCTGACCGGCCATGATCGTGTTGCTCGGGCTTGTGTACGGGCGTGCCATGCGCTTCACACGCTTCATGGTGGCAATGACGCCAAAGCACCAATTTTTCTAAAAGGAAGAACAGCAATATGCCAGCTAATAAGGATTGGCTGACAACGCGGATATCCCCTCCCATCTCAACCGCCTCAGGCAGCACTTCAAGCAAAGCCGCACCCAGTAGCGCGCCAATCGCATAACTTACCAAAACCGGGACCCAATTCGGCCTCGCGGAAAATGCCAGAACTGCTGCCAGCAATAGGCTCAACAAGCTACCCGCAGCCGTGACGAGCAAGATAGTGGCAAGGGTAGACATGAGGAACCACACGCAGACAAAGACATGCATTATACCGGCGCGCCTTCATTTACACCGCGACAGCACGGCAAGTGCAACTACATCAACACAAATAAGTATGTATGAAGACGGAATGTGTACTGTTTTAATGCCTGCCTCGTTAGCATTTGTAACGAGGCAGGCCGTACCTCTACAAACCAGACAATGTGAATTACTTCTTGGCTTTGGCCTGGGGCTGATCAACAGACAATTCCGCCCTCAACTTATCAATCGTGGCCTTGCCAAATCCCTTCACACTCCCCAGATCGTCCACGCTCTTAAATCCACCTTTGGATTCACGATACGCAATAATGGCTTTTGCTTTAGCTGGCCCCAGACCCCTCACTGCTTCCAGTTCAGACTGAGTTGCCGTATTGAGATTTACCGCAGCAAATGCAGGAAACGCAATCAGCCCAGCCAATAACAACATGCTACCAATCAGATTTTTCATGTTTTATCCCTATTCACAAGTTGAGTAATTGTGGAAAGTATCCACAAAAACAAGTTACTCTTTTTTTCTCCTCCCCCATATACAACTTAAGTCGTAGATGGAAGGTAAGTGCATGATTTAAAACATTAACAATTTATTCGAACGGCCGCATTTTCTTTTTTTAGTGCTAATGGGCAATAAAAAACCCCCTCTTTTTGGGAGGGGGTTTGAATGTTTGCTTCGGTTTAAGCGAAGCAAACGAATAAGGAGTCTGACGATGACCTACTTTCACAGGCGCAGTGCCT